>CAIKCJ010000022.1 GCA_903825945.1 uncultured Actinomycetes bacterium | reverse complement strand
GCTTTCACCGCGATAGAGAACATCTATTCCATCGCGCCTTTCAAATGCGGGAATATCTGCGCACACTGCGCCCTTTGGATAACGAATTAAAGAAGGGGCGCCACTAATCTCAACCGCTTCACGCAACGTTTCGCGCAGCGTCGCTCCGTCACGAGGTGCTGCAACATGGAGGGTTGGCACTATGCCGGTCAAGGCAAGATCCCAGATACCATGGTGCGAAGGACCATCATCTCCTGTGACGCCAGCACGATCTAAGACAAAAGTCACTCCCGCTTTATGCAGGGCCACATCGAGCAGAAGTTGATCAAAAGCGCGATTCAGGAAGGTCGAATAAATAGCAACGACGGGATGTAAACCTGCAAATGCCATACCCGCAGCAGATGTGGTGGCATGCTGTTCGGCGATTCCTACATCGAAGGTGCGATCTGGAAATTCCGATTGGAATTCATCAAGTCCCGTGGGTCCTAGCATCGCCGCTGTGATTGCGACTACATCGGGGCGTTCGTGGCCGATTGCAACTAGTTCGTTTGCGAAAACTGAGGTCCAGGATGGACCAACCTTTTTGAGTGGAAGTCCGGTCTGCGGACTGACCTTGCCAACGGCATGAAACTTCTCAGCTTCATCATTGACTGCCGGCGCATGTCCTTTGCCCTTCTCCGTTATAACGTGCACGAGAACGGGACGGCCAAAATTCTTGGCATGAGTAAAGGCATTTTCCAGCGCTTCGATATTGTGGCCATCGACCGGGCCAAAGTATTTGAGACCGAGATCTTCAAACATGCCTTGCGGGGCGACAATATCTTTAATGCCCTTTTTGACCCCATGGAGTGTTTCGTAAATAGGTTGGCCAACGACCGGAGTGTGCTCGAGAACGCTCTTTCCCCAGTCCAGAAATTTCTCATAACCGCTCGTTGTTCGCAGCGTAGAAAGATAGGTCGCGACTCCCCCGATGGTAGGCGAGTATGAGCGTTCATTATCGTTCACGATTATTACTAATGGAAGATCGCGATTGGTTGCAATGTTATTGAGCGCTTCCCAGGCCATTCCGCCGGTAAGTGCTCCATCGCCAACTACGCAGACGACAGATCGATTTTTAATCCCCTGCACACTAAATCCACGAGCGACTCCATCGGCCCACGAGAGCGCTCCAGAGGCGTGAGAATTCTCAATGACATCATGTATCGACTCAACGCGGCTGGGGTATCCCGCTAATCCCCCGCGTTGGCGTAAGGTATCAAAACCTTCCTGCCTCCCCGTCAAAATCTTGTGAACGTAGGATTGATGGCCGGTATCAAAGAGAATGACATCTTTTGGCGAATCAAAGACGCGATGGGCGGCGATGGTTAACTCAACGACTCCTAAATTTGGCCCGAGGTGGCCGCCGCTCTTCGAAACCTTTTCGATGAGGAATTCGCGAATCTCACCAGCAAGTAGGTTAAGTTGCTCGTGATTGAGAACCTTGAGATCTTCTGGCCCTTTGATTGCAGGCAAGATCTTGGGGCTAGACATGGCCAGATTCTACGCGCAGAGCTTGCTCTTTGCGAGGCAGATTACAAGCTCTTCTGGGCCAAATTAGTTGAGCAGGGAGCGAAGCACATACTGCATGATTCCACCGTGGCGGTAATAATCCGCTTCACCTGGAGTATCGATACGTAGTTGCGCTTCAAATGTGATTTCGCCCGCTTTTACCGTGAGAGTTTTTGGAGATGGACCGCTGTTGAGCGCTTCGATACCCGTGATCTCAAAAGTTTCAGATCCCGTGAGACCCAGACTCTTCGCATTTTGACCATTGAGGAATTGCAATGGGAGCACTCCCATTCCAATCAAATTTGATCGGTGAAT
>CAIKCJ010000021.1 GCA_903825945.1 uncultured Actinomycetes bacterium | reverse complement strand
GGAGATGGCGCAGCTCTGCCTACAACTTTGCCCTGTGCATGGGAAGATCCGGGATGTGTGTAACTGATAGTGCCATGATTCTGGATGAATCTCCTTCAGAAGCTTGTCTTCAAATCTTGCTTTTAGGTTGAGGTTGATGAGCAAAATGAACTCAAGCCCCCATGCGAGAACAGATTCGGAATAACTCGCCATCCCGAGGCCTATGAGAATAACCCCTAGATACATAGGGTGGCGAACAAATTTATAGATTCCACTCTGTATCAAGGGAGTGTTAATTTTCGGTAATGGTGAAATTTGTAGTGAAGGTTGAAGTGACTTTGCAGCAATACCTATTACTAGGACTCCTAAAGTGACGCAAAGAACTTCGAAAAGTACATATTGACGTGCATGAATTTTGATTGCAAATAAATCTAAAAATAAAAGTAAACCTAGTGATAGGAATTGGATTACAACATAGAAATCGGCTTGCCTCTTGCGGGAAAGTGATATGTGCTTGCCTAAATTCAATTTATGTCCCACCAAATAGTCGCTAAATTTCTAATTGCAATCTTTGGTTGTGTTTTCAGGAACTCCAAAACTTCACCCTCACGGGAGGGTGGAAGACAGAGTCGAATGCGAGAAAAATGTGCTTGAGATTCAAGGTCAGATTCTGTTCGCATTGACCCGCCCCAAAGCTCTAGATTCGCTTTGATGCCGAGCTGAGATAAAACTTGGATTAGATCTTCTGGAGTTGGTTCTACAGGACGTTCAAGATTCCAGAAATGTTTCCACAATGGAGTGGCCGTAGTAAGCGGATGACGTTGAGGCATTTCAAGCACAACTCGTTTACTAGCATGGGAATTCATCGCCACAAGAAAATCTTCGATTGCTGAAACGTTATAGACGACATGGTGGGCCGTTGCAACATCAGCAACAGGAACTTGCTGTTCTATTGCAGGCCAAAATCCCTCGAACACTTCTGCAGTGATTCCACGTTTTGAAGCATTCTCCTTGAACATCTCCAGCATTTCGCTCTGATGATCGACTCCAATGACGTGCGCAGCCGGTGGTGTCACTGCATATGCTGCGATGCCGCCTCCGCAGCCAATATCGAGAACTGACCCATTCTTGGGAACTGCCTCACGAGCACGCTGATGTGAGATTGAATCTTCGATTGTTTCTGGAATCTGAAACATCACCGGCGGATGTATCCATGGATCCTCTGGTGCTTGATCCAATATCTCTTGCGGGATGGCCCAAGCTGCGAGCTTCTCACGCCATAGATCGCCAGCAACTGTCTTCATCACTTACTCGGAATCCATGAGGATAGATCGTCATTGCATGTACAACGTTGATCTGCTGCAAATGGTGCGAGTGCCTCTTCAATATGTTGACCGCAACCATCCCAGGTTGCTTTGCCGCACTTGCTACAACCAACTGCGCTACACATAGACTCGCTCCCTACTTTTTGCCGAAAAGTCGGGCAAATAGACCGGGTTCTTTAGGATCATTTGCATGACCCTGACATTGCTGTGACTTAGGTATTCCGCGCATGACCTGATCAACGTGTTGACCGCAGCCTGACCATGATGCTTTTCCGCACTTACGGCATGTTGTTCTACTACACATTATTAGATTCCTACCTTTTCTGTTTTTAGTTTATTGGCTGGTGAATTACTCCAGGTCATATAGCCGCCATCAAGATTGACCGCGTCATGCCCCATCTCGCGTAATAGTCGAGTTGCAGCGTGTCCTCGTTGCCCGACTTGGCAGGTAACAAGAATCTTTCCCTCAGGAAGTTCTTCCTGGTGCTCACGGATCTCATCAATCGGAATGTTGATTGCGCTCGGTAGCGTTCCGAGTTCGACTTCTCCAACGCTACGGACATCAAGAATCGTGTATCCCATTGCTACAAAATCCTCGACTTCGTGCCATTGGACAGTTGGTGTGATCCCAGAAAGAACGTTCTCAGATATATAGCCCAACATGTTCACCCCATCTTTTGCTGAGCCAAAAGGAGGTGCGTACGCAAGTTCTAAATCAGCAAGTTCCGGGGCCGTAATACCTCCGCGCATAGCCGTAGCTATAACATCGATTCGTTTATCAACTCCCTCTCTTCCAACACCCTGCACTCCCAAAATCAACTGAGTACTCGGATCTATCAACAATTTCAGCGACATCGCTTGTGCGCCTGGGTAATAGTTAGCATGGGATGCGGGGTGGTTATGAATTGCTACGAATGAACGATCGGCGGCAATAAGTCTCTTCTCATTCCAGCCGGATGTGGCAACGGTGAGATTGAAAACCTTGACGATTGCAGTCCCTTGAGCATCAACTCTCCGAGTTTTCTTGCCTGCAATATGGTCTGCGATAACCCGGCCATGACGATTCGCAATATTGGCCAAAGGAACAAGTGCTGCGTTTCCATCGAGAGCATCTATCTTCTCGACAGCATCTCCGACAGCATAAATATGTGGGTCACTCGTGCGATTGAATTCATCAACCTTCACTCCCCCACGTTCACCTATTTCTAATCCAGCTGATTTGGCAAGGGAAACTTCAGGGCGAACACCGATCGCCATTACTACTAGTTCGGCATCGATTTCAGTGCCGTTTGCGAGAACGACTGACTGTGGGGTTATCGAGGAGAGAGCTGATCCCAAGTACAAGACCACGCCATGACTAACCAACTCTTGGTGGACAAAAGTCACCATCTCAGGGTCTAGTGGCATGAGAACCTGATCTTGAGCTTCCACGATTGAGGTTGGAATACCGCGGTGACAGAGGTTCTCTGCCATCTCCACACCGATAAATCCACCACCGACAACGACTGCGCTCTTTGGTTTGTGCGCAACGGCTTCGAAAAGTCTCTTCACATCTTCAACGTTTCGAAGTGATAGCGAGCGTTCGATTCCTGGAAGATTTGGGCGGATAGGTGAAGCGCCAGGACTCAAAACAAGATAGTCATAATCAAGTGAGTATTGGTTTCCGTCAGCATGATTCACAACATCCACTTGCTTTGCAATCGGATCAATCCGGAGAACTTCAGATCCCACGCGAACATTGATACGAAAACGCTTCCATAAACTTTGAGGTGTCTGAAGTAGTAGTGCCTCTTCACGCTCGATTACTCCTCCGATGTAATACGGAAGGCCACAATTCGCATAAGAGACGAAACCACTCTTTTCTAGAACAGTAATCTCAGCCGTCTCATCAAGTCGCCTCATGCGTGCAGCAAAGGACATGCCTCCTGCAACTCCGCCTATAACTACAATTTTTTTCATCTTTAAGCCAGGCTTAAAAAGAGTTTTTGAAGTTTTTCAGAGACGACTTTCTGATTACTTTTTCCTTCAATAATGCACTCTTCCAAGCTCGCCGAGATCAAGGTGAATGCCGCCGTGTTGACCGCTTTACTGACAGCAGACATCTGAGTAACAATCTCATCACAACTTCGTCCTTCTTCCAGCATTCGCGCCACCGCTCCTAGTTGTCCCTGGGCTCGGTTGATTCGAGAGGTGATCGCAGTGACTTTTACCTCATCGGCAAGTACATGTGTTGCAGTCTTCTTAGTAGCCATGAAGTGAGTATACCCCTAGGGGTATACCGTAGCAAATCGAATATTTGGAATGAGTGCTGACACCTAACCTTGCATACAAGAAAAGCTCCCTGTCCCTTAGCATCACGTGTGTAATCAAGTTCTATGGTGAGGGATGTAATGCATCGGCATCGAATTCAAAGCGTTCTCTTAGTTATCGCAAGCATCTCTCTGGTTGGGTGGATGATCTACATTCTGAATGCCCTTCCAACCTCTTATCGAGCTGAGCATTGGAATGTAGCTTGGTTTGGATATGACTTCGCAATGCTTGTAACCCTTATCTCCACAAGCTGGGCGCTATGGAACAAACGGCAAGCCGCTATCCCGGGAGCAATTGTTTCGGCAACTTTCTTAGTTATTGATTCTTGGTTTGATGTTGTTACTTCTAATCCAGGTTGGGATTTTAAACTGGCGATTACTTCAGCGTGCCTTATTGAACTTCCAACCGCTTTTCTACTATTTCGATTCAGTAGGAATGCAATTCGGCAGTCAATTCATAATGCCCATTCTCGAGCAGGCATGGATACTCTAAGTCCATCACTATGGAAGACCCCGCTAATGATTTTCGAGAAAAACTAAGAAGAGTCGCCCTATAAGCCGGATCTTGGGCTACTGCCTAACCTGAAAAACCATTACCTATCCGTAAGCCCTGGTGTATGAATTAATTCCAAGTGACTTAAGGGTGGGGGGTGTATGAATTGGTGTATGAATTAGCGT
>CAIKCJ010000020.1 GCA_903825945.1 uncultured Actinomycetes bacterium | reverse complement strand
CAACACACTAAAGGCGGCTGCATAATGACTACATTCGCAGAACCACAGATCGTCACCTCAAAAGGCTTTGTACAGCCAAAAGCGAAGAGCGCAAGCAAGGGTCGTCTCTTCGTTAAGTGGGTTACGTCGACCGATCACAAGACAATTGGTTATCTCTACCTCTCGACATCTTTCATCTGGTTCCTTGTAGCCGGCGTGCTTGCGCTTATGTTGCGCGCAGAGCTAGCTCGACCTGGTCTTCAGTTCATGTCTACAGAGCAGTACAACCAAATCTTCACTATGCACGGAACGCTCATGCTGCTTATGTTTGCGACCCCACTCTTTGTTGGATTCGCGAACGTCATCATGCCTTTGCAAATTGGCGCGGCCGACGTTGCATTCCCACGTTTGAACATGCTCTCCTATTGGCTTTATCTCTTCGGCGGCCTCATGGCATTCGGTGGTTTCCTAAGCCCGGGTGGCGCTGCTTCATTCGGTTGGACCGCATACGCTCCTCTTGCAAACTCTCAGTACTCACCAGGTATTGGCGGAGATCTTTGGGTTATCGGTCTTGCAATTTCAGGTCTCGGAACAATTCTTGGTGGCGTTAACTTTGTGACAACAATTCTCACGATGCGTGCGCCAGGAATGACCATGTTCCGTATGTCTATCTTTACTTGGAACGTTCTTCTTACCTCCATCTTGGTACTTCTTGCATTCCCACCATTGGCGGCAGCCCTGCTTGGATTGGAATCTGACAGAATTTTTGGTTCACATCTCTTCGATCCATCTAACGGTGGTGCGATGCTATGGCAGCACCTCTTCTGGTTCTTCGGACACCCAGAGGTGTACATCTTGGCGCTGCCATTCTTTGGAATCGCCTCCGAGATCTTGCCTGTCTTTAGTCGTAAGCCAATCTTTGGTTATAAAGGTTTGATTGCAGCGACTATCGGTATTGCAGCTCTCTCTGTTGCAGTATGGGCTCACCACATGTTCGCTAGCGGACAAGTATTGCTTCCATTCTTCTCATTCATGACCTTCTTGATCGGTGTGCCAACGGGCGTGAAGTTCTTTAACTGGATCGGAACAATGTGGCGCGGCTCTGTTACCTTTGAAACACCAATGCTTTTCGTTCTTGGTTTCTTGGTTACATTCCTCTTTGGTGGTTTAACCGGAATTATTTTGGCCAGCCCGCCGATGGACTTTGCCGTTTCTGCCTCATACTTCGTCGTAGCCCACTTCCACTACGTACTATTTGGCACAGTAGTCTTCGCGATGTTCGGCGGCTTCTACTTCTGGTGGCCAAAGATGACAGGCCATATGCTCAATGAGCGCCTAGGAAAGATCCACTTCTGGACTCTCTTCTTTGGTTTCCACCTGACCTTCTTGGTTCAGCACTGGCTTGGAATTAAGGGAATGCCACGTCGCTACGCGGATTACCTAGCTTCTGATGGCTTTACGACTCTTAATACGGTCTCAACCATTGGCTCCTTCTTGCTAGCGCTCTCAATGTTGCCGTTCTTGCTCAACATTTGGATTAGCCGCAAGTCTCCTAAGGTCACAGTTGATGATCCTTGGGGTTATGGCGCCTCCCTCGAGTGGGCGACCACATGTCCGCCTCCTCGCCACAACTTCTTGTCGATGCCGCGCATTCGCTCAGAGCGCCCAGCATTCGATCTTCACTACCCAGATATCCACACGGAAGGCCACTAAGTGAAAACCGCTTATAGACTCTTTATCGGATTATCTGTCTTCTATACGATTACGGCTGTCGTTTATTGGGCGGTAGGAGGGGACCCTCTGGGCATCACGGGTATCACCCTTGCTTCGTTCTTCGCATCGTTGATTGGTTTCTACATTTGGTACATGTCTGGCCGTATGCCAGTCCTTCCTGAAGATAACCTCGAAGGCGAGATCGCAGATTCCGCTGGTGAGCTTGGCTTCTATTCACCGCACTCATGGTGGCCGTTGCCACTTGGTCTATCCATCTGTGCGGCCGGGTTAGGACTTGTTCTCGGCTGGTGGCTCACGGTAATCGGTGTGGGAGCGCTCTTCATCTCTGTTATTGGATTCGTTCTTGAGTATGAGAGCCCAGAAGTTTCCGCTGCGGGCAAGCACTAGTACGCATTAGTACGAGGTGCTGGCCCAACTAACCATTAAGAAAGCCCCCGAAATTGGAGAATCTCTGAGGTCGGGGGCTTTCTCGTGCCCTGGTACGTCAGGAGAGTACCGCTAGAGCTCTCAGCGCATCCGCCTCAACTCTCATAGTCGTCCACTCATTCATAGCTATCGCGCCTAACCCCTCATAGAAATCGATCGATGGGGTATTCCAATCTAAAACCCACCATTGGAATCGATCATAACCGCGCTGGACGCAGATTTTGGCTAGGTGCACCAGCAGTGCCTTACCGTAACCCAAGCCACGGTATTGAGGCAGCACGTAGAGGTCTTCAAGATAGATGCCATGAGTCCCTGTCCATGTTGAGTAGTTGAGGAACCAGATAGCGAAACCGGCTATTTCTCCACTCTCCACCTCTATGAAGTCACAGAAGACCGCAGGGTTCTCACTAAAGAATGCAGCCTTAAGTTGGTTCTCTGTAGCCACGGCAAGTTCTGGAGCCTTCTCGTAGAGTGCCAACTCCTTGATAAGAGCAGCGATCGTGCCAACCTCATCAATCCGTGCAGATCTAATCTTCATGCCGCGATCCTATCTTTTGAGATCCTGTGGTGCAGCAAAGTGCGGGCGTAGTAAAAAACCCCAGTCAATGGAATCGACTGGGGTTTCTATTCACTCTTACTTAGTGGTGGCTATCGCCAAGCTCTTTGAGTTCACTCAAAGTTGCGGCAGGGACTTGCACGTTATGTGCTTCATTCATGCGCTTGCGTAGCTTGCCCTTCCAACCGACGAGTGCTTCCTCTGGGAGAGGAGCTGGTAGAGCCTCGGGTTGTTGATGCTGAGTGAGTGTCCACTTGCGTGCATCTGAGATTGGCTCATGGACTTCGATCATTTCACCGCTAGGCAACATGACCAAACGTCCTGTTTCACGTCCGTGGAGAACAAGGTCACGGTCTGCACGCTGTAGCGATAGACAGACGCGCTTGGTAATAATGAAAACAATCGGTGGAACTGTGAATAGTCCAATTCGAGTGAACCACATGATTCCATTGATTGTCAGGTGGAAGTGGGTTGCAATAATGTCGTTACCACCGTTTGCTAGGGCTATAACCATGAAGGCGATCGACATAGCGCCAAGGGCGGTGCGGTTAGGCACGTTACGTGGACGGTCCAATAGGTGATGCTCGCGGTGATCGCCTGAAATCCATGCTTCGATAAATGGATAGAAGGTCATACCAACGAAGATCAAACCTGGCAGAACCAAGCTCGGAAGCAAGATGTTCCATGAAATTGTATGTCCAAGCCAGTGTGTCTCAAGTGGTGGAGCCATACGTACAAGACCGTCGAGCCAACCCATGTACCAGTCAGGCTGAGAGCCTGCGGAGATCTGTCCTGGTGTGTAAGGGCCATAAAGCCAAATTGGGTTGATTGAAGCGACGGCGCCTAAGAATGCGGTAACACCAAAGACAATGAAAAAGAATCCGCCAGCTTTAGCCATATAAACAGGCATCAATGGGTATCCAACGACGTTTGATTCTTTGCGGCCAGGACCAGGGAACTGAGTGTGCTTTTGGTACCAGACCATCATGAGGTGCACGGTGATAAGTGCCAAGAACAACGCTGGCAGTAGCAAAATATGCACCATATAAACGCGAGGAATAAATGAAGTTCCAGGGAATGGTCCACCGAAGGCGAAGAAGGCAAGATATGAACCGACAACAGGTATGGCTTGCAAGATAGCTTCGGCAATACGAATACCTGTACCTGAAAGAAGATCATCAGGTAGTGAGTATCCAAGGAAGCCTTCGATAATTCCGAAGGTGAGTAGTCCGATACCGATCAACCAGTTGGTCTCACGTGGCTTACGAAAAGCGCCAGTGAAGAAAACTCGGAATAGGTGGACGACGATTGCCACCATAAAGATAAGTGCTGCCCAGTGATGAATCTGGCGCATAAGTAATCCGCCGCGAACATCGAAAGAGAGATGGAGTGTCGATGCGTAGGCAGCTGACATGCTCACGCCTGAAAGCGGGGTGTATGCACCTTGATAGACGACATCTCGCTGAGATGGATCAAACCAGAATGTCAGGAATGTTCCGGAGAGCAACAAGATGACAAATGAGTACAGACATACTTCGCCGAGCATGAATGACCAGTGGTCAGGGAAGATCTTGTTGAGATTCTTCTTCAGGTAGCCGGCTGACCCAAGGCGGTCATCTGCATAATTTGCGGCACCAGCTGCAAGTTTTCCAGTGCGCGTTGTAGGTGAGGTTTTCTTATCAGCCATTTTTTGAGTTCCGTTCCCAGAAGCTTGGTCCGATTGGGACAGTGAATGGTTGCTTTGCTACCAAATATCCATTTGCGTCAACTGTGATAGCAAGTTGCGGAAGTGGGCGAGCAGCAGGTCCGAAGATCACCTTTGCTGCACGCGTCACATCGAAGGTTGATTGGTGGCAAGGGCAGAGAAGGTGATGAGTCTGTTGCTCATAGAGTGCTACAGCGCAACCCATGTGAGTACAGATTTTTGAGAACGCGATGATGCCGTTATAGGTCCAAGAAAGACGCTCTGGATCTAGGTTGAAATCTTCTGGACGAAGCCGAATCAAAAGCACTGCATCCTTACCAATGTTTTCAAGGGTGCGCTCGGTGCCAGCCGGTAGCTCTGGAAGAACTTGAGCAACAGCTCCTACTTCTAGATCCTCAGGGCGAATAGGAGTATTTGCAGGGTCGAGCATGAGTCGAGTTCCGGCAGTCCAGTCGGTTGTATCTAAGTATTTTCCAGGCATTGGCCCTAGATCGCGTAATAGGACGAGCGGGGAGAGGCCTACAAGACCCAAGGCCAATCCAAGTGTGCGCTTAATAAGTGGGCGACGTGCGATTCCAGTCTCTTCGACTCGATTTTCGACAGTCTTTGTTAAATCATCACGATCTTTATCAGAAGAACGAAATTCGTGACGTTCTTGAACTTGTTCAACATCGGGCATCAGTTTCTTCGCCCATTGAATGGCGCCAAGTCCGATTGTGAGGGTGGCCAATGTGAGGCCCAATCCAATGCACGCCTGCTGCACGTTGGTGCTACCAAGAATTGGAATGTAGAGGTAAACCTGTGGGTGCACCCAGATGTAGGAGGCTATCGTTCCTACAGTTCCAACAGCGGATAACAAGAAGAGAATGGCTACTTGTTGCTCTGCTCGCTTTGCAGCCTTTGGATCTGTGTCAGCTTTACGATGAAGATGCTCTGGTAGGCCAGGATCTTCGAAACGTTCAATCTGTGTGCTCATATTATTTCGCTTTCAGTGCGAGCCATGTAGATACTCCGATGAGTAATCCGATAGCGAGTGTCCATGCGACCAATCCTTCAGTGAAAGGGCCGACGCGGCCGAGTGATGCGCCGCCTTGATTTTGTTCATGATTAGCGCTTTGCAACCAAGAGATAATGCTCAATTTTTCCTGCGGAGTAATGGTGGCATCTGTGAACTTAGGCATGGACTGCGGGCCAGTGACCATAGCTTCATAGACATACTTTGGCTCTACACCCATAAGTGATGGCGCATATTTTCCATTTGTGAGTGCACCACCTTGCCCTGCGAAGTTGTGACACATCGCGCAGTTAGTTCTAAAGAGTTGTCCACCTTGCGCAATATTTCCATCGCGCTCCCAGTTCAAATTCTCATTTGTTACCGAAGCAGGTCCAGGTGCGAGTGAAGAGATATAAGCAGCTAGAGCTGCTGTTTGTGCAGGGTCATAAAGAGGCTTCTTCTGCATAGCCTGCATGCTCATATCGGCCATTGGCATACGGCCTGTTCCAACTTGGAAATCAACAGCAGCTCCGCCGACACCAATCAGAGCTGGAGCGATAGAGCCACCTTCGGCATTCAGACCGTGACATGAAGAACAGCCGCGCAAGAAGATTGCCTTGCCTTGTGAGACTAGGGGAGAGGTTGCACTTGCTGGTGTTTGTTGCGCGCTTGGAAGTGCCGATGCGACACCGAAAGCGGTTCCGATTGTGAAGAGTGCAGCCACAACCAAGATTGGACCAGCGATGCGCTTGCGACGTAGAGCTGAAATCTTCTTCATTCTTTTCTTCATATTCATAATTGTCATCGATCCGCTTCTACTTAATCAGATAAATCGTTGAGAAGAGAGCAATCCACACAATGTCAACAAAGTGCCAGTAGTACGAAACTACGATGGCTGTTGTCGCTTGTGAATGTCCAAACTTCTTAGCTTTGTTAACGCGAATGAGTACGATCAAAAACGCGATTAAGCCACCTGTTACGTGCATTCCGTGGAAGCCTGTTGCAAGATAGAAAATCGAGCCATAGGCACGAGATGAGAGAGAAAGACCTTCGCGAACCAAGTTTGCATACTCATAAATCTGGCCACCAATAAAGAAGGCACCCATGAGGAATGTAAGCGCAAACCATTCGCGCATGCCCCACTTGGAAATCTTCCAGATTGAACCTGTACGACGAGCTTGGAATCGCTCTGCAGCGAAAACTCCAAACTGACAGGTCACTGATGAGAGAACGAGGACTGTTGTATTGATCGAAGCAAACTTCACGTTCAACATTCCTGTGGATTCAAGCCAGATCTTTGGGCCTTGAACCGCGCGCGTCGTGAAATACATCGCGAAGAGCGCTGCGAAGAACATTAACTCAGAAGAGAGCCAGACGATCGTTCCAACCGCGACAATATTCGGGCGGTTGCTTTTAGCTGGAGCATCAAGTGTGGTCACAGGGGGATTATTCCCGATTTCGCACGATTTTCCCTACTTAGAGGGGTATGGGTCAGGGGTAATAGCGGGTGAGACTTGTCACGCGTGGATAGGATCTGGCTATGAGTGAAAAAGCAGCCTCCTGGGCGTCAATTATCGCCATCCTCGCTGATGGAGAGGAGTTGCCTCACGATCTGGCTCTGTGGGCCATGAATGAGATTTTGCAGGATCGAGCCACCAAGGACGAGATCAAATCCTTCCTGCTCGGGGTCCAGGCCAAAGGTGAGAGCCCTGCTGAAGTTCAAGCCTTCCTGGAAGTCATGTTCACTCACAGCGCCCCAATCTCCATTTCTGGCAGAGCGGTCGACCCGGTCGGCACTGGCGGGGATGGTGCCAACACCATCAATATCTCAAGTACGGCGGCGATCATCGCAGCTGCCGCGGGAGCCAAGGTAATCAAGCATGGTGCTCGCGCTGCTTCCTCTACCTCGGGAGCGGCTGATCTATTAGAAGCGCTTGGTGTGAATATCGATCTCGATGGCCAGGCCGTAGCTGCCTGCTTTGACGAACTGGGAATTGGGTTCTGCTTCGCCCCCAAATTCCATCCCGCGATGCGCTTCGCCGCCCCGGCGCGCAAGGAGCTCGGACAAGCCTCGGTCTTCAATATTTTGGGTCCGTTAGCCAACCCCGCCAAGCCTCGCGCTATGGCTCTTGGTGTTGCAAAGGAGCGAGTGCTTCCGCTCATGGCGAAGGTTCTTCTGGATCGCGGCACCGAAGGCTTCCTATTTCGAGGTGATGATGGGCTGGACGAGATCACGCTGACAACTACCAGCACAATCATGCAAGTCTCGCCGAATGGCTTGAAGAAAGAGCGTTTCGATCCCCGGGATCTAGGGATTGACTATGCACCGATTTCAGCGATTACTGGTGGAGATGCTCGCCACAACGCAAATGTCACGCTCGGAATCCTGCGTGGCGAGAAATCACCCGCTAGTGACGCGGTCCTGCTCAATGCCGCAGCCACGGTAGCTGCCTATAACGGGAATTTTGATGCATCTGTGAATGAGCAATTCCAGGCAGGCTTTGAGGCGGCCTCTGAAGCAATCGATTCGGGTAAGGCTCTAGACCTTCTTGAGCGATGGATCGAACTCACTCAATCAATGAAGATTTAAGTAGGGACTATCCGTAAGGGAGTTCTCGCTTAGCCTTTTTCCGTAAGTGTTCCTTCAATTGCCCATAGGTAGAAAGTCCATGCGAACCGGCACGTTCAAAGAGCCGGTGCATCACTTCCACAGTCGTTTGTGCGTCATCGAGCGCCCGGTGATTGGGTGTAACGACCGTTCCAAAGTAGTGGGCCAGTGTTCCTAATTTGTAGTTCGTTACTTCATCACGCGAAACTAAAGATCGAGCGAGTTTGACCGTATCCATGACCTCAAAGTTCGGCCAGGGTAGATCTATCGCAAGGCTCGCACTCTTAAGAAAACCAACGTCGAAAGGTGCATTGTGCGCCACCAGCACACACTGATTGTGGGGGGTGCAAAATTCAAAGAAATCGGGGAGCGCCTCATCAATGACGGGAGCATTGGCCAACATCAGCTCGGTTATTCCGGTGAGCTCTGTTATGAAAGCGGGGATAGGCGTTAGAGGGTTCACGAAAGATTTAAACTCTCCAAGCACTTCTCCACCACGGATCTTTACAGCTCCGATTTCAGTGATACCTGCTCCAGTTTGTGGGCTTGCGCCTGTCGTCTCGAGGTCGACAACGACAAAGGTCGTATCACGCAGATCGGTGTTATCTATCATGGGGGCCACGAAATAACTCTAAGCCCCACTAGTGAGAATCCCTAGCGCAGATCAATGATTAACGAGAGAATGAGTATGTGAGTACTCAAGGAGCACCGGCTGGCTGGCTAGAAGATCACTTTGTGCAGGGGACAGAACATAAAGATGTAGGAATAGTTTTTGTTCACGGATTCACGGGAAGCCCTGCAGCCATGCGTCCCTGGGCGAATTTTATGAATTCCCATGGATACACCGTGAGCGTCCCGCGTCTGCCAGGTCATGGCACCCAGTGGGAAGACCTCAATAAAGTCCAATGGCAGCAATGGCCAGAGCGCGTGCAGCAAGAGATTGATCGCCTGGGGGAGAGCTGTGCGAAGGTTTTTCTCTGTGGTCTTTCAATGGGTGGCGGAACAACTCTTAATGTTGCCTCCAAAAATAATTTAGCAGGAATCATTCTGGTCAATCCGATGATTCATATTGCGGGTCTGCCTGCTCAAATCGCAATCAAATTCGCACCCCTGATTGCGCTATTTAGAAAGGGCTTGGCATCGGTCAGCGATGACGTCAAAGCCCCAGATGTCACTGAATGGGGTTACGATGTTTTGCCGACTCTGGGAGTCGTGCAACTCAATCGTTTATTGAAAGCGACTCGATCTGCTCTCGGGCAAGTTCAAGCGCCGACCCTGCTTTTTCATAGCGTAGATGATCATGTTCTACCTGTTTCCAATACAGAAATCATCATGGCCGAAATCGGGAGTGCGTTTAAAAGCCGTAAGGAACTGCTTAATAGCTACCATGTTGCTACCTTGGATAACGATGCACCAGAAATTTTCAACGAGTCACTAGAGCACATAAGGCGATGGAGCTAAAAACAATGACACAAAAAATATCAATTCCAGAAACTGATTTAGTGGTTCATCCATTGTGCTTGGGAGGCAATGTCTTCGGTTGGTCTGCTGATGGGGCGCAATCCTTCGCCATACTTGATGCCTATGTTGAAGCAGGCGGAAATTTTATTGATACGGCTGATGTCTACTCCGAATGGAAGCCAGGAAATAAGGGCGGGGAATCTGAGACCATCATCGGCAATTGGATGAAATCGCGAGGCAATCGCTCTGAGATGGTTATCGCCACCAAAGTTGCGAAATTGTCGACTCGCCCTGGCTTGTCTCCGGAAAACATCAGTGCAGCTTTAGAGGATTCATTGCGCCGACTACAAACGGATTACATCGATCTCTATTACTCTCACGAAGACGATGCGAAGACTCCTATGGAGCAGACACTGCTGCGCTATACGGAACTAATATCGGTAGGAAAAATTCGCTACATCGGCGCATCTCAACATACTGGTGCCAGGCTTGCGGATGCACTCGAACTTTCTAAACGAGATGGGTACGCCGCTTATGTGGCGTTGCAGGATCAGTACAACCTTGTGGAACGTAATCCTTTCGAGTCCGAACAAGAGGAAGTTGTGCGCTCCTACGGCATCTCCGCTATCCCTTTTTTCGGTTTGGCCAAAGGATTTTTAAGCGGTAAATACCGCCCTGGAGTCGCTGTTGACTCTGTCCGTGCTGACGGAGTGCTCTCCTACCAAAATGAGAAAGGTTGGGCTCTCATAGAGCTGCTAGATCAACTCTCGCGAAAGTATGGCTCCTCCATAAGTGCCATTTCACTTGCATGGTTGCGCTCGAATCCAGCTGTGAGCACGCCAATCGCAAGTGCACGCACAGTAGAACAACTGCGCGAAATTGTTCAGATAGTAGAACTAGAGGATGCTGATATTGATGCGTTGGATCGGGCCTCTGCTTGATTCACCTACTCGAAGCGTTTCCGGCGTTTGCGGCAACTGCTCTCTTTTTGGCGATGGTCCCGGGTCAAGGCGTTGCAATGATCTTGCGCCAGTCGCTATTGGGCGGCCGTGAGGCGGCATTCTTTTCAGTATTTGGAAACTCAACTGGCCTGATCGTTTGGGGAGCCCTCTCAGCGGTTGGCTTATCGGCGATATTTGCAGAGAGTCACCTCGCATTTTCGATTCTTAAATATGTAGGTGTTGCATTTCTCACTGGGCTAGCAATACAGACTCTCTTCCAACTTCGAAATGAGTACGGAAAATTCAATCTTACGGATAAGGCCAAGACCGAGAAGCTTGCAGCCTACAGATTGGGCCTTTTAACAAACCTCACTAATGTGAAGGCCGCCGTATTCGCCGTGGCATTCATTCCACAATTTGTTCCGAAGAATTTCTCACTCGCATGGGGGATATTTGTGCTGGCATGCGTTCAAGCTTGCGTCTCATTTAGTTGGTACACGGTTCTGATCTTGGCTGTACACAAATCTGCTCGTATTCTCCAGCGGCCACGAGTTCGCAAAACCCTGACTGCTATCTCCGCGCTGGGGATTATCGTTCTGGCTGTGGGTCTCCTTCTTTCAAGTCCTAGATGATTGGTTCACATAATGAGAATTAAAGAGAGTCAGAAAATCCTTGCCATAGTCGCCGACTTTCTCTGCGTCTTACTCTTTGTTGCAATTGGTCGACACGCTCACAAACATGGAATCACTTTCGGAGGGATGATCTCGACCCTGTGGCCGTTTTTCACTGGCCTGCTCTGTGGCTGGTTATTGCTGACATGGAAACGGATGCCTTTCCAGAATCCATCAAGCGGGTATGGAGTGGTTGTTTCGACCGTCTTCGTGGGAATGGTCTTGCGAGTAATTTCTGGGCAAGGTACGGCGTTTAGCTTCACTTGCGTAGCGTTGATTTTCTTGTCGCTCTTTTTGCTCGGATGGCGACTTGCCTTTAAGGCTGTGAGTAGCGGGAAGTAGCTAGATCCCGCATTTATTCACAATCATTTATTCACAATTATTGAATCACAATGATGGGTCTGCCTTTGGTGGACGATACTGGGATCGAACCAGTGACCCCCACAATGTCAATGTGGTGCTCTACCGCTGAGCCAATCGTCCAAGTGAGCAGTGCGCTCGGTCTTACGGTGGTTACTTAATTTCCTAAGAACGAGAGAATCTTACACCCGACCAAAGTCATCTTCGACACGGACGATGTCGTCTTCACCGAAGTAGGTGCCCGTCTGGACCTCAATGAATAACAGATCCTCCGACCCTACATTGGCTATCCGATGAAGCGCACGAACTGGGACGTCAACGCTATCTCCGCCCGAGACTCGGCGCACAACGCCATCGAGTGTGACCTCGCCCTGGCCATGAACAATGAACCAGTGCTCAGCTCGTTTTTCATGCTTTTGGTAAGAAAGCCGTTGGCCAGGTGATACCCAAATTTTCTTTACTTTGTGGGTTGGAGAATCGTCAATGATTTCATAGCGGCCCCAAGGCCGTATCGATTCATCACTCATTTTCCGATCCTATCTTGAGACGCTTGCGAATTATCTTAAATCTTCAATTAGTTTGAATTGGCTTGAATTGGTGTGAATTGGTTTGCGCATAAATTGCAGCACCGATCACGCCAGAGTCTGGCCCTAAGTGAGCAGCCAGGATGGTGATATCGCCAAGAAAACCAGTCAATGTGGCTTGCTCGTGCAGGTAGGTGCGCAGTGGCTTTAGATAAATATCTCCAGCAAAGGAGACACCACCACCAATGACCACGGTATGAACATCGGCAATCATCATGGCATTTATCAGCCCACTCGCAAGAGCTCTGGCTCCATCATCAATTGCCTTGATTGCCAATGGGTCGTTGTTGGTGGCGCTTTGAGCCAGCGCTTGAAAGTCGTTACCTTCACGCCAACCCTGCCCGATTGCAGCTTCGACCATCTTTGGGCCTCGGGCGAATTCTTCTAGGCAGCCGCGCCGTCCACACTCGCATATGCGTGGTGAATCAAATGAGATTGTGTGATGACCTATGAGCGCAGCATTTCCAGATTCACCTTGATGCACCTCTCCATCAATCACAAGTCCTCCGCCGATGCCAGTTGAAACAACGACACCCAACATATGTGGGTGACCCACTCCAGCACCTATGGTGTATTCAGCTAGAGCTAGAGCGGTGCAATCGCCCAGGAGCGCCACCGTCATTCCTGGAAATATCTCTTGGAGAAATTGTGCGATCGGAAAGTCGCGCCATTGCGCAATGTTGATTGGCGAAATAGTGCCTTCCACTACGTTAATAGGTCCTGCCGCAGCTACTCCAATGTGGGTGACATCTTCAAGAATAAATGATTGGAGCGCGACTTCGAGATCCTTGGCCAAATCTTGAGTGCCTTGAGAGGCGAGAATCGCGCGTTTGTGAATATTCAATTGCGAATCTAATAATGCGATAGCTATCTTTGTTGCGCCAATATCTAGCGCCAGTATGCTCATGAATTGAGCCTAGTTTGTTCCCAAGCTCTGTGGGATAGGAATCTGATAAGAATCCTGAAAGAGGTGGTAGAAAAGATGGAGGTCGGAACGGGATTTGAACCCGTGTGGCAGGATTTGCAGTCCTGAGCCTCGCCTCTCGGCCATCCGACCTTGCT
>CAIKCJ010000019.1 GCA_903825945.1 uncultured Actinomycetes bacterium | reverse complement strand
TCCGAGTCCTTGAGCCAGACCATCCCAAGGAACGCCGTTATTTGATGCGGCAAATCCAGAGAACTTATCAGGACCATAAGCAACATCGGCTGCATATGTTGTAAAGATGTAAAGCGCAGCGATGCAAAGCGTTGCGATCATAATTGCTTTAGGAACATTCTTTCGTGGGTCTTTTGATTCTTCCGCCATTGGTGCAGCAGCTTCAAAGCCAGAAAAGGCAAGCAAGGTGTAAACAGAACCAGCGATGACTCCTGACCAACCTGCAAAGCCTTTGGCATTTGCGTGAGCTGTTGTGAATACTGAAAGCGTGTTGTGATGTCCAGCCTTAAAAATCAAGAAGAAGGCTAAGAGCGTGAAGACTGAAATCTCGATGAAGCCAAGAATTGTTCCGGTCTTCGCAGAAGTTTGAATACCGCGATAAACCAAGAAGCAGACAAGGAGTGTTCCGATGGTCATGAAGACCCACCATGCACTTATAGGGAAACTCTTGACATGTGAGTTCCATTCGCCGGCAACGGTATATCCGAGTTGAAGCATCACGAGCGGAACGATGAGAACTTCCACGGCAGAATATGCCCAACCAACGAGGTAGCCGACCCATGGGCGTAAGCCAATGGCGCTGTAGGTGGCCACTGAGCCAGCTGCTGGGATGTGCTTTGCTAGTTGTCCGATACTCGAAGCGGTAAAAAAGATACCGATAAAGGCGAAGAGGACGGCAAGTGGAAGTGCGCCGCCCGCAAGTGGAGAACCAAATGGAATCGATGCGGCGATAGCGGCGCCTGGCGCCATTGAACAGATGGATTGGAATACAACTTCACGTAAACCAATCGCATTGCTCGCCAATTTATGATCTGAACTGCTCACGAGTCTCCTTCAATATCATGGTGTGACGGCCGCGTTGCCGATGGTCAAGTGTCACAGACAATGTGACCCGTCACAAGGATATTCAGGAGTTAATTGGTAACTATTGTGTTACATCTTGAAGGGATGCGGAGCAGCAGAAATTTTTGGGACACGCATTCGCGCAATCACAGATCCTGGAGATGGATGACAATATTGTGCGATTCCAAGATCACCAGCCACTGAGAGAAAAATATAGGCATCTTCCATAGTGAAGCCCCACTCGTCAACTAAAAGCTTGGCGGCCTCTTCACATGCGTTCTTTAGCGCGCCATCAATACTGTCCGCGGTGGTTCCATGTGTGTACCAAGCATCTGCGGTTTCAGTGATGGGCCAACCACCCGCTTTGCCTTTGATTAGATCAACTTTGATGATCGCCTTGCCACCAATTTCAACACCGGTACCCGAAATTTCGCCATCACCCATTGAGGCGTGCATATCACCGATAGCTAGCTGTCCACCCGGTTGGAAAACAGGAAGATGAATGGTGGCGCCAATTCCATTTTTGTGATCATCCATATTTCCGCCATGACGATCCGCTAGAAATGTACCAACTTCACCCTCTGCGGGAGCAACACCGATCACGCCAAACATTGGGCGGGTAGGGAATGTTACGTTCTCATTCATCCGGATAATTCCATCTTTAACTTTAAAAATTCGTGTCGTCGGAGATTTAGCATGCTCAATCAATTGACCCCACTCGGGGATCACCATGCCCGCACCTTGCTCGTTAGGCAAAATATCAATCAATGTGACAGAGAGTGAGTCACCTGGAAGCGCACCATTTACAGCAATTGGTCCGGTCGCACTATTAATGCGAGTGAGATCCAATTTATCGAGAGTGTCTGATTCGCTTTGTACTTGTCCGGTAAAGCAATCCCAGGTTTCAATTTCAAGAACGGTGCCAGGGTCTACGGTGACAACCGGAGCCATGTCGGCACTAAATGCCCAGATGTGTTGATCGCGCGAAATCTTTACTGTTGGCGTTGTCATGAGCACTCCTTGTTCAGTCAAACTCTGGGTGAGAGTCAAGAGAGTACTACTAGTATGTAAAGAAAATGTTTCTAAAAGCTAGTTTGCCTGCTCCATCGCAGCTACCTTGCGCCAGCGAGAGACTAGGCGTTCATAGCCTTCGCCCGCCTTGGCTCCATAACCAGATGCCAAGCCGTTAAGTGAGAG
>CAIKCJ010000018.1 GCA_903825945.1 uncultured Actinomycetes bacterium | reverse complement strand
GGTCGCACAATTACATATAAATACGCTTGATATATAGATCAGCTATCTGGTGGCGGGTGAAGGATTTGAACCTTCGAAGGCAGAGCCGGGGGATTTACAGTCCCCTCCCATTGGCCGCTCGGGCAACCCGCCAGGGCTATCAGTTAAGCAGCGAGCGTAGATTACCCCAGGTTATTGATGCAGCGCTAATCGCTCAATAATCGCTTTAAAATCAGCGATCTGTGAGGTTGCCTTACCGCGAATTTTCGCCTGATCATCCCACAGTCGAACTTGCACGGCTTCTTGAGCTCCAGGCATCAGCAGAAACTCCGCAGCCTCTTCTGGGCTGAGTGCTCCACCTTGCATCGCTAAAGTCTCTTTACTTGCTTGGGAAAGCTTCTCGTAATACTCACTATCTGTAGCCACCAAGTATTTTTTCGCATCCACATGCAACAGAATTGGAAGACTCACACTCTCTGGGAATCGCTCTTCTACCCAATGCGAACCTATCTCGTCATGGTGTGCATCTACCCCTGAAAAATGTGCTTCGGTCGCGTCAGGAATAAGTAGATGACCGATGTCATGCAGTAGGGCAGCAAGAACTAAATGATCTGCAGCGCCTTCCGCCAACGCAAGATCTGCACATTGCAACATATGCTCGACAAGCTTCACATCTTCGCCTAGATATTCTTCAGAAACTCCTGATGAGTAGATCTCTGCAATCTCTTCGTACGTTGTTAGAGCCAAAGGTATCGATTCCGATCTTCTATTTTTCCTGACATCAACTCTAGATCAAATTCACCAGAGCGACGTTGCCAATGATTGGCAGACAAGATGCGTGAAATGCCTGCAAGATTAACTGGGTCCGATAGATCTGACGTTGCTTCCTTAAGATCAATAGGGCTTTGATGATCAAATACTGATGTTGCAATAACGATTCGTTCGTTCTGTTCAAGAATTTCTACCAATCGACCCTGTTGCGGCCAATCAATATTTGACCCTGTCTGCACATGCCAGAAGCCACGCAGATCATTACCACCGATATGTTCAACCGCGTGCTCGTGATTATGTCCAGCAAGCCAGAGGATAACTCGCTCATGCTTGAGAAGTTCGGCAACGAGCTCATCCTGGCAGATGCGACGCTCGCCATTTTCTGGCGCATAGTCATTAAAAAGAGTCGCAGCTGGATGGTGTGAGAGCAAAACGATATATCGAGGGGTTGGATCGCTCAGAACACTTTTAAGCCAATTAAATTGGCTCTCATCGAGTGAACCTTGCCAGCCACCATGAGTGTTGACTGTGTCCAAAGAAATCAAGCGAACGGCTCCAACATCCTTAAACCAATATTTGGTTCCGGCTACTTGATTTTCATGGCTGAGGCCATGACCATCATGGTCGCATGCAAGATGAATCTTGGCCCAATCAGATGCATCGTTGAAGCTCCGATTTTCATCTCTTGTTTGATCAACAAATTGACCACCCTCTGGAGACGCGTAGCCGGCCGGACCTACCTGGGTCCACTTGCTGAAAATCTCATTCAAATCGCTATCTGGTGCCAACGACACCAAGCGCTTATCACCAATAGCCATTGCAAGAAGCTGCGGAGCTGCTGGCACAGTACCCTGAAGCATCGCATCGTGATTTCCATGAGTTGCAAACCAACGATGTCGCAGACCAGTTGCGGTGAATGGTTGGCGCACTGCATCGGTTAAGCCAGGAATTGTTGGTAGACCATAGAGAGAGCGTGGGTAATCATCAATGCAACCCTCTGGTGTTCCTTCCGGATTCCAATATGAAGGGTCATACTTCTTGGGATCGTTCGAAGCTACGCCTTCCCAAACCCCGAAGTCACCGCTATCGGGATGCACGATGCCGCCATCCATGAGCGCTAAATACCAAGAGAGTTCGTTGCGCTGAGCGTTGTCCGTGACATCCCCTGTGACAACGACCGCATCTATTGGACGAGTTGTTGCTGGTCCATGCTCAATCTGATTTATTGTTCGGATCATCGACTCAAGAGTTTGAGTCGTTAGGATTTCTTGTGCGCGATAAGCGCCAACTAATTTGATGAGCTGCGACATCGGATGATGTGGATCGGCAAATCGATCCATAAGTTCAGCTCGAGCAGGAGATTGCGCATCGCAGATATGAAGATCCGAGATGTGAACCAGGCTAAGTACCGACTCTGCATCCTCTGATGGAGCCAGGCCCTCTAGTACTTCGCCTTCTGCACGCTTAAGATCGCGCCAACCTTTGTCATTGGGAAGATCTCGAACGATTCGCTGTACTTGAGTGTCCAACTTAGGCATGAGTGACCATAACCGAGTCACTTGAGATCGTAACCTCAACATGATCTCCAGTATCAATCTTCTTTGCTTCCTTCGAAGTGAGCTCAACATA
This sequence comes from uncultured Actinomycetes bacterium, assembly GCA_903825945.1. Lineage (GTDB taxonomy): Bacteria > Actinomycetota > Actinomycetes > Nanopelagicales > Nanopelagicaceae > PALSA-747. The sequence goes on along the minus strand of CAIKCJ010000018.1, from coordinate 97,426 downwards.
AATAAGGTCATGAAGGCCAACATCAATACCAATTCTGGTCATAGGCCCTAAGAACGATTTGGTGATAACTACAGCGCCCTTTGCGGCTTTCTCGATGCTGATCGCCTCGGGACGAATCAGAGCCTTAACTTCTTCACCTTTTACCAAGCTAGGTGCGTGCTCTGAAATATCAAGTACTTGGTCAAGTACTAAGACCTCGTTCTTGGATTGCGCAACGGCAGGGACCACATTTGTGAGACCCACAAAGCCAGCCACAAATGGTGTCTTTGGCTTGTTATACAGATGACTTGGTGAATCAATCTGATCCAAATTGCCCTTATTCATAACACCGACTCGGTCAGATACAGCCATAGCTTCTTCTTGGTCGTGTGTGACAAATAGCGTTGTAATCCCAATCGTTTTTTGAATACGGCGAATCTCATCGCGTAGTTGTGAACGCACTTGGGCATCGAGAGCAGAAAGTGGCTCATCGAGCAAGAGAACGCTCGGCTCAATCGCAAGGGCTCTTGCTAAAGCAACGCGCTGTTGTTGTCCACCAGAAAGCTGAGTAGAACGACGAGCTGATTGAGAAGCAAGTCCGACTAGTTCGAGAAGTTCGGAAGCTCGCTTGCTTCGAGCAACAGAATCCACTCCTCTTACACGAAGGCCGTATTCGACATTTTCTTGCGCCGTCATGTTAGGGAATAGTGAATAAGCCTGAAATACCATTCCAATGTTTCTCTTATTTGCAGGGATACTGGACATATCCTTACCGTCAATCTCTACAACGCCAGAATGTTCTTTATCGATGCCGGCCAAGATTCGCAAAGCGGTCGTCTTGCCGCAACCAGAAGGTCCGAGCAAGGTGACGAGCTCACCAGGTTTAATTTTGAGCGAAAAGTCGTTGAGGGCAACCACGTTCCCAAATTTACGAGTAACGCCATGAAATTCGACGGTGCTTCCATGAATATCCATTAAGTAACCTTCACCTTCTTATTCTGGAGTGCGCCTTTGATGGCTGGCAGATAGCTAAATAGAACAAGCAAGAACCACACAGAGAAGAGAGAGCCGATTGAGATTGCCACAGAACCATAGAGATTCTCTTGCGCTGCGTTTGTCGCCCAGGTAGGCAGCGTGTGGAAGTGGAGAAGCACTGCTAGTGCGTACTCACCCATGGAAATTGCGAAAGTGATAAATGCAGCACCTAGCGTTGCCGAGCGAATCGCGGGAATGATCACCAGAACCAGCGTCTTTACGGGAGTTGCTCCAAGACTCGACGAGGCTTCAACCAATGTGGGTAAGGCAATTGCCTGAAGGCCAGTGTTGAGGGTTCTATAGACATAAGGCATACAAATGATCACGTAGAAGAAGCAGAGTTCATAGGATGTGGATTGGAGTCGCTTTGGCATTGCAACCTGAGCTCCAATTGCTAAGGAGACCACTGGTATCACAATCGGAAGTAAGCAGAGGATTTCAATAAGCCGTGCCCAGCGCCGACCACCTAATTGGACATAGACGACTGTTGGGATCATCAAGAATAGAAGAAGCAGGACTGAGACTCCCGCGATTCGCAGACTTGTTAGGAGTGCCGGTCCAAAGCCAAGCTGATGGAGAATCCAGGTGTAGTTAGCAAATGTATGGCCTTTTCCGCCATATCCGCGAAGTGAATACTCACCAGCCGCCAAAAAGGGTGTAATAAAAAAGAAACCTGCTGCGATCAGAATGGTGCGGTCTGACCAACCTAAAGTACGTTTCATTTCTTTCTCGAAACTCTCATGACAAGCGCATAAAGTCCAAAGACCAGCACGCAAACAAGGATCATTCCCATCGCGAGGGCATCACCCTGGTTAGCTTGATCTGCAAGGACTTCGCCATTGACGAGATTACCTATAAGAAGTGGGACGAGCGGGATCGTGCCGTTGGACATAGCGGCCGCGGTTGCGTATGCAGAGAACCCACTGGCGAATAGAAGCAAACATGACGAGATAAACGCTGGCGCTAACACCGGAATCACGACGAAGCGGAGATAGGCAATGCGAGAGCCGCCTAAAGTTTCATTGGCTTCCTGCCACTCTACTTTCAAGTTTTCTACCGCAGGGATAAAAATGATCACCATGAGAGGCGCTTGGAAGAAGCAATAAACGAGGAGAATGCCCCAAAAATTATAAATATCGAAGGCGCCACCATAAATATCCCAGTGAAATACGTTGAGCAGGATTTTGGTAACGAGTCCTTCTTGTCCAAAGGCTGCAATGAAGCTAAATGCCAGTGGAATTCCGCCCGTGCTGGTGAGAACTCCTGCAGCAGCAATAATGAGCTTGCGAGCGTGGCCCTGTGTTTTTACTACGGCCCAGCAGATGAGTGCGCCGATGATCGCTGATATGGCCATCGAATAAGCTGCTAGCTCAAAAGAGCCGATAAATGCGTTCCGATAGTCTCCGCCAAATAGAGCTTTGTAAGCAGAGGCGGTCAGATGATGATGTGAATCATGAATCGATTCATTAAATACAACGGCTAATGGATAGAAAAAGAAATATCCGATCAGTGCTAGGAACGGGAGTATTCCGAGAAATGATTTATCTAACCGGAACATTCTCTTTGCAACAGGCAGAGCACCCTCAGCCGTTTGATGGCTGAGGGTGCTCTGGAGTGAAGTTTGAGACATGAGTTCGAATCTAATTACTTAGATCTTCGCCCATGCTGTCTTGAGAAGTGCTGTTGCTGTTGTCTGCTGTGCAACTGTTGGCATCTGGAGCGTCAACTTATCAGCAGCAGGGTTTGACTGGAAGATTGATGTTGGTGATGGAACCAACAACTTCTTCTTTGCCATTGCAGCCTGCTCGATAGGAATCGCACCACCAAGTGTGAAGATGTTCTGTCCACCCATGAGTGAAGCGAACAACTTTGCTCCATCAAGAGTTCCAGCTGCAACGTTTGTTGCTTCATCACCAGCGAGGTCCTTAGCAAGGTGACCCTTGTTTTCAGACATTAAGAACTCAACCCAAAGGCGAGCTGCTGCTGGGTGTGGAGCTGTTGCACTAACACCGAAGATGTACGGAGTACCCATGACTGCTGCATCAGAAGGCTTGACGTAATTAAATGTCTTGCCGATCTGAGCGCCAGCTTGTTGTGTACCAAGTGCGTTGAATGAGTAGTCGAACCAGACCTTTGGGTTACCGGTCGCGATATGTGTTGAGTCAGCATTTGCACCTGAAAGGTTGCCAATTGTCTTGAGCTTGTGGAAGAAATCAACACCCTTTTGGACGTTATCGAGTGATCCACCGTTAGCTACAGAAGCTGTCATGACAGTGATAAGAGCCTCTTGTGCACCTGTTGGATCGCCAGCGATTCCTACAACCTTCTTATAAGCAGGGTTGAGAAGATCTGAGATCTTTGTTGGATGAACTTTAAGCTTTGCATCATAGCCAAGCACGATCTGACCAGAATAGTTACCGAACCAATATCCAGCTGGATCCTTCCACGCTGTTGGAATGTCGTTCCAAGTTGCTACCTTGTATGGAGCGAACAAGCTTCCGCCGCTCTTGTTACCTGTCATTGCATCTGCAATGTGAGAAGCTCCGATATCTACTACATCGGGAGCGCTTGCTTCAGGAGCTGTCTGGATTGACTTGATCTCGTATGAAGATCCGCCATCTGGGTTGTCATCGTTGATATGAACGCCAAATGCAGCTTGGAATGAATCGATTGCATCGCCGTAGTCTGCCCAGTTACGAAGAACTGTTGTGATGTTCAATGAACCTTCTGCTTGAGCTGCCTTAATAAGAGCAGTCATTCCTCCGCAAGATGCGAGGTCGGTGCATGTAGCAAATGTTGAATCATCAGCGAATGATGGAGCTGAAGAGACAGCAGGAAGAATTGCAACAGCGATTGCTGCAACAGTTCCAAGTATGAAGTGCTTGCGCATTAGTCCCCCTTCAAGGATTGTGGGAGAAGCAAATCGTTTGCACCTAAATAATTGATCACTATTGGACGTCTATAAAGTGACCTTCAGGTTAACTCTTAGCGAGTGAGATGATTAAATGAGATCCAAAAGCTCGACGACGGAATCCAAAGTATGAGTAGCTCCTGCTGCAACCAACTCTTCCTTGCTGCTTGCGCCACTTGTTACTCCGGCAACAATTGTTGCGTGCGCGCTTAAGCCGGCCTGAATATCGGATTGGGTGTCACCCGCAATCGCAATCTGGCTTGCCCCAAGGTCTGTTCCTCGGTCAGCGTTGTAGAGCTCGATGGCGCGCTCAATCATGTCTGGCGCAGGCCTACCTTGTACAACCTCTGAAGCTGCTACCGAGACATCCACAAGTTGCTGCCACCCCAGGCTTTCGATAATAAAGTCCAAAATTGAGCGTGGAAAGCCGGTTGTTAGAGCAACTCCAACACCTCGGTCACTCAATTCTCTAAAGAAGTCCGAGACTCCTTCGAATTCTTCGAGCAATCCTTCTGCCACGAGATTTCTATAGCTCTCGACAAAACGGTCGTGTGCAGCGTTGGCCTGCGCAAAATCTTGATTGCATAGGTGCATAAAAACATCGATTTTGCGTTGACCCATGGTCACATTCACGTAGTCAATCATCGAAGCAAGTTCGGTTGCGCTGGGATTGAGCGGCTCAATTGCGTTGATAAAGGCTTTTACAACCAGACCATCGTCTTTGGCGGTAGTTCCTGCAACATCAAGAACTACTAATTTAATATCGCTCATAGTTTTGCCCAATCCAATATTGTTTTTTCAGCCATTGCAGGTGAGATGGTATTGCCGCGCCCACCACCTCCAGTCACGACAACTGCACCTGGTGCAATCTCTCTTCGGAAGTAGATATCACTATTTGTGCTTTGCGAGTAAACCCCATCCCAGCGCCGAACAATTGCTGGGCTAGGAGTTCCGAGGATTGAATCCATTACCTTCTTAAGATGCACGTATGGTTCTTCCTGAATCTCATAATTAAACGGTTCTACATAATCGTGGGTATCACCAATAGTGAATGAGCCATCGAGTCGTTGAACCATAAGTAATTGCATTTTATTTCTAACAGCTATCTCAGATTGCTCACCTAACTTGTGCAGAGAGAGATCTTTGAACGCAGGGTAATAGCGCATAGAGTCTGCATCAGCGATTGAGTACTTAAGCGGATGCGCAAATGGAGCCGTCGCCCCCATTTGCAGATGTACTTTACGTAGCGCGGCGCCCTCGAAGAACTCACTGAGGAAGCCCTTGTGTGCAGCACCAGGACAGATAGCCATAAGTTGCGCGGAAATCTTATTCCCTTGAATGTCAGTGACGTGATTACCGGTTTCGTCATGGTAAAAATCAACAACTTCAAAGTTAGGGAGCCATTGATAATCGGGGCTTTGCGACAGAAATTCCCTCAATCCACCGAGTAAAAGCGGTGGTTCTACAGCGGCATCTTGGGTGCAGAGCAATCCGCCAACAAAGGACCCTTGAAGCGCGGGATCGCGAGCGATAATTTCTTCGCGGGTTAGTAGTTCAAATCCACGTGCTGATGCGTCTGTCATATTCGCCGCTTCGTGCATCACTGCAAATTCATCTTCATTTACAGCAATTGTGAGGGAGTGTTGGGCTCGGAAGCCGATCTTGGCTTCGCTACCAATTTCGCCCCACAGTTCCCGGGCGCGAAGTGCAACTTCTAGTTCGGCTCCTGCCTCACGGCCACTGACCCAAATGAGTCCAAAATTTCGTACAGAGGAAGATTGAGGCAGGCTATCACGCTCAATGTGCGTGACTGAATATCCGGCTTTGATGGCGAGCAGAGCATGCATCGTTCCAACGATACCTCCGCCAACGACAACAACTGTTTTACGTGAGGAGGTGGTCATAATCATTTATTAGACCACCTCTTCATTGACACCTGTTAGCGTGAAGGTGTCTTAAACATGAACAAAACTATTACTTGTTGGCGCCACCGAATCCTTGACTACCTGATGGATTACCTGGACCAGAGGGATTAGCTGGGTTGCCAAAGTTTGAGGAACCGAATCCATTGAAATTGCGTGTCATGTTTTGGCCATTACCGCGACCAAACATTCCGTGGTTATGTCCGAAACCGTGATGACCGTTTCCGGCTGAGCAAATAAGAATGAGTGCAATCAATCCAGCCCACAGCGCAGTTCCAATTCCGCCGATCCACATTGCAGCCACTGCAAATGCGCGGCCCGTCAGTGTGTGCTTCGAATCTCTAATTTCGCGATGAGCTTTAATACCCAAAACCAAACCAACGAGAGGCATGAAAATACTCAGCACGAATGCGATGACTGAGGTGTTAGTCGCTTCTTGAAGGCGGATAAGCTCTTTGCGATCGTCTTTATCACTCATAGTAAAACTCCTTTGTTTCATTAAATATGGCACTTTCGACGCGGCTCGCAACCGCGCTCCGTTAGAGTGAGCCTGTGAATATCCTTAATTCTATCGAACTCAACAGCACCAACGTGATCGATGAGGCGCAGCGTGGTGGCACAGCTCGCTCACTCTTCTGGCCTTGGGCCGCCGCCAATGTCTCGCTCTTGGCCTTGGGCTATGGCGGATTGTTTCTGGATCTCTTTAATATTTCATTTTGGCAGGCCGTAATCGCCGCAGTCGTTGGAACCGTCAGCTCTTTTGGGCTCGTTGGGGTTAGCTCCATCGCAGGTAAGCGTTCGAATGCACCGACAATGACGCTTTCACGAGCAGCTTTCGGCGTCAAAGGAAATGTTCTTCCGGGCTTTCTCTCGTACCTCACCTTTGTGGGTTGGGAGACCGTCCTTGTTGCACTAGCCACACTTGCTTCGCGCACAGTGCTTGTTCGAGTGGGGCATATCAACCACAACTTCGCGCTCGTTATCGGTTTCATGGTCTCTGCCGGACTTGTAATCTTCGGCGGAGTTCTTGGATTCCAGACCATCATGAAGGTACAACGCTGGCTCACATCAATCACAATCGTGCTCACACTGGGATATATCGCTCTTACATGGAGCAAGATTGATTGGCACAAGGTTCACACACTTAACGCAGGGCACTCTGGTTCACTTGCCGGACTTGTCGGTGCCACAATCTTTGCAATTACCGGAATCGGACTTGGTTGGGTGAATTCAGCAGCCGACTACAGTCGTTACCTGCCACGCAATACGTCGAACCGAAGTGTTATTGGTTGGACAGTATTCGGTTCATCACTAGTTCCCATCATTCTTGTCATTTTTGGAACACTACTTTCTGCGAGTTCATCGACTCTTAAAGGAGCAATCGAAGGCGATCCCGTTGGTGCACTCACAAGCATCTTGCAAACATGGTTCTTAATTCCATTTGCAATCGTTGCTATCCTTGGACTTATTGGTGGAGCGATTTTGGATCTTTATTCATCTGGTATCGCACTTGTCTCGATTGGCTTTCCTTATCGCCGTCACCGTGCTGCGATTATCGATGCGATCATCATGCTTATTGGCACGATCTATATTGCCTGGCACTCCCCCAATTTCGTCGCGCCATTCCAAGCATTCCTCATTACTTTGGGTGTTCCGATTGCTGCCTGGTCTGCGATCTTCGTAGCCGATGTCATTATGCGCAAGGTCGATTACGTGCAGGGTGATCTATTTGATCCACTCGGGCGCTATGGGGCATGGAATACGCGATCCCTTCTTCTTCTGATTTCGGCCACAGTTATTGGGTGGGGGTTTGTCACCAACAGTGACCCATCGGCCAAATGGCTTAATTGGCAGGGTTACTTCATGAGCGCTATCGGTGGAAAGTCCGGACAATGGGCACCAGCCAATGTCGGGGTCATAGTGGCCCTAGCCGTAGGATTCGCAGGACACATACTTCTTTCACGTAGAGCAATAACAAAGCAGGAGGCGCACAATGGCTGATTCCAGTTTCGACATAGTTTCCAAGATCGACCATATGGAAGTTGATAATGCTTTCAATCAGGCCTCACGTGAAATCGATACTCGCTTCGATTTCAAAAACACAGAGACAACCCTTGAAAAATCGGGCGAGAAGATCAATATCGAAGCCGGATCAGAAGAGAAAGCTAAGGCCGCTCTCGAAGTCCTCCGTGATAAGTTAGTAAAGCGTGGAATTTCACTCAAGCATTTGGATGCTACTGACCCACAACTCAGTGGCAAGCTCTACAAGATCTCTTGCTCCTTTAAAGAGGGAATCAAAACTGAAGATGCGAAGAAGATCGCTAAATTGCTTCGCGACGAAGGTCCTAAGTCAATTAAGAGTCAGATTCAAGGTGAAGAGCTCCGCGTGACAAGCAAGAGCCGCGATGATCTCCAAGATGCCATCGCCCTTGTGAAAGATCATCCTTGGGAATTTTCAGTCCAATTCACTAATTACCGTTGATCGCATGAAACATTCTGGTCGCGCGATCGCGTTTGCCATCGCAGCCAACTTGATGTGGGGTCTATTCCCCCTCTACTGGCCACTACTAAAGCCTGCCAATTCATTTGAGATCGTTGCGCACCGGGCAATTTGGACGATGGTCTTCTGCACCGTCGTCTTACTATTCTCAAAGAAATTCAGAGCGACTTTTGCGCTGCTAAAGATTCGCCATAACCTGATTCGACTCACGCTGGCTACCATCTTTGTCTCAGGTAACTGGTTGATCTATGTCTGGGGCGTTAACCACGGACATGTCGTTGAGTGTGCGCTCGGGTATTACATCAATCCACTCGTCATTGTTTTATTCGGTGTGGTGCTCCTTAAAGAGAAAATGCGTCCACTTCAGTGGCTCGCAGTCGGGATTGCAGCAATCGGAGTTCTTGTTTTAGCGATTGATTACGGGCACTTTCCTTGGATTGCACTCGGAATTACGGCATCATGGGGCTCGTACGGCCTGACTAAAAAGAAGTTAGGACTAGGAGCTCTTGAAGGTCTTGCCCTCGAAACCTTCCTTTCGGCGATTCCTTACGGTGCATATCTGGTTTACCTAGCCAACAAAGGAACAGGTCAATTCGGGCACAGCACTCATCTAACGCTCCTTCTCATGGGTGCCGGTGTTGTGACAGCAGTACCACTTCTACTTTTCAATAACTCTGTAAACCAACTTCCATACTCGGTCATCGGTCTATTTCAATACATTGTTCCGACAGTTCAGTTCCTTATCGGTGTATTTAAAAACCACGAGAAGATGACAAGTGGACGATGGATGGGCTTTTCAATCGTCTGGTTAGCACTCTTCGCCCTAGGAATTGATCTTGTGAAATCAGGACGTTCTAGTGACAATAACTTGGCAGAGCTCGATTAGGGCACGTTTAGCTGCATTCTCTGGCAGAGATGCAATTTCATTTGTTGCATCCTGCGCATACTGATTAAGCAAATCTTTAGCCAGACCTAAAGAAGGATGGCGTCGTAGCGCTTCAAGCGTTTGTGCCACTACCGTCTCATCGGTAATTGGAGCCGAAAGAATCTTCTTCAACTCTGCATCTGCAGGATCATCTGATGTAAGAATAAAGAGCGTGACTAAGGTTGGGACGCCCTCGCGAAGATCAGTTCCCGGAGTTTTTCCTGATTCAGTGGATTCACTTTCAACATCGATAACGTCATCTGCGAGTTGGAAAACTACACCGATCTTTTCACCGAATTTTGTGAGCGCTTCAATGTCGCTAGCAGGAGCACCAGCCAACATCGCACCTAGGCGAGCAGATGTTGCAATCAGTGAACCAGTCTTATCGGCAACAACTTTGAGATAGTGATCGAGCAGCGAAAGCCCCGGCGTAGAGCCTTGGGTTTCACTAATTTGACCAATAACCAGACGTTCAAATGTCTTAGCCTGGAGGCGAACAGCCTCTGGCCCTAGATCTGCAAGGAGATCCGAGGCTTTTGCAAAGAGATAATCACCAGTCAAAATTGCAACGGTATTTCCCCAGCGCTCATTTGCGCTGACTACCCCACGCCTTAGTGGAGCTTCATCCATAACATCATCGTGATACAAAGTAGCTAAGTGGGTGAGTTCAACTACCGCAGCCGCCTCAATGATGCCCGCCGCTTTTGGATCCCCAAACTGAGCTCCAAGTAGAGCAAGCAAGGGACGTAACCGCTTGCCGCCAGCCTGAACGAGATGGCGTGAAGTTTCAATCACCAATGGGTAATCGCCCTCGATATGCGAGAGCAAGAGTTCTTCTACGCGCTTCATATCGCGCTTGAGGGAGAGCTCTAACCCCAAGTCAATCTTTGGAATACCGAAGGCCACTTTTATTTACCCACTTTAACCGCGCTGTGAATCGCGACGATTCCAAAAGTAAGATTTTTCCACGCAGTCTGTTGCCAACCTGCAGCTGCAATTTTCTTAGCAAGCTCACTCTGAGTCGGCCATGCTTGGATACTCTCAGCTAGATAGACATATGCATCTGGATTAGATGAAAGTTTACGAGAAATTTTTGGGAGTAAGGCCATCAAATATTTCATGTACACAGTACGAAATATTTTGTTGGTTGGGTGTGAAAATTCAACCACAACAAGTCGCCCGCCATCTTTTGTGACTCGTAGCGCTTCATGAAGTGCTTTGTTAACATCGTTGGTGTTGCGAAGTCCAAAGGAGATCGTTGTGACATCAAATTCATTATCCTTAAATGGAATATTGAGTGCATCGCCCAAAGTGAAGTGAAGATCTGGGTGGCGCTTGCGACCTGAATCAAGCATGCCTTGCGAAAAGTCGACTGGGTAAACTTCAGCGCCTGCATCTGCCAGCGGACGGCTAGATGCACCAGTTCCTGCAGCGAGATCTAGGATCTTCATGCCAGCAGTTGGTTTAATAATCGCGGTAGCTGCTTTGCGCCAATTCTTCGTCTGACCCAGGCTCAGCAAGTCATTCATCAGGTCATAGCGCTTAGCTACCCCATCGAACATGGCAGATACTTCCTGTGGCTTTTTATTGAGATCTGCTGACTTACTCACGCGTACATTCTTTCGGGAGTAGGCTTTTCTGACAACCTGAGATCCTTAAAGGGAGCCTAAATGTCCTTCACATCACAAGCTACATTGCGTTCTACTGTCCTCACACGTTCAACAGTAGTTACACAAGCGGCACTTGTCCTAGGTGGAAGCGCATTCTTGGCGCTCATGGCTCAGATTGCGCTACCTATTCCTGGTTCGCCAGTCCCTGTCACGGGTCAGACACTTGGCGCACTTCTTCTCGGAACCGCCTATGGCGCATCACTTGGATTCACAACATTTGCAACATATCTCGTCATCGGAATAGCTGGAGCACCAATTTTTGCTTCTGGTGGCCATGGCGTTGCACGTTTATCAGGTGCTACTGGTGGATATCTCGTTGGAATGCTCCTTGCTTCACTGATCACCGGCTTTCTTGCTCACCGTGCGTGGGATCGCAAGCTACGCACATCAATTACAACAATGATTGCTGGAGAGGTTGTTATCTTCACAGCTGGCCTTATCTGGTTGCATCATGTTGCGGCACAAAGTTGGAGCTGGACCTTCTCCAAGGGATTCGCTCCATTTGTTCCAGGTGAAGTCTTGAAAATTGCAATCGCTAGCACAGCACTTCCTTTAGTTTGGCGCCTGCTTCCTGCCAACCTGCGCAATTCCTAATCAGACACTACGCTTAAGAGCGTTATGAAGCTCACCACAGAACTCCTCGGAGAACATCCTGCGCTCACAGCTATTGAGTGCGGTCTTCCTATAACAGCAACATGGATTCGTGGCGGTCAAGGTTTCATTGGATTTGGCACATATCGCTCCACAATAGTCCAAGGACCAAAACGCTTTGTCGATGCGCAAAATTGGTGGCATGAACAACTCAAGCAACTTGATATAAAAAATGGCGTCCACGGTTCCGGCACTGGACCGATTCTCTTCGCTTCATTTTCCTTCGATGAAAATGAGCCATCCATATTGGTGATTCCTCAAGTCATTGTTGTTGAAAAAGGCGACAAGTCCTGGATGACCTGGATTGGCGATGAACAACCAAAGCTCCATGAAGCTCTGCGTAAACAGAGCCACCAAGAATTTATCTGGGGCAAGGGATCCCTTGGAGATCTCGCCTGGGGTGAACGCGTTGATCAGGCTGTATCGCGAATTAAACGTGGGGACCTTGAAAAGGTGGTCCTTGCTAGAGACGAAGTAGCTACATCGACGGAAGATATTGATCCGCGCTCACTTTTGCGGGCCCTTCAGGAGGAGTACCCATCCACATGGCTCTACCTCGTTGATGGCCTCGTCGGTGCCACCCCCGAACTGCTGGTTCGCCTCAATAAAACTCTCGTCACCTCACGAGTTCTTGCAGGAACCATCCGCAGGACAGGTGATGAAGATCGCGACTTGGTGTTGGCGGGCTCACTCGCTAAATCCTCGAAAGATTTAGAAGAACATGAATATGCGGTTCGATCTGTGGCTGATGCACTGGCTCCTTTTGCATCCTCAACAAATGTTCCTGAAACTCCATTTGTTCTACACCTGCCAAATGTCATGCACTTAGCAACTGATGTCACCGGCGTCATCAATGACTCCGTGACACACATCGACATCTTTGCCTTAACGGCTGCACTTCATCCATCGGCTGCAGTCTGCGGAACTCCTACCAACAGCGCACGCGCCTTAATTGCTGAGATCGAATCTATGAATCGTGGTCGCTATGCAGGGCCAGTTGGCTGGATTGATGCTCGTGGCGATGGCGAAATGGGAATTGCACTTCGTTGCGGTCAGATCTCAGATGATCAGAAATCAATCAGACTCTTTGCTGGCTGCGGAATTGTTGCCGGTTCAGATTCTGCGCAAGAGTTGTCCGAAAGTCAGGCTAAGTTGGCTCCAGTTAAAAGCGCGCTCACAAGACTCTGAGTTGATGATTTAATTCCTGCAGCATTCGCTTGCCTGTCTGGAACTTCGACAACAATAACTTGGAGTCCAGTGTGGGGATGGTTAATTACTCGCTGCAGATCGCTCACTCCTCTAACTCGCTGAGTCGAGACTCCGAATCCCGTAATGGCTTTGCCTAAATCGAGATTGTGGGGGGTGCCAAACAATTTTTCAAATCCCTCGACCTTAGCTTGTTCAAGAGTATTAAAAATTCCGCCACCATTATTGTCGATAAGAAATATTGTTAGGTTGGCCTCAACTGGCGCCGCTAAGGCTGAAATATCATGCAAGAATGTAATGTCACCGATAATTGCGTAACTGCGCTCGACATTGGCTGCGATACCAAACGCAGTAGAGATATTGCCATCGATGCCCGCCAAACCCCTGTTAGCAAAGCACTTTAGGCCACTTCGCGGCGTTGCAAAACCTTCGATGTCGCGAATAGGCCGACTGCTAGCCACAAAGAGAGCGCTCTCATCCGGTAGCAGCTCTGCAATAGTCTGGATTGCGAGTTGCTCTGACCACTCCGGAAGCACAACTGGTGTTTCACCACATGTGCGCCAGGCAGCTACCCACTCTGTATCAGGCGAAGTCGATATGTGTGGCAAGGAGACGAGAATGCGATCGGCTACGCGAGCCGTATCGATTGATGCAGTTCGCAGATCAACTACAGCTAGACGCGAGCACTCAGCAATGAGAGCATTGATACTGCGAGAGAGAGTTGTTCGTCCGATAATAATGATCTGCTCTGGCTTGAGATAACTCCGAATTTTTGGCTCACTAAGAAAAAGAGAAGCGTGCGCTATCGCGGAGGGAATGCTCAGAGGGTCTTCAGCAATAACTGGTAAGTGTGAACTCTCGACAAAATGGTTGACCAGATCAATATCTATTCCTGCATGGTCATGTCCCACAATAATTAGCGTTTTTGGGTCAACAGATAATTCCTCACGGTTGAGAGAATTAACTGTGACAGGCTTTTGAGTAATCCCATCCAGCCAGCCGCTTGGCGAATCTGCGAGTAGTGGTTCATCGAACTGGAGATTGAGATGAACTGGTCCAGTCCTTAAATGATGGGCAAGCTCAATCTCAATGGCAGTATCGATTGTTGGAATAGGTGCCAAAAGCCCAGAGTGAAGCGTTGTCTGATTAGCCCCAGTTCGACGCAGTCGCTCGGGGCGATCAGCGCTCACAATTAAAAGTTTGTTATCGCTGTGATAAGCCTCTAGCGCCGCTGGGTGGTAATTGGCGAGAGCGGTTCCGCTGGTACAAACAACGGCTACATATTTATCAGATGACTTGGATAATCCAAGTGCAAAGAAGGCTGCGCTTCGCTCATCGATACGAACAAAGAGCTCAATTAACCCAAGCTGGCTAGCCTCGTAAAGGGCAATAGATAAAGGGGCATTACGCGAGCCAGGCGAAAGCACGTACTGACTGACGCCGCTCTCGATCAGGGAGCGGACTATGAAGCGAGCAAGTTTTGTCGCGTTCACAGCAATTCACTGACCTTCATAAGGCGATTGTGCCACCATTGAACTCGATCGTCAGGTGCTGCAAATTTCTCACAATCTACTGGGAACGCTCTTTCGATCTTCAGGTAGCCATTGTCGATCTGAAACTGCTCCCCACATATATCTTCTTCAAAGAGTGATGTCGTTCCTAACCCGCATGCCATATCTAAGTGTGGAAATGAGCCAGCTAGCGCCAAGCCATGTGAAATCCCAATCCCTGTATCGAGCGCGCTCGAGATGACAACTGGGAGTCCCACTTCCTCAGCAATCTCATGTGCTGCTGCAATACCCCCTAGCGGTTGCCACTTGAGAATGGCAACATCGGCGAAGTTCTTTATCTCACTGAGATCACCATCAAGATTCTTTCGAATTGACTCGTCCGCCGCGATTTTGACCGGGGACTCTGCCCGTAGTCTTTTTAGATCCAGAACCTTGGTGGTTGGTTGTTCTACATACTCAAAAACACTTCCAAACCTCAGGTGATACTCCGTGAGATGAGATATGGCTTGGTCATAAGACCAGAGTCCATTTACATCTAAACGGATTTTTGCATCTGGAATTAAATTTAACGTTGCTTCGACCAGCGCTGCACCTTGCGTAAAATCACTGACTTTAATCTTGATTGTTGTGCAACCCTTAAAACGAGAAAGAATTCCAGCCACCTGCCGTGGATCAACGGCGGGAAGTGTCGCGTTTATTGCGACCTTGTCTCGGTACATAGCTGGCCATGGGGTTTGTGCTGCTTCTATTGCAGCTCGCAGCCACCGGAGTGATTCATTTTCGTCATATTCAATAAATGGTGAGAACTCACTCCAGCCTGTAGGGCCTTGAAATACAGCTACTTCACGCGTATCAATTCCTCTAAAGGTATTGCGTAGCGGTAGTTGCAGTATCTGCAGATTGGGAAAGTCTGAAAGCACCATGAAAATTAAGGCCTGCGTGGAAACTTATTAAAGTCTGGATCTCGTTTTTCCTTGAAGGCATCTCTACCCTCTTGGCCTTCTTCTGTTAGATAGAAAAGGAGTGTGGCATCGCCAGCTAACTGCTGAACGCCTGCAAGTCCATCATCGGCAGCGTTGAGTCCAGCTTTGAGCAAACGTAGCGCCATTGGAGAGTGGCGAAGCATCTCGCGACACCATGAAACAGTTTCGGCTTCAAGTTGGTCTACTGGAACGACCGTGTTGACTAACCCCATATCGAGAGCTTCCTGCGCATCGTATTGACGACAGAGGAACCAAATTTCGCGGGCCTTTTTCTGACCAATATGCGCAGCGAGTAGGCCAGCGCCATATCCACCATCGAATGAGCCAACCATCGGACCTGTCTGCCCAAATTTTGCATTCTCGGCTGCGATGGTCAGATCGCAGACAACGTGCAGAACATGTCCACCACCTACCGCCCAGCCTGCAACCATTGCAACGACAGGCTTTGGAAGTCTGCGAATTTGAATCTGGAGGTCTAAGACATTGAGTCGCCCAATGCCTTTCTTGCCCAGCGCATCGCTTCCGATATACCCATCATCGCCTCGAACGTTGATATCTCCGCCAGAGCAGAACGCTTCTGAGCCAGCGCCAGTAAAGATGATCACGCCGACGTTCTCATCATCACGTGCAAGCGCGAAAGCATCTTGTAATTCAAAGAGGGTCTGTGGTCGAAACGCATTTCTTACTTCAGGTCGATTGATCGTGATCTTGGCGATGCCTTCAGCAACTTCGTAGGTGATGTCGGTGAACGACTCCCCACCTTCACCTATGGACCATGCAGGAATCGTTCGACTGCCCGGCTCACGCTTAAATGGCTTACTCACAATAAATTCCTCTCTTGCTACGTCAATCCACTTACCAAAGGGGGTCGATGATCTCTATCTTTCGCGTTCATCCCCTACAAGCCGATAGCCTACGGGGGCTATGGTAAATACGTCACCGCGAGAACTGCTCAATGTACCTACTGAGTGGCCAATCGCACAGGTTCAGCTAGCCCTACGGGCAGCGCTCGACGGAACCGGCCCCGCTCTTGCATTTGGACCCACTCGCCATAAAAGCGTTCCAGCCCAGATCGCCGTTGTTATCCCGACTAGTGGATCTACGGGAGATGCCAAAGAAGTTGCCCTCACTGCCAGCGCGATTATTGCTTCGGCGCGCGCGGCTCATCAATTCCTTGCAGCCCAACCAGGGCAGCGCTGGTCTCTCCTTCTTCCTATTAATCACATTGCCGGAGTTAATGTCTTAGTAAGAGCGCTCGAACTTGGCACTGACATTATGGATCTGCGCAAAGGTGGCACTTATCAGAGCGCTGAATTTACATCAGTGGTCCCTACCCAGTTATACCGTGCGCTTAATGGTGATGAGGCGTTGCTTCAACATTTGCAGGAGGCTCGTGCGGTGCTCGTAGGTGGAGCTGCCACGCCACTTCCTCTTATGTCCGCTGCTATAAATAAGAACATCAACATTGTCACCACATATGGAATGTCAGAGATGAGTGGTGGATGCATCTATAACAACATGCCGCTCGAAGGTGTCGATGCTCGCGTGGACCAGCACGGAGTCATAGAGCTGAGGGGTCCCATGAGAGCTTCCACATATCTTGGGTCAGATGATGCGTGGGCAAAAACCACAGATGGTGATTGGTTTGTTACTTCAGATATTGGCGAATTCCGCGACGGTAAATTGTTTATTCACGGCCGAATTGATGACCAGATAATTTCTGGTGGCGAGAAAATCTCGTTATCGCTTATCGAAAACGAACTCAACAAACGATATTCGAGCCAAGCGTTTATGACTTTCTCGGTGGCAAGTGTCGAATGGGGATCGATTCTTTGTTTGGCATCAGATGCGCAGATCGAGATCGAAGAGATAAAAAATTATCTGCGAGAGACAATCGGAAGCCATGCGGTTCCTAAGGAATATCTCTCTCCTATTACCCTGCCATTAACATCAATTGGCAAGCCTGATCGATCTAAATTGCGGGCTGCATTTGAACGGCAGAGAGCATGAGAATCTGTCAGAAGTTCCATTACAAGCACCACCGCGATGAATCGAGTCAAATACGTGAATAAATGGATAGCAGGAGCCCGTCCCCGCACTCTTCCTGCGGCACTGGCACCGGTGGTTGTCGCTACTTCTCTCGAACATATGAGCAGCCGCCCAATCAACTGGCTCAACGCAGGGCTGGCGCTTAGCGTAAGTCTGCTGCTTCAAATCGGCGTTAATTACTCAAATGACTACAGCGACGGTATTCGTGGAACCGACGAAAATCGTGTGGGTCCCGTTCGTTTGGTAGCCACAGGACTCGCAACAGCTGCTGCCGTTAAACGAGCTGCGTACCTCACCTTCGCAGCGGCTGCAATTGTTGGTTTATATCTATCGTCAAGGACATCATGGTGGCTTGTGCTCGTAGGAGCAGTCGCAATTATTGCTGCGTGGACATATACCGGTGGCAAAAGTCCCTATGGCTATAAGGGCTTCGGCGAAGTATCGGTCTTTCTCTTCTTCGGATTAGTCGCGACAATGGGAAGTTACTTCGTTCAATCAGGACGACTGACCTGGAAATCTTTTGTTGTCGCACTACCTATGGGCGCTCTGTCATGCGCAATCTTGGCCATTAATAATCTTCGCGATCTTCCTAAGGATGCAGGTGTCGGTAAAAAAACGCTAGCTGTGCGTCTTGGCGATCGTGGAGCCCGCTTGATGTTTGTTGGACTTCTTCTGCTTGCTCATATTGCCGCGGGCATCGCTGCAATTATCACCACGCGTGCTTTCATCACTTTTGCGCTCATTCCACAAACTTATTTGATTTGCGGCGAGGTCCTTAAGGGAGCGAAGGGTCGCGATCTCATTCCCATTCTTGGCCGAGTAGGAAAATTGCAGCTTTACTTTGCAGTCGGACTCGCAGCCGCATTTTTTATCTAAAACAGATTCACTTCAGATAGGACTAAACTCAAACCATGCTAGATACCCTGATTGTCCTGATCTCATTCGGTGTAGAACTTTATGCACTGATTGATGCAGCTCGCACAGAGCAGAGCCTGGTGCGTAATCTGCCAAAATGGGCGTGGGTACTCACTGTTCTATTTTTTGGATTCTTTGGCGCACTAGCCTGGTTTTTCGCTGGTCGCCCAAAAGGACCCCAAGCTCCAAGAGTGCGCAAAGTCCGCGGCGGACGTCCTATTCCGCCAGACGACAACCCCGAATTTCTTGGAAAACTCTGAAATAAAACTAGATCTTATAAACCGGAATAGGTATGTAGACCAGTTCCCCAAATATTGATGTAAATGTAATTAAAGAGGAATGTTGAGCCCGCGAATATGCAGAGCCATGCTGCACGCTTGCCGCGCCAACCAACGGTTACGCGTGCGTGTAGATAAGCCGCATAGGCAACCCAGGTAATAAATGCCCACGTCTCCTTTGGATCCCAACCCCAATACTTTCCCCAAGCTGATTCAGCCCAGATTGCTCCAGCAATAATGGCAAAGGTCCAGAGTGGGAAAACGAAGGCGATTAGGCGATATGAGAGTTGATCGAGTGATTCCAGTGAAGGAATCTTTGCTGCCCATGTTGGGCGAGGACCCTTCTTTTCAATAGCGTCCATCCAGAGGTATGTTGCAGCAACAAGGTTGGCAACAAGAAATACTCCACCAGAAATGATCGCAGCCGAGACGTGAAGTGCAAGCCACGGAGATTTAAGTGCCGGTACCAGTTGTTCACTTGGACGATAGAGCACTGTGATTGCTGTTCCTAGAGTGAGCAGGGTAGCCAGCGAAACTGGAAGACCGAGCCAACGCAGTTTGTACTTAGCTAAAGCAAATAGGTAAGCACCGGTGAGAGTAAGAGCACCTGTTATTGAAAACTCATACATATTGCCCCACGGCACGCGATGCGCAGACATTCCTCGGGCAGTAACTGCAATAAGAAGAACAAGAAACCCTAGAATCATCATCGCTGTTCCGATGCGACCGGCACGATCAGTGCGAGTAAATTCGAATTCAGTCTTTGTCTGTCCTGGGACATTGCGTACAGACCAAGCAACTTCAATCGTGTGAGCCACGAACGCCACTGCAAAGATGGCTAGACAGGCGTAGATCGCATGATTTGAAAATGTTGCTAACTGAATTGAATTCACTTTTGCTCCTCTTTACTTCCTGATAATGCTCGAGCTAGATCTTCAAGTTCTTTATCAAGCCCTGGAATGCCATTCTTTGCCAGACCTGCAATCTCGATTTCACTTCCTACGCGAACCCAGATTCGACGCTGGCGCGTGAAGAGCGAGATCAGCAGACCCAAGATGGCAAATATCGCACCGAACAATGCATACATCTTGCCTGGATCCTCAACAATCTGCAGGTTCACCCACGACTTCCAGCCAGTGAATGTGATCGAACCCTCACCGAAGTTATAGGTATCACCAAGCAGCAGCGCCTTAATGCCAATCTCCTTCATGGCAGCTGTGTTGAGTTGGTAGACAGACTGTGGGGTACCTGAATCGAGTCCAAGGTTGCCCTTCCATGCCGAAAGAAGAAGCTCAGGATTGAGCACCTCTGGATAAGAAGAGAATCCTCCGCGCTTCATATTCATTTGAGCAGTTGGAAGAAAGGTGCCGATGAAGCCAATCTGCGGCGTCATATCTGGTTCCTTAATCGCGCCTACAGAAGTGAGATCCGAATCCTGGGGTAGAAAAATAGTTGGACCGTTAAAAACTACTGCTCCAGTTTTATCACGAATTGTGACGATCGGTGAATAACCATTTGCTTGCAGATAGATCTTTGTCGATCCATACGTCAGTGGCTTATTAACTTTAATAATAATCTTCTTAGGGGTTGAACCAATTGGATTTTCAACTGATGTAGTCAGGGTGTAATCAGTTGGTTGTCCAGTAATCGGATCATATTTAGCTGCAAAATCTGTGGCCGTTAGCGCAAATGGAATCAGCGTTCCTTGCCCCTGAAATTTTCCATATGTAATCGTGTCGTATGAAGTCGGGGTATTAATAAAACGATCACCAACGTTTAGGATCGTCTCGCCCTTCATTCCAAAAAGTGAACCGAGGGCAACGCCAACCAAAATCAAAATAAGTGAGAGATGGAACATCAAGTTGCCGGTCTCGCGCAGGTAACCCTTCTCTGCTGAAATCGAACCATCTTGAATCCTCAGCCGATATCGATTTTTCTTTAGCCACTTGCGTGCGAGTTCAAATGAGGCAGCAGTATCAGCGCTAGCAATGATGCGATGCCCCTCCATGCGATCCAGATTTTTAGGAGTGAGCGGTGGCTTCTTTCCAATGGCACGAAGGTGCGTGAAGGTGCGCGGAAGAACGCACCCAATGAGTGAGATAAAGAGAAGCAGGTAAATGGCGCTAAACCATGGCGATGCGTAGACATTAAATAGGCGAAGACGATCCATCCAGTGGGCCAGGCTTGGATCATGTGCGAAGTATTGGTCCACCTTCTGTGGCTCTTGGCTCCGCTGCGGGAAGAGCGATCCCGGAATGGCAGCAACTCCCAAAAGCATAAGCAGAATAAGGGCCGTACGCATGCTCGTCAGCTGGCGCCAACCCCATCGGAGCAGGCCGACCACCCCGATGTCGATTGAATTCTCTGTGTTTGCCATTAGAGCGCCGGGATAAAGCCAGTCATTGAGTCCCGAAGATCATTAATCAAATGACCCCACAACCCGGTTACCTGTAACAAACCGATAATGATCAAAAATATTCCACCAAATCGCGTAAGGAGATTGCCTCGCTTGGATATAAATCTGCGCAACTTTGCTGATTGATCAAAGAAAACGCCAACTAAAATGAATGGGATTCCGATGCCCATGCAATAAGCAACGGAAAGGATGGCACCGCGTAAAGCACTTGAACTTTGGAATGAGAGAGCTTGTACTGCGCCAAGCGTTGGCCCAATGCACGGTGTCCATCCGAGTCCGAATAGAAAACCGAGTAGCGGAGCCCCAAGGAGACCTGCAGTTGCTTTCCATTGGGGCTTGAATGAACGGTAGAAGCGTTGGTTGAAGAGAAAGACAACGCCCATCAGAGTCGTGAGTAAGCCAAGAATTACTGAGAGTGTTCGCGATCCACTTGAAATTTTTGAACCCAGAGAGCCGAAAAGCGCACCGTAGCTGATGAAGAGAAATGAGAAACCAAGAACAAAGAGAAGCGCACCAAGTGCTGTGCGTCCCTTATTCTTGACATCTGTCATTCCCGCCGAATATGCGAGATAGCCAGGAACAAGCGGAAGCACGCAAGGCGAGAAGAATGAGATGAGACCGGCAATGAGTGCAACGATCATTGCCAAAATTAAGTTGCCAGAAAAAATTTGGTTAACGAAGAAATTATGCATGTGAACCATCTTTCAGAACACGCGCAATGAGATCAGAGAGCAAAGCAACTGTCACTTCCCCGCTCACTCGAGCCGCAACATAGCCATGTGAGTCAATAATTAACGTAGTAGGGATTGCATTGGGAACTAGCGAATTTCTAAAGCTGGCTAATACGGAATCATCTGTAAATATCGGGTAAGTAATACCAAATCGCTTCACGAATTCCAGCGCTGCAGATGGGTTATCGCGTGTCAGGATGCCAGCAAATTGCACACCATCAGATGAATATCTCTGGGCGAAGTCAGAGAGGAGCGGTGCCTCGGCGCGACATGGCGAACACCACGAAGCCCACACATTAAGCACGGTGACTTTGTTGTAATTGAGAGTAGTGACTCCACTTTCGAGCGTTGCACCGTGGATGACTGGCGCCGGCTTTCGAAGAGCTGGCTTCACATACGCGGCAACTCCATCGCCTTCGACAAAGGATTGCTGCGTTGTCTTGGAGACGCCATTGGCAGAACAACCGGTGAGAAGAAGGACGGCTGCGAGCGCAGCAAATAAATACTTTTTCATTTCTTTTTTTCTGGAAGTAACAGGGCTGCAGGTTCGGAATAACTCACGCCTTCAATAATTCCGTCATTGTTCAGGTGAAAACTTGTTACTGAAGCTAGCGTGCACTCGCGCTTACGGGGATCGTGCATCAAGCGACGTCCCTCTACTGCTGAACGCAGAATCCAAATCGGCAATTGGTGAGAGACCATGAATGCATCTTTATCCGGCCCAGATTCTGCGGCCGCATCACGGGCAGCAAAGAGCGCGGCTAGCATGCGATTGATCTGTTCATCATATGGCTCGCCCCATGAAGGTTGCCATGGACGCGTAAGGTGACGCCACATTCCTGGATGACGAAGTACTCCTGATCCGAGTTCAAATTTCTTTCCCTCGAAAATATTTGCCGCTTCAATCAAATTCGGATCGGTGATGATCTCCAGATTGTGTGCAGCAGCTAATGGAGCTGCCGTCTCCTGTGCGCGCTGCAGGGGTGAGGCAAGGACTGCTCCGACATCAAATTGCTTGGACCAATCACCCACCGTTTGAGCCATCTCTTGGCCGAGCTCAGATAGGCGCCATCCCGGCTGGCGTCCATAGAGAATATTCTCGGGATTGTGCACCTGCCCGTGACGAAGGACGTGCACGCTTTGAGCCATGCGCCCATCATAAAGGAGGTAGGGCTTGCCCATCTCTGTGAGGAAATTGAGGGTGAACAGCCATAGCTGGGCCTAGCCACGAGCGGCCCGAGCGAAGGCATTGGCTACTTCTGGGAATAGGCTAAGGAGATGTCCTACGATTGCGAAGTTACCCCCGTGGGCGCTCAAGCCCCCACAGGAGGAATCCGAGCAGCATTTTTCGATGTCGACAACACCCTTATGAGGGGCTCTTCCCTCTACTTCCTCAGTCGAGGCATGTACAAGCGGGGGTTTTTTACCAAAAAAGATATCTCTAATTTCATCGTTGCCAACCTGCGTTATCGCCTCTCCGGACTTGAGAACAAGGAAGAGATCGCCAAGGTTCAAGCGGCAGCATGCGAATTCTTCCGCGGTCACAAAGTTGATGAGATCGAGAAGATGGGTATCGAGGTCTACGACGAATATGTCTCGCCAGCGCTTTGGGCGGGCACGATTGAAATCGCCAATGAGCATCTGGCTGCCCATGAAGAGGTGTGGCTAGTAACTGCTACTCCTAAAGATCTTGCAGATTTGATTGCCAAGCGGTTGGGCTTCACCGGAGCCCTAGGCACTGTGGCCCAAACAAAAGATGGCGTCTACACAGGTGAAATCATCGGACAACTGCTTCACGGACCCAACAAAGCTCTTGCCATTGAAGCTCTCGCACAGGAGCATGGCATTGACCTGGCCCGCTCGTATGCGTATTCAGATAGTCATCATGACATTCCGCTATTGACGGCGGTTGGCAACCCTCGCGTGATCAATCCCGATACTTTGCTTCAAATCCATGCTCTTAAAAAGAACTGGCCGATCTATGACTTTAGACGTGCGCGCGCGATCAAGAAAGCCTTGGCTCCGATCTTGAGCAAAGGGCTTCACATCGGGATACATCTCAACCCAAAGTCCTGGGTCAAGCGCAAAAAAAATACACAAATCTAAGAAATTTCTCACGAATTACTAGCGGTCGAACGATCACCGCAGAGGGCGGTAATGTAGGGCAGTTATGTCCAACAGCCTCAGCGACGCCCTGCGAAGCAAAAACGATGTAGAGATAGCCGAACTCTTTAGAGCTCGTCCTGATCTCATCTCACCTGTGCCCGCAGATATCGGCGCGCTAGCGGCTCGTGCAAACTCTATGCCGAGCGTGATGCGGGCCTGTGAAGCACTAAATAAATGGCAGTTCGACATTCTTACAGCGCTGTGCGCTTTATCTGAACCCATCTCACTCATTGAATTGCTCGCCGTGACAAGCAAGGATGCACAAGCAACAGTGCATGAGTTAGAGGCAAAAGCACTCATCTATAAGGATGGCGAGCACTATCGCGTCCCAACAAATGTGCGCACACTCATTGGCGATACCCCAGCTGGTCTTGGCCCACGAGGAACGGCTACTTTAGATTTTGGACTTCTTGCAACTGCTCCAAAAGGAGCGCTCGAAATTCTTGAGCGGATGATGTGGGGACCACCCAAAGGTCAGATTGCGGATATTAAAAAAGCACCAGCTCATATTAAATGGCTCCTTGAGAATAAATTCCTCCTAGCCTTTGATTCGCAAACCGTTTTGCTGCCCCGCGAAGTTGCGATGCATTTGCGTAATGGAAAAATATTTAAAGAAATAGTGCCAACCCAGCCACCGCTCAAAGGCACATCGCGCAAACAGAAAGATGTCGATCAAGCTGCTATTGCGAATATATCCACGATCATTCGTTGGGTCGAAGAGTTGGCACACAACTGGTCAGATGAACCGCCTACAGCGCTTCGTTCTGGTGGGCTCGGTGTGCGCGATCTCAAACATAGCGCGGAACATTTAGGTATTGATGAAGGGTGTGCAGCTTTTGTTGCAGAAGTCACTTACATCGCAGGACTAGTTGTTATTGATTCCGATGATGCTATTTTGCCAACCAGCGCCTTCGATATCTGGCTTTCTCGCTCGATGGACGAGAAGTGGTACGCACTTGCTTGTCTATGGCTTGAGTCATCTCGTATGAGTGGACTCGTCGGTCGCGGGGACTCAAAGAGCGTATCTGCACTTGGTCCAGAGCTCGATCGACCAGGCACTCCCACACTCAAAAAACTCACCCTGGCTTTACTTTCAGCAAACCCCGAGCTCGATCCAGAACTTGCATCAATGCACGAAAATATCAGTTGGCTTGCACCTGCACGCGCAAATAGTTCGTACACCGAATGGATATTGCGTGAAGCCGAATGGCTTGGCCTTAGTGGGCAAGGCGCAATATCTACCTTTGGCAAGAGATTTTTAGAGAGCGATGATTTAGGCATTGATGATGCATTGCCAAAACCGGTAGATCACATTTTGATTCAGAGCGACAATAGTGCGATCGCTCCTGGTCCATTGACTCTCGAAGTAGCAAATGCCATGGGAACAATTGCAGATATCGAAAGTCGTGGTGGTGCGACTGTCTATCGTTTTAGCGAGACATCTATTCGACGTGGACTTGATCATGGTCAAACGGGTGAAGCGATTATTGATTTCCTAAGAAAGACGTCTAAGACTCCGATGCCTCAGCCACTCGAGTACCTCATTGTCGATGTAGCAAAGCGTCATGGTCGGCTACGAGTTGGCGTCGCTACTTCCTATATTCGCTGTGAAGACGAAGGGCTTATCGCCCAAATAATTCATGATCGAAAACTCGATGGTTTTGGGCTCCGTAAATTAGCTCCACAAGTTCTGATTGCAGAGTCCGAGAGCGCAGAGTTGATCAGCACGCTACGCGAAGCCGGATATTTGCCAGCAGCCGAGAATCAAACAGGTGTATTGGTTTCTGCACCCAAGCTTCGCCGCTCTAAATCTCGGCCAAAGCCACCTCGCTCGCTTACTGAACCCGCAGCTCCACTCGATGTTGCCATCGATGCGGCGCTACGTTCACTTCGTGTGGGTGAAAAGGCGACATCTCACAAGCCACGTGAAGTTCCGCGCACTTCTGCCAACGAAACAGTTGAGCTCCTGCATCATTACATTGCCGAGCGCTCCACTCTCACTATTGGCTACGCTGACACAAACGGTGGTGTCTCTAATCGCATGATTGAGCCAAAGTCCATCTCACTAGGCACTCTGGTGGCTTTTGACCATAGCTCAGGAGAGATAATCCACTTCAGAATTCCTCGTATTACCGGCGTAAGCCTCGCCGAGTAGCGGAAATACGGCAGACTTAGACCTATGACCACTGCTACTTTTCTTGCCGATCTAGAAAAACTCGTTCGCGCACAGTCACCGAGTGAGGATCTTGAAGCGATCCGCAAGGTCATGGAATTGGCAGTAGAGATTAGTGCAAGCAATCTGCCTCATCCCGCGCAGATAGTGATTGAAGAAGAACGTCCAGTATTTTGGTGGGGCGCCAAAGAACCCGAAATCATTTTGCTTGCACACCTCGACACTGTCTGGCCACTTGATTCGTTTCTGCCGCTATGGCAGATCAATGGTGATGAGATTGCAGGACCGGGCATATTTGATATGAAGGCAGGATTCCTTCAAGCGCTCTATAGCCTCAAGGAGGTCCCAGATGCCCACACGAAAGTTGCGCTTATTGCGACGAGCGATGAAGAAACTGGTAGTAAATCTTCTCGCAAGTTAATTCAGCGTCTAGCTTCGAGCGCGCGTGCGGTTTTAGTTTTGGAAGCATCTCTTGATGGCAAAGCAAAGATTGGGCGCAAGGGTACGTCGATGTACCATATTGTTATTCACGGTCGCGCTTCGCATGCTGGACTCGAACCAGAAAAAGGCATCAATGCCACTATCGAAATCGCGCGAATTGTTGAGCAGGTCATGAAACTCAATGATCAGAGCCATGGCACCACTGTCGTTCCCACTTTGATGCGCTCTGGTTCCACTACCAATACTGTTCCAGCACTCGCTGAACTTGATATCGATTCACGTTCATTCTTATATTCAGAATTAGAACGAATTGATGCAGCTATCAATGATTTAAAACCTATGCATCCAGAAGCTCGAATTGAGATTGTCGGAGGCATTAATCGCCCGCCTCTTGAGCTGGCATCCACAGCTGCGCTCTATGAGACTCTAGAAAGAGTGGCAGCCCAGCTCGACATGGCTCCTATCGGAAGCGCATCGGTCGGCGGCGCCAGTGATGGCAATTTTGCTGCGGCTGCTGGAGCCCCAACCCTGGATGGACTAGGTGCAGTCGGAGATGGCGCACATGCCGCGCATGAACATATTCTTGCAAGTTCAATCCCTAACCGAATCTCACTACTAGCTAGTCTTATTAAGGAGCTCCTTAAGTGAGTGATGGTCCACTAATTGTTCAATCAGATAAGACCTTACTTCTCGATGTAGATCATCTTCTTGCTGATGATTGCAGAAGAGCCATTGCAGCATTTGCTGAGCTCGAAAAATCTCCAGAACATATTCACACTTACCGACTCACGCCACTGGGACTGTGGAATGCTCGCGCGGCAGGACATGATGCCGAGCATGTCATCGATACCTTGCTCAAGTATTCGCGCTTTGCAGTACCGCATGCGCTCCTTGTTGATATTGCCGAAACGATGTCGCGCTATGGTCGTTTGCGACTAGAAGCACACCCTGTCCACGGGCTCGTGCTTGTCTCACACGATCCTGCAGTTCTCAAGGAAGTAACTCGTGGCAAAAAGATTGCACCGATGCTCGGACTCCAACTAGATGATGAGACAATCATCGTTCACCCAGGCCAGCGCGGTTTCCTTAAGCAAGCCTTGCTCAAACTTGGATGGCCAGCTGAAGATTTTGCGGGGTACGTTGATGGCGAGCATCACGAGATTGCACTGCGTGAAGAAGGTTGGTCTATTCGCAAATATCAGGCGATGGCCGCTGAAGGATTTTGGCATGGTGGATCTGGAGTAGTTGTACTCCCATGTGGTGCCGGCAAAACAATTGTTGGCGCTGCTGCAATGGCTCATGCAAAAGCAACGACTCTCATTCTTGTGACAAATACTGTGGCAGCTCGCCAGTGGCGCGATGAGCTTTTGCGACGCACCACTCTTCATGAAGATGAAATCGGCGAATATTCAGGAGCTAAAAAAGAGATTCGCCCAGTAACAATTGCCACTTATCAAGTGATGACGATGCGTAGAAATGGGCTTTATAGCCACCTCGACCTCTTTGATGCGATTGACTGGGGGTTGATCATCTATGACGAAGTGCACCTGCTTCCAGCACCGATCTTTAGATTTACAGCCGATATCCAATCAAGACGTCGACTGGGGCTTACAGCTACCTTGGTTCGGGAAGATGGAATGGAGGGCGAGGTCTTCTCGCTCATAGGTCCAAAACGCTTTGACGTTCCATGGAAAGAGATTGAATCACAGGGCTACATCGCTCCAGCAGATTGCGTAGAAGTACGAGTCACTCTCACAGATGCAGAACGACTTAACTACGCAACAGCAGAAGTTGAAGATCGCTATCGCTTCTGCTCGACTACTGCCACAAAACATAAAGTCGCAGTGGCACTTGCAAAACAACATGAAGATGAGCAGGTACTCGTTATCGGGCAATACCTGGATCAACTTGATGCGCTAGGAGAAGATCTGGGGGCGCCAGTAATTAAGGGCGACACTCCTGTGAAAGAACGAGAGCGGTTATTCAACCTCTATCGCGCTGGCGAGATTAAGTGCCTTGTTGTTTCAAAGGTCGCAAACTTTTCTATTGACTTGCCAGATGCAACCATTGCGATCCAGGTTTCAGGAACATTCGGTTCACGTCAAGAAGAAGCTCAGCGACTTGGGCGAGTGTTACGACCTAAAGCAGATGGCCGTGGCGCACGTTTCTATTCACTTGTCGCACGCGATACTGTTGATCAAGATTTTGCTGCCAATCGTCAACGTTTCTTGGCCGAGCAAGGTTATGCCTATCGAATTATCGATGCCGATGATGTGCTATTTGGAAATCGCTCCTAAGAAGCGCTCGGGGTCCACTCTGTAAAAATCGTGGACCTTGCCATCAATCACGATAACGGGAACTTGGTCGCCATACTTAACTTCCAAGTCGCTGTCACCATCGATGAAGATTTCTGAGATTTCAAAGGTACCTGGGCCGGCTTCTGAACCGGTTCGCAAACCGGTTCGCAAACGAAGATTAGCCAATGTGGAGAGCGCCTCTTCGCAAAGATGGCATCCCCTGCGGGAGTAGACCACCACAGACTTGGATTGTGACATGGTGTCTATCCTTCCAGAAGACTAAGATTTTGCCTTATGCGAGCCCGGTTCCGTCTTAAATGCGCGCTTCTTGCGGCTGGAGTTGGGGCATCACTACTCGCTGGATTATCTCCCGCCCATGCTCTTTCATTTCGCGAGATTCCAGCTGGTTGGGCAAACACGTACGCGGGGCCAGCTCAAAAATCGAGTGCGCATCTCACCTCGATTGATGGAAGTGGTAACACCGGGAGATACAAACGCTCCACAGCTCAGAGCGCAATCAATGTTACCTACACCGATGTTCCGCAGGCTGAACAAGATGCGGTGCAAGCAGCAGTAAATATCTGGACGCAATATTGGCAATCGAGTGTTCCCGTAAGTGTCAATGCGCATTACGTTGCCCAAGGAGCGGGTGGCATTCTTGCATCAGCAAGCCCAGTTAATTTCTTCCAGGGATTTAGTGGAGCACCAGACCCATCGATTTGGTATCCATCAGCGATGGCAAATGCGCTAGCCGGTAAAGATTTAGATCCAAGTAATCCTGAGATCCAAATCAACATCAACTCTACGATGGCGAGTAGTTTCTATCTCGGCACTGATGGAAACTGTCCGAGTAATGAATACGACCTGGAGTCGATCATCATTCATGAGATGACTCACGGGCTCGGATTTCTATCAAACGACTCTTACGACCCATCGTTTGGTTACGGAACGATCGATCAGCCAACTCCATTCGATGCATTTGCCCAGACGCCCGATGGAACTCGCCTGATGGATCTCCCATCACCATCTGCCGCCCTCGGCCATGCTCTTGAAAACACACTTCTCTGGAACGGTCCGCTTGGCATTGCCGCCAACAATGGTGTGAAGCCACTTCTTTACACACCGAACCCTTACCAACCTGGATCTTCAGTCAGTCATTTGGACCAGAGCACTTTTCAAAACTCTGGACCTAACGCGCTGATGACACCAAGCTGGCCAGCAGGCGCCGTCTTTCTTACTCCTGGATCTCTCGCTGTGGCCATGTTGCAAGATATGCGCAACAAACCACCTGCTGGCAAACCTGCTGGAGTGCCTGATGCGCCACGCTCGGTAACAGCAATCGTGGGTGATAAGTCCGCAATCGTTGCCTTTAACGCTCCAGATAATGCCCGTACTTCAATAGTTTCCAGCTATACGATCAAAGTCGATCAGACGGGCTTACTCGTTACTGCTACGAGTTCGCCGGTAACAATCCCACACTTAGTTGATGGAAATAGATACACATTTACGGTGACGGCAACCAACGCGCTTGGAACCTCACCAGCGGCGACAAGCAATGTAGTCATCCCGCAGCCATCGTGGAGAAGCACAATTATTGATCCGAGCGCGGATGCTAAAAACCTAGCGACCACAACGTTCCGTGGCCAACCAGTAATTGCGTATAGCGACTCCAAGAGTGGTGATCTCAAACTTGCAACCTGGGGCGGCAAAACATGGCAAATCACAACAGTTGATGGAAATTCCTTCGCTCTTGGTAGAACTAAAAACGATGTATCGGGTTCGATTTCGGTCTGTACTTCTGCACCTGGCGCAAAGCAACGCCTCGACATTTTTTACGGAGACCTAACCAATAAGTGGCTTCGCTACGCTGGTTTTGATGGAAAGAAATGGAGTTACAACGTTGTCGATGGCAACGGCACCAAGATCAACACCTACACCGATCCCGAGCGAGTACGCACATCAAGTGATGTTTCTGGCGCAAGTGCATGCGTTGATACTCCAGATGGGCTTCAAGTTTTCTATCGTGATCAGAGCCAAGGCATTATTTTGGGTGCGGTCGCACTACCAGGAACCATTACTCCAGCGACGCAATGGTCCTACGAGCTTGTTGATGGAGACCGCGCAACGGATGGTCGAACTACTGGAGATGTTGGATTTCACTTGAGCGCACTCAGCCTTAGTCGCCAGGTCTACCTGTTGTATGACTCTGTTTTACAAGTCAATCAACAAAAGCTCGCTATTGAGGGAGAAGTTCGTCTAGCTTCACGCAGCTCTGCTTATCCGGAAGATTGGAAGTATCAGACTCTAGATGCTGCTGGTGGAGCGGTGGCGGTTGCGGGGTACGACGTCGCGCTGAGTTACACGAAGGCTGATCTCAAGGGTGCCTGGTTAGCTGCTAACGCTATCTCCCTGCCTAATCCCAGTGTTTTACGCTATGTAGACATCACGCATAACGGCTCCGTTGCCCAAGATGAGACCTCAATGTATGGAATCCCCCAGGCCCCTCTTACCTATGATGGACAAAATATTCTCTTCAATTGTGAGAGCAGACTCTGCTCATTTAACTCCTCAACGCAAATGACTTCCTTGGTTTCGAGTGCAAATATTTCCAGCACCTCAATGAGCCATTGGATTACGATCAATGGCGCAACGTATGCATTGGCTGGGATTAATGGCAAACTAACATTGATGAAAGCAAATTAGTTTCTAAGGAGTTTTTATGAGGCTAATTCCATAGTCTGTAGGCCCTTGAGTAACAAGCAATAGACCGCTACCTTTTTGATACACGAGTGAGACAAGAGAACCACTTAATGTGTAGAGATCTACTATTTTTCCACTTTTTGCCGAACTCTTGATAAGCACTGTTGTGGGCGACTTTGGTTTGAAACCTGGTATCCCTGGGATCGCCCTTGAGGTCACATAACTCTGCCAAAGATAATTTGTGCTCTTAATAATTGTTACAGCTGGAACTAAAGTAGTTTTTGCTACAAGATATTTGGGGTTACTAAATGTGCCAGTTGCGCTCATGACAATAGAAAAATTTGGACCAGCTGGATCATTCGATAGCCCTGTAATCGTCAACTTGTTTGCCTTCACCACAATTACGGTCGGCTCGATCACGTTGGCAAAATCGTAGCCATAGTTGGCGATGACCGCTCCTGTAGCGGCAGAGATTTCCCAGACTAGCAACCGACGCAATCCGGTTGTAGCTGGTGTAGTTGGCGCAATTGACACATGGTTGGGGTTAAAAATATTTGTAGGAGTTGCATATGGGGTTGGTGTTGCAACTGGGATGTTGCTTGCTCCAACCACCCAGAGATTGCCAAGGGTATCGACCGTTCCTGCGGTAGCAATATCATCGCCTGCCCCACCAAGGCGTACTCCCCATGAAGGTGACCCATCCCAGCCAAATGAACTCAGATATCCGTCGCTTGAACCGCCGAGGGACGAGGCGCTGACCAGGGTGGAGGATGAAGACTCTAAAGTGCCTATTAAATAAGCACTTTGTGGTGTAGTTAGCGCCTGGGCAATATCGTCGCCCTGGCTCAGATGTGGCAATATTTGTGGAAGTAGTGGAACGACAGGAATTGTCTTAGGAACTATTGGTGCTGGCTTGATAACAGTAGCTGCTTGCGAGGTTCCGCCCGATAACGCCAGGAGCAGAGCTATTGCAACGATGAGCTTAGATTTCACGCCAATTCTCGAGATCGATCTCGAGCTGCCTTCATTGCTTGGGCAACTACGTCCCCAAGATGGCCCTCATTAAATACTTTGAGACCTTCGTATGTCATTCCTTTGGGACTTGTAACATTTTCTCTCAAAGTTGAAGCGCTCTTACCTGTTTCATCTAACATCCGTGCTGCGCCAAGAATCGTTTGAACGGTGAGAGTTGTTGCAATATCTTCGCCAAGCCCAAGTTCTACAGCACCTGCGATCATCGCTTCTACAAATGCGAAAAAGTATGCCGGACCCGAACCGCTGGTCGCAGCCAAGGCATCTTGCAATTCTTCATCAATCTGAACTACTTTTCCACACGCATCGAGAAACTCTTTGGAATATGCGATCTGACCGTCGCTCACATGCTCGCCTGCTGATAGACCTGACATTCCTACTCCAAGCATGGTTGGAGTGTTTGGCATCACTCGAATCACAGAGTGATTACCGCCTAGCAATTGCGCAATTGTCTGCGTCTTCTTGCCCGCTAAGAACGAAATGACCAAACTCTGCGGATTGATAACTGGCGCAATGAGGTCTGTGACTGTGGTCAAATCTTGAGGTTTTACGATTATCAAAAGCACATCACATGTGCTCGCCATCTCGGTCAGAGTTGCGGGCTTAATCCCATATTTACTGACAATCTCAACGCTTCGCTCGGCTCTGCGGACGGCGAATGAGATCTGAGAGGGCTTAGCTCCGGCTTTGAGCAACCCAACGAGTAGCGCCTCGCCCATATTGCCGACGCCGATAAAGCCAACAGTTGAATTCGCTATCGAGAGCGCCTGTTCCGCATTGTTTTCCACAGCCAAAGAGTAACCAATAATTCATTCGCAATGATTGTGCCAAAAGTCCTAGAAACCCTTAGGCTCTAGCCACTATGCCTGAAGTTAAAGATGGATTTGCCCGCGATTTCGTGGAGTTTGCTGACCCAGCCAAGCCTGAAGAAATCTTTCGCTGTGACCTGACCTGGCTCACCTCCTATTGGAGCTGTATCTATGGAGCCGGTTGCTGCGGAATTGATGCGGACAAGCCAGATGCAGGTTGCTGCTCTGATGGCGCTTACTACTCTGATGAGGCTGATGAATTACGTACCCTTGAGGTAGCCAAGCGTCTGACTCCAGATATGTGGCAATTTTTTGATGAAGCTCAACCAAAGAAGAAGAGCGGCCAACTCCGTATTTCTGAGATCGGTTTAGATAACGATCGCAAGACTCGCAAAGTTGATGACTCGTGCATCTTCCTCAACCGCAAGGGTTACGAGGCAGAAGGCTTCACCGGTAACTTTGGCTGCGTACTTCATCACTTGGCGCAAAAAGAAGATATTCACTTTGTTGATACCAAACCCGATGTCTGCTGGCAGCTTCCTATTCGCCGCAGCTTTGAAACTCGAGAATTTGGCGATCGCGAAATTTCGGTCACAGTAATTGGCGAATATGAGCGCCTGGCATGGGGCGATGGTGGTGCAGAGTTCGCTTGGTATTGCACGGCTAATACAGAAGCGCATGTGGGTAGAGAGCCAGTTTATAAATCAAATAACAATGAGCTAATTGCGCTCATGGGTGCACCTGCTTACGAAGAGCTCGTGAAGTTCTGTGATGCTCGCATGGAAGCAATCGCGCTTCTCGCCAAAGAACAGAAGAAAAATTCTTTACCGCTTTTTGTCATTCACCCAGCTACAGCAGCAAACCAAAAGTAGATGGTGATGGCCAATGGCTAAAGCACCCGCTAAAGACCCCTTTCGCTGCACAGAATGTGGTTGGACTTCCACGAAGTGGGTTGGACGCTGTGGTGAATGTCAGGCTTGGGGTAGCGTCGAAGAAGTAGCCGCGCCAAAAAAGCTCTCCTTGGTTGCAGGCCCGGTAACAACAGCAGCAACTCCGATCGGAGAAGTCAGCCTTGAAAGCGCCAAGGCTCGTACAAGTGGAGTTGGTGAGTTAGATCGAGTACTCGGTGGCGGTTTAGTCCCGGGAGCTGCAATTCTTCTTGCTGGTGAGCCAGGCGTTGGTAAATCGACTCTGCTTCTCTCTGTCGCCGCAGAGTCAGCAAAGCAGAATATGCGTGCGCTCTATATTAGTGGTGAAGAATCGGCATCGCAGGTCCGACTACGCGCACAACGACTCGATGCAATTAATCCCCAACTCTGGCTTGCTGCAGAAAATGAACTGAGTGCGGTTATTGGTCACATCGATGCAGTCCAACCAGAACTTCTCATCATTGATTCGATCCAAACTATCGCTAGCGCTGCTGTAGATGGTGCACCTGGTGGCGTTACTCAAGTTCGAGAAATTGCTGGTGCGCTTATTCGCATCGCTAAAGAACGAAACATCACGGTTATTTTAGTTGGACATGTTACGAAAGATGGTTCCATTGCGGGTCCTCGTCTACTCGAGCACTTGGTCGATGTAGTTCTCAATTTTGAAGGTGAGCGTCACTCACGTCTTCGCCTTATTCGAGCAATTAAGAATCGTTTTGGTGCATCGGATGAAGTTGGTTGCTTTGATATGTCAGAGTCAGGAATCATTGGATTGCCTGATCCGACCGGACTATTCACCACCAGACATACAGAACCTGTTCCGGGCACATGCGTAACAGTTGCCCTAGAAGGTCGCAGGCCGCTACTCGCCGAAATTCAAGCACTTGTTGGCGCACCGGTTGCCGAAGGACGCGACTACGGCAATGCTCGCCGCGTCACCTCTGGGCTTGATAACCCACGTACTGCCATGACGCTGGCTGTACTAGAACTTCGCGCGCATATCCGACTATCAGGCCGCGATGTATATGTGGCGACCGTTGGCGGAATGAAGATGAATGAGCCTTCCGCCGATTTGGCTGTAGCACTTGCAGTCGCATCCGCCGCGAAAGGGTTGGCTCTCCCAGCTGATCTTGTAGCAATCGGTGAGGTTGGGCTTGCAGGAGAAATCCGCAAGGTAACTGGTGCTCAGCAGCGCATCAATGAGGCTGCCCGACTTGGATTTAAGCGAGCGATAGTTCCCATTGGTTCAGACCTTAAGATTCCTGGAATTGAAATTATGGAAGTCGGGCGTCTGGAACAAGCCATCGCTAAGGTAAAAATCTCCTAACGTGCAGCAGATAGTTCTGGATTGGTTCGCTTCACATAAGCGAGACCTTCCATGGCGAGAGAGCACCCCATGGGGAGTCATGGTGAGTGAATTTATGTTGCAGCAAACACCCGTCAACCGTGTGCTTCCAGTATGGACACAGTGGATGGAACGTTGGCCTTCACCTCAAGACGTAGCACAAGCCAAAAAGTCGGATGTGATTACGGCCTGGGGTAGACTTGGTTATCCACGTCGAGCGCTTCGCTTATACGAGTCAGCCAGAATAATCGCTCGAGAGTATGACAATTCTGTTCCGCGTTCGATTGAACAACTAAGAACGCTACCTGGAGTCGGCGAATACACAGCAGCAGCAATTTGTGCATTTGCATTTGGCCAACCAACGTTAGTCCTTGAAATCAATATCAGAAGGTTTTTTGCACGAGTAATCGATGGCGTGCAAAATCCAACTTCAGCACCAAGCCAGATCGAAAGAAAATTGCGTTATGAACTTATTCCGTCAGAGGGAGCTATCTGGGCGGCAGCGACTATGGAATTTGGTGCGCTGATCTGTAAAGCGCGCAATCCACAGTGTGATCTCTGTCCTCTGAAAGAGCAATGCGCTTGGCGGGCCGCTGGTTACCCGCAATCAGAGATCATAAAGAAGAGTCAGGCTTGGAACGGTACTGATCGACAATGCCGCGGAACAATCGTTCAAGCACTTCGCGAAAATAAGAAGTTGGGTAGGACCACGTTAAGTGCGCTCTGGGGCGATCAATCTCAGCTCGAATTGGCTCTAAAAACACTACTTGCCGATGGCCTCATTGAGACCACCGGCAAGAGCTTCAAGCTTGCTGATTAATTAATTAGAGGTTGGGGCCTCTTGTAGATCACCAGGTGTATCTGGCATCGTCGACTTCAAGACACCTTTAAAAGTAAAGATCTCTTTATCGCCCTGCACTTCTGTATCTACCAATGTGATCTCCCCTGGCTTTACATCGCCAAACAAGATCTTCTCAGAGAGAATATCTTCGATCTCACGCTGGATGCAACGACGTAATGGGCGCGCTCCTAGAAGTGGGTCATAGCCCTTCTTAGCGAGCAGGCTCTTAGCGGCGGATGTGAGCTCAATGCCCATGTCCTTCGCACGTAGACGCTCATCCAAGTTAGCGATCATCAAATCAACGATCTGAATAATCTCGACTTCTGAGAGTTGGTGGAAGACGATGATGTCATCGATACGGTTGAGGAACTCTGGACGGAAGTGAGTCTTGAGCTCATCTCCCACCTTTGCCTTCATGCGCTCATAGTTACCAAGCGCATCATCCGAGTTATGGAAACCGAGTCCCAATGACTTTGAGATGTCACGAGTACCGAGGTTGGTCGTCATGATGATCACCGTGTTCTTGAAATCTACAACGCGACCTTGAGAATCCGTCAGGCGGCCATCTTCGAGTACCTGAAGAAGTGAGTTGAAGATATCAGGGTGAGCTTTTTCAACCTCGTCGAACAAGACGACAGAGAATGGCTTGCGACGAACTTTCTCTGTGAGCTGTCCGCCCTCGTCATATCCAACAAATCCAGGAGGAGCACCAAAGAGGCGTGAAGCAGTGTGCTTCTCTGAGTACTCAGACATATCAAGTTGAATCAGTGAATCAGAATCTCCGAACAGGAACTGTGCGAGTGTGCGTGAAAGCTCTGTCTTACCGACACCTGAAGGTCCGGCAAAGATAAATGAACCACCCGGACGCTTAGGATCTTTAAGTCCAGCACGGGTACGACGAATCGCTTGAGAAAGAGCCTTAATCGCTTGGTCTTGTCCGATCACACGACGGTGCAGCTCATCTTCCATACGAAGCAAGCGCGCTGTCTCTTCTTCGGTCAACTTAAAGACTGGAATTCCAGTTGAGTGCGAGAGAATCTCTGCGATCAGCTCTTCATCAACTTCGGCTACGACGTCAAGATCGCCAGCCTTCCAGGTCTTCTCACGTTCGTTCTTCTCGGCGATAAGCGCTTTCTCCTTATCGCGAAGTGAAGCTGCACGCTCGAAATCTTGAGAGTCAATTGCTGACTCCTTTTCCTTACGGGCGCTGGCAATCTTGTCATCGAATTCACGCAACTCTGGTGGCGCGGTCATGCGACGAATACGCAAGCGTGAGCCAGCTTCATCGATCAGGTCAATTGCCTTATCGGGCAAGAAACGATCTGAAATGTAACGGTCGGCGAGAGTTGCAGCTGAGACAAGCGCAGAATCTGAGATCGATACCTTGTGGTGAGTCTCATAGCGATCACGAAGTCCTTTGAGGATTTCAATTGTCTGCGGAAGCGTTGGTTCAGCGACCTGAATTGGTTGGAAGCGACGCTCGAGCGCTGCATCCTTCTCTAGGTACTTGCGATACTCGTCAAGAGTTGTAGCACCGATTGTCTGAAGCTCGCCACGCGCAAGCATTGGCTTGAGAATATTTGCAGCGTCGATTGCACCTTCTGCAGCTCCTGCACCAACCAAGGTGTGGATCTCATCAATGAAGAGAACGATATCTCCGCGAGTGCGAATCTCTTTGAGAACTTTCTTGAGGCGTTCTTCGAAATCTCCACGATAACGTGATCCGGCAACAAGTGCTCCAAGGTCTAGTGAGTAGAGCTGCTTATCGCGCAGAGTCTCTGGAATATCGCCACGCACAATCGCTTGGGCGAGACCTTCAACAATTGCAGTCTTGCCGACGCCTGGCTCACCAATCAGTACTGGATTGTTCTTGGTGCGACGTGAGAGAACCTGCATGACACGTTCGATCTCTTTTTCACGACCGATAACAGGGTCGAGCTTGCCTTCACGCGCAGCTTGAGTGAGGTTGCGGCCAAATTGATCGAGAACTAATGATGTTGTTGGGGTTCCTTCAGCAGGTCCGCTTCCGGAGGTAACAGCTTCCTTACCTTGGTAACCCGAGAGCAATTGAATAACTTGCTGGCGAACTCGATTGAGGTCTGCTCCAAGTTTTACGAGCACTTGGGCGGCAACGCCTTCACCTTCACGAATAAGGCCAAGAAGAATGTGTTCGGTGCCGATGTAGTTATGGCCAAGCTGTAGCGCTTCACGGAGCGAGAGCTCCAAAACTTTTTTAGCGCGTGGTGTAAACGGAATATGGCCTGATGGCGCTTGCTGGCCCTGCCCAATGATCTCTTCGACCTGCGCACGAACAGCCTCAAGTGAAATATTGAGAGCCTCAAGTGCCTTAGCGGCAACACCTTCTCCTTCGTGGATAAGTCCCAAAAGGATGTGCTCAGTTCCGATGTAATTGTGATTGAGCATGCGAGCTTCTTCTTGAGCCAAAACAACGACTCGACGAGCTCGATCGGTAAAGCGCTCGAACATTAGGCCACCTCATTTTCTTCTAAAACCGCCGGTACCGGCAGCTGAGATTGAGCTCAGCTAGGCACTCTTTGGTACGGCTCTAGCCTACCTGTAACGCGCAGAGAGCTCGATTTATGCCCGAAAGCCCAGAACTTGGGGTGGATTTGGGTTACAGAATCCGCAACATCCGGGTATTGCCCAGAGTATTTGGCTTCACCCGCTCAAGATCCAAGAATTCTGCCACGCCTTCGTCATAGGAGCGAAGGAGCTGCTCGTAAACATCGTGGGTGATCGGTGTGCCTTCGATAATCTCAAAGCCATTGCGGGCAAAGAAATCCGTCTCAAATGTTAGACAGAAGATCCGTTCGACCCCTAGAGCCTTGGCTCGCTCGACGACGGCGTTAATGATTTTGTTGCCGACGCCCATACCGCGCATTTTTTCTAACACAGCAACGGTTCGAATTTCTGCAAGGTCTTCCCAGAGCACGTGTAGCGCTCCACAACCAACTACCTCACCCTCGTACTCAGCCACAGTAAATTCCTGGACAGTTTCATAAAGCGTAACTGTTTCCTTCGCCAAGAGTCTGCGAGCTAAGACATACGTATCTATAATCTGACGAATTGCTTTGATATCAGATGTTGTGGCGGGGCGAATTATTACTTCACTCATAGTGAGGCTCTAGCTCTCTTCTGGTTTCACAAGTGGGAACAAAATTGTTTCGCGAATACCAAGTCCGGTGAGAGCCATAAGAAGTCGATCGACTCCCATTCCCATTCCACCCATTGGTGGAGTTCCGTACTCCATGGCTCGCAAGAAATCTTCATCCAGTGGCATCGCTTCAACATCGCCTTTGGCACCAAGTGCTGCTTGCTCTACGAGACGTTCGCGTTGGATTACTGGGTCAATTAATTCTGAGTAGCCAGTTGCGAGTTCGAATCCTTCTACGTAGAGATCCCACTTCTCAACCAGCCCTGGTGTCTCACGGTGCGCGCGAACCAGCGGTGAAGTATCGACTGGATATCCCTTAACAAAGATTGGCTCATTGAGCTGACCTTCTGTGACATGCTCAAATATTTCTTCGGCTAACTTTCCAGCAATCCACTTAGGATCGACCTTCATGCCAAGTTTTGCAGCAATTGATGTGAGATCCTCGATTGGAGTCTGGGGGGTAACAGTCTCGCCGACACCCTCAGAGATAAGGTCGAAGAGATTAGCCTCGCGCCATGTTCCACCTAGATCTACCTGGCGGCCATCATGATGCGTAACAACGTGTGAGCCGAAAGCAGCCATTGCCGCCTCTTGTACAAGCTCGCGCGTGAGTGTGGCAACGGTGTCCCAATCGCCATATGCATGATAACTCTCAAGCA
The DNA here is from genome assembly GCA_903825945.1 of uncultured Actinomycetes bacterium. Taxonomy (GTDB): domain Bacteria; phylum Actinomycetota; class Actinomycetes; order Nanopelagicales; family Nanopelagicaceae; genus PALSA-747. Next base: position 57,177 of record CAIKCJ010000018.1, on the reverse strand, counting down.
TTGCGAACTCTGGTGAGTGACTTGAGTCAGCACCTTCGTTACGGAAGTTTCGGTTAATTTCAAAGACGCGCTCGAGCCCACCAACAACGCAGCGCTTAAGGAAGAGCTCTGGTGCGATACGCAAAAAGAGATCCATGTCGTATGCATTGCTATGAGTTTTAAATGGACGAGCAGCTGCTCCACCTTGCATCACTTGAAGCATCGGGGTTTCAACTTCAATGAAATTGCGAGCAGCAAAAGAGTCACGAAGAGCTTTCATCACTTGCGGGCGCAAACGCGCATTGTGCCGAGCTTCTGGGCGAACAATAAGATCGACATAACGCATGCGCACTCGAGTCTCTTCCGAGAGTGGCTTATGCTCGACAGGAAGTGGACGCAGCGATTTAGCAGCAAGTTCATAACTAGATGCGAGGATCGAAAGTTCACCGCGCTTGCTTGTAATAATTTCTCCGGTCACGCTGACCAAATCGCCAAGATCGATTTCACTCTTCCATTGATCAAGAACCTCTTGACCGACTTTGTCTAGCGAGAACATGGCCTGTAGTTCAGTGCCATCGCCTTCACGCAAAGTCGCAAAGCAGAGCTTGCCGGTGTCACGTTTGAAAATTACGCGACCTGAAAGCGACTCAATAACTCCAGTGGTGGTATCAATCTCTAACCCTTGATGACGCTCACGAATTTCTTTAAGTGAGGCAGTGCGAGCAACCGCTACAGCGTAGGCCTGGGCTCCGCGAGCCAAAATAGCGCTGCGCTTTTCGCGACGAATGCGCAATTGCTCGGGAAGATCATCTGTCTCAACGGCTGGATTTATCTGTTCGCTCATAATCAGAGAACCTTATCTTGGAACGATTGTGACCCTGAATTTCGATCGAAGATCAGCGCCAATCCAAGGAGGGTGAGGTTGGGCTCGTGCTCATCCAAGGTGGTACTAATTCCAAAGACCAGTGGGGCTAGTCCACCAGTAGCAATGACCGTCGCTCGGCCAGTGCCCGGGTAGAGCAGCTCAAGTTCATCGATGATGCGATTGACCAGCCCATCGACCTGGCCGGCAAAGCCATAAATGGTGCCGGATTGGAGAGCTTCGACCGTGTTTTTGCCGATGACCGAGCGCGGCCTAACGAGTTCAACTTTGCGCAGTTGAGCAGCGCGGGCAGCAAGCGCCTCGACTGAGATTTCAATTCCTGGTGCAAGGGCTCCACCCAGGAACTCGCCCTTTGGCGATACGACATCAAGATTGGTAGACGTTCCAAAATCAACCACGATGCATGGACCATCTGCGCCATAGAGCGTGTGGGCCGCGAGTGTATTGACGATTCGATCAGCGCCAATTTCTTTGGGATTGTCCACAAGAAGTGGGACACCGGTTTTGATTCCCGGCTCCACAATTGTTGTTGGTAGATCTGAGTAATAACGCCCGATCATGTGACGGATTTCTCGCAACGATGCTGGAACTGTCGAACAGATGGAGAGGCCATCAATTGCTATTCCATCAAGGAGTGAGTGAAATCGTAGCCACAACTCATCGGCCGTGTCGCGTGGATCGGTCTTTACGCGCCAGGTCTGAACAATGGTGCTTCCTTCAAACACTCCAAGAACTGTATTAGTGTTTCCGATATCGATAGTAAGTAACACTCAGAGTTCCATCCTTAAATCGAGACCAATATCTAACGCTTTGGCGGAGTGAGTAAGTGCGCCTACTGCCAAATAATCGACACCTGTTGCTGCATAAGCCGCAGCGCTTTCGAGAGTAAGCCCACCCGAAGCTTCTAGCCGTGTTTGGCCGTTAACTAACGCCACAGCTTCTTTGCACTCATCGATACTCATGTTGTCGAGGAGAATAAGATCGGGATCGCCGGCTAGCACTTCTCGCAATTGTGCGATGGTATCTACTTCGATTTCAATCTCGGCATCAGGATATTGCGCGCGTACAAGTGAAAACGCCTTGAGCACTCCACCGGCAGCCACAATGTGATTATCTTTAATCAGTGCTGCATCCGAGAGCGACATTCGATGATTAGTTCCACCGCCCATACGAACGGCATATTTCTCTAACGTTCTCCACCCCGGGGTGGTTTTGCGGGTATCTCGGATCTGGCACGAAGTCGCAGCAACCTCATCAACCCAGGCGCGGGTCAGCGTGGCAATGCCACTGAGATGTGTAAGAAAATTAAGCGTCGTGCGCTCCGCAAGCATCAAAGCCCGAACGCTTCCACGCGCCTCAAGTATGAGTGTCCCGGCCGGATTTTCGTGAGCACACGTTACAGGGATTTGAATATCAGTAACGCCCAGTTTATTAAGGACCGCTACAGCAACTGGAATTCCTGCAATAACGCCGCGTTGGCGCAGATGATATTGAGCGACCCCAACCTGGTCTTCTGAAATTGTTGCGTGGGACGTTATGTCCACACCACCTTGTAAATCTTCAGCTAGTGCCATCTCGATCAGTGCATCTACATGCTCGTCAATGATCATGGTGCTACCGCCTCCGTCCGGGTGTTCCAACTGCCATCACGGTTTAGCCTTTGAATTATTCGCAACTGCCAATCTTTGCTGAGTTCTGGGAAGTCACTTCGCCAATGCGAACCACGCGTCTCTTTACGCTCTAAGGCTGATTGAACGATTGTCTCGGCAAGAAAGAAGAGATTGGATGCTTCCCACGCAGCAACATCCGGTGTATTACTCGTGTGAGTTCCAAGTTGGGTAAGTGTTTGCAAGGTTGTCTGCAGACTCTTCTCTGAGCGCATGACGCCGGCACCTTCACTCATCGCCAATTGAAGTGGGATCCGGATAGCTGGATCGAGCAAGAGAGTTGGCTCTGAAGTATCACTTGCTGGTTCTTTCTGAGACGCGAGGTGAGTCACAATGTGTTCTGCAATCCGGGCGCCAAATACCAAACCTTCAAGAAGTGAGTTAGAGGCCAATCGATTAGCGCCGTGCGCACCGGTGCATGCGCTCTCGCCGCAAACATAGAGGCCGGCAACGCTGCTCTGGCCATTGAGATCTACAAGGACTCCGCCGGATGCGTAATGTGATGCTGGCGAGACCGGAATTAACTGCTTTTGTGGATCAATTCCATGCGCAAGGCATGATGCGTAAATTGTCGGGAATCGTTCTGGGAAGTCTGCGATTGCGGTTGCATCGAGCCAGACGTGACCAAGATTCGATTCGCGCATTTGGGTGAAAATCTCTTTCGCGACGATATCGCGCGGCGCTAAGTCAGCTTGAGGATGCTTACCTTGCATAAATTTCTCGCCCTTGTGATTAAGCAAGATTGCGCCTTCACCGCGAACAGCCTCGCTGATGAGTGGCTGTTGTCCCCCGCGTGCTGTGTCACTCCAAAGCACGGTGGGATGGAATTGAATGAACTCGACATCAGCTACATCAGCTCCAGCGCGTAGAGCGAGTGCAACACCGTCTCCTGTCGAAACAGGAGGATTTGTTGTTTGAGAATAAACCTGCCCTAATCCCCCGGTAGCAATAACGACAGCTCGAGCCAGTGCTCGACCTACTCCATCGCGCGAACCTTCACCAATAACATGCAGAGTCACTCCACAGACACTTCCGTCTGCGGCCGTGAGTGCATCAATGACAAGTGCATGCTCGATTACTTCGATTCCTGGATCGTTTTGGACAGCTGCAAGAAGTGCACGCGAAACTTCTGCACCAGTTGCATCGCCACCTGCGTGCAAGATTCGATTTCGGTGATGTCCACCTTCGCGAGTGAGTGCGATCTCTCCACTCTCTGCTTTATCAAATACAGCTCCATGGGCTATGAGTTTGCGAACAGCCTCTGGTCCTTCAGTGACCAAAACATTTACTGCATCTAAATCACAAAGACCTGCACCCGCAATCAACGTATCACTCTTATGTTGATCAGGTGTATCTCCGGGACCGAGAGCTGCAGCGATGCCACCTTGGGCCCACTTGGTAGAACCAGCGTCAATCGTTGCTTTTGTTACAAGAAGAACCGAAAGTTTTGCTGCTCGGGCGTTGAGAGCTGTAGTGAGGCCAGCTACTCCCGAGCCAATAATGATGACATCAGCACTGGTGGTCCAACCAGGCGTTCCGGCAAAGAGTTTCATGCGCTCACACTCATCGACATATTGTCGAGCAATCGCACTCCATTTATCCACCCAGCAACAATCATGCGCGAACCTTCAACTGGTTCATTGGCGATTGTGAAGGTTGATGGATCCACGATCTGCGCGTAATCGAGCGTAAATGCAGGTTCGGATTGGAGAATTTCTAGAGCTTGCTCCTTGGTTGCCGACCGTAACGCGCGAGAAATTACGAGTGCAGCAAGGCGATCCTTGGGGCTGAGGCGAACATTGCGCGATGACATTGCAAGCCCATCGCTCTCTCGTACTATGGGACCAGGAATAATTTCTATGGGGATCCCTGCCTCGCGAACCCAATTACGCACAATGAAGAGCTGCTGGAAATCTTTCTCGCCAAATATTGCGTACCTAGGCTTTACGGCCGTAAAGAGTTGATTAACAACTGTAAGCATCCCATCGAAATGACCTGGACGACTAGCACCTTCAAAAGTTTTACCGACTTCCCCCGCACTTAATTTTTCAAAGGTAGCTGGGTAGACCTCGTCATAAGTAGGCGCCCAAATCCTGGTAGCACCAGCGGATTCCGCTTTTGCGATATCACCCTCAAGGTCACGCGGATATTTCGCGAGATCAGCAGGGTTATCAAATTGGAGTGGGTTAACAAAGATACTCACAACAACACTCGGTGTGAGAGCTCTTGCTTGTCGGATGAGAGATAAATGACCATCATGCAGAGCGCCCATTGTTGGCACAAAGGCGATATCTGTTTTGGCGTTACTCATAGATTCGTTCACCTGCTCCAGTCCTTTCCGGGTACCGGGCTAATGACCAAAGTTTACACCTCTAAATTGGCGAGCAAACCTTCGATTGGGCCATATCCAACCAATTCGCCCTCGGGATCAATTTCATGCCAAGGTGCCAAGACAAATGCACGTTCATGTGCTCGTGGGTGAGGGATCGTGAGTTCATCACTCTCCAATTGCAGTTCACCATATGCGATGAGGTCGAGGTCCAGCGTTCGTGCACCCCAACGAACTTCGCGGACGCGACCAGCACCCGCTTCAAGGCTCTGAAGTTTTTTGAGTAATTCCAACGGAGGCAACTCGGTCTCACCAATAAATATTGCATTCAAGTAATCTGGTTGTTCTGGACCACCTACGGGTGCGGTTGTGTGAAACGAAGAAGTTCGGGAGTTGGTAATAAATTCCGAAAGCGCTGTAATTGCTTGATTGAGGATAGAAGTCGAATCACCAAGATTGGAACCCAGGGCGATCACTACTTTCATGGTTTGCGCTTAATCCTGAGCGCAATATCTGAGACTTTGAGGCCGATTGGTGCATCAGGCTTATGCACAACTACTTCCACCGACTTCACATCGTATGTGGCAAGAATCTTTTCGGCAATTACTTCTGCCAATCGTTCAATCAAATTGAATGGCTCACCAACGATTGTTTCGTGAACCAGTGAAATTACACGTGAATAATCGATTGCATCTGACAATTGATCACTTTTACGCGCTTTAGAACTTTTTAGCTTGAGGACAATATCGACAAGAAAGTTCTGGCCATCTCTGCGCTCTTGAGGGAAAACACCGTGGTAGCCAAAACCTTCAATTCCAAGAATTTCTATCTGATCACTCATTGCTTTAACTCCATGACAACTCTAATTGCATCAACGTGGGGTTTCACGCTGTGAGTACGTACTCCCCACATTCCTTGCGAGGCGACCAATGTTGTGATGGCAATAGTTGCAGACTCGCGATCATCTGGTGATTTGCCAGAGACAAGTGCACCCAAGAATCGCTTCCGCGAAGCGCCTATTAAAATTGGGTAACCAAGAAGTGCTAAGCGATCTAGATTCCGCAGTAACTCCCAGTTATGTTCAGCGTTTTTTGCAAAACCAATTCCGGGATCGATGATGATTTGTTCGGGATTTACGCCTTCCGTAATAAGGGTCGTCACGCGCTCATCAAGTTCGTCTTTGACTTCTTTAACAACATCCTCGTATTCGGCGTTCTTATCCATCTCCTGTGAGTGGCCCCGCCAATGCATCACGATGTATTGAACACCGGGGTTGCTAGCAATGAGTTTGGACATCTCTGGATCAGCGAGTCCACCACTCACATCGTTAACAATGCTCGCTCCAGCTGCGATAGCTGCGCGAGCAATTTCGGCTCTCGTCGTATCGATGCTGATAGAAACTCCTAAGGGCTGGAGTTCAGTAATGACTGGAATAACTCGGTCGCGTTCTTCCTCAAGACTCACTCGCTCGGCGCCAGGCCGAGTCGACTCGCCACCAACATCGATAATATCGACGCCTTCGGCAATCATCTCTCGAGCACGCAAAATAGCTGCGCTGAAATCAAAGTGCAGACCGCCATCAGCAAATGAATCAGGAGTGACGTTGAGAATCCCCATAACAAGGGTCCGAGCTAACTCTTTCATGAGCGCTGTGAAGATGTAATGAGAGCCATCGCTTCTGCGCGCGTAGCAGGGTTGCGCAACTGTCCACGGACAGCCGATGTTGTCGTGCGGGCTTGAGATTTCTTAACTCCACGCATTGACATGCACATATGCTGGCAATCAATAATGACAATCACTCCCGCGGGATCCAAAATTTCTACGATTGCATCAGCAATCTGCGTAGTAAGCCGCTCTTGAACTTGTGGTCTGCGCGCATAGAGATCAACAAGTCGTGCGAGTTTGGAGATACCTGTAATTCTGCCTGACTCGCCAGGAATATATCCGATGTGCGCCACTCCATGGAATGGAGTGAGGTGATGTTCGCAGTGAGAAAAAATCTCGATGTCGCGCACAATCACAAGTTCTTTATGCCCGATATCAAATGTCGTCGTTAAAATATCTTCAGGTGACTGCCAGAGTCCTTCGAAATTCTCTCGAAAAGCTCGTGCTACACGCGCTGGCGTATCGCGCAAACCATCGCGTGATGGATCTTCGCCGATAGCCAAAAGCAATTCTGTAACGGCTCGCTCTGCGCGCTCTTGATCGAACTCTGAGCGCGCCCGCCCATCATGAGGTCCCATGCTGATCGGATTCACATCTGACATTTTTAGGCCTGCGTTGTATCTGGCTTAGGATCTGCCTTCTTGCGAGGCGCACGTGCTTTCTTTTCCTTTACAGGTGCATCACCTTCAGCTAACTCAGTTAGTGAGAGTGGCTTGGCCGCCGACATCTCGACTGGTGGCTGGGTTGATGGAACTCGTGTTGCTGAACCTGTCCATGCAGGGCGTAGTGCCACTTTCACTGTGTTCGCAAAGATTCGATCAATATCTTCCTTAAGGAGGGTCTCCTTTTCAAGAAGTTCGATCACTAACTGATCAAGAATTTCACGGTTAGTGGCCAAAATATCGAATGCTTCTTGGTGCGCATTTTCAATGAGGGAGCGAATCTCGGAGTCAACGACGCTAGCAACGCTCTCAGAATAGTCGCGCTGATGTCCGTAGTCGCGGCCCAAGAATGGCTCGCTCTCGCTGATTCCAAGCTTGATTGCGCCAATTTTCTCAGTCATTCCAAATTGGGTGACCATCGCGCGAGCCAGATTTGTCGCCTTTTCGATGTCATTCGAGGCCCCTGTGGTTGGATCATGGAAAACCAGTTCTTCAGCAGCGCGACCACCCAACGAGTACGCCAACTGATCGAGCATCTGGCTGCGGGTAGTTGCATAACGATCTTCATCGGGAACGATCATTGTGTAACCCAATGCGCGGCCACGAGGCATGATGGTAATTTTTTGAACAGGATCGGTGCGTGGCAATGCGAATGCTACGAGTGCGTGTCCACCCTCGTGATACGCAGTGATGCGGCGCTCTTCTTCTGTCATGAGATGTGAACTTCTTTGAGGTCCAGCCATGACACGGTCGATGGCTTCATCGAGTGCCAACACTGTAATTACTTTGGCATTCTCTCGAGCTGTAAGAAGTGCAGCTTCGTTGAGAACGTTTGCAAGATCAGCGCCAGTGAATCCTGGAGTGCGCTTTGCAAATGCTTCAAGATCAACACTCTTAGCAAGAGGCTTGTTCTTTGCGTGCACCTTCAAAATCGCGGTACGGCCTTTGAGATCAGGTCGGTCTACTGGAATTTGTCGATCGAAACGTCCAGGACGCAATAGCGCAGGATCCAAAACATCTGGACGGTTAGTAGCGGCAATCAGAATTACTTGAGCATTGGCTTCAAAGCCATCCATCTCGACTAAGAGTTGATTGAGTGTCTGTTCGCGCTCATCGTTACCGCCGCCAAGTCCGGCTCCACGTTGACGACCAACAGCATCAATTTCATCGAGGAAAATAATTGCTGGTGCGTTGGCTTTGGCTTGCGCAAAGAGATCGCGCACGCGTGAAGCTCCGACTCCAACAAACATTTCAACAAACACAGAACCTGAGATTGAGTAGAACGGAACTTTTGCTTCACCCGCAACTGCGCGAGCCAAAAGTGTTTTACCTGTTCCAGGAGGACCGTAAAGCAAGACACCTTTAGGAATCTTCGCGCCTATGTCTTGATACTTCTTAGGGTCAGCTAAGAAATCTTTAATCTCTCTCAGTTCAGCAACTGCTTCATCAGCGCCAGCTACATCGGCAAAGGTATTTTTGGGAGCATCCGGGCTCTGCATTTTGGCTTTAGAGCGACCAAAAGTGAAGACTTTACGCCCACCTTGAGCGTTGCCCATGAAGAGCAAGAGTAGGAAACCGATGAGCAGAAGTGGTGCAAAACTTAGGAAAATTTGCTCAAGAAAAGATGTGGAAGGGACCTTTACATCCCACTTACTTGCTGGTGGGTTAGTGGTAAGTAGCGCTGTAATTTGTGGCTCTTCATTTGCAACATATTGAGCCTGCAAATGAGTAGATCCGTTAACGCTATTTCCAGATTTCAAAACAATCTGAATGCGCTGATCTTTATCAATGAGTAGGGCTGACTGCACTTTACTCTGCGCGATATCGGACAAGATCGTCGATGTAGAGACATCGGTCCATGTCTGACCAGTATTAGAGATACGTCCAAAAATTACAACGGTTACGAGAGCAACAACGATCCAAAATAGCGGACCGCGGAGAATGCTCCGTACGCGCTTATCCTTGATTTTGATTTTTTTCTTGTTCGCCATCAGGAATACACTCTCTTTGCTAGTACACCAATAAAGTCAAGGTTGCGATACTTTTCATCGAAATCTAAACCGTAACCCACAACAAATTCTGTTGGAATATCAAAGCCCACATATTTCACATTGACTTCCACTTTTGCAGCTTCTGGCTTGCGAAGCATCGTCAAAATTTCCACACTTGCAGTGCCACGTGATTCCAAATTTGATTTGAGCCATGAGAGTGTGAGACCGGTGTCGACGATATCTTCAACAATCAGAACATGGCGATTTGTGATGTCACGGTCAAGATCCTTGAGAATGCGCACTACTCCGCTTGATTTTGTTCCCGAACCATAAGAAGTGACCGCCATCCAATCCATTTCGATATGAATATTGAGCGCGCGCACAAAATCTGCCATCGTCATGACGGCACCTTTAAGAATTCCGATAACGAGCAGGTTCTTATCTGCGTAATCTTTTTCTACAAGACGAGCTAGCTCATTAATTCGATTCTGGATCTCTTCGCTGGTTACTACGATGCTCTCGATATCAGCGCTGCTTGTTGCTAGATCCACGATGCTCCTTTTGAGAAAGACTTGCCGCCGGTGGGTTGGGCTAAGCCTGGGCTAAGAGCGAAAGTCTGCCCGAAATTCGCTCCACCTTCACACCACCTGGGAGGGAAATTACGCCTTGGCCATGCCAATCTGTGATCAGCGCCTCAACCGGGGCCAGATGATCCGCGCTCAGCGAGCCTAATGGGGCTCCGGTCCGGAAAATCGCCTCACGGAGGACCCGAATTCGCACCGCTTGGGGTAGCTGAGCTAGGTCGGCGATCTCAAATCCCCCACCCTGCCACTCGCCTAAAAATCCCAGGGCATAGGAATCCAGGGCGTCGCTATCTTGCCGAAGAATCTTGGCGCTACGTCCTAGGGCGTCAACGATCCCTGGGCCAATTCGTTCTTCCATCAGGGGAAGAATTTCGTTGCGCACGCGAACACGGCTATATGCCGGATCTGCATTGTGCGGATCACTCCACGGAACAATCTGATTTTCTACACAGCACGCAAGCGTTACTTCTCTTCCTACGTCGAGCAACGGTCGCACAAACTTTCCATTTACTTCGGCCATACCGGAGAGCGATCGTGTTCCAGAACCGCGAGCTAGACCAAGAAGAACGCTTTCGGCCTGATCATTGAGGGTATGCGCCAAGAAAAATAAATCGGGATCGAGTTCAGCGATTGCTTCATTAAATGCAGAGTATCTGGCACGACGGGCTGATGCCTCTAAGCCATCTGTCAAAACAACGTTCACTTTTTTAATAATCACGTGCGTAATACCAAGTTTAAGTAAATCTTCACGCGCGACTTCTGCGACACCTGCCGATCCTTCTTGCAGATCGTGATCAATAATAAATGCGATTACTTCGACGTTAGCTGTTCGTGCTTCTAGGTAAGTCCCGATTGCAAGCGCCATCGAATCTGCACCGCCAGAGACTCCGATAAGAACTCGTGCTTGAGCTTTTTTAATCCACGGTCTTACTGCCTGACGAATCTGCAGAGTGGCTTTCATCGAACTAGACGCGACCACCGGATGGCATCAATCCTGCAACGCTATAGATGCTTGAGAAGAGTAGGCCAGTTCGAGTCGAGTTTGCTTCCCACATCATTCCGTTACCTGCGTAGATGGTGACATGGTGGATATTTTGAACTGTTCCATCGTAAGAATAAAAAAGTAGATCGCCTGGAACGAGATCTGACAGTGGAACGCGTTGAGTATCTACAAAGTAGAGCGCAGCAGTCACACGCTGCCAGTTCGGATAACCAAGCCCAGCAGCTTTATATGATGCGTACGCCAAGCCGGAGCAGTCAAAACTGTTAGGTCCCGCGGCGCCCCATACATATGGTTTGCGTGCAAGCACTTGTGTTCGAGCGAATGCCACGGCTGCAGCGCGGATATCCGGTGTGGAGAGGATATTTGTTCTGCCGCCCCAGTGGCGATCGGGCCAGATTTTTGCTTGTCCCGGAGTATGAGCCGCAGTATTTGCACTTGCTTGTTCAAGCTGAGACATCGCAAGTTGTTGCTGCAAGGTGATGCGGAATGTGCGAGCCTTTGCAAGCTCTGCCATCAACTGCGCCTGCTCTGCTTTGAGAGCGTTGACCTCAACTTGCTGGGCTGCCTGTGCTGCATCGGCAACCTTCTTTGCGGAAGCAACCTTTGCTGTTGCAGTCACTTGAATCGCACGAGCTGCGGTCGCTGCAACTTGCGCTGCTTGCGCAATGACAAGTGCAGATTTGTATCGTGCGAGTGCAACCGAATCAGATGCACCAACTTGATTGAGAACTCCAAGACGATCAATGAGATCTTGCGGGCCATTGGCATCAAGGACGCTGTTGACTGTGGTGAAGTCGCCACCCGACATATATGCATTTGCGGCCATACGTCCGATGGCCTGCGTTGCTTGCTGCACTGCAACTTCTGTAAGAGCGGCGTGAGCGGCCGCGGCATTAGCGCGGGCTGTCGCAACTGCAAGCGCGCCTTGCGCTTGAACTAATTTGCCACGAGCCACTTGCGCAGCGGCGGTGAGTTGAGAGAGAACATTCGTTGCTGCGACCAACTTCTGCGTTGCTGCTGCAGCTGCTGCAGCCTTCGCATTTTCTGCTGCCTGAGCTGCCGCGATTTGAGCTTTTGTCGGCGCGGTTACCTTTGGCTTAGGAGTTGGGGTTGGTGTGGCGCCATAAACGGGTGTGGAAAGCCCAGTAACCGCGATCATTGCTGCGATCATCGCTACATGGATATGGCGCTTCATGAAAAAGATTCTCCTTGGGAAGATTTCCTCAAGGATAATTCATGGGCCCCCTCATAACCCGTTTTTAACACTCATAACTGGCTGTGACTTACTGTGAGACATCTCGCTGCTTAAATAGATAGAGCGCAGGCAGTGAAATCAAAAGGAGGTAGAAGGCACTCAAACCCAGGCAGTGAATATAGGTAAATCCTGTCGCGCCGCTTTGAGCCAGGCTTTCAAAATTTGCTGTAGGTAACCATCTGCCAATTCGAGGCAACGCTCCACCGAGCGCACTCTCAATAATGAGGGACCAGAGCAATCCAAGTGAGATGGCAATGATCGGTGATCTAGTGATAAGTCCAAGAGCAATTCCAAATATTCCCAGCGCCATTGTTCCGAGAAATCCATTGAGGCAATGTGCCAGCGTCGTAAGCAGAGCTTTTCCTTCTAGAGACGGGATGAGGTTAACTCCATGTCGTCCGCTCATAAAAAGTGAGACCACACTCGATACGAGAAATGTATAGAGAGTAAGAAAGAATATGAGCGCGGAGAGTGCGCTCAGCTTGCCTATCAAAAATGCTTGTCGTGATGGGGTTAGCACAAGCACATTGCGCAGAGTTCCGTATGTGTACTCCTGTGCCGTGTAAGAAGCGCAGATACAGAGTGTGAGAATCCCTAGGAAGAACAGGGCCATATCAAATCCAGTGGTCAGGTTCATTGAGGAGGAATGTTTCTCAGCTCGTGACCAGGCAAAACCAACAATCAAGAGAGTCAATACTCCCAGCGATCCAAAGACCGAAAGCAGGAAACTTAACCTCCGAAATTTAAGGAGCTCACCTCGAGTGGCATCGAACGCTGATTTACTCATGGTTCGAGAGCTCATTGGTTGGCGCTCATTTCAAAGAATTTTGTCTCTAACGAAGGTGATGATGTTGTCAGTGATTGCAAATAAATCTCTTCTTCACAGGCCCAACGATTGAACTCTGCAGCTAGCTCTCCTGCTCTTTGAATGTGCAGGAAACCACCACGGATTGATGTATCTAACCCACGAAGTGCAGCTATGTTGGCCAGATTTGCAAGATCTACCCCAAATTCGGGCTTTGCGATGAGATCGCAATTATTTCCTCCGAGCAAGCCCTCCTTAAAGCCCGCGTACATCAATTCGCCCGCTTTGAGCATGACAAAGTAATCGCAGATAACTTCAAGTTCGCTCAGTAGATGTGATGAGATGAAGATTGTTCGACCGCTTTGCGCAAGCCCCGTGATGAGTTCACGAATTTCTTGTATTCCATTTGGATCTAACCCATTGGTCGGTTCGTCCAGAATAAGTAGTTCGGGATCGAGAATGAGAGCTGCTGCTATCCCCAATCGCTGCTTCATGCCGAGTGAATACGTTTTGTATTTCGATGTTCCACGCTGAGCAAGTCCTACTTGTGCAAGTAATGAGTTGGGATCGGTCCCGCGCAGACCACCCATCCGTGCAAATATTTTTAGATTCTCAACACCGCTCATGGATGGATAAAAAGCGGGCCCTTCAATCATCGCCCCAACTCGATCGAGGTATTTCATTGGCTCGCTAATCGCAGAACCGAGGACACGACCCTCTCCCGATGTTTTGGAGATGAGAGACAAGAGCATTCGCATCGTGGTTGTTTTACCGGATCCATTAGGCCCAACAAATCCGCAGATCGAACCATATGGAACGTTGAAGGTCAGAGCCGAAACACTTCGCCTCGTTCCGTAATTCTTAGAAAGCCCTTCAACAGAGATCGCATAGCTGTTATCGCTCATTGCGAAAAGGTAGGGGTTAATTCAGGGATTAAAAGAGGAAAATCTAGATCTGTGGATAACTCGGCGCCTTAAGCGACGAGAACGCCAATGACAAGAAGCAGTGAATAGACGCTGAGGTAAGTAATCGACCACTGAAAGAGCTTTGCTGCTGCAGCACCAGAATCAGCGCCGTCGATCTTGACTAATTGAACGATGAATCCAAGTCCTATGAGGATTGTGATCGCCCAGATCCACACTGGCATATGTGCGCTAGCTAATACTCCTAGCGAGGCTGCAATCATCCCAATCGTGTGGAACCACATCTGTCGTTGTACCGACTTAATGCTCGCAACCACTGGGAGCATCGGTATACCTGCAGCGGCGTAGTCATCTTTATATTTGATCGCCAGAGCCCAGAAATGTGGTGGTGTCCAAAAGAAAATTAATAGGAAGAAGAGCCACGCAGTAAGTGAGAGTGAATTTGTTACGGCCGCCCAACCGATTAGCACAGGCATGCAACCTGCTATTCCACCCCAGACGATATTTTGGGAGGTCCGGCGCTTAAGCCCGATCGTGTAAACAAAGACATAGAAAATAATTGCAATCAGTGTGAGCGCTGTGGCCCAGACCGTCGTAAAGATGAAGAAGATAACGAGCGATGCGATAGCAAGTGCAAGAGCGAATCCAAATGCAGCTTGAACAGTGATCTCACCACTCACTAGCGGACGCTTATCGGTGCGCTTCATCTTGCGATCGGAATCGACTTCGATGATCATGTTAAAGGCGTTAGATGCACCGGCAGCCAAAGTTCCACCGATGAGAGTAGCTAGTGTGAGTTTGAGCGATGGGTACTTATGTGCGTGATTTGAGGCATAGGTTGCAAGAAATAGCGCAGGAAGTGTCGTGACAAGAAGAAGCTCTACAACTCGTAGCTTCATGAGCGCGATATATGGCGCTGCTCCCCGCTGAGTCATAGCTTCATCATACTCACGACTGAGGTCTCGCAATAGTGCCGAGCATCTTGTCGATGTCTGTCATGGCTGCTGCCGCATCCGCGTTGTGCTTGTGAATGTGGTCAGCCACTACAGCAAATACATACTGCTTTGGTCCAACAGTGACATAACCAGCCAGACTGATGGTGGTGCTCAAAGTACCGGTTTTAGCTCTCACTAGGCCAACCGCATTGGGAGCATCAGTAACAAAGCGATTTTTAAGCGTTCCTGTCTTGCCGGCTGTTGGTAGCCCTTGATAGATAACTTTGAACTTAGGATTCTGTCGTATGACTAGGAGCAGATCGGCTATCTGTCGAACACTGACTCGAGTGTCATGCGAGAGTCCATTGCCATCTTTAATGACTAACCCAGTACTTGGAATATTGTAGTCATTGAGTGTTTTTTCAAATGCACTTTGAATTGCATCGCTGCCTGTGCCAAATCCCAATTGATTTGCGGCCGTACGAGCGAGACGATCGGCCAAAACGTTATCACTCCAGAGAAGACAGAATTCAACGATGGAAGCGAGCTTTGGAGATGTGATGTGGCCAATCTCTGTAACCGCCGCAGCCTTCGCCGCAGATGGAGAGGCGATAGGTTGGAGCGTGATTCGAACTCTGCCAGCAAAATATTTCTTCAAATTAAATACATCTTGGGTATAAACCCCGCTGTATTGCAGCGTCAGAGCGCGAAGGCTGTGGTGCTTCGCCAAGAGAGTATTAATCAGCCCAGGTGAAAAAGCGCGATGGTACTTAGTTGCTTCATATGGTGAGGCGGTAATCCACGGATCGCCCTGACCCAACATCACATATGTACCCGGCGTAGCGGTCGTATTCAACGACGTCGTGAATGTTGTGTCCGGGCTAAAAGTATTAAGCACTGTCGTCATGGAAAATAATTTGAGCACAGATGCAGGAGCGCGATCCACATCAGCATCGTTGGCAAAGATTGTTGCGTTCGTCGTTGGGTCGATCAGAATAATTCCGGGACTCTCGAGTGTTGGGGAGGATGCAAAGTGGACGAAACTCTCGGGAACCGTCAGAGCCTGGGCAGTGGCGGTGCAGGCGAGAAGAAGAGCTGCGGCGCCAAGGGCTACAGCCGACTTTCGTCCAATACGTCCGGTCCATCCAACACGAGGCATAGGCGGATTATGCCGTCTTGAGCAGAGAAATCATGGATTAAAGTGCAGTAGTGACGACTCAACTTCCGCCCGCCGAGATAGGTCCAGGGGAATTCTTCCCAGTCGTAGGTGTGGGCCCGCATCCCTTGCCCTGGCCAACTGAGTCTTGGTTTGATCCAGAGCTTTTAGAAAAAGGTGATCGCCGAAACGTCTTAGACCACTATCGCTATTGGAGCGTAGCAGCGATTGTCGCGGACTTAGATACCAAGCGCCATGCGCTGCAGATTGCAATTGAGAATTGGCAACACGATCTCAATATTGGTTCTGTAGTTCGAACCGCGAATGCTTTCAATGTGTCTTTTGTACACATCGTAGGTAAGCGCGATTGGAATAAGCGTGGAGCAATGGTGACTGATAAGTATTTACATGTACTGCATCATCCAACAGTTGCTGATTTTGCCGAATGGTGCGCGCAAAATAACACCCCAATTATCGGAATCGACAATCTTCCCATTTCTCAAGCGATGGAGAATTATCCGCTGCCAGAAAAATGTGTTCTCTTCTTTGGTCAAGAAGGCGCAGGAATGTCTGATGAAGGTGTTGCTGCATGCGAAGTTGTACTCGCAATCGCGCAATATGGATCTACGCGCTCAATGAATGCTTCAGCGGCTGGTGCGATCGCCATGTATGCATGGGCGATGCAACACCTTAATCCTCAGTTACTTCAGTAACTGAAGTTAAGCGACGTTCGATTTCGTCGGCCTCATCCAAGCGACCAAGTGAGCGTAATACGCCCGCTATACGTCGTTCGATATCGACAATAAATTCGAAATCTTTCCATTCGCTCTCAGTCGAGATTTCTAGAACACGCTCTAGCGTGTCGAGTCCTTCTTGTTCTTGACCGGTAAGAATCTGGGCTTTACCAAGTTCAAGCAATGAATATGTTTCGCGACGGTGATCATGAGCAGTAACAAAAACATCGAGAGACTTTTGTGCCGCGATCAGAGCTGATTCGCCATCACCAATTTCGATAAGAGCATGAGCAATCTTTTGGTCGCAACGCGCAACATTGATGACCTCTTTAAGATTTTTGAATAGTAAGCGAGCTTCCTTAAACGCGCTCAGCGATTGCTCATGTTGATTGAGCTCACGATATGCGCAACCAATGAGGTGCAGATCATTTGCAGCGCCACCCTCGTTGCCTTCTACAAGATGCTCTTGCACGCAATCACGCATGCACTCGATTGTCTTTTCGTAATTCTTTGAACCAAACCACCACTCGCCTAATGTGCAGGCAAGATCAATTGCGAGCGGAGACTTGGATTCACGAAGAATCTCAACAGCTTTGCTCATCGCGGTGGCAGCTTCCGAATTTCGCTTGAGTTGATTGAGGTTGTAACCGATCGCCGAATAAGCCTGGGCTAAGCCGTCGGATGTTCCGATCGGACCGAGTTCTGCATAAATGTCACGAGCACTCTCAGCGAGCGCAAGGGCCTCGTCATACTGGCCACGCGCGTAAATTCTGGCGCTTAATTCATAAAAGGTATTGGCTCGCTCTAGCCCCGAGGTCTGCGGGATACGCTCCCAGAGCATCTCCTCTGTGACGATCTCGCCAGAGTCCTGTGCGTCATCGAAGTCTTGGTCATCGTCATTACTCACGGGCCAACCTCCATATCCGTACCTATACCGATACTCATACCGATAGTTATACTGCTAGCCAGAACACTAGCAACTTAAGCACTGCACAGGTGGAACTCCGGGGAATCTAGACTTATTCCTGTGCCTCAAGCCTAAGTCCTAGGGCCAAGCCGAGCAGTATCCTTTGGCCATGCCTCAGAATGCCTCTCCCAGCCCCGATCGACGCTCGCTCCTCAAGGGCGCAGCTCTGGCATCAGGCGGACTGGCTGCCGCGCTGATTTCATCACCGACTCAAGCACTTGCGGCGGCGCTCAAGAGCAGCGCGCATCCAGATATCGTTCATGGACCCCGCTCAACCCCCAATGTTGCCCTCACCTTTCATGGACAAGGCGACCCTGCGATCGTTCAAAAATTATTAGCAATCTTTAAGAGCACATCGACCCCAATCTCCGTCTTTGCGATCGGAAGTTGGCTCCGAGGCTATCCCACTGTTGCCAAGCAGATGCTTGATGCTGGTTATGACCTAGGCAATCACACAATGAATCATTACCAAATGAAGACCTTGAGTGCAGCAAAGGTAGATTCGGAAATCGCGGGGTGTGCCGGCGAACTTAAAAAGCTCACTGGCAACCACGGTAAATGGTTCCGTCCATCTGGAACTCAATACTCAACCGCGCTCATCCGTAACGCAGCAGCTAAATATGGCTACAAGCAATGTATTTCGTATGACGTGGATTCTCATGACTATCAAGATGTAGGCAAGAAAGCCGTTCTCGCCGATGTTGCAAAAGATATTAAGAACGGAAGCATCATCAGCTTGCACTTTGGCCACCAGGACACAATCGATGCCATGCCAACTTTACTCGAAAATATTCACGCCAAAGGATTCACTCCAGTCACATTGACGACGCTGCTAGCTATTTAGAGATAATCACATAGGGGTATAAATGAAGAAGATTCTTGCTTCACTTGTTTTTGCACTTGCACTCACACCAGCGCTCAGTAGTTCTGCGGTTTATGCCAGCACGCCACTTGTGGGAATGCCACCAGTGCTCGATCAAAACGATATTTATGCTGCGGATCGCCCTAATGCGCTGAGCCCAGTTGTTAAAGATTTTCCCGAACGCGTCTATGTGCCCAACCACACGGGTAACTCAGTCACCGAAATTGATCCAAAAACTTTCAAGGTTATTCGCACATTTGCAGTCCCTAAAGGCCCACAACATGTTGTCCCTTCGTGGGACCTAAAGACTCTTTGGGTGAATGACGATGAGGGAAATCATCTAACGCCTATCGATCCAAAAACTGGACTGCCTGGAAAATCTGTCTACGTTCACGATCCATACAATCTTTACTTCACCCCTAACGGAAAATACGCAATCGTTATGGCTGAGGCAGATAAAGAGATCGTATTCCGCGATCCTCACACAATGGCAATAAAGAAGATCGTTCATGTTCCATGTACTGGCGTGAACCATGCAGACTGGAGCAAGGACGGATCATTTTTCATTGTCAGCTGCGAGTTCTCTGGTCAGGCTCTCAAAGTAGATACAGCGAAAATGAAGGTTGTAGGCGTTGCAACGCTGCCTCATACCTACTCAAAAGCTCCAATGCCACAGGATGTAAAAGTTTCACCCGATGGCTCGACTTTCTATATTGCAGACATGATGTCTAACGGCATCTGGGCTATGAAGGCTGATACTTTCGGTAAATTCACTCTTATCAAGACTGGCAACGGTGCACACGGTGAGTACGTCACTCGTGATTCCAAGGATATGTTGATCACCAATCGTGGTGAAGGCAGTGTCAGCGTCCTCGATTTCGCAACAAATACAGTAATCGCAAAGTGGAAAATCCCTGGTGGTGGCAGCCCAGACATGGGCGGTATCTCTGCTGACGGAACCCAATTTTGGGTCTCTGGTCGATACAACAACGTTGTCTATGTTTTCGACATTGTTCACGGAAAATTTCTTCGCAGCATTAAGGTCGGCAAAGAGCCTCATGGCTTAGCCTTCTACCCACAGCCAGGTAGATATTCCCTCGGACATACAGGAGTGTTTAGATAATGAAAACACAGAAGTGGGTTCCTGTTTGGATTGGTCGCGTTGCGTTCATTATTGGATTTCTCGACATCCTGGCCAACGTCAATTCGCGGTGGCGTATCCGTGTCCATGCACTGAACACAGCCTTCCCGGCATTCGTAACTGGCTCAGCTCTAGCGGCTGCAATCTTTACCGGTCTGCTTCTGATGATCTTGGCGCGTGGGCTGGGACGACGTAAGCGTCGCGCGTGGATTTTGGCAATCGGCATCTTGATTATTAATATTATTACTGACCTATTCCGAGGGCGTCAGCATCCACTTCAAATTGCACTCGGCCTTACGCTTCTAGCAATCTTAATAATTTTCCAGAAATCGTTTTATGCAAAGTCGGATCCAAGTACTCGCTTTCAACCGCTCATAGGTTTTGGATTAGCACTGGTTGTTCTCTTTGTTGCCAGCGTTCTACTCCTTGAATTCCGAGACCAGAGTGAGTTCATTGGTCGCCCATCCCTTTGGAAAATATGCCTTTATGTCATCGAAGGATTCGTGGGAGTCACAGGTCCAGTTACATTCCACTCTGAAAAAACCAGTGATCTGCTGAGTTTTACACTTGGCACATTCGGTTTCTTTATTATCCTGGTCCCAATCTGGTCTTACTTCCGTCGCGTGAAGCCAATCGCACGAATGTCAGATGAAGATATTGACCAGGTACGAACTCTCATCAAGCATGATCTAGATCAAGATTCACTTGGCTACTTCGCCACACGACGCGACAAGAGCGTCATCTGGTCTCCTAATCGCAAGGCCGGAATTGCGTATCGCGTCCAAGGTGGAGTGATGCTCGCAAGTGGCGATCCATTTGGTGAGTACAGCTTGTGGCCTGCTGCGATTGAAGCATTTCTTGCAGAGGCAGAACTACACGCATGGACTCCGGCGGTCATGGGGTGTAGCGATCATGGCGGCGAGGTATGGGTAGAGCATGCCGGGATGACAGCAATCGATATTGGTGATGAAGCCATTATTCGAGTGAAGGATTTCACCTTAGAAGGTCGCCCAATGGCGAACGTTCGACAGATGGTCAACAGAATTCGTCGCAAGGGCTACTCATGCCGCACATATAAGTGGTCTGATGTGGATCCCGAAGTGCGCGTGGAACTACGCAAACTCGGCCACGAATGGCGTTATGGAGTAGCTGAGCGCGGATTTTCTATGTCAATGGATCGCTTTGGCGAAGATATCGATCCAGATACGTACATCACTATTGCGCGACTTGATGGTGCTATTAAAGGACTCCTCTATTACGTGCCATGGACAACAGATGGCTTATCGCTTGATCGAATGCAACGTGAACGTGGTACCGACGCTGGCGTCAACGAATTAATGATTGTTGAAACAGTTGAGTGGGCACGTGAACATGGCTTCAATCGGGTCTCACTTAATTTTGCGGCATTTCGCTCACTCTTTGATAGAGCTGACAAAATTAGTGCGGGGCCAATTACCCGCGGAACTCGCAATCTGATCCGATTCTTCTCGAACTTCTTCCAAGTCGAATCGCTCTATCGCTTCAATGCAAAGTTCCAACCCGATTGGGAGACTCGTTACGTTCTTTACCCAAGAGCGGCCGATCTACCAAAAGTTGGTTGGGCAGCGCTACGTGCCGAGAAGTTCATCAGCGGCTTTCGCAAAAATTAATAATTAAAGACCAGCGTTAGTTGGGTTTTCAGAGCCCAACCATAGGAAACCTGTAGGAACAAATGGTTTCCAGACACTTGTGTTGTGCCCGCCTACCGGAATCGGAATATATTTAATAGGTATATAGCCCTGCGCAGAGTTGATAAATTGCTTCGCTGACGCGTTGGCAAATTTATCTTTGACACTTGCTATGACCAACATCTTGGTATTGCGCTGACCATTTTTCAGAGCGCTCTCAAGGTCATATTTACTGGTGAGATAATTCTTTTCCCGCTTTGTAACGCCAAGAGAGAATTCGGGTTGGAAATAGCCAGCGAGTGAGACCGCTGCGTAGTACTGGGATTGGTGCAAGATTGCAGCTTCTGCAGCGCACCATCCGCCAGTTGAATATCCGAATGCACCCCAAGGTCGATTATCAATCCCCATAAATTTCTGCATAAAGTTCTGCATGTCAGAGGTGATCCATGTTTCAACTTGTGCACCACCATCAAAATTCATGCATTCTGTATCTTGTCCAGGAACGACATTGATTGCAGGAATCACCAAGAGGGTCGGACCAATTTGTCCAGCGTTCTCAAGCGTCTCCATACTTGTTACGCCATCAAGAGTGCCAATCCATGTTTGTGGCACTCCGGGGGCACCTGGGAAGAGTTCATCAACTTGGTATTGAGAGCCAAGTGATCGCGTTGGTGACTCCAAAAGCTTGGCTAGCTTAGGTGACGCTATAACGTAAACAACATCAGAAATATTTGATTGTGCGCCACGAATAACTTTACGGAAGATAAGTGAACCGCCTGTTGTCTTAGTAGCAGCGGCTATATCAGAATTGGAGATTAGTGCGAGGTCTTGCGGACTGAGCGCAATTTTTGCAAGCTGCTGTTTGGCGCCTAGAAGATCTGCCCATGAATCGTAGAAGTCACCGGAGCGATTGATTGTTACGCCCATCGCAGCCAAGACAAACATTTGAATCGCGATAACCATCGAAAAACGTGCTGTTATGTGGTGCCACTTTTTCTGCGCAACCTTGTCCCAGTAATAAACAGTGAGAATCAGTCCTGCAAAACTGCATACCCAGAAGATGATCTCGGTTGACAGTGAAAGTATTGAAAACATGGCTTACGTAGTCTAGATGGAGCTTCTCAAGATGGAAAAGCGAAGTGTGGGTCTACTCGATCTCGCGCTTCGGGTCATCTGAATCGTCGTACGGCTCTTGCGGTTGCCCGAGCTTCATATACATATATAGAACGAAGATAGCGAAGAAGGGCCACTCAAATACGTAAACCCAACTCAAATGATTACCGCTTAGCGCCCGATTAAACTCGAAGAGCCCCATGGCGGCACAGAACGGCAAAGCCAAGAGCACCCATTTACGTTTTGGGTCAGCATCTGGTGATGGTTGGTGCGGTACTGGCTGCTCACTCATCGTGCGATCCCATCTCTTTAAGATCTTCTAGCTCTGCTAACGCTTTTTCAGCAGAAAACCAATCCTTGGCTGCAAGCACAATCCATAGCGTATCTATCAACATGCCCATAGCCCACATAATGGCTCCACCTTGATGCTGATCCGCTAACCCCATACTCATGCTGGTACGAGTTGGAAGTGAATGAAGAACTCGATTGCCCGAATACAGGAAGAAACCAACCATGGTTTCAGGAAGCATCATCGCGAAGAGCGAGATGACCCGGTTTGAATACGGGATGAAATAAACATGTGGATTGCCCTCCATCACCGGGTAGTAATAGATGACTCCAGCAAAGAGAAAGAGCGTCAATTCAAGGCAGTGCATATTGGGATTGGTCATTCCCGCGTTGGCTAATGGCGAAAAGTGCGTGCCGATTAAGACTGCAAGGAAGATCGTGAAGCCCACAGGTGCCTTAAATAATTGTCTAAATAGTCGATTTTTGGCGAGCGAGCGCAGGATCCGGGTGAGGGCCGGGTATTTGGAGTGTGCAGCGACCTGAATGGGCGCACCAAGTACTAGCAGTGGCGAAATCAGCATCATCAGTCCAATATGTTGAATCATATGAACCCAGAAGATACGTACTGCCAAATGCGGTACTGGGCCAACCATCAGGACGAAGGTGAGCGTAAGGGCTCCGTAAAAGAGCGCCTGTCGAATTTTTGAGACCGCAGTGCGTGCCTGCTTTTCGCTGAAATACCAGTACCCAGCCATGAGGATTGAGGCTGCAAAGAGGAGATCCCAGAGTGGATTGAGTTTCATTCAGGCTACCTCGCATCTTTTCCTGTGCACTCAATAAGTGCGAGCTCTGATTTATAACTTTTTGTTATCAAATCGACGGGCACATTCGTAAAGAAATTGACTGAGAAATTCACAAAGAATTACACAGACGATCGTTATCTAAGTGTGTTCCCAAACAGTACACAGAAGCGTATCCTGTCGGTGTTAGTTGTTATCTGATTTACAGAAAACTTCTTACCCTCACTCGGATCGCAAGATCCGTCACTAGAAAGACTAG
The DNA here is from genome assembly GCA_903825945.1 of uncultured Actinomycetes bacterium. Classification (GTDB taxonomy): domain Bacteria; phylum Actinomycetota; class Actinomycetes; order Nanopelagicales; family Nanopelagicaceae; genus PALSA-747. The sequence goes on along the minus strand of CAIKCJ010000018.1, from coordinate 33,509 downwards.
TGAAGATTAGAAAGGATGACTTGTGGCCAGCTCCACACCATCTAAAACTAAGACTGCTGTAGGAGCAGTGATCGCTCTTGTACTCGGTATAGCCGTAGTTGCAGGAGTTGGATTCACGCTTCACAAAGTCTCAGCCGACCCTCAACCAAAAGAATATGCGACTGTTCACGGCACCATCGTTGGTCCCGATGGAAAAACATATCCGCACGCATTTATTGCTGATGGCGTCTACCCAGATCCAATCGGCTCGAAGGCGCACGGAAATTGTGCAACCTGCGATGGTGGACATCCGTCATGGCCTTCTTACGGTCCGTATACACACTTTGTTCTTCCTGCGCACACATACGTGACAATGACACTTACTGTCTATGACTCAGGTGGAAGTCTCAACAATCCATACTTTGGACGCGTAGTTGGAACTATCGGCGGAACAGCTCTTTATGATGGCGTAGCACAGTCCTCAATTGATCCAAACAACGTCGAGCACACATTCACACTGCATGGACTTCCTACGACTACACAAGATCCACTATATGTCAGCGTTCCGTTGCCACTTAATACGGATAAAGAAATGGCTGCTTACAACAACGATCCAACAAAACTTCCAGTTGGACACAAAGTGACCTTCTCCTTCATTACTGCAGGCGCTGGTAACTACGTATGGAACTGCGAATATCCATGTGGTGACACCACCTACCAAGGATTCGGAGCTGTCATGGGTCAGCTTGGATACATGTCTGGAAAGGTGACCGTAGTCAATGGTTAATCACACCGAAGAATTACTCCCTCCAACACCTGGACAGAGAGTAAGCAAATTCCTTAGTCGTAAGGATGTGCGCCAGACATTCATTCTGGGTGCCTTCTTTACAATTGTTTTCGTTGTTCTAGGTATCTGGGTTTATCCACATTGGATGCCTAATGTGCTCTCTAAAGAGATGCAGGCCGATGAAGACATCATGATCTGGTTTACCGTGATCTCTGCTCCTATTGCCGGAGTCATCCTCGCAATTGCAATGGAGTCATTCCTAAACATGCATCGCGGAGACACTCCTCCAGAAGATGGCATTGCAATGCGCACACACACTCCAGTTGTGATTATTTGGAGTTCGGTCTCAGTTCTCTTCATCATCCTTGCACTTGTATGGGGAATGGTTTCGATGAATACCGATGCGGTGAAGGCGGCTACCGATGCGCCTAACGCGTTGGTAGTTGATGTGACTGGATCGCAATGGGCATGGTCATTTAATTACCCTGCACAGAACATCACTACCCACACTCTCAATCTGCCAGTTGATCGTCCTGTGACTTTCAACATTATCTCGGCAGACGTGAATCACTCATTCTGGCCAGTACAACTCGGTGTGAAAGTTGACGCCAACCGTTTGACGACAACTGTCATCCATACAACTCCAGACAAAATTGGTGTTCTTGATGTGAAGTGCGCAGAACTTTGCGGCCTCTATCACGCCTACATGGAGACAAGTGGTCAAGTTGAATCGACAACCGACTTTAACAACTGGGTCTCATCAATCCAGGCACAAGGAGGAACACAATGACCACTCTTTCACACGCGCCTGTATCGACGCGTCCGATTCCTAATCCAAAGCGGAGTCTGATCACCCGACTCAACATGGGTACAGGAATTATTGTTGGAGCGATCTTCTGTTGGGGCACCTATTACGCCATGCGCGCTGGACGCGACATGACAGATTCGCACAACGTCAACAAGGTCCTTCTCGCTTCCATGCTTATGTGGAGCTTCGGATTCCTCGTTGGAATCGGCGCTCTCATTGGCCCATTCCGCTGGCTAATCGGTAAAGACCTCACCGCTGAAGAGCAGCTCTACTTGGCTGGCGATGGTCAGGGAGTCAAGCGCTACTTCAAGTACTGCACAGACCACAAGGTTGTTGGTATCCAATACCTCGTCGGTGTGATGACAATGCTTGGCGTCGGTGGCACGATGGCCATGATGATTCGTACCAACTTGGCAACGCCGGGTTCACATTTGGTTACACCAAACGTCTACAACTCACTTGTTGGACTTCATGGAATAACAATGATTATTGCAATGATCATTGTTGCCACTGGTCCTTTCGGTAACTACATCATGCCAATCATGATTGGTGCTCGCGATATGGCGTTCCCTCGCCTCAACGCACTGAGCTGGTGGGTTCTCTTCACTGCGATTCCTGTGCTTTGCAGCGCATGGTTCCTCGGTGGAATTCCAACAGGCTGGACCGCATACGCTCCTTTGAGCGATCAAGCTGGTCCTGGTATGAATGCGTTCCTTGCAACAATCATCATCTTCGCGGTTTCAACAGCTGTTGCAGGTATGAACATCACCACAACAGTTATTGCGATGCGTGCCAAGGGTATGAAGTGGAACCGCGTTCCAATTTTCGTAGTCGGCGCAACCATCTCTGTTGCACTTGCCATCCCAGCATTCCCAACATTTATGTTGGCAATGATTCAAACTGGAATGGATCGCACAATTGCTACAGGCTTCTACGACGCTAACGTCGGAGGAAGTGGCTGGCTCTATGCCAACCTCTTCTGGATCATGGGTCACCCTGAGGTGTACGTGATCTTGATTCCTGGTGTTGCAGCCCTTATGGAAATTGCTCCAGTATTTGTCCGTAAGCCGCTCTTCTCATACAACGCAGCAATCGCTGGTTTCGCCGGTATTGCTGGACTATCAGTACTTGTTTGGGCTCACCACATGTACATGTCAGGCTGGATGCCATCCCTCAATGGCCCATTCATGATCACAACCGAGTTCATCTCAGTACCAACCGGACTGCTCTTCCTGGTCCTCGTAGGAACGCTATGGCGCGGTCGACCTTGGATGAAACTTCCAATGCTCTCTGTCTATGCGTTCTTGTGGAACTTCCTAATCGGTGGAATTACAGGCGTGTACCTTTCAGATGTCCCTGCAGATAACTACTTGCATGGATCTATGTTCGTTACAGCCCACTTCCACTACACACTTATGGGAGCAGCCTTCACGGGCGCAATGGCCGGATTGGTCTACTGGTTCCCTAAGATGACAGGTCGCATGCTCAATGAGCGTGCGGGTTACATCGCATTCTGGTTAATTCAGATTGGATTTAACGTCTTGTTCCTCGGCATGTTTATGGCTGGCGCTCAAGGACAACCTCGTCGCGTAGCTGACTATGCATTCGTCTACGAACATTCCAACATGATCAGCACCGCTGGTGCTTACTCAGTCGGAATTGGAATGATCACTCTCCTATGGGCAGTTGTGCATTCATGGCGCAATGGAAAGATCGCTCCTATGAATCCATGGGGTGCAAAGACTCTCGAATGGACAGTTCCATATCCAGTTCCTCTAGAGAACTTCGATGTAGAGCCAATCATTACAAGTGATCCATATGGATACGGAAAGGCAGCAAACTAATGTCAACTGACACTGAGTTTCATATCCATCACGATTCAGCAGAGAAGGTTGGACGTCGTGAACGCCTAGGCGTACGACTTCTCATCGTCGCAGACGGATCTTTCGTCTTCGGCATGATGTTCTCGTGGTTCTATCTTCGTAACCTCAACGAAAACAACGCCTGGTTGCCTAAAGGTGTTCACACCTTCACAACAGCCTCCGGATACACGGCGGCTATCGGCCTCATCATTGCGGCCCTAGCTCACCGTGCCGGCGAAATGAACCATGGCTTGCGTCGAGTTTCATCAATCGTCGTCTTCCTCGCGCTATTGATTGGAGCGGTTTATCAGTGGCACCAGATGGCGCATATGCCATTTATTGCTCATGATGACAATGGTCGTCCGTTCTACAACGGCGCATATGCCTCAAACTGGGTTTTGGTAGCTGGAGCGAACATGTTCCACTATCTACTTGGCGCTTTCGTTGCCCTTGGACTCGTAATCCGTGGCTACCGCACCAAGCTCGATCCTGTTTTGGAAGAGTGGCGCCAACGTACCGCTGGCTCATGGTTTACCTGGATTGCAATTTCAGGCATTCTCTGTGCGATTGCGGCTTCTTTCAAGTAACTCTCAGGAGCGCATAGCGCTCTGAAGGCTCTCAAAAGCCCCGCTGATATTACTCAGCGGGGCTTTTGCATGGCTAGCGACTAAACTGTGAAGTAAGTACGGACCTATTTCCATCCTCTATTTAAAGGAGTTGGCCATGGCTAACAAAGAACAGAAAAGCAACGCAAATACCAAAAAGGAACCAAAGCTTTCCCTTAAAGAAAAGCGTGCTGCTAAGCAAGAGAAGAAAGCCGGCAAGAACTAACTTTTTCAGCTTTCACTATTTATTTATATCTAGTTTAAACTTTCGAGAGGTCGTTAGTCGTGTCAGGTTTGGGTAATTTTGTTTACAAGCACCGCAAGCTCACCGCTTTAGTCTGGATCCTACTTCTCGTAGGCATCACCACCTGGAGTCAGAAAGCTGGCACTGCATATAGTGATTCATTCACACTGCCTAATACGGAGAGCACAACCGCACTCAACCTCTTGATGAAGTATCAAAAGCAGGAAAGCGGAGCAAGTATACAAGTTGTCTTCGCCTCTAGAGATGGATCAGTCCTCACTCCGGGCGAGCTTGATCCTGTTGTGGCAAAACTCCAAACACTTGCCCCGACTATCACTCAGGTCGTCTCGCCGTTTGCTGCTGCGGCACGATCTATCAGTGCTGATGGCACAGTCGCATTTGCAACTGTTTATCTCAACGGAACAGGAAGAGATATCCCCGATGCTGCGGTGAAGACAATTATTAAAGATGCGCAGAGTTTCCAAAGTCCTAAGTTGGAAGTTGAGCTCCTAGGTCAAGTAGTGCAACAAGCCAATCAAACAAAGCCTGGATCATCTGAAGGTATCGCACTCTTGATGGCTGCAATTATCTTGTTGATTACTTTTGGCTCTGTTGTTGCAACCTTGGTTCCACTCTTTGTCGCTGTCGTTGGACTCGGAATTCTTTCAAGCGGCGTTGGGCTCTTCAGTCATATCTTCTCGACTGCACAGTTCGCTCCTATCTTGGCGGCACTTGTTGGACTTGGTGTTGGAATCGACTATGCCCTCTTTATTGTGACCCGCTTTCGACAAGAACTTCATGGTGGCGCAACTGTTGAAGATTCAGTGAAAACTGCCGTACGGACATCTGGTCGCGCAGTGCTCTTTGCTGGAATTATCGTCTGCATTGCTCTACTTGGTCTCTTTACCGTTCACGTAAGTTTCCTCTATGGCGTTGCTATTGCTGCTGCTTTATCAGTTCTTGTCACCATGTCAGCCGCGATCACACTGTTGCCAGCACTGCTCGGCATGGTCGGCCATCGCATCGACAAATTCTCCCTACCTGGTCGCCGCAAGAAGACTCATGACATCGAAAAGGGCCTTTGGGCACGCTGGTCTACAGCCGTACAAAAGCGTCCTGTTCGCGTAGCGCTAGCGGCAGCAGTCATTCTCGGCGCACTCTGTATCCCAGCAGCAAGTATTCGTTTGGGATCAGCCGACTCCGGCAATGATGCAAAGGGAACAACTACCCGCGCTGCATATGACTTGCTAGCGAAGGGATTTGGAGCTGGTTATTCAGGACCACTGTCCATCGTTGCATCTGTACCTCAAGGCGCCGATCAAGCTCCACTTACAGCACTCGATACAGCACTTAAGTCAGATCCAGATGCTGCAACCGTAAGTCCAGCGCTACCAACACCCGATGGCAAGCTTGCGATCATTACAGTCTTCCCAAAGAGTTCACCTGAATCACAAGCAACGAATGATCTGATCAGTCGCCTGCGCAGCACGACGATTCCAAGCGCGATGGGATCATCAGCTATTAAGGTTTACGTCGGTGGAACAACTGCAATCTTTGCGGATTTCGCTCATGTACTAGATAGCAAGTTGCCACTCTTCATTGGTTCAGTTGTTCTGTTGAGCTTCATCTTGTTGATGTTCTTATTCCGCTCACTCTTGATTCCACTCAAAGCTGCGGCCATGAACATTCTCTCAATTGGCGCTGCATTTGGTGTTCTCGTTGCAGTATTCCAATGGGGTTGGGGTGGATCACTGCTTCACATTAAGGGCGGCCCCGTCGAAGCATTTTTGCCAGTTATGCTCTTTGCAATTCTCTTTGGACTATCGATGGACTACGAAGTCTTCTTAGTTTCGAGAATTCAAGAGGAGTACCTCATCTCTGGTGACAACTCGGCAGCAGTTCGTCGTGGATTAGCCGCGACCGGTGGCGTTATTACTGCGGCTGCAACCATCATGTTCTCAGTCTTTGCAGCATTCGTCTTTGGCGGAGAACGCGTTATTCAAGAATTTGGAATTGGATTAGCAGCGGCTGTTGCATTCGATGCCACAATCATTCGCTCAGCGCTCGTTCCTGCGTTGATGCAATGGTGGGGTCGCGCTAACTGGTGGTTGCCAGCGTTTCTTGAGAAGCGTCTTCCAAAAATTAAAGTCGACTAAAGAAGATCAGGGTCAATTCTCGACTCTGATTTAGGCAAAGTAAGTTCATTCTTGATGGGATCTAAGCTTTGTGAGATCTCATCAAGATTGTTCTTTATAAACTGCTTGGGATTGAGATCATCGGTGTTGAGGTTGGCAAACTCAGGGCCAAGCTGGTCTTTTAGTTCACTCGCCGCTTGCTGACCAAGGGCCCTCATTTTCTGGATAAATCGGGCAAGATCCGCCGCGACTTTAGGTAGGCGATCAGGCCCAACGAGAAAAGCGCCCAATAAGGCGAGCACGAAGAGCTTCTCGAAGCCGATGCCGAACATAGAACAACCATAGCGAGCAGATCTGTAGGTGTATAGTTAGGCAACGTGCATTTCTTAAACGTGAATCAATCAGCCACTTACGACCTCACTTACGATGACGTCTTCATGGCCCCCAATTACACCCAAGTCGCTAGCCGCATGGATGTTGATCTCTCCACATCCGATGGCACCGGAACAACCATTCCGATCGTCGTAGCTAACATGACTGCGATCGCTGGTCGCCGAATGGCAGAGACAGTGGCCCGACGTGGTGGAATTGTTGTGATTCCGCAAGATATTCCCCTTGATGTAGTCAAAAACGTCATCTCTTGGGTGAAAGCACGACACACATTCTTTGAGACACCGGTTACATTGCTTGGGCACGAAACCGTGGCCGACGCCATCGATCTGATTAATAAGCGCGCACATGGGGTGCTCGTCATCGTTGATGGCAAGAAGCCTGTTGGCGTTGTCACTCAATCCGATCTTGAGAAGGTCGATCGCTTCACTCAACTTCATCAGATCATGCAAAGTGATTTCATCTCGTTGCCGGAGTCGGTTGAGCCACGTGAAGCCTTCGAAACTTTGGAAAAGGGACGTCGCTCATTTGGAACAGTTGTTGATTCAGCTGGCGATTTGGTCGGAATCTTAACTCGCGGTGGTGCACTTCGTGCGACTCTATATAAGCCTGCGGTCGATAAGAATGGCCATCTTCGCATCGCAACAGCTATCGGAATTAATGGAGATGTCGTTGGAAAAGCAAAGGCTCTCATTGCTGCTGGAGCAGATCTCCTAGTTATTGACACCGCTCACGGCCACCAAGTGAAGATGATTGAAGCAATCAAGGCAGTACGCGCACTTGATTCAAAGATCACCATCGCTGCCGGCAATATTGTTACGGCTGCTGGAACAAAGGCTCTTATCGAAGCTGGCGCGGATATTGTCAAAGTTGGAGTTGGACCAGGAGCTATGTGCACAACGCGCATGCAGACTGGCGTCGGTCGTCCACAATTTTCTGCAGTACTTGAATGTGCAGCTGCGGCGCGTGAGCTCGGTAAGCATGTATGGGCCGATGGCGGAGTCAGACACCCACGCGATGTTGCGTTGGCACTTGCCGCGGGCGCATCCTCAGTAATGATTGGCTCATGGTTTGCGGGAACACTTGAATCCCCTGGCGATTTGATGCGCGATAGCAATGGCAAGCTCTACAAAGAATCTTTCGGTATGGCTTCGGCTCGCGCGGTATCTGCTCGTACATCTGGCGAGAGTGGATTTGATCGTGCTCGCAAGGCGATTTTCGAAGAAGGAATTTCTTCATCACGTATGTACATCGATCCTGCTCGTCCAGGTGTTGAAGACTTACTTGATCAAATTATTGCGGGCGTTCGCTCTTCGTTTTCTTATGCTGGTGCTGCCACTATCGATGAATTTCACGATAAAGCAGTAGTGGGCATCCAATCTGCATCGGGTTATGCAGAAGGACGCCCACTTCACACTTCTTGGTAGTCGTTCTTTTTCGACTACCTAGTGCTGACTACTTTTCAGCTTTAACTTTCTTGCCAGCAAGGATTACATAAAGTACGAATGCAACGATAAATCCAACCCAGAAGGTGAGATCACCGATCTTAGGATGATGTTGCACAAAGTAACCGTTGATGTAATCGGTTGGATTCTTTGGATTGCCGGTATTCCAGGTCTGATTGACGAAGCCCCAGATTGCAAAACCAATTGCGATCACAAATGAGACTGGACCAGCCCAGTTTTCGCGCTTTGAGTAAAGCAACTTCTCAACGGAAGCACCCTTGCGCAGGAACTTGTCTGCCATGATGACGCCCAACCAAGGTCCGATCCAATAGGACATGGTCAATAGGAAGTTGGTGTAGTTGTTATTTGGATTTCCCATAGCTGACTTAGCCAAGAAGAAACCAGCGACACCAAAGATCGTAGCGAAAAGTCCGCGACGGATATTACTTCCGAGCTTGACTCCGATTGTCAGGAATGACATTGAGCCAGAGTAAATGTTCAAAACGTTTGCGCAGATAGATCCGCCGACTACTCCAAGCAGGAATAGCTTGCCGAGCCAACCTGGCATGAATCCGACGATGCCACCTGTTGGGTTAGAGCTGCTATCGAAGCCAGTTCCGTTGCCTGCGGTTGCTGCGGCTGCACCAACGATTTCAAGAACTGCAGCAGAGAAGAAGAGACCAAAGCCGGCGAAGAAACCAGCAGTCTTAGGCTTTTCGCTCTTAGGAAGGTAGCGAGCGTAGTCAGCTGCGAATGGGTTCCAACCAGCTGCATATCCGAAGACAGATGCAACAGTGATCAAAAATCCACCAGGTGTCTTACCTGCACCAGCAGCACCAAGGTGTAGATGAGAGCTTGTTAGGACATACACACAAGCAACACCAAAAATCACGATCAAGTAAGGAAATAGGTAGCGCTCTACAACAAGAACCAAGTTGTGACCAATGAAGGCAACGGTTACTTGGATAAGAACGACGATGACCAAGCTAGGGATCACATGTAGGTGATTTTTTGTAAGGCTAGAAAGGGCCCATGCACCAGAGACGCTGTTGACCGCGAACCAGCCGATACCGGCTGCGCCTGCGTTAGCTACTGATGGCAAAATGTTGCCAAGCTTTCCGAATGCTGAACGGCTGAGAACCATCTGTGGGACGCCATAGCGCGGACCATCTTGAGTCAAAATGAACTGAGCAGATGCTCCAAGTGCATTTCCGATGACAATAGCTAGTACAGCCTGAGCAAAGCTCAATCCGAATACTGCAACGGCAAGTACTCCGACGAACATTGTGGCGAATTCAAGATTTGGGCTCATCCAGGTCGCAAAGAGGTTGCGAGCCTTTCCATGGCGCTCTTTCTCTGAAATTGCTTCAATGCCGCCTGGTTCGAGTGCGAGGACCTTTGCCCCGTACTCACCTTCGCGAATTTCTAGATTAGACATGCGTCTTCTCTCCTAATTTTGTTCTCGGGGGTGTTTGCGACCCCGTATGAAATGACGGCTCATAGACCGAGGGAATAGGTGAACCGTATAGGCAAAATTGGTTACTTGGGGGTTTCCTGAGGGTTGTTTTAAGCATAAAGTTACGCCGACAGAAGCTGCCCATAAGAGTCGAAAGAGAGCCATGGACGACCAACATTTTCTCGATTTTGCCATTCAAGCTGCTCGACAAGGTGGCGGCGAAGGTGGCGTCCCTATTGGAGGGGCTCTCGTCGTTGATGGCAAAGTCCTTGGAGTCGGCTACAACAAGCGAGTTCAGCTTGGCAGCGCTATCCGCCATGGCGAGACTGATTGTCTGGAGAATATTGGCCGCCTGCCAGCGTCTGTTTATCAGAAGGCAACTATGTACACCACGCTCTCCCCCTGCCATATGTGCACTGGTGCGATCCTGCTCTATGGAATTCCGCGCGTGATCCTAGGTGAGAATGAAACTTTTATGGGAGCAGAGGATCTTCTGCGGTCTCATGGTGTTGAAGTAATAAATCTCAACTCGCAAGAGTGCAAAGACATGATGGCAAAATTCATTGCAGAAAAACCCGAAGTCTGGAATGAAGATATCGGAGTCTAAGGCTGGAGCTTGCGCATCTCTGAAGCAAGGTGAGCCTCACCTGGTATCGCGGACTTTTCCAAATCTTTAATAACTCGGCTCTGATCGGCCTCTGATTTATTCTGGCTGAGTTTGTATTTCGCTTCCACCGATGTGATGTGCAAAATCACAGCGACAATTCCCTTGAGTTCGAGTTCGATGTACTCCTGGTCCGCCTGCGCTACCCGCCAAGAATCTTCACGGTCCTTCTCATGAAATGCCGTTAAGTCAGTAACGATTGTGCGAAGCAACTCTCGATCTTCGCTTACTTCTAACGTTCCACTGAGGTGAAGTGATTGATAATTCCAGGTTGGTACAACTTTGTGGTCTTCCAACTTTCTCTCATAATTAGTCGGAGAAATATAGGCCTGCTGACCACGCACTATCGCAAGCGCCTTAGTATCAGATGTGACACTCTTCCACTGTGGGTTGGCTCGTGCCATATGCATAACGAGTTTGCCAAAATATGTATCGCTCATCTCGCTCTGATCCCAGAGAAAAGGCATCAGCGTTGAGATTGGTGTGCCATCTGGTGACACTGTCACTACATCTGCTGCGCGCGTGGAGTGTGCGAAACGAGTGATTTCCTCCCACTCTGTCACGACAAATTTATGAGGAATGTACAAAGTCTTATTATCTTATTTCACGTTGTTAAAGAAGAAATCAAGAGTACGCTCCCAAGCCAGTGCTGCAGCTAATTCTGAATAAACTTCTGGGCGTTCATCATTAAAGAAGGCGTGCTGCGTTCCTGGGTAGTCATAAGCCGTGACAACTCCACCTGTAGCTTTAATCTCGCGAAGTGCTTCCTGGATGCCATGTGCGCTGGAGGTGCCATCACCCTCTGCGCAATGAATAAGTGCCGATTTACCCAAGAAATTCTTCCATTCTGGGGCATGACGCTCCCAAGATGAACCTGGATAGAACGCAACAGCTGCATCGATCTTCTCGCTCAGAGTTGCACTCCAGATTGCAAGTGATCCACCCATGCAAAATCCCACTACGCCAACATGACTTGTTGTTGTTTCCGGTAGCGCAAGTAAATATGAGGCCGCAGCAGTCATCTCTTTGCCAGCGAGATCGAGCTGAAGCTCCATCATTAATTTCTTTGCTGTGTCTGGCTCACTTGCTGCCTGGCCGTGATAGAGATCGGGAGCAAATGCGAGGAAACCTGCGGCGGCGAATCTATCGACGACATCTGTAATGTGGCCAACTAGACCCCACCACTCTTGAATCACAATGACGGCAGGGCCGCTTCCGCTATCTGGAAGTGAGAGATAGCCCTGTCCTGCAACTCCGTTATTTTCAAAGGTTATGTGCTTTCCCATATCGCAACCTTATTGCCTGCACCGTGCTTAGGCTATGGCTTTAACCCAGACACAGGTATTTTTCGGAACTTTATTGCCCGAGAGTTTTCCGCTACTCACCACAATTTCACCTTTAGGTAGGGGGTAGGCATCCCCATCAAAATTCATGATGCAGTGCCATCCGTTGGCTCGCTTGAAGTGGAGTACCTGCGGGTCACCTGTCTTTTCCCAGATGAGATCTTCGGTCGACTGATATTTCTTTCGTGCTGCCAGCGCTTGACGATAGATCTCTAGGGTTGAATCTTTCTGCCCACTTTGTGCCTCTACGGCAAAGTCTCTAAACCAGCGAGGCTGCGGTAGGTGCGAACCGCCAGTTCCAAAACCAAATGACTTGCCAGTGATTGTCCATGGAAGCGGAACTCGGCAACCATCGCGGCCTTTATCGACGTGGACAACAGCAACGCCTTTTACATTCTTTCCGTAACCCTTAAAGAAAGCGCTCTGGCGTTTGGTGACGATATTGCGAGACCAGATTGGATCTTGCAAATCTTGATGCTTGAGATCCTCTACTTCAAAGAGCCCAAGCTCCTCACCTTGATAGATGTACACGCAGCCAGGCAACGCCATCGTAAAGAGAGCAGCGGCTTTGGCTCGAGCTAGTCCGAGTTTCTTATCCAGAACTGCATCTTTGCCATCTGAGAGCAACCATTCATTGAGTTTGGTTCCCTTAGGAAGTCCAAGTTTGGTTGGCTGGCGCACTTGATCGTGATTATTGAGCACCCAGGTAGACGATGAGCCCTCCGTCTTTGCAAGCTCAATATTTTCCGAAACAATCCGTTTGTAAGTGCGAGCATCGTACGGAGCGGCTAGAAGGTCAAAGTTAAATGCTTGACCCAGCTCATCTGGGCGCGCATAGAGAACGCGCCGCGGAGCTTGGATATTAGCCTCCGCCACTGCAACTCGTGGTGGGCTGTATTCATTAAATACTTTGCGCCATTCACGATAAATCTCGTGCACCTCGTCGCGGTCGAAGAGGATGTCGTTTCCTTTGAGCGTGATTCCGAAGGAGTCAATCTTTGGGTAGGACTTATTGAGCTTGCTCATATCTTTCTTCAGCGCGTGTGCGACATCGATGCGAAATCCATCTACGCCACGATCAGACCAAAAGCGTAGAGTCTTAATGAAATCGAGCTGGACTTCGCGATTATCCCAATTGAAGTCAGGTTGCTCAGGTGCAAAGAGGTGCAGATACCACTGGCCTGGAGTTCCATCTGGGTTAATCGAGCGAGTCCATGCCGATGGCGCAAAATGTGAAACCCAATCATTGGGTGGCAACTCACCATTTTTACCTTTGCCATCACGGAAGATATAGCGCTCGCGCGCCTTAGAGCCAGGCTTAGATGCCAGCGCTTCCTGGAACCATGGGTGCTGATCTGATGAGTGATTGGGGACGATGTCTACAAATACGCGGATATTTTCTTTATGGAGAACTTTCACCATCGCATCAAAATCTTCAAGCGTGCCGAGACGTGGATCTACATTTCGATAGTCAGCAACATCGTAACCACCGTCAGCAAGTGGAGATGGATAGAACGGACTTAACCAGACGGCATCAAGACTGAGTGACTTCAGATACTTAGCTTTTGAAGTAATGCCATTAACATCACCTAAGCCATCTCCGTTTGAATCTTTGAAACTGCGTGGATAGATCTGGTAGATCGCAGCTTGTCGCCACCAATCTTTGTCGGCAGATAATCCCATTGTCTTCCTCCGTGTAGTAGCTGAGCATGATGAAACGAACGTGAGCGAGAATATTTCACCTTTTGTGGCGCCTTGAGTGAGTCCACAAATAATAAATCTTTGGAGAGAGGTATTGCAATACGTGGAACCACAGCGATTGCTCCTAGACTTAACTCATGATCAACGCAGTAAGACTTGGCTTTGCCAAATATGGAGATTTCAAAGGCCGTTCTACTCGCTCTGAATATTGGTACTGGTATCTCTTCACAATTATTGCGGTGTACGGGGCTGCCATCATCGATGCTTCACTATCAAAGACTGGAACGTTGCTAGAGACGGTTGTTACCCTCGCTATTGCAATTCCTACACTCTGCGTTGGAATTCGACGCATGCATGACAGTGGACATCCTGGTTGGTGGCTATTGCTTCCGATCGTTAATTTTATTTTTCTTGTTTCACCCAGCGGTGACGATAACCAATATGGGGCACGTCCGCTTTAAAGTCCAGAAGAACTAGCGATCAACTTTTGCTAGTTGTTCTAACACATCCGTAGCCGTTACCGGTGCATACTTCTTAGCAGCTAACTTTCCCGCAGCTGCATGCATCCGCACTGTTTTATGCAAAACATCTAAAACAGCGCTCTCATTTTCTGGTTTCCATGACGCGAGCATTGAACCAAGTAGGCCAGCCAAAATATCTCCAGTACCGGCAGTTGATAATTCTGGTCCGCCACTGTCCTCAACAATGAGTTCGCCGTCAGCTGATGCGGCGTTATGACTTTCCACTGTGCATGGATATCGCTCACGAAAGACATCGCCACAGAATCCAGGACGACATAAGCGGAGGCAGGGATTTGAAAATTCCTGGGCAATTGTGGAGATCCCGAACCGATAACCCAAGCTTCAACCGCAATATTGGCAACCTTCTTACGAAGCACAACATCGGGGTAGGCACGCAAGACCATAAATGCAGGTAGTCGATCGAGCGCCAAGTAATTTATGTATCCCGAACCGCCGCGCCTAGCGCCCCCCACGCACAAAACTGCCGCTCCGGAATATGCACGGCTTCCTGCGACTACGCAGACTGTCCCATGCGAATACTTGTGGGCATCGCTGGGCAGAGATTTGAGAAATTTATTGGCCATTTAGCGCTACAGACGATCTCGAACTGCCCAAAGATCCGTAAAAACAGGACGATGGAGGGTGGAGGCGAGGTAATCGACTCCAGATGAACCGCCCGTACCAGTCTTGTGACCAATTGTTCGTTCAACCATTTTTACATGGCGATATCGCCACTCCTGTAAACCCTCATCGATATCAACAAGACGTTCGCAGATCATGGATGTCTCAGGGTCGTTGTGGTGAATATCGACCAAGATATCTTGGACTTCCTGATTAGGTATGTAGTGAGATGAGAAATCTCGATCTAAATATTGCTGCGGGATTACGTAACCTCGCCTGGAAAAATAGACCAGGGCTGAATCCCAGAGCGCTCTGCGTTGAGTAATTTCAGCGATTTTCTCCTGAGCAGCGGGCGGAAGATGCCCCGCCATTTTAGAATCGCGTCGACCTAAGATTGCCTCTACTTCACGGAACTGAGCAGATTGAAAGCCTGATGATGAAGAGAGAAAATTTCTAAAGGAATTGAATTGGAGCGGAGTCATCGTCTCCAAGATATCAACTTGCGAAACGCAGACTTTCAAAATGGTGCGAATTCTGCCCAACGTTGCAAGCGCTTTGTAGGTCTCTCCAGATTCAAGTGACGATTGCGCAAAAGTTAATTCATGAAGCAATTGTTTAAACCAGAGTTCATACGTTTGATGGATAACAATAAATAGCATCTCATCATGCTCTGCAGGTTCGGAGAGAGTTCTCTGCAAATGCAGTAACTCGTCGACTGCTAAATAGGAACTATATGTCAGCGCTGAATCATAAGTACTCATGTGACTTTGATATTTTCTGCGTTGATTTTCTCGTATTGACGGGTAGTTACCAAGTCGCGGAGTCGGGCAAATCCATCCCAGATCTCCACATAACTCGTTGGCAGAGGTGATATCGCTACTCGAATGGAATTCGGTTCGCGATAATCAGGGATGACGTTTGCAAACTCACGAAGGGCAATTGAGATTCTTTTTGCATCTGGATGGACAAGTGAAATATGTCCACCGCGCTCATGAGCCAGACGCGATGTATTCATCGTAAAACCAAGCGGGGCAAGCCATTCATCAAATAATTCGATCATCATCTGGGTGCCGATAGCGCACTTGCGATCGATCTCTTCAATAGAGGCCTCCTCGATCATGCCAAAGGCGCTCTGAATGCAACGTAATCCAATGAGAGATGGACTCGCTATTTGGAAACCTCTCATCCCATCGTTCTTCTCGAAGACTGGACCCATTGCAAATTGATTGCGTTGTGCGAACCAGCCCTGAATCGGTGTCTTGAGCTCACCCTGCACGCGCTTAGAAACATACATCCATGCTGGTGACCCTGGCCCAGAGTTTCCATACTTATATGTACAGCCAACAACTAGATCAACACCTGATTCATCAAGCTTCATATCTATTGCGCCAACTGCGTGGCTGGCATCCCAGATCGCAAGAGCGCCATATTCACGCGCCAATTCAGTGAGTGCCTTAATGTCATTGCGAGCACCAGATCGATATTGAATGACCTCAAAAGTTATGAAGGCCACATCATCTGACATATACGGACGCAAAAGTTCGGGAGTGATGCGCTCGTGAGCAAATCCACTTCTCTCTTCATTATCGATTTCGACCAAATTAAGGCCATGACGCTCTGCAAACCCTTGCAGGATGTATCTATCTGTTGGGAAATTCGCCTTATCGATAATAATTGTCTTGCGGCCTGGGCGTGCGGCAAGCGCGGCACCAACAAGCTGATAAAAATTAACTGAGGTTGTGTCACATGCCAAAACCTGTCCTCCCGCCGAACCTAGTGCCGCTCGTCCGATGAGATCACCAACTGATTCGGCTTCATCGATCCACTCTGCCCAGCCCTCAACAATGCGTGGGCCCCACTCTTGCGTCAAATAATTGTTAACGACTTCTATCGTTTTCTTCGGAAGTCGACCGAGTGAATTGCCATCTAGGTAGCAAAGATCTGGATCACTTATAACAAACTCGTTTTTATACTTCGCAAGCGGATCCTTAGAATCAAGGTTCAACGCATATTCTCTATCGGTGACTTTCATGTGAATACTGTATCTCTGGCAACAGCGCTCTTGAAGCACTGGACTTAGTAGATCTCACCGTTTAATTCAAGGCACCCAAATCCAACGAAAAGACCCTTGGGGGATTCCCAAGGGTCTTTTGAGCGAAAGAACTACCTTTTACTGAAAAATCGCCATCTCTTTCTCGAACTTATCCAGACCCATAGGACCGATCTTGAGTGCATAGTTGTGCCAGGCCTTGATATCGAAGTTGCTGCCAAGACGGGCTTTTGCATCTTCACGGACCTTCATCCAGACCCGCTCGCCAACCTTGTACGAGATTGCCTGCCCTGGCCAGCCTAGATAACGCTCTACTTCACTCTTTGCGAAATCGGGAGCGAGCATTCCGCGCTCCACGAGCAAGTTGTAAGCAGAATCAGCGTTCCAGAGATTCCCATCAAAGTCGGTGTAACCACAGTGCATTCCGATATCAACAACAATTCGTGCGGCACGCAGTGCTTGGCCAGAGAGATAACCCAGTTCGATTGCTGGATCATCAAACGCGCCTAGTTCATCCATGAAACGTTCTGCATAGAGCGCCCATCCTTCACCGTAACCACTAATCCAGGCTTCGGTCCGTTGGAAACGGCTCAACCGATCAGCCTCAATGACTGCGGTAGCACATTGCAGGTGATGGCCAGGAACTGCCTCGTGATACCAGGTTGAGGCGATGTGCCAGAAGTTAAAGCGAGTGTGTCCAAGGGTTGGATACCAGGTTGTGCCTGGTCGCGCGAGATCCTCACTAGGAGGCATGTAATAAGGCGCAGCGGCTGAACCTTCTGGAGCTAATTGGGCATCGCAGAATTTAATACGGGGATCAATATCAAAGTAGACACCATCAAGGCGCTCAATTGCTTCTTGGGTAAATTCCTTCAGTTTCGCTAGCAGGTTATCCGCACCATCGATGCGATGTAGCTCCGCTTCTTCGCAATACTCGGCTACTTCTTTCAGGCTCTTACCTTCTAGTCCGAGCTTGGCTGCTGCTACGCGCATACGATCGTTGATCTGTTGTAGGTCTGCTACGCCCCACTCATACGTCGCACGAAGATCGAGATCTGCACCCGTGAAATGCTCTGCCCAAGGTGCATAAAGATCTGCTCCAACCCCATCGGCTTCAACACAGCGAGGAGCATGAACGTTCAAGAGCCAGGTGGAGAGCTCTGATAACACTTTTTCCGCGCTCTTCGCAGCTATATGTAGCTCAGGGTAATTGTTTTCTGGATCAAATGATCGGGCCATCTCTTCGTACCCGCCATCACCATGAACTCTGGCTTGCTCTGCAACAGCGATGCTCTGACGACGAGCAACAACCTTGCCCTTTGCAGCCATTGCATCAAGAGTAGATTTCCAACTCTCCACGGCTGCGCCAATTGCATTAAGACGAGCGGTTACGTTTGCCAATGCATCAGGGCCATCGACCTTCATAATCGTGAAGATGCTTCGGATTGAGCTAATAGGATTAACGATTGGGCTAAAGCGGTAAAGCGATTCACCAGAATCAAAAAGAGAAACTCGGCTCGCCAGGCGATCTACTAATACATCTTTGGCAATTCGATCAATCTCATCGATAGGTGTGATCGCCTGCGCGCGGGCAATAACATCACGGACATATTCTGCAACTTTTGTTTCATGCGCAAGAGAGAAATCATCGAGTAGGTGATCACTGCCAGCAATACCTAATGATGTTGCACTCATCGGACTCAGGCGAGCATTCTCGACTACATACTCATCCGAGAGCTGAAAAATTGCGGAGCGGTGGGTGCTCATGCGGTGGCCATTTTCTCGCAATGACAGAGTTGATCTTCGCTAAAACCAGCGAGAGCTTCTTCAATATGCTCGCCACACCCAGCCCAGGTAATCTTTTGGCACTTTTCGCATTTCACAGGACTACACATTGTCTATCTCCTTTAAGCAATTTAGCTTACTAATGCCTTAACTCTACCTACTTCTTAAAAATTCTCTAGACTTGCCAGATGTTGCGCAGACGTGAGAAATTCGAGATCGGACCTGTTGCGCTGCTTGTCGCTGCTCTCTCTTTCATGGAAAATCTCGATGGTGCCATCTTGCCAACGGCAGCACCGACTATCGCCCGCTCTTTTCATATTCTCTCCTCCCAAATAGGCATCTGCGTTACTTCCTACGTTTTAAGCATCGTCTGCTTGATACCAATCGCGTCGTGGCTGGTCGAGAAATTTGGTGTGCGTCCCATCCTCTTTGGAAGCGTCGTCCTCTTCATTTTCGCCTCACTTGCATGCGGTGCAAGCCAAAGTCTGAGCGAACTCATTATTGCCAGAATTCTTCAAGGTGCAGGGGCAGCATCGATGGTCCCAGTTGGTCGACGAATAGTGCTTGTTGCAACTAAACAACATGAGATTCCTCGAGCAATTGCTTATCTTGTATGGCCCTCGCTTGCCGCACCGGTTATCGCTCCAGTACTAGGTGGATTCTTGATTGCACATGCATCGTGGTCATGGATTTTCTATGTGAATTTCCCGATCGGAGTTATCTGCCTCGCGATTGGCTACAAGATCATCCCCCGCATACCTGGGGGCAGCCTCCACAAATTAGATCTCTCCGGTCTCTTCCTTATGACAACTTCTCTTATCGGTTTCGTATTTGGCGCTGCCCAGCTTGGCAACGCTCATGTTGATGTTTATCTTGCAATTGCTTTGCTCGCCATAGGTGTTGCTTTTGGAGTACCCACTATCCGACATTTTCTAACTACCCCAAAGCCGCTAGTCGATCTCAGTCCCATGAAAATTCACACATTTAGAGTTGCTAATGACAGCGGGTCCTTTTACAGAATGACTGCTGTCTCCCTCCCCTTTGTTCTGCCTTTACTGTTTCAGGACAAGCTCGGTTGGAGCGCGGAAAAATCTGGTAAAGTACTGCTCTCCTACATGGCTGGAAACTTAATTTTTAAATCACTCACCAACCCCTTGATGAAGAGATTCCGACTTAAGCCACTCCTCATATACGTCACGATCATTTCGACGATCTCTATCGCTCTAGTTATCTGGATCGCTGGCAATAATCTGCTACCAGCAATGATTATCCTTCTATTTATTGCAGGTGGAGCTAGGTCGCTCTTGCTTACCTTCTATTACGCCCTCACCTTTGCAGATATTGATACTGATATGGTGGCATATGCCAACAATCTCAATCTGATTTTTATTAAGGGCAATGACATTGTTGGCGTTTCAGCAATGGTTATCGCTCTAAAATTTGGTCGCGATTTCATCTCTAGCGCTGACCAGTACACATGCGCGCTTTGGGTGATTGCGACGTTAATGCTTATTTCCATCTATCAGCTAGTGAAGTTGCCTTATGAGGCAGGAAAATCGCTTCGACCCACCCCTTAGGCCTGGATTCTTGCCCTACAACTAAGTCGTTATTCCTTTAGCTGCATAATAACGGAGTCAATAAATGAAGGGTTACCGCTTCAAAATTCAGTTTGGATAGGTTTCGACTTTTTCCTGATACTTTCTCGAGGCTGCTAACTTTCTCGAAAGCGATGTTGCTACGACCTTCAATGCGGGAACCCAACTCTTCAGATCATGCGTACCGGTTTGAGTAACGATTCCGATTGCCGCAATTGTCTTGTTATTCCAGTCAAAAATTGGCACCGCGATCGAGCTAGCACCAACACTCATCTCGTCTTTAGTTGTTGCGTAGCCATTCTTCAGGACAGCATCAAGCTGTGCCCTCATAATTCTTTTGTTAGTAATACTGCTAGCGGTTTCAGGAGTTAAGGCAGAGAGGGCAGCTTGAATCACATCTTGTGATGCGTAAGCAAGTAAAACTTTACCGACTGCGGTTGTGTGAAGTGGAAGTCGGGCACCTGGTTTACCGAGAATCGGGTATGAGCGTTGTCCTGCGATTCTTTCTACGTAAAGCGAACGCATTCCGTCTCTTATCGCGAGTTGAACGTTATCTTTCGTTACATGAAAGAGGTCCTGCATATAAGGCAAAGCGACTTCTCGGAGTTCAGTTTGAACTGGGGCTAAAAGGCCTAATCGCCAAATACGTTCACCAATTTCATACAATCCATTTGTGTTGCGCTCTAGCGCCCCCCACATTTCTAATTCTGCAACAAGTCGATGCGCCGTAGCTACCGGTAACCCAGAGCGCCGTGAAATATCTGAAAGTGTTAGTTTTCGATGTTCAGCATCAAATGCCTCTAAGACGGTGAGAGACCGTGATGTTACCGATTGTCCATGCGTGGATTTTGCGGTCATCACGGTCTCCTCAAAATTGCTTTACGTGAAGAAAATAACGGAAGGTTTAGAACGGATATGGGGCAATTTCGGCACGCACCGTCAACCATTGGGTTTCAGTGAATGATTCAATATTGGCCTCTGCGCCGCCAAAACGCGCACCATTGCCAGACGCTCCGATTCCACCGAATGGAACGTTTGCTTCATCTCCTACAGTCATTTCATTTATATGAATAATTCCAGAAGGAACAGCATCAGCTACCTGCATCGCTAAGCCAACGTCGCCAAGAATGGATAAGGAGAGGCCGTACTGATTTGCTGACGCCAACTCAATGGCTTCTTCGATGGTTTTAAATTTGATTACTGGCGCCACTGGCCCAAAGACTTCTTCGGAATAAGCTGGCATGTCGGTTGAGACATTCGCTAAGACAGTTGCCTTGTAGAAGAGTCCTTCATATGTTCCTCCTGCTACAAGAGTTGCGCCTGCCGCAATGGACTTAGTGACTAGATCATCAACTCTTGCAAGCTGCTTTTGATCAATGATTGGACCAAGAGCAACTTGTTCCTTTGCTGGGTTTCCAACGGGCAAATGTGAAGCTTTCGCACCGAGAGCAGCGACATATTCATCATATAGGGACTCGTGGACAATATGGCGTCCCGTTGTCATACAGATCTGTCCTTGGTGGAGGAACGATCCAAATGCGCCCGCACTCGCGGCCTTGGCAATATCCGCACCTGGAAGCACGATCATGGCGTTATTGCCACCAAGTTCCAAATGTGCGCGCTTATCGTGTTTGGCTGCTAACTCTCCCACTTTTCTACCAGCAGGAGTTGATCCGGTAAATGAGATGATGCGAACTTCAGGAGCAGTAACAACAGTTTCTCCCACATCCGCTCCACCCGGAAGTAGATGTAATAGACCTTCTGGTAAGCCGGCTTCTTGGAAAATTCTGGTGATTGAAATTCCACCCGTCACCGTTGTACGGGGATCTGGCTTTAGCAGGACTGCGTTACCCAAGGCTAGTGCTGGAGCAACGGAACGGATAGAAAGGATCAAGGGGAAATTGAATGGTGAGATCACCGATACAACGCCAGCCGGACGACGGCGTGAGAAGCTCCAGTGGGGATCATTGGAGGGAAGCACAGCTCCCATTGCATGCCCTGGTAGCCCTGCAGCAGCAAAGCAAATTTCGGATGCAAGATGGGTCTCAAGACCCGCTTTTGGCGGAATAGCGCCTGTCTCACGAATAACCCAACCTTGAATCTCTTCTGCATACTGATTGAACAAATCACCCGCCTTACGCAGCACAGCAGCACGATCCTCAGGTTTTCTCAATGCCCATTCACGTTGCGCGGCATGAGCAACTTTTGCAGCTGTTTCGGCATCTTTTACAGAGGCGATTCCCAACGTCCCAAGTGAATCTCCGGTTGCAGGCTCTACGATGCTTGCCTCGCCACCACCAGCTTTTACCCACGCACCATTAAAAATATTTCCGGACCAGATTGCTGGATCAAGTAACGTCATTTCATTTCTCTTTCTTTGATAAATGGATGGAGTCGTTTTGATTATTTTCTATTTTTACCTGATAGCTAACCGGGAATAACGAAAGATTCCATCGGGCATTAATTTCACCCCAAATCCCCTTGGGGAAGAATAGGGTTGCGATGATTGCAATGACTCCGAGAATCACTAAGTACCAAAGGCCAGATTGACTGAAATACTTATCAACAAAAAAATATAAGAGAGCTCCCATAACTGGTCCTTCTATCGTGCCAATGCCACCTATGAGCACCATAAAAATCATAAAGGCGGAGTAGCTGACACCAAAAATCGCGTTAGGTGATGCAACACCTATGGACTGGATGCAGATGACGGAACCTGCAGCTGCACATCCCATGGCTCCGATGACGTAAACAACTCGTTTAGTGAAATCTACTTTAATTCCCAAAGAATTTGCTGCAACTTCATTGTCGCGAATTGACTGGAGGGCAAGACCAAAACGAGAGCGAAGCAAGATGAAACAGGCTGACAGCGCGAAGATCGCCACTCCTAGAGCCATCCAATACGTGTAAGTATTTCTAAGAATTGGATCTCGCGTGTAGTTTTGAATATTTCGACCTTTGCCGGAACCTAGGCTAGGGAAACGAATAATAATCAATCGAAGTGTTTCAGCGATTACCCATGTACCGATAGCGAAATAACCGCCTCGAAGACGAAACGCTAGAAATGAAATCGGTACGGCGACCACGCCTACAACAATCGAAGCGATAATCCCACTTTCGTAAGCACTGAAGCCGTGATCGTTAAAGACGAAAACGCCATAAGCGCCAAGTCCGATAAAGGCCTGTTGACCCACGGATATCATGCCGGCATACCCAGCAAGCAGATTCCACATACTAGCGAGTGTTACCAGGTAGAAAAGTTTGACCCATTCGTTTGTTATGGACTGATCTAAAATTTTTGGAGCGATCGCCAACGCAACAAAGAGCAACAGTGCACCAGCCGAGCCGTATGCAGCCTTCTTTGGGGATCGTAAAATTTGAATATTTGAACTCATCGCAATACCGGCTTTCCAAGTAATCCATTCGGACGAAAGGCTAAGACACCCAGAAAGACGAGGTGGCCGACCAATAGCGGTAGTTCAGGACTAAATTGACCCGCGATTGTTTGTGCAATACCAAGCACCATGCCTCCGAGAAGGGTCCCCCAGAGAGAACCGAGTCCTCCGATAATCACAGTTTCGAAGGCAAAGAGTACGGTGAGCTGCCCGTCGTAAGGTGAAACACCACCTTGTCTCATGCCAAAGAGGATTCCAGCCATCGCTAGTGTGGAAAATGCGATACCCATCGCAATTCCATAAACACGTCGATGATCTACACCCATTAGGCGAAGGACTTCACTATCATCAGCCGCCGCTCGCATATACCTGCCCATTTTGGTTCTGGCCAAATATTGTTGTAACGCGCTGATCATCACGATTGATATTCCCAAAGTAACAAGGGGAAACGTTCCGATACTTATTTGGCTATTAACTTGGATGCTGCTTGTAGCTAAACTTCCAACAGGAAGCTGCTCAGTATTATTGGTAAATAACTGAACAAGACTATTTGGGATGATAATGGAGATTCCAAATGTCACCATAAGCGGAGCGAGTTCTCCCATACGTAACGCTCTTTGGAGTAGTAGTCGTTGAACTAAGTAGCCAATTACTCCCATTGCTGGTACGACAATCAAGAATGAATACCAAGTACTCATCCCAGTGTGTTCAATGGTAATAAAGGCTAAATAACCGCCGAGCGTCATGAGATCGCCATGAGCTAAATTAACAATTCTTAATACACCGAATGCAAGCGATAATCCCACGGCGGACAAGGCGAATAAACCACCGAGCAAAATTCCCTGAGATATGGAATTCAAGTAGATCATGAGTTCGCTCCGTTAGATGAAGTGCCAAAGGATGCAATTGAGTGTCCAAAGTAGGCATCTGTTATTTGCTGATGCGTTAGATCTGAGGGTCGTCCTTCTAAGACCAGATGTCCTTCGAGCAGACATGCGATTTTATCCGCGACTTTTAGGGTGCGGCTCAAATCTTGTTCCACCAAAATAATGCTTAGTCCTTCATTGCGGATATCAGGCAAGGCTGCATAGATCTGTTCCACAACAATTGGAGCCAATCCTAAGGAGATCTCATCAAGTAAAATCAAATCCGGATTGGACATTAGCGAACGTCCAATCGCTACCGCTTGTTGTTCGCCCCCGGAAAGCCGACCGGCATTTCTATCCTTTAATTTCTCAACAATGGGAAGTAGTTCAAAAATCGATTTCAAATTCCATGGTCCTTTTCTGCCTGTGGCAGCGCCAACCAATAGATTTTCCTCAACACTTAAACTTGTGAAAAGTCGGCGACCTTCTGGAACCAGCGAAATCCCAGCCTGAATTCTCTTGTAATCAGCAACCGTCGTTATATCATCATCTTTGAAAATGATTGTGCCCGACTTCACGCTCATTGAACCAACGATAGATTTCAACAAGGTCGACTTGCCTGCGCCGTTAGCCCCCACTAGAGCAAATAACTCACCTTGTTGCACTGCGAATGAAAGATCAGAAACGGCTACTAGATCCCCATAGCCAGCTCTTAGATTCTTAATTTCTAAAACTGACATCAGATTCCTGTCCCCATATATACAGACAATACTTCTCGACTTTTTAAGACTTCATCTGGTATTCCATCTTGAATAATGGTTCCAGATGCGAGGCAAACCAATCGATCCACGACTGCAACAAGGGCTTGGACAACATGCTCAATCCATACAATCGTTATACCTGAATCTTTTAAATTTTTTATAGTAGCTATAAGAGAAATACACTCAGCTTCGGTTAATCCTCCAGCAATCTCATCTAATAGCAAGAGTTTTGGTTGGGTGGAGAGCGCTCGTGCTAATTCAAGGCGTTTGCGAGCCAGCAGTGACAACCCACCTGCACGTAAATTGGCAAATTGCATCATCTCGCTTTTTTCAAGCGCATCGAGTGCGGCGGTTTGGGCTTCACGACCTCGAAGACCACCACCAAAAGCAGCTCCAGCTAATGCATTCTCAAAGACAGAAAGGTTGGAAAAGGGGCGTGGAATTTGAAATGTTCGACCGATCCCTGAACGGGATCTCTCTTCTGCACCCTGCTTAGTGACATCGGTGCCGTTGAAGAAAACTGAGCCAGCCGAAGTTGGCTCAGTTCCGTTGATAACACTTAAGAATGTTGTCTTGCCTGCCCCGTTGGGACCAACAATGCCAACAGCCTGCCCGATAGGAATCGATAGTGACACGTCAAAGAGAACTCCGAGATTTCCATAAGACTTACTCACGGACTGCACATCTAGTATCAATTCAATTCCTATCGAGTATGGACTATGCCTTAGTTAAGAGGCGTGATCTTGTGCGCGACTGGGACCGCTGGGTCCTGGGTGTTGTCCACAACAGACCAACTCCACTTGCCGCCTGTGAGCTGCCATTGGCCAACTACAGTTGGAATTGTTGCAATTCCTGGTACTGGACCATGAGTGAAATCAATCTGTCCAGATAGGGTCATCATGTTCACAGTATTAAGCGCCTTATTAATGGCACTCTTATCATGAGGGTTTGTGACCTTCTCGATTGCAGCGTTTGCTAATTCAAACAACGTGTAGTTGTTTGGAGTTGCTTGGCCATAGAGAAGTTTGGTTCCTTGCTCGTACTTTGTCGCCCATTGAGCAGCGGTTGTGCCATCGAGGCTTGACTTGTATGGGAATGTTGCTCCCCATGAAGCAGCGAAGGAGAGTCCGTTTCCTAGATTATTAGGAATTGCAGGCACGGTAGCTGGGAAGAATAGCGCCTTACCCATTGTCACAATCTTCGGCTTAAAGCCTTGCTGTGCTGCCTGTGTCCAGAATGTAATGAAATCTGGTGGAGTTGGTACACCAGCAATGATCTCTACACCTTCCTGCTTGAACTTGGTGATGATAGACGTGAAATCTTTGGTTCCATCTTCATAGGCACCAGGATCTACGATCGTATATCCAGCTTTCTTAGCGAAAGGTGTATATCCGTTCACAGGATCGCGGAAAGCGCCGCCATCTGAATCATTTGGCCAGAGAACACCAACCTTTTTATCAGTTGTAACTTGGTTCCAGGCACCTGGATCAGTGAGTCCGAAACCTTCTACACCGAAGAAGAAGTGGTGAGTCCACTGCATTGGCTTTGCAGGAGTGAACCCGCCTCCAAAAAAGACTGCTTGCCATGGAGCAACCGTGGTGATGCATGGCACTGCATCTGCTTCGCACTTTGCGATGACTGGATTTACTGTTTCTGGAGTAGATGTAGCCATCAAAATATCAACTTTATCCTTGTTGATTAACTCATCTGCAAGCTGCCCTGCCTTCGCAGGATCTGATCCTGAATCGCGATCCAAAATCTGAACGCTGTATTTCTTGCCGCCAGACATAACTCCTTTAGCGAAATATGCCCGAACTGCACGGAGCATGAATGGATCACCCTCTGCAAAACCAGCATAAGGCCCGGTTTTTGGAGAGATATAACCAATCTTAATTACCGAACTCGTATAAGCCGCACCAGCTGGGTTAGGGAGCGCTGCTCCTGAAAGTGCGAGGGCCAGTACTGCGACTGCTGCAGTAGATGCCTTCTGCTTTTTACTTGCTCGCATAAGCGAAGTGATTGAACTTCGAATCATATGATTGAGCCTTTCGTTTGATATGACCCAGCGGAGTTGTGGGCATGACGCATTTCTAATGCCCATCAGTTAACTACCCTAGAACTCTTTCCATTCAATGGAAAGAGTTAATGCAACAATCTTGCAACTTTGGAATTATCCAATCAGTCGTAAGCGTCGCGTTTATAACGAAAAATTTATAATCAGATACAGAGAGGCAGGCAGTTTCCGTGCGTGTAACAGCTGCAGTATTAAACTCATATGACACACCATTTGAAATCGAAGAACTTGATATCGAAGAACCTCGCGCAGGTGAAGTCAGAATAAAGATTATCGCGACGGGAATATGTCATACAGATGGCCTTGCTCAACATGCCGATCTCCCCTTCCCAACTCCAGGGGTCCTTGGACACGAAGGTGCTGGAATTGTCGAAAAAATAGGTACCGGCGTTACCTCGGTCGCGGTTGGTGATGCAGTTGTCATCGGATGGCCATGGTGCGGCACCTGCGAACACTGCCTGTCAGGAAACCCTCGTTACTGTGATCAGCTTGGACCACTTCTTGCTGGGGGTGGACGTGGGGATGGAACTTCCTCACTCGCTCGAGACGGAAAACCTATTCACAGTCATTTCTTTGGTCAATCTTCATTTTCCACGTATGCAATCGCATCCGAATCAAGTTTGGTTAAAGCACCCGAGGGAGTAGCTATCGAAAAGTTAGGGCCACTGGCTTGTGGAATCTCAACAGGCGCTGGAGCAATTTTTAACGCCTTGAAACCAACTTTAGGATCAACTTTGGTTATCTATGGAGCTGGAGCTGTCGGACTATCAGCCATAATGGCGGCTAAAAATACTGGCGCCACCACAATTATTGCGGTCGATTTGCACGATTCTCGATTGGCTCTAGCAAAAAAATACGGCGCAACTCACACAATTAATGTTCACTCTTCAAATCCCGTGGCAGAGGTGATCAAAATTTGCGGTCGCCATGCAGACTACGCTCTTGAGTGCACCGGTAACATAAAAGTTGTTCGTCAGGCGATAGATAGCGTTGGAATGCTCGGAACTGTCTGCCTAATCGGTGGTGCACCAGCTGGAGCTGAATTTACAGCTGACCATTTATCAACGTTATGGGGCAAGAGAATAATTGGAATGCTTGGCGGTGAAAGCACAAGCAAGAAACTTATTCGAGGACTGTTGGAGCTCAATGCTCAAGGACGTTTTCCTTACGATGAACTTCTCGTCGAATTTCCTCTCTCACAAATAAATGAAGCACTTGCTGCTTCATACTCTGGATCAGTTCTGAAACCTGTAATACGTATGCCACATGAATAGAACTTTCATTTACAAAAAGGGATGTCCAGCACTATGACTTTCAAAACTCGCGTTGCCATAATTGGAGCAGGTCCTGCAGGTCTCATTCTTGCTAGGTATCTCGCTATTCATAACATCGATACGATAGTAATAGAGAATCGCAGTAGAGAGTATGTGCAATCCCGCGTGAGAGCTGGGATTCTTGAAGCACAACTTGTTGCACTTTTGGATGAGATTGGCGTTGGAGAACGATTGCACAAGGAGGGATTTGAACATCAAGGAATCTATTTGCAAATTCCAGGTAATCGACACCACATTAATTTCAAGGAATTAGTAGATCAAACGGTTTGGGCTTATGGGCAGACCGAGATTCAAAGAGATCTGCATAAGGCGTGTGATGTCCAGGGTCAAAAAAATTTTTACGAAGTAACAGATGTAAATCTGGTTGATGTAAACTCGACAAAACCAAAGGTTCACTTCACTGATGCTCATGGCATCAAGCAAGTCATTGAATGTGAAGCCATTGCAGGTTGCGATGGCTTCTGGGGAGTTTCGAGAAAAGCTATTCCAAATGTTGAGAAGGACTGCTTCGAAAAAGTTTATCCATTCTCTTGGCTTGGAATTATGGCAAATGTTAAGCCATCTATTGACGAGCTCGTCTACGCCTGGCATCCGAAGGGATTTGCTCTCAACTCAATGCGTTCTGAAAAGGTCACCCGCCTTTATCTACAAGTTGAGCCGAATGATGATCTGGCCAAATGGTCTGATGAGCGTTGCTGGGATGAACTCTCTGAGAGACTTGCTCTAGATGGATGGGAATTAGAGCGTGGACCCATCACTGAAAAAAGCATTTTGGCAATGCGATCTTTCGTGAGTAACAAAATGCAATATGGACGACTTTTTCTTGCCGGGGATGCCGCTCATACCGTGCCTCCGACTGGCGCCAAGGGATTAAATCTTGCGGCTAACGATGTGCGGTTACTAGGTGAAACTCTGGTGGAACTTCTCACAAAAAATAATCAAGACTTCGCCGACGATTACTCTCGGAAGGCACTTGAAAAAGTTTGGGGAGCAACTCGCTTCTCTTGGTGGTTCACGTCGATGATGCACACCAATGGAGATCCATTCGATGCGCAACTCCAACTTGCTCAAATCAATCACGTTATCAAGTCAAAATATGCAGCTGCTGATCTAGCAGAGAAATATGTCGGCGTTCGTTAAAATTTATAATTTCGGAAGGGTACGTAGATGCCGTATGTAGTCCAGGGAACGCCAAGAACTGAATTGGCAATTGTTGACGCGCTGGCAAAATTGGGTTCGGCAACAGTGCACGAAGCACAAGGCAGAATTGGAATGCTTCACCACAGATTGCGTCCGATCTTCCCTGCGGCTATCGCTGGAAATGCTTTAACTTGCGAAGTGGCTCCAGGGGACAACTGGTCTATTCACATTGCCGTAGAACAAGCACAGCCCGGCGATATCCTCATCGTGACACCCACTAGTCCTTCCGACGATGGGTATTTAGGTGATCTATTGGCTACCAGCCTCGCGGCTCACGGAGTTCGTGGATTAGTAATAGACGCTGGGGTGCGTGATGTCTCCACCCTCACGCAGATGAACTTTCCAGTCTGGTCCAAGTGCATAAGCTCACAGGGAACCGTGAAGGAGACGCCAGGCAATGTGCAAATGCCAATCGTTATAGCAAATGCCTATGTCCGCCCGGGTGATGTGATAATCGCCGATATTGATGGCGTAGTCGTTGTGAAGCGAGAGGATGCTGGCCAGGTTCTCGAAAAAGCACAAACTCGAGAAAAAAATGAAGTTGCTAAACGGATTCGCCTTCAAGCCGGGGAACTGGGACTCGACATCTACTCCATGCGCGAGTCTCTTGAGAAAAAGGGTTTGGTCTACATTCCTTACGAGGATCCACGCTGATGCAAACCGCTATACCTACTCTTGTTATGCGCGGAGGGACTTCAAAAGGTCTTTATTTCAATGCGTCAGATTTGCCATCTGAAAGAGTCCTCAGGGACCAGGTTTTGCTATCTGCCCTTGGTTCGCCAGACTCAAGGGAGATCGATGGAATGGGAGGCGGCCACCCACTAACTTCGAAAGTGGCAATCGTCAAGAAATCTACTCGCCCGGGAATTGATCTCGATTATCTCTTTTTACAAGTGTGGCCTGATCGCGCGGAAGTCTCAGACCAGCAAAATTGCGGAAACATTCTTGCTGGGGTTGGACCTTTTGCAATTGAAACTGGAATTATTGAAGCAAGCACGGATTTAACAAGTGTGCGTATCTGGATGGAAAATACGGAATCCGTAGCAACAGTCCACATCCAAACGCCACATGGCAGAGTTAATTACGAAGGAAGTTCAAGAATTGACGGCGTTCCAGGGACACATGCTCCCATTGACATAGATTTTGAAGATGTTGCGGGATCAAGTTGTGGCGCTCTGCTTCCAACAGGAAACGTCATCGATGTTGTTAATGGTGTCGAAGTGACATGCATCGATAATGGGATGCCAGTCGTGTGTCTGAACGCATCTGATTTCGGACTGACAGGCGAAGAGTCACCTGTTGAGATTGAAGCAAATACTGTGGTCAAGGAGAAGATTGAAAATATTCGCCTTGCTGTGGGCGAGATGATGAATTTAGGGGATGTTAAAAATAAGACCGTTCCTAAGATGAGTCTCTTGTCTCCCCCCAATCAAGGTGGAGCTATTTCGACCAGAACGCTAATTCCCGTGCGAGTACATGAAGCGATTGGAGTGTTAGGTGCTGTGTCGGTTGCCACAGCCTGCCTAATTCCTGGGTCTGTCGCATACAAAATTGCACAAACCAAGGTCAGCGAAAACGGGATGACAAAAATTGATGTTGAACATCCAACTGGCTTTTTTACTGTTTCGATGGATGTCGCTATTGAAGGCGCTTCCATCATAATTAGGAAATCAGCGCTACTAAGAACAGCTCGGCTTCTCATGCAAGGGGATGTCTTTATCCCACATAGCGTATGGAGTGGGAAATGATCATTGATTGCCATGGGCACTACACAACCGCGCCAGCCTTGCACAATGAATGGCGCGAGGCGCAACTGACGGCATATGCAGCTGGAAAGCCTGCACCTGCATATCCAGAGATTGCTGATTCTGTAATCCGCGAAAGCATTGAAACTAATCAGCTCCGATTACTCAAGGAGCGTGGCGCAGATATGACTATATTCTCCCCCCGTGCCTCAGCTATGGCGCACCATGAGGGAAATGCCCAGATCAGCATCGAGTGGGCTCAAGCTTGCAATAATTTAATTAAGCGTGTTGTAGATCTCTATCCGGAAACTTTCATTGGAGTCTGTCAATTACCTCAGTTCCCCGGAACTGACCTCACAGAATCAGTGAAAGAGTTAGAGCGAGCAGTGAATGAACTAGGTTTTATCGGATGCAATCTTAATCCGGACCCTAGTGGGGGCAACTGGAACTCACTCCCATTAACCGATAGATACTGGTATCCGATCTATGAAAAAATGGTTGAGCTCGATGTCCCTGCAATGATTCACGTTTCTAGTTCCTGTAACTTGAATTTTCACGCGACGGGTGCGCATTACATCAACGCTGATACAACAGCTTTCATGCAGCTCATTCAGGGTGATCTCTTCAAAGATTTTCCGACGTTGCGATTTATAATTCCTCACGGTGGTGGAGCTGTTCCCTATCACTGGGGACGTTATCGTGGCTTGGCAGATATGTTGAAGAAACCTAATCTGCAGGATCACCTAATGAATAATGTCTTTTTTGACACCTGCGTCTATCATCAACCGGGTATTGATCTCCTTGTTGATGTCATCGATAACAAAAATATTATTTTTGGATCAGAGATGGTTGGTGCAGTCAGAGGTATTGATCCACAGACAGGTAATTACTTTGATGATACAAAGCGATATGTGGATTCGGCAAAGATATCTACCGAAGAGAAAAGGTCCATCTTTGAGGGGAACGTCAGAAAAGTGTTCCCTCGGTTGAACGCGGCCCTAATTGCGCGGGGTTTATGATGGAACAACACTTTCAAAAAGATGCTGATTGGCTAGATTTTCATCCTCATCCACGAAAACCATCATTTATCCTCCCTGCAGGAGCCGTAGACGCTCATTGTCACGTCTTTGGCCCTGGGAACTTATTTCCATACGCACCTGAACGTAAATACACACCCTGTGATGCCAGCAAGGACGATCTCTTTAGACTTCGTGATCATCTAGGAATTACCAAGAATGTCATCGTCCAAGCCACATGTCATGGTTCGGATAATTCTGCGCTCCTGGATGCGTTGGCGACAGCCGGCTCTTTGGCACGCGGTGTGGTTACGGTTAAGCCAGATGTGAGCGATGTAGAGCTCGGCAGAATGCATGAATTAGGCGTAAGAGGCGTGAGATTCAACTATGTTCGCAGGCTTGCTGATCCAAAACCAGATGCGTACTACGAAGAAATTATCGAGAAAATCGCTAAATACGATTGGCATGTTGTAATCTACTTCGAAGCAGCAGACCTAAGAGAAAAATGGGATTTTTTCTCTTCTATTAAAACTACAGTAGTTGTTGATCATATGGGGCGTCCAGATGTCTCAAAGGATCCCTTCGGACCAGAGTTCGAACTCTTCCGTAAATTTATGCGAGAGAATCCCAATGTATGGTCAAAGGTAAGTTGTCCTGAAAGGTTATCCCTTACAGGAGCTCCGTACTATGCCGATGTCGTGCCATTCGCACAGTCTATTGTTAGGGAATTTTCAGATCGAGTTCTCTGGGGTACAGATTGGCCTCATCCCAATATTAAAAATGAGATGCCCGATGATGGTGATCTCGTAGACTACATTCCACAGATCGCAGTCACGCGAGAATTGCAACAAAAACTCTTAGTTGCTAACCCTGAAGCCCTCTATTGGAGGTCGAAATGAAACCTGATTTCAAACAATTTGAAGATATTCCGGGCACAACCATTTTCACCATTGAAAAGGCGCGAATGGGTTTTCAATTAAATCAATTTTGTATGAGTTTGCGTAGCAAAGAGAATCGAGAGCGTTGGCTATCTAACGAAGAGGTCTACATCAGCGAATGGGACTTAACGCCGGATCAGGTGCAAGCTGTTCTTGATAGAGATTTCCAAAAAATGCTCGATTGTGGAG
>CAIKCJ010000017.1 GCA_903825945.1 uncultured Actinomycetes bacterium | reverse complement strand
GGTGTCTGTTGAACCTAAAGTGAGTTCTTGCATCCACGCAATTGTTGCTCCGCCACGAAGCGCCGCTGCAACATTGTCAGGGTGTCCTTCAAGTTCGGTAGCAATCATCATGATGTCATCATCAGACATATATTCCTCACCTCAAAAATGGGGTCATCACCCAGCCAATGGACGAAGGCGCTTAGCCTTCGCTTCGGTTGTCTTGATCTTGCCGTGTTCGAAAAGTTGCTCAGCCAGAGTGCCTAGCAACAATCTTTCGTGAGCTGGACCGCTTCCGAGACGGGGTCCTCTGCGTGGTGTTGGCATGGCGTTCTCCTAGAGCTGTTCTGACTCGACGATGTCATCGTCGACGTCAGTTCCGTAGTTGTGGTGTTTTGTTGGATCGAATCCAATTGGGCTGTCCTTGAGCTGTAGACCCATGCTGTGAAGTTTTGCCTTCACTTCATCGATCGACTTCGAACCGAAGTTGCGAATATCAAGAAGGTCAGCCTCTGAACGTCCAACAAGCTCACCGACGGTATGAATACCTTCGCGCTTTAAGCAGTTGTATGAACGTACTGTGAGATCGAGATCTTCGATTGGAAGAGCAAGGTCAGCAGCTAGAGCAGCATCTTGGACGCTAGGTCCCATTTCGATGCCTTCAGCGTTGACATTCAATTCACGTGCGAGGCCGAAGAGTTCAACCAACGTCTTACCAGCTGATGCCATGGCATCTGCAGGAGTCATTGACTGCTTTGTCTCTACGTCCACGATCAAACGATCGAAGTCTGTGCGTTGTTCAACACGAGTTGCTTCTACCTTGTAGGTAACGCGAAGCACTGGTGAGTAAATTGAATCCACTGGGATGCGTCCGATGTCGCCACCCGCAGCCTTGTTTGAGACGGCTGTGACATAGCCACGACCGCGCTCAACAGTGAGTTCAACTTCAAAGTTAGCCTTTGAATTCAGGGTAGCAATGTGAAGATCTGGGTTATGAATTGCAACTCCAGCAGGAGCAGCAACATCAGCACCAGTTACAACACCTTCGCCACTCTTGCGAATGTAAAGAAGTGATGGCTCATCGTTATCTGATGAAAGCACCAAGTTCTTGATGTTAAGGACGATCTCTGTGAGATCTTCCTTAACACCCTCAAGAGTTGTGAATTCGTGAAGAGCTCCGTTGACACGAATACTGGTGATTGCGGCACCAGGGATCGAAGACAACAAAGTACGGCGTAATGAGTTACCGAGGGTATAACCAAAGCCTGGCTCTAGCGGTTCGATAATGAAACGCGAGCGAAACTCCGATACAACTTCCTCAGTGAGGATAGGGCGTTGTGCAATGAGCACTTAGTTCCTCCATACGTTGGGGAGATCCACTATTTGATCTCCTGCTTATAATTTTTTTACGGCTAATTACTTGCTGTAGAGCTCAACGATCAATTGCTCTTGGATAAGAGTGTCGATGATTGGGCGGGTTGGGGCTGCGTGAATCAAGATACGCATCTTGGCTCCGACAACTTCCATCCATGCTGGAACAGCCTTGTCACCCAACTCAGCGCTTGCGACGATGAAAGGAGTGGTATCAAGTGAGCCAGGGACGACATCGATGATGTCCATTGGTGTGACTCGGAATGAAGGAATGTTTACCTTCTTGCCGTTCACCAAGAAATGTCCGTGACGAACTAGTTGGCGTGCCATGTCGCGGCTCTTTGCAAAGCCAGCGCGGAAGACGACGTTATCGAGACGAGTCTCGAGAATAACGAGAAGGTTTTCACCAGTCTTGCCCTGAAGGCGGTTAGCCTCTTCGTAGTATCCGCGGAATTGCTTTTCGAGAACACCGTACATACGTGCGCACTTCTGCTTTTCGCGCATCTGGAGTAGGTACTCGGATTCCTTGGAACGGCCACGACCATGTTGTCCTGGTGGATATGGACGTGACTCAATAGGACACTTTGGACCATCGCACTTAGAGCCCTTAAGAAAGAGCTTAACTTTTTCGCGACGGCAGCGCTTGCAATCTGCTCCGGTATAACGAGCCATTTATTCTCTTCCTTCCTTAAACTCGACGAGGCTTTGGTGGGCGGCAACCGTTGTGTGGAGCAGGAGTGACATCTGAGATGGCTCCAACTTCAAGTCCAGCAGCCTGCAATGAACGGATAGCTGTTTCGCGACCAGAACCTGGTCCCTTAACAAATACATCAACCTTCTTTAAACCATGCTCCTGCGCGCGACGTGCTGCAGCTTCAGCTGCAAGTTGTGCTGCGAATGGAGTTGATTTACGTGAACCCTTGAAGCCAACCTGACCAGCAGATGACCAAGAGATAACAGCGCCAGAAGGATCTGTGATTGAAATGATTGTGTTGTTGAAGGTGGACTTGATGTGAGCTTGTCCAAGTGCAATGTTCTTCTTTTCCTTCTTGCGAAGTTTAACTTTGCCCTTTGCGCCAGCCTTAGCAGCGCCCTTTGTCTTAGCAGCGGCCATTACTTGGTCTCCTTCTTCTTACCAGCGATTGCC
>CAIKCJ010000016.1 GCA_903825945.1 uncultured Actinomycetes bacterium | reverse complement strand
TGAGAATCTGTGAAAGTCCTTGCTGCAGAGATGTTGCGATATTGTCTACATCGTTGGTGACACGGCTGAGTAAGTCACCGCGAGATTGGGTGTCAAAGTATTTGAGTGGAAGTCGCCCTATTTTTTCTTCAGCAAGTCGCCGCAGACGGTAAACGGTGCGTTGCGTAACTCCGGCCATTAAATATGCCTGGATCCACATAAAAAGTGATGAAACAACGTAGAGAACAATTGCAAGTATTAAGAAATGAGCAATAGAAGTGAAGTTCATGCCATGACCTGGAACTACTGAACTTCTCGCCAACATATCGGCTTGAGTTGTCTCACCCTTGGCGCGAAGACCTGCGACAACTTGATCCTTCGATAGACCCAAAGGTAGCTTCTGTCCGATAAAACCATTGAAGATTTCATTAGTAGCCCGGCCGAGAATCTTTGGACCAAATGCGCCAATAGTTACTGATGAAGTAATGAGAATGAGAACGGTAGCGAGAGTGTTGCGCTCTGGACGAATCTCCGCCATTAAGCGGCGAAGGGAACCCTTGAAGTTCTTCGACTTTGCAGGAGGCGCTCCCATCATGCCGCCCATTGGACCGCCGCGCATTGCGCCTGCTGCAGGACGTTGTTGGCTCATGATGCAGCCTCTTCTGGGCTCAGTTGAGATAAGACAATCTCTTGATATGTCTTACACGTATTCATGAGATCACTGTGTGTGCCAATTCCGTCGATCTTGCCCTCGTTAAGAACAATAATTTGGTCTGCGCTCAAGATGGTTGACACACGCTGAGCGACAATGATGACCGTGGAATCCTTGGCGTGATTTTCCAGGGCCACACGCAACTTTGCATCAGTTGTGTAATCAAGTGCAGAGAAAGAATCATCAAGTAAATAAATTCGTGGATTCTTCACAATCGCGCGTGCAATCGATAGACGTTGACGCTGACCTCCGGAGAAGTTGGTCCCACCTTGCGCAACTCTGGATTGAAGCCCATCGGCGAGCTCACCGACGAAATCTTTTCCCTGTGCGATTTCTAACGCAGTCCAGAGTTTTTCTTCCGTGGCAGCTTGATCGCCATATCGGAGGTTCTCGGCAATCGTGCCACCAAACAAGAAAGAACGTTGAGGGACAAGTCCGATCTCAGACCAGATTCCTTCAAGAGATTGATCTTTAACGTCGACGCCATCGAGCAAAACTCGACCGACGGTTGGATCAATAAAGCGTGGAATTAAATTGAGAAGTGTGGTCTTACCGGAACCAGTCGAACCAACGATCGCTGTGACTTGGCCGGGGTGCGCAGTGAAGGAAATCTTTGCCAGAACGGGATGTTCGGCGCCTGGGTAACGATATTCAACAGATTCGAAAGTCAGGATACCTTCACGCTTCGCGGGAGTGATCGGATTAATTGCATCAACAACCGATGAAGGAGTATCCAATACTTCTTTTATGCGCTCAGCCGAGGCAGATGCGCGTGGAATCATCAGTGACATCATCACAGCCATCATGACACTCGAAAGAATTTGCATAATGTAGGTCAGAAAAGCCATCAAATTGCCAATAGGCATTGAGCCGGTATTAATGAGATGTCCACCAAACCAAAGCACTGCAACGCTTGAAAGATTAAGAATCAACATCAGTGCAGGGAACATAATCGCGAATGTGCGCGTCACTTTGAGTTGAACATCCATGAGTTCTTTATTGCTTGCTGCGAAACGAGCTTCTTCTTCACGCGTCTTCACAAAGGCGCGGATCACTCGGATTCCCGCAATCTGTTCTCGGAGAATTAAATTGATGCGATCAACTTTGAGTTGAGTAGTTCGAAATAGTGGGACAACCCTACGAAGTAAGAAGAAGATCAAAAGGCTCATTATCGGAACCGTTACGAGCAAGAGAAGTGAGAGCTTGGCATTGGTGCGAACTGCCATGATCACAGCGCCGACACCTGTAATCGGAGCGCCGACCATCATGGTAAGTCCCATAAAGAGCACCATCTGTACTTGCTGCACGTCGTTGGTGTTTCGAGTAATCAATGATGGGGCGCCGAATTGATTGAGTTCACGCGCCGAGAATGCTTCAACAGTTGAAAAAACATCATCACGCATATCACGGCCAAAGGCCATTGATACCTTCGAACTCAAGTATGCAAGCCATACGGAGGCGCCCATGATCAATGCTGAGCAGGCCAACATAATCTGACCGATATGCCAGATGTAATGGATATCGCCTTTGGTTACGCCATTGTTGATGAGGTCAGCGTTGAGGTTCGGTAGATAAAGGTTTGTAATGGTTTGGATAAGCAATAGTCCCGTGATACCAATGACGGTTGCGCGGTATGGCGATAGGTATTTACGAAGTACTGCTATTAACACCTATCCCCCTTACTATTTCGAAGTCCAGCATAGTCCTGAGATATTCGTTTATAAAGCCAGCACGAAAAAATGAAGAAATGATCGATTGCGAGGTCTGTATCTGCTTAGCAATGACTTTATGAGTGATAGCCCCAGTTAGGAAGCAGAATTGAGAAGTAGTGTGGTTTTACTCTAAAGACTCAGAGTTCAAAGTCAACCGGCATTGAAAACTATTACAGAATTGAGATCGCAATGAGTACCGATACTAAAGAAAATGAGACTACTTCACTATGCATTGTTTGTAGAGAAAATCCTTGTACATGCCGTAAGCAACTTCGGTGATTAGCAAGACTTTTGCTGAAACAACTGAAGGGTTGCAACATGCCAGACATCACCGATAAATTAGTAGTAATAACAATCACTCGTGATGAGGCACGTGTTTGGGCCACGGGGATGCAACGTGGAATGAATCCCACAAAGATCTTTGCGCCACCTGCCTTGAACGCACATCACTTTCGGGATGATCCAAAACATCATGGCCGCGGAGACGGGCCAGGGGTCCCTCGGTATTACGAAGAGATTGTCAACGCAGTTGGCGGTGCATCTGAAATTTTGCTGATCGGACACGGACACGGCAAGGCAAGCGTAATGTTGCACTTCATACAATATTTAAAGCGCAAGCACACTGATCTGGCTGAAATAGTTGTCGATGCAATCGAAACTAACCTCATCGCAATGACAGAACCAGAGATCCTCGCACTTGCACGGGAATGGTTTCACGCACATTCAAACGTGTAGACCATATAAGACAATGAATTCTTGTTAAGTTCGGCAGAGCATTACAAGTTCTTATCAGCC
>CAIKCJ010000015.1 GCA_903825945.1 uncultured Actinomycetes bacterium | reverse complement strand
GATCTCTTTGAGTATCAAGCTCGAGATCTCTTTGAAGCGCATAACATTCCAGTTCTCGCCGGCGCAGTTGCAACTACTGCAGATGAAGCCGAGCAAGCTGCTGCGAGTATGGGCGGCAAAGTTGTCGTAAAAGCTCAGGTAAAAGTTGGCGGTCGTGGAAAAGCTGGTGGCGTAAAGCTCGCCGAAGATGCAGCTGATGCGAAGGTTAAGGCTTCAGCAATTCTTGGAATGGATATTAAAGGTCACACCGTTCACAAAGTGATGATCGCTCAGGCGGCACCAATCGCTGAGGAGTACTACATGGCAATTTTGCTTGATCGCGCTAATCGCAATTTCTTGGTGATGGCATCGGTCGCAGGTGGCATGGAGATCGAAGAAGTTGCACATACATCGCCAGAAAAATTGGCACGTGTTGGAATTGATCCAAACGTTGGAATTAGTAACGACCAGGCTCTCGAGATCGTGAAAGCTGGTCAATTCCCAGCTGATATCGCGCAGAGTGTTGCCGATGTCCTTGTGAAGTTGTGGTCTGCATTCGTTGCAGAAGATGCAACTCTCATGGAGATCAACCCATTAGTAAAGACGGTAGATGGTCGCATCATTGCCCTCGATGGCAAGGTCACTCTTGATGACAATGCGGAGTTCCGTCACCCTAACCACGAGGCGCTGGTCGATCATGCTGCAGCAAATCCTCTAGAAGCTGCTGCTAAAGAGAAGAACCTCAACTATGTAAAGCTTGATGGCGAAGTTGGAATCATCGGAAACGGTGCTGGCCTGGTTATGAGCACACTCGACGTCGTTGCCTATGCTGGCGAAAAATATGGCGTCAAGCCTGCAAACTTCCTAGATATTGGTGGAGGCGCCTCAGCCGAAGTTATGGCTAATGGACTCTCAATCATCTTGGGTGACCCTGATGTACGTAGCGTCTTCGTTAATGTCTTTGGCGGAATCACAGCGTGCGATGCCGTTGCCAACGGCATTGTTCAAGCGCTGGAGATTTTGGGCGACAAGGCTACAAAGCCAATCGTCGTTCGCCTTGACGGAAATAACGTTCTAGAAGGTCGACGTATTTTGAATGAGGCGGCTCATCCGCTTGTTCAACAACTAGACACCATGGATGGCGCAGCAGCTAAGGCTGCAGAATTGGCGGCAAAGTAAATGGCTATCTTCATCAATAAAGAGACCAAAGTTATTGTCCAAGGCATGACTGGTTCTGAAGGAACTAAGCACACCACACGCATGCTCAAGTATGGAACTAACGTCGTTGGTGGCGTAACTCCAGGCAAGGGCGGCCAAGTTGTTGAAATTGATGGCAAGCAACTGCCAGTTTTCAATAGCGTTGCAGAGGCTGTAGCTGCTACTGGTGCAAATGCATCTGTTGTATTTGTACCGCCTAAGTTTGCGAAGGCTGCAGTAATGGATGCAATTGATGCCGAGCTGCCACTCTGTGTAGTCATTACGGAAGGTATTCCGGTTCATGATTCGGCTGCGTTCTATGCTCACGCTGTTGCAAAGGGTAAGACTCGCCTCATCGGACCTAATTGCCCAGGACTGATTAGCCCAGGACTTTCTAATATCGGAATTATCCCTGGCGATATCACCGGCGCTGGTCGCATTGGTTTGGTCTCCAAGTCAGGAACTTTGACTTACCAAATGATGTACGAACTTCGCGACTTTGGCTTTAGTACTGCCGTTGGAATCGGTGGTGATCCAATCATCGGAACAACTCACATCGATTGCCTCAAGGCATTCCAGGATGATCCAGATACTGATGCAATTGTGATGATTGGTGAAATCGGTGGAGACGCTGAAGAGCGCGCTGCTGCATTCATCGCCGAATATGTCACTAAGCCTGTCGTCGGTTATGTTGCTGGATTTACTGCTCCAGAAGGCAAGACAATGGGCCACGCTGGTGCCATTGTTTCCGGTTCATCTGGAACAGCAGAAGCGAAGAAAGTTGCGCTAGAAGCAGCCGGTGTGAAGGTGGGTAAGACTCCATCTGAAACTGCGGCTCTTATGCGCGAAATTCTGAGCGCAAAATAACGGAATAACCCTAGATTCAATGGTGACGCGCGCTCTCGGAGTTAGCTTTAGACAAGCACTCCGAAGCGTCGCGCTTACTTTATTTCCGCTCGCGTTTGTAGCACTCTTCACCTGGGCTACTGCGGGAAGCGCATCTGGAAATACAACCGATCCGATCCGTGCAACAGGGTGGCTTTGGCTCGGCGCACACTGCGTCCCATTTGTTCTCCACTCCCAATCTGGAATTAGTTCATCCACGCAGGTTGGGGCGCTATCAATTTTGCCCCTTTCGGGTCTGCTCTTTCCGATATGGGCTATTCGTCGAAGTTTTCCCAAAGTTCGCGAAGTTGCTCCTCGTGGATTTGGAGCACAACTACTTTTTGCTCTTTGGTATGCGTTATTCGCTGCGCTCATTGCGCTAGCTTCTTATTCACACCAAGTCAGCGCATCGATATACCTTGCACCAGTTTTTTCATTTCTTGTTGCACTTGCTTCCACGGTGAAGTTGACCCCAGGTGCTTTGATCTACTTCCGCTTTCTCTTTTACATATTTTTGGTAGCACTTGGCACTGCGGCTCTCTTCTATACGCTCTCACTCGCTGCGCATTGGTCAATCGTCAAGAGCATCGGAATAGTTATTACACCTGGAATCGTTGGGGGATTTCTTTACACTCTCATTCAGATTTTATATCTACCTAATATTGCACTTGCTGCTCTCGGATATATCAGCTCTACTGGTTTCACTTTCGGAGCTCATACATATATTGCACCTACACATTTTCTCCTCAATGGAATATCGGCGATCCCGGCTCTTGGTGCGTTGCCGACCGGAAAGCACGCGCTTTTGCGATACGGAGTTGCTCTCTGGCCAATCATCTTCCTACTCGCAGTTGCCCTCATATCTCGAAGCGTGAATAGCTTCAGAAAGCGCCAGTCAGAAGCGATAGCAAGCTTTGCGCTATTCCTGGTCTCACTGGCGCTCTTTGGCTACCTAGCCTCTGGTGAACTTCTCACTCCTTCGCTCAACCGCGTCGGAGTTCGTTGGGTCGAGCTACTCATTGTGGCGGCGATAAGTGCTTGCACTGCTCTGATCGTTGGAATTTATGCACCCGCCTTAGCTAAGAAATTATTTGCAAAAAAGTTCAGCCGTTCGGTGGTGGAGCATGAGTAAGCGCATAGTTCTGCTCGCCTCCGGAACGGGCTCTTTGGCGAAGAAAATTATGGAAGAAGTTGGTTCCGGCACACTCGATCTTGAAATCGTTTCACTGCTTTCCGATAAGCAGGCTCCAGTACTCGAGCTCGCTGCCCAACACGGTGTTCCAACTATTTACCTCCCAGTCGGGACGGATCGAGCCGTATGGAATTCACAACTGATTGAAACGATTGCGGGGCTTAATCCAGACCTTGTAGTCAGCGTTGGCTTTATGAGAATCTTGGCGCCTGAATTTGTCGATCGATTTATCGTCATCAACACTCACCCTTCTCTTCTTCCACTCTTCCCCGGTGCTCATGCTGTGCGCGATGCGCTGGCTGCTGGCGCCGCGGTCACAGGGAGCACTGTCCACCGAGTGGATAAGGGGGTCGATACGGGGCCGATCATTGCCCAGCGTCAGATCGCCATTCGCCCAGGGGCAAATGAGGAGGATCTGCACGAAGAGATTAAGATTGTGGAGCGCGCCCTCATTGTCGAGGTACTTCAGAAATATGCCACCGAGGGGATCCTGTGAGCACACGCAAACCTATCCGCAGAGCTTTAATCAGCGTTTATGACAAGAGCGGACTTATCGAACTAGGGAAGGCGCTCCATGCGCAAGGCGTCGAGATTTTATCTACGGGATCGACAGCGAAGACTTTAAGCAGCGCGGGCATCCCGGTGATCGCAGTCGAGGATTACACCGGATTTCCGGAGATGAT
This sequence comes from uncultured Actinomycetes bacterium, assembly GCA_903825945.1. Lineage (GTDB taxonomy): Bacteria > Actinomycetota > Actinomycetes > Nanopelagicales > Nanopelagicaceae > PALSA-747. Next base: position 61,340 of record CAIKCJ010000015.1, on the reverse strand, counting down.
GGGCGGACGAGTAAAGACGCTCCACCCTCGTATTCATGGTGGAATTCTCGCGGATCAAAATAACCCAGAACATCTAGCAGCAATTGCTTCTCACGACATTGCCCCATTTGATCTGATTGTCATCAACCTTTATCCCTTTACACAGACCATTGCATCTGGAGCCAATTACGCCGAGTGCATCGAGCAGATCGATATTGGTGGCCCATCAATGCTACGTGGCGCAGCTAAGAACCATGGTTCTGTCGCGGTTGCCTCATCGCCATCTCAGTACCACTTAGTAACTCAAGCTTTAACATTAGGCGGATTTACATTGGAAGAGCGCACGCGTTTGGCGATGGAAACATTTAGAACAACCGCTGAATACGATATTGCGATTGCCACATGGATGGGCGAGCAGCTGGGCGTGAGCGAAGAGTGGCGTGGCGCAGCATGGCATCAAATCGCCTCACTACGTTACGGCGAAAACCCACATCAGAGTGCGAGTGTTTACCGTACGGCAACAGCACCATCAATTGGTATTGCACAAGCGAATCAGCTTCACGGTAAAGAGATGTCATTTAATAATTACACCGATGCCGATGCAGCAGTGCGTAGTGCTTACGACCACAGCGCGCCGTGTGTTGCCATTATTAAACACGCTAATCCATGCGGAATCGCCATCGGTTCTACAATTGAATCTGCATACGCAAAAGCTCACTCATGCGATCCTGTGTCAGCATTCGGTGGTGTAGTTGCTGCCAACCGCCCAATTACTTTGGCAATGGCACAGGCGCTATCAGAAGTATTCACTGAAGTTGTTATCGCCCCTTCTTATGAAGATGGAGCAGTCGAAATCTTATCGAAGAAGCCTTCTATTCGAATTTTGACGCTCGAGCAATATTCGAACCCAACGCTCGAGCTACGACCAATTTCTGGTGGCTTGTTGGTTCAAGGGGCAGATCTTGTTGATGCCTCAGGAGATGATGCATTCACCTGGACTCAAGTCAGTGGCGAGGCCGTTTCACCAGCAACCCTAAACGATCTGCAATTTGCTTGGCGCGCTGTACGAGCAGTTAAAAGCAATGCAATCCTGCTGGCACACGATGGTGCATCAGTGGGTGTGGGCATGGGGCAGGTTAATCGCGTCGACTCAGCTCGCTTGGCAATCGCCAGAGCAGGGGAGCGTGCGGCTGGGTCAGTTGCAGCAAGCGATGCCTTCTTCCCATTTGCAGATGGCCTACAGATATTGATCGATGCTGGGGTCACCGCAATTGTTCAACCTGGTGGCAGTGTTCGAGATGAAGAAGTTATCACGGCAGCGAAAAACGCTGGTGTTGCGATGTTCTTTACTGGAGTCCGCCACTTCTCACATGCTTAATTCCACCTTTGACTGTAAAAAATTAGAGCTAGTTTGAAGATAGGGACTGAAGAATGAGTGCACAGATTCTCGACGGCAAGGCAACAGCGAAAGCCATCAAGGAAGAGCTCGCAGCGCAGGTAGCGCGCATGGGGATCAAACCGGGTCTTGGAACAGTCCTTGTTGGCGATGATCCAGGTTCGCACTCATATGTCGGCGGAAAACATAAAGATTGCGCCGAAGTCGGAATTGCATCCATTCGAGTTGATCTTCCTGCATCAGCCAGTGAAGCAGATGTGTTGGCCGCAATAAATGACCTCAATAATTCCAAAGAGTGCACCGGTTACATTGTGCAGCTTCCGCTTCCAAAGGGAATTAATGCAAACAAAGTGCTCGAGGCAATTGATCCAGCAAAAGATGCAGATGGCTTGCATCCTTTGAATCTTGGAAAGCTCGTAATCGGTGAACCCGCACCCCTGCCATGCACGCCACGCGGAATTTTGGAGCTGCTCCATCGCTATGGTGTTGCAACTAAAGGTGCCGAAGTTGTGATCATGGGTCGTGGTCTCACGGTTGGTCGACCACTTTCATTGATGCTCACACGACGCGGTGATGACGCAACCGTAACCATTACTCATACAGCCACAAGAGATGTTGCATTCCACACCAAGCGTGCGGACATCATCATCGCCGCTGTAGGAAGTGCTCATCTACTGACTCCAGATATGGTCAAAGCTGGTGTGACTGTTTTGGATGTAGGAATTACTCGGACCGATGCTGGCCTACTTGGCGATATTCATCCCGGGGTAGCGGACGTCGCAGCGTTTATTGCTCCGATGCCAGGCGGCGTTGGCCCAATGACTCGAGCCATGCTTCTTACCAATGTGGTCGAGATGGCGATTGCTGGCAGCAATAAATACAATAAATAAATGTTCAGAATCGACAACCTGCCAGCTCTCAAAGGCCGCGCACGCTTCTGGAGCAAGCTACTCACGCTTCTTGTTGTAATCGGCGTCACAATTGGCATTTTCGGGGCAGTTCGAAGTGGCAGCATTCTTGTTGCAATTGGCTGCGCCCTTTACTCTTACAACTCATACACCAGCACGTCGGCAAAGCGAAAAGTGGAGCTCATTGTTCCTGTGGTTATTGCGCTCCTGCTTCTTGTCCTGTCGTTCACACTGCCGCATGCTCGATAGAATTTACGGGAAGAACTTTCACACCACTGATTGGGAGAGAATAGATGAGCAGATCAGGTAAGGTCACCGTCGTTGGATCAGGTTTTTACGGTTCAACAACAGCGCTTCGTTTAGCTGAGTACGACATCTTTGAGACCGTAGTGCTTACGGACATCCTCGAAGGCAAGGCTGAGGGACTCGCCCTTGATATGAACCAATCTCGTTCAATTGAAGGTTTTGAAACTAAGGTTGTTGGTGCAACCACGACGGCAGATGGCGCTGGATATGAAGCCACTGCAAATTCCGATGTAGTTGTTATTACGGCAGGACTTCCTCGTAAGCCTGGTATGTCACGCATGGACTTGATCGGCGTTAACGCCGGAATCGTACGTGGTGTTGCAGAGAACATTGCAAAGCATTCACCTAAGGCTGTCATCATCGTGGTCTCTAACCCACTCGATGAAATGACGGCACTTACACAAATTGCAACAGGATTCCCACATCACCAAGTAATGGGTCAAGCTGGAATGCTTGATACCGCACGTTTCACCAACTACGTCGCAGAGAAGCTTGCAGTCCCAGTAAGCGCAGTGAAGACACTGACGCTTGGTTCACACGGTGAGACCATGGTCCCAGTTCCAAGCCGCTGCACTGTTAATGGTCAGCCGCTTACATCGCTACTTCCAGCGAATGAGATCGAAGAACTTGTTGAGCGTACTCGCAATGGTGGAGCTGAAATTGTTGCACTACTCAAGACGGGTTCTGCTTACTATGCACCTTCTGCAGCTGCTGCACGCATGGCGAAGGCTGTCATCGAAGATTCAGGCGCAATCATGCCTGTCTGTGCTTGGGTCGAAGGTCAATATGGAATTAGTGGCGTCTATCTTGGCGTAGAGGCCAAGATAGGCCGCGCAGGCATCAAAGAGGTCGTTGAAACTGCGCTCACTGATAGCGAAGTTGCTGCACTCAAAGTTGCTGCAGAAGCAGTCCGTAGCAAGCAAGCTGACGTGAAAGATCTATAAGGGGAGCGGTACTCATATGAACAAGATTAAAGTTGACGGCACAGTTGTCGAACTAGATGGCGATGAGATGACTCGCATCATCTGGCAGTTCATCAAAGATAAGTTGATCTTGCCTTATCTCGATGTGAACCTTGAGTACTACGACCTAAGCATTCAAAAGCGTGATGAGACTGATGATCAGATCACCATCGATGCAGCTCACGCGATTCAAAAGCATGGCGTTGGCATCAAGTGCGCGACTATTACACCAGATGAAGCTCGCGTAGAGGAGTTTGGACTTAAGAAGATGTGGAAGTCTCCTAACGGAACTATCCGTAACATTCTTGGCGGCGTTATCTTCCGTGAGCCGATCATCATCTCTAACGTGCCGCGCTTGGTTCCTCACTGGACAAAGCCAATTGTGATCGGCCGTCACGCATTTGGCGACCAATATCGGGCAACAGATTTCAAGGTGCCTGGCAAGGGCAAGCTGACTATGACCTTCGTTCCAGAAGATGGTTCGGCACCAATCGAACGTACAGTCTTTGACTTCCCAGGTTCTGGTGTTGCGATGGCTATGTACAACCTTGATGATTCGATTCGCGACTTTGCTCGCGCGTCGCTTAACTATGGATTGATTCGCAAATATCCTGTTTACCTTTCTACAAAGAACACAATTCTGAAGGCTTACGATGGTCGATTCAAAGATATCTTCGAAGAGATCTATCAGGCTGAATTTAAAACTCAATTTGATGCGCTCGGAATTTGGTATGAACACCGCTTGATCGATGACATGGTTGCAATGTCATTGCGTATGGAAGGCGGCTATGTCTGGGCATGTAAGAACTATGACGGCGATGTTCAATCAGACACTGTTGCTCAGGGATATGGCTCACTTGGATTGATGACCTCAGTGTTGATGACTCCAGATGGAAAAGTAGTTGAATCTGAAGCAGCTCACGGAACAGTGACACGTCACTACCGCGATCACCAAGCTGGCAAGGAAACTTCCACTAACCCAATCGCATCGATCTTTGCCTGGACTCAAGGTTTGGCTCACCGTGCGACGTTGGATAACAATGTCGAGCTGGCTAAGTTCTCTCAGACACTTGAGGCGGTCTGCATTCAGACTGTTGAATCAGGCAAGATGACAAAGGATTTGGCGCTGCTTGTTGCTCCAGACGCACCATACCTCAATACCCAAGCCTTCTTGGCTGCGATTGATGAGAATCTTTCAAAGGCTCTCGCTTAAGTTCTTGTATCAAAAAGCCCCGGTCAGATTATCTGACCGGGGCTTTTTGTTAGGTATTACTAGTTAATGCGCTCACCAGAAACTGCATCAAAGAGGTGGATCGCGGTTGGGTTAACGCCAACAGTGATTGTGTCGCCTGGCTTTGGAGGGTTCTTTGGATCCCAACGAACGATTACCTGAGCGCCTTCGTCGGTTGCATTAGCAAACTTCACAGAAGAGTCAGCAGGCTTTCCGTAAACGAAAGCATCTGAACCTAGTTCTTCTACAACTTCAACAACAACCTTGAAGCCAGTAGATGCTGGTGTGAATCCTTCTGGGCGAATTCCGACTGTTGCTGCTGAACCTGCAGAAGCTGGAACATCGAGCGCAAGATCACCAAGATGTGCCTTTCCACCAGATACTGGAGCAACCAAGAGATTCATCGCAGGTGAGCCAATGAAGCCAGCAACGAATGCATTGACCGGGTTGTCATAAAGATTACGAGGTGTATCAACTTGCTGGAGGAGGCCATCCTTAAGAACTGCAACGCGATCACCCATGGTCATTGCTTCGACCTGATCGTGTGTAACGTAAACAGTTGTGATTCCTAGGCGACGCTGCAACGCTGCAATCTGCGTCCGAGTTGCAACGCGCAACTTTGCGTCAAGGTTAGAGAGCGGCTCGTCCATCAAGAAGACTTGAGGTTCGCGAACGATCGCGCGGCCCATTGCTACGCGCTGGCGTTGACCACCAGAGAGAGCCTTTGGCTTGCGATCCAAATATGCTTCGAGGTCGAGGAGCTTTGCTGCCTCGAGGACTCGGCGGTCGCGCTCTTCCTTAGCTACGCCAGCGATCTTGAGTGCGAAGCCCATGTTTTCAGCAACCGACATATGTGGATAGAGGGCGTAAGACTGAAAGACCATCGCGATATCGCGATCTTTAGGGGCGATGTTTGTTACGTCGCGATCACCAATGCGGATTGTTCCGGTATCTACTTCCTCTAGACCAGCAAGCATGCGAAGCGATGTTGACTTACCGCAGCCCGATGGACCTACGAGTACGAGGAATTCACCATCTTTAACGGTGAGGTTGAGTTTGTCTACGGCAGGCTTAGATGTGCCCGGGTAGACGCGTGAAGCGTTTTCAAATACGACTGAAGCCATGAGTTATTCACTCCTTCTCCGGGCAGGTACGTGCCCGACGATCCGTTGGATGAAGGTAAAGCACCCATCAGCACGAGCTGATAAGTGACGAAACAATAGCCTAAATTCAAAGCCCAGACGGGATACGCTTGGTCGTGATGGACCCGAGAATTTTCTTGAGCGCACAGCTAGGCTCCAAGCCTGCCCTCCCAAAACGGGCGCTTGGTAGCGGTGGAGAGTTGGCCCTGGACCTCTCGCTTGTGCTCCTCTTCATCCTGTTGGCTGGGCTCTTTGTAGCAGCCGAAATCGCCCTGATCTCACTTCGGGAATCACAGCTTCGGCAGATGGAGCTTTCAGGCGTTCGGGCTACTCGTACGGCCCGCCTGGCAAAACTCACCAAGAATCCCAATCGCTTCTTAGCGGCGGCTCAAGTGGGAGTTACATTCTGTGGATTTTTCTCAGCAGCCTTAGGATCAGAGCGTTTAGGTAGCGCATTTATTATCCCGATCCTCGAGCGCTGGAATCTTTCCCAGGGCGTGAGCACCGCCCTCTCACTTGTCATTCTGACAATTGCAATTGCGTACATCTCACTCGTCGTGGGCGAATTGGTGCCTAAACGTCTTGCGCTCTATCGCACAGAAAAAATTGCGCTCGCTAGTGCGCCAACCATCGATCGAATCGCTGAAATTTTTCGCCCCGCAATCTGGATCCTCTCAAAATCTACCGATGGAATTGTCAGACTTTTTGGACTCAAACCTCAAGAAGTTCGATCGGAGATCAGCGAGGCAGAACTCGTCGATATGGTCACAGGCCACGCTGCTCTCTCCGATGAAGAACGTGACATCGTGGAAGAGGTCTTCAATGCTGGCGATCTCTCGCTCCACGAGATTATGGTGCCCCGCACCGAAGTAGATTTTATGGACGTCAATCTCTCGCTGGCTCAGGCGATGGCCGCAGCTGTGAAGAGTTCTCACTCTCGCTACCCTGTAACGCGGGGAAGTAGCGATGAGGTGATCGGCTTCTTCCATGTCCGCGATCTTCTCAATCTCAAAGATGAAGAGCTGGAAAAAAGTTTGTTAGAAATTATTCGTCCGGTTATTTTTCTGCCTGGCACCAAGGGCGTTCTTCCAGCACTAACTGAAATGCGAGCTAAGCGCTCACATATCGCAATCGTCCTGGATGAATATGGCGGAACTGATGGCATTGTCACCCTGGAAGATATCGTGGAGTGTTTTATCGGTGAGATCCACGATGAATACGACACCATGTCGCAAGAAGTAACCGCCCAGCCTCGAACTGGCGATTTCGAAGTAGATGCGCTCATCTCACTGGAAGATCTGAAAGATCAGACCGGGATAACGATCCCAGAGGGCCCCTATGAGACCGTAGGTGGTTTTGTGATGTTCGAACTTGGCCGACTTCCGGAGGAGCACGACATTATTTCGATCCCTGGAGCGCGAATTACAGTTCTGACGATGGAAGGAAAGCGAGCTGGTCAATTGTTGATCTCTCGCCAAGAATGGGAAGATATGTCACATGAGTAAGCCTCGCGTCTTATCTGGAATTCAGCCAACGAGTGGTTCCTTTCACTTGGGCAACTACCTCGGCGCCGTCAAGCAATGGGTAGAACTTCAAAACACTCATGATGCCTTTTATTGTGTGGTCGATCTCCATGCACTGACCTCTTCGCCTAATCCTGAAGAATTACGAAAGAACACGCTCACATCTGTTGCCCAACTCCTTGCACTTGGATTAGATCCAGAAAATTGCACACTCTTTGTGCAATCGCATGTTGTGGCGCATAACCAACTAGCTTGGGTAATGGAGTGCATGACTGGATTCGGCGAAGCTAGCCGAATGACTCAATTTAAAGATAAGTCAGCAAAAAATGGAACCGATCGAATTGGCGTTGGGGTATTTACATATCCGATGCTGATGGCTGCTGATATTTTGCTCTACCAAGCACATCAGGTTCCGGTCGGTGAAGATCAACGCCAGCATATTGAGCTCACTCGCGATCTAGCTGGGCGATTTAACCATCAGTATGGGGAGACTTTTGTAGTTCCAGAGGGATTCATTCTTAAAGAGGGCGCAAAAATTTACGATCTGCAGGATCCAACCTCCAAAATGAGCAAGTCTGCGGAGTCACTATCTGGACTTATCGAAATTTTAGATACACCGCAGGCAAATACCAAGAAGATTAAGAGCGCAGTGACAGACACTGGCCGCGAAGTAATTTTTGATTCTGCGCAGAAGCCAGGTATCTCAAATCTCTTGACTATTTTCTCAGCCCTCACTGGACGTACCATCGTGGATATTCAAAATGACTTCGTCGGCAAGGGATATGGCGATTTCAAGGGTGCTGTTGCCGAAGTAGTCGTGGATTACCTCACGCCAGTGCGAGAAAGAACGCTTGAACTGCTCGATGACCCAACCCATTTGCGTAAAATCTTGAGCGACGGAGCTGCAAAAGCCGAAGTTGTAGCGAACGCAACCATCAAAGATGTCTACGAAAAAATCGGTCTCATCGCTCGTGGCTAACAGAAGAATAGTTGTCGCAATCGCGGCCTGCCTTGCACTTCTTCCTGCTGGCGCACTCAATTGCGCATCAGCCAGCACCTCAAACAAAATTGCTATTTTGTATGACCAAGGTGGGCGTGGGGACCATGCGCTCAATGATGCAGTAGCACTTGGCGTTGATGCGATCAAAAAGAAATTTCATCTCTCGGCGCTAGATGTGCGAGAAATGGTAACGACCGGAACCGAGGCAGATAGATATTCACGTTTACTCTTTCTCGCGCATGCTAATTACTCTCTCATTGTCGCAGTAGGTAGCGGGTTTTCTTCGGTCCTCTCCCAAGCTGCAGTGGCTGCCCCAAACTCTCAATTTGCGATTATCAATGACGAGAGCGTGGCAAGTCTCAATGTAAGTGATCTAGCTTTTGATGGGGCGCAAGGCGCGTATTTGGCTGGCGTATTAGCAGGATCTGCGACAAAGAGTTTGAAAGTTGGTTTTATCGCACCACCGAGTGATTCATCGTGGCTGACTGCATTTTCGAAAGGCGTCACTTCTGTGAACAAGAAGGCGCAAGCGTTTGCGGCATTCACCGATGTAACTCCAGGCGCTCAAACCAAGAGCCTTTATGCTCAAGGAGTTGATGTGATTTTCTCAGAGTGGAGCTCATCAAGCGATGTTGCAGATGAAGCAGCGGTGCTTTCGACCACCGCTCATCCGCTCTACCTCATTGGGCTCTCACCGGATCAATATTTTTTGCTGCAAAAAAGTGGCCAGAAGATTCTGCTGGGAGCAGTCACTAAGCGTGTTGATCTAGCGACGCAAGATGTTATGAGAGCAGCCCTTCAAGGCAGCACCGTGAATGATGTATTAAATGAGAGCGCTGGAATATTTGGCCGCCTCTACACTGTGCCGAATGGTGGCGAATCCATGGCACTTACTCCGCTGGGTCAAAAGTACGCCCTCAATGTAGGAAACGCGCTTGCCGCCTTGAAGAGCGGTAAAGTAAAAATCGCCTAAAAGTGCTTAAAAAGAGGTCAGAGATCTTCGATCTGACAGAGGATCTGCCCGCTCGAAACGCTCTCGCCAACTCCAACTTGAAGCCCTGCAATTGTGCCGGATTTATTGGCTACAAGAGCCTGCTCCATCTTCATGGCTTCAAGCACCACAATCAGGTCTCCGGCCTCCACACGATCACCATTTGATTTAACAATCTTCACAACGGTGCCTTGCATTGGGCTGGTGAGAGTATTTCCACCGGTTCCCGCCAAGCTATTGCTCTTAATCTTGTGTCTGCGATCTTGCTTCTCAGGGGAGTGCAGGACTACTTCAAAGCGGTGCCCATTAACTTCGGCAACTACTTTTTGTGCTGTGCTCTTTGTCTCTGCGACACCTTGCTTATAGGAAAACGGTTCGATCTCATTAACGAATTCGTTTTCGATATAACTGGTGTAGACAGTGAAGTTCTCAGTAAAAGAGGCATCTTCTACGATTGCGCGGTGGAATGGAAGAGCCGTAGCTAGGCCACCAATTTCAAACTCTCGAAGTGCGCGACGTGCACGAGCCAGCGCTTCTTCGCGAGTTGCGCCAGTAACGATAAGTTTTGCAAGTAGTGAGTCAAAGTGCGAACCAATTGTGTGTCCATGGTCGAAACCTGCATCAATGCGCACACCTGGTCCAGAAGGGACTTCCCACTTGGTTATTGTGCCAAGTGATGGGAGAAAACCATTGCCTGGATCTTCGCCGTTGATACGGAATTCAATCGAGTGCCCACGAATGACAGGATCTATAGGGCTGATCGATTCACCAGAAGCAATTTTGAGTTGTTCGCGAACGAGGTCTAAGCCGGTGACTTCTTCGCTGACAGGGTGCTCTACTTGGAGCCGAGTGTTTACCTCGAGGAATGAGATAGTTCCATCTTGGCCAACAAGGAATTCACATGTTCCGGCACCGACATAGCCAACTTCTTTCATGATCGCCTTGCTCGATGAATAGAGCTGATCGATCTGTGCCTGGGTCAAAAATGGCGCAGGTGCTTCCTCTACTAATTTCTGGTGACGACGCTGCAGTGAACAGTCGCGCGTGCTGACTACGACTACATTTCCGTGCATATCAACCAAGCATTGTGTTTCAACGTGGCGAGGTTTGTTGAGATAGCGCTCAACAAAACATTCACCGCGTCCAAATCCGGTGATTGCTTCACGTACGGCAGAAGCAAAGAGTTCTGGAATCTCCTCCATGGTGAAGGCGACCTTAAGTCCACGTCCACCACCGCCGTGGGCAGCTTTAATTGCAACTGGTAGGCCATGTTCTTTAGCGAATGCGATTACCTCATCAGGAGAGTCAACTGGATCGGCAGTTCCTGCAACGAGGGGAGCGCCAACTTTCGCGGCGATCTTACGCGCTGAAACTTTGTCTCCAAGTTCGCGAATAGCTGCAGGAGGTGGTCCAACCCAAATGAGACCAGCGTCGAGAACACGCTGAGCAAAATCTGCATTCTCAGAGAGAAAGCCATATCCCGGATGGATTGCATCTGCGCCAGACTCTTTTGCAATCGCGAGAATCTTTGATTGTTCTAGATAGGTTTCGGCAGCTGACAGCCCATCAAGAGAGTACGCCTCATCGGCAATTGCAACGTGGAGTGAAGAGCGATCCTCATCTGAATAAATCGCAATCGATTTAACACCATGGTCACGACAGGCGCGAGCAACACGTACGGCGATCTCGCCTCGGTTAGCGATAAGCAGCGCGGTGATCTTCTTTGTGTTTGGTGTCATGGCTTTCCTATCATGGCTTTGCTGTCATGGATTTACTGTCATGGATTTAGCGTGTGCTGGAGCTACCTCAGACCAACGTAGTCCGAGATTGATAGCGATCTTTCGAAGAGTGGGAAGAGAAAGTCCGATAATCCCGCTGGGATCTCCTTCGATATGAGTAATAAAAGGAGCGCTGAGTCCATCGAGCGTGAAGCCACCAGCAACGTGGAGCGGCTCGCCACTATCAACGTAATTGATGATTTCTTCGTCAGTCATTTTCGCAAAAGTAACTTTGGCAGTTGAAATATCGCTCACTTCTAGCTCTTGGTCGGTGTCGATAACGCAGTGTCCCGTATGAAGGTAGCCAGAGTTGCCGCTAAGAAGGTGGGCACGTTCAATAGCTGCCTCTCGGGTGAGGGGCTTGCCAAGTGATTGGCCATTAAATTCAAAGGTGGAGTCACAGCCGATAATGAGCGTATTTCTCAGTTCTTTGTGAGCGAGATGAACGCTATGAGCTTTCAAAATAGCTAAGGCAATAACGAGATCGGATGGTGCCAGAGCCAGGAGCTCGGGTGTCTCTTCATCTACGCCGCTCACCTTGATGACAGGTGTAATGCCAGCAGACTCTAGGAGGCGCTTGCGCGAAGGCGAGGCAGAAGCAAGGAGAACTGTTTTACTCATGAAGGGGTATTGCCCCACTTGCGAGGGAGTGAATTTTGAATTTTTAGACGCGCCCACGCGCTGCGGTACTTCTTTGGCGGGTTCGCATTTTTGCGGATGTGGTCAACGGCGCGAGTGAGAGCAATGAGCTCTTCTTGCGTAGGGGTGCCAGCATGGATTGTGAATCCCAGCTTCTTAAACTCGCGCGGAAAATCGCTCATTAGTTACCTCTTAAAGAGGGATATTTCCATGCTTGCGTGTCGGTAGATCAACGCGCTTGTTGGCAAGTGCTCGTAGCGCACGAGTGATTTGTGCACGAGTGTCATGCGGTTCAATCACTGCGTCGATGAATCCACGATCGGCGGCAATGTAAGGATTGAGCAACTTCTCTTCATAATCAGCGAGAAGTGCAGGACCTTGGGCGCTATCGGCAGCAAGCTCGCGGCGATAGAGAATGTTTACGGCGCCTTGCGCGCCCATCACTGCAATCTGGGCACTTGGCCAGGCCAGGTTGATATCCGCGCCAAGATGCTTGGAACCCATAACAATGTACGCGCCGCCGTATGCCTTGCGCGTAATCACTGTGACAAGAGGTACGGAAGCTTCACCATATGCGTAGAGTAATTTTGCGCCACGGCGAATAATGCCGTTGTACTCCTGTTCGGTGCCAGGCAAGAATCCAGGCACATCAACGAGTGTGACAATAGGAATTCCGAATGCATCACAGGTACGTACGAAGCGAGCCGCTTTTTCACTGGCATCGATATCGAGGGTGCCGGCGAATTGTTGTGGCTGGTTGGCAATAATTCCCACAGATTTACCTTCGATACGACCAAAGCCCACCAAGATATTAGGCGCGAAGAGAGCGTGAACTTCAAGGAAATCAGCCTCATCCACGAGGGCCTCGACAATGATGCGCATGTCATAAGGCTTATTAGGATTGTCAGGAATTAATGAATCTAGCGCACGATCACTCGGAGCAATATCTTCCGACTCTGTTGCACGTAAGACAGGTGCATCATCCAAATTATTTGACGGCAAGAATGAGAGAAGAGCCTTCACATACTCCAGAGCAGCCTCTTCGTTTTCAGCTAAGTAGTGAGAGTTTCCGGTCTTAGCGCTGTGGGTTGCTGCGCCACCGAGCTCTTCCATGCCAACTTCTTCACCCGTTACTGCCTTGATGACATCTGGGCCAGTAATAAACATATGTGAAGTCTTATCCACCATGATGGTGAAATCGGTAATAGCAGGTGAGTAAACAGCACCACCAGCACAAGGACCGAGAATGACTGAAATCTGCGGAATCACACCAGAGCAACGGACATTTCTTTTGAAAATTTCACCGTACTGGCTGAGAGAAGCTACGCCCTCTTGAATGCGGGCCCCACCAGAATCATTGAGTCCAACAAGTGGGACACCGCTCTTAAGTGCGAAGTCCATTACCTTGCAGATCTTCTTACCCATGGTCTCACCGAGGGAACCACCGAAAGTCATGAAGTCTTGAGAATAGATTGCAATCGTACGTCCATCAACTGTTGCATAGCCTGTAACAACACCATCGCCGTATGGGTGCGATTTCTCCATGCCGAAACCATCTGCATGGTGAGTGGAGAAGGCATCGAACTCTACGAATGAGCCATCATCGACGAGGGCAGTGATTCGCTCACGCGCAGTCATCTTGCCAGCGGCATGGCGTTTTTCGATCGCAGCATCTGAACCACTTTTATGCGCAACCTCAAAGCGCGCTTTCAAGTCATTGATCTTGCCGGCAGTAGTATTTATCGCATCAGTCACATCTCTACTTTACTAGTTAAGCGGGTTTAAGTGATACGGGCATCACTCGATGAATCAAAAATCTCATCACTTTTATCGGCGAGCAATGCCGCGCCATACTGGCGAGTACGCGTAATTTCCGAGACATCCTCAACTCAAGATGAGATAAAAGCCCAACTTGCGAGTAACTCAGGGTCTCATGGGGATTGTGTGGTTACAGAATTTCAGAGCGCGGGACGTGGTCGCCTTGATAGGAGTTTTGAATCTCCTGCCGCGGTGGCTCTTCTCTTCTCATTTTATGTGGTGCCACAACGTAGCGACGCACACGGATGGATCCCGCTGATAGCAGGAATGAGTGTTGCGCAGAGCCTTAATGATGTTAGTGCTTCAACCGAGTACTCCAACAAGTGGCCCAACGATGTGATTTCCCTATCTGGAAAAGTCAGTGGCGTGCTCTGTGAAAAGTATGGCGAAGGAATCATCGTGGGCATTGGTATAAATGTCTCAACTCAAGAAGAAGAATTGCCGGTCGACACAGCCTCATCAATTTTTATTACAAGCGGGATGGAGGTGGATCGAAACGAATTGCTTCCGATCGTACTGACCAATTTCCGCGAACTCTTTGCGATGTGGGAGAGTGGGACGGACCTAAAGCCTCGCTACCGAGCCCTGTGCTCAACGATTGGTCAAAATGTTTTAATCAGCTTGCCAGGTGGGGCGAGCCTGGAAGGTCGCGCGATCAATATTGGCCCACAGGGCGAATTAATTTTGGAATCTGGGGATCGCATTAGTGCTGGGGACATCACCCACCTACGCAGTATCTAATTAAACCCAGTAAACTTCGGGAGTGAATTTCCCAACTGTTGGCGTGATCGGTGCAGGCCAGCTGGCCCGCATGATGGTGCCACCAGCCATTGACTTGGGAATCAATCTCTCGCTCTTTGCATCGAGTAGCGAAGATAGTGGTGCGCAAATTGCTGGCCATGTTGTTGGAGACTTTAAAGATGCGCAAGCCCTACTCGAATGGGCTAAGAGTTGCGATGTCGTTACCTTTGAACACGAACAAGTTCCTCGTGAAGTTATCACGGCGTTGGAATCTGCAGGCGTGAGTGTTTATCCATCCTCATATGCCTTTGAATTTAGCCAAGACAAATTAGCGATGAGAAGTAAAATCAATGAGCTTGGTCTACCCAATCCTGCATGGGAAATATACGACGGGGCAACGCCAACACTCACCTTCCCTCTCATAGCCAAAACAAGCACAGGTGGATACGACGGACGAGGCGTGTTCGTCATTGCAGATGAGAACGAACTGAAAGAGCTCCATGCGCGAATTGGTGCCCCGCTCTTGCTCGAGGAAAAACTCAATTTTGATTACGAACTTGCAATTATGGTTGCGCGTTCACCACATGGACAGGCAGCCACGTGGGCGCCTACCCTGACGGTTCAGCGCGATGGCATATGCATTCAAACGATCACGCCAATTCCCGAGATCAATGACGCACTAGCAACCGATGCTATTTCTACTGCACTTGCAATCGCGCAGGGAATCGATTTGGTTGGTGTCATGGCTGTCGAACTCTTTGTTGTCGATGGGAAATTGATAATTAACGAACTTGCACTTCGTCCACATAATTCTGGTCATTGGAGCATCGAAGGATCTCGCACGAGCCAATTCGAGCAACATCTACGCGCTGTACTCAATCTTCCACTAGGCGACACCTCGCTCACCGCTCCTTTTGCCGTGATGGGTAACGTGATCGGCATCGAAACTGATAAAGATGGCGACCTTTATCGGCCATATCGCCATCTGATGGCTCGCACCCCAGGCTTGAAAATTCATCAATACAAGAAGGAACTTCGACCAGGCCGAAAGGTGGGGCATGTGACCGCTTTGGGCTCAGAACTCCTAGAATTACGAACCGAAGTAGATCACGCAGTTGCCTATTTGAGCGGAGCAATCGATGAGTAACTCACAGAGCGCGCTAGTCGCAATCGTTATGGGATCAGATTCCGATTGGCCCGTGATGCAGGATGCAGCCACCGTTCTTGATGAATGCGGAGTTGCGTATGACGTTGATGTAATGAGCGCTCACCGCACACCTGATGAAATGTTGGCCTTTGCGCATGGCGCCGCCGGCAAGGGTTACAAAGTTATTATCGCTGGCGCAGGAGGAGCGGCTCATCTTCCGGGAATGATCGCATCCGCAACTACCTTGCCAGTAATTGGCGTGCCCGTCCCACTTAAAGTTCTTGATGGCATGGATTCGTTGCTTTCAATCGTACAGATGCCTGCTGGAATTCCTGTTGCAACAGTTGGCGTCGGCAATGCCAAGAATGCAGGTTTGCTCGCTGCTCGAATTCTTGGCACCCATGATGCCGGAGTTTCAACAAAGATTTCTGAGATGATGGAGGCTGCGCGCCTAGCATCACTAGAAAAAGGTAAGAAACTCAATGCGCAGCGAAACCATAAAACCGGTTTCTAATTTTTCTCACTTCGTATCTGAGAAGCGAACGTTTTAGCTAGCACGGCCTAACGCTCGAACTTTCCAACCTGCCATCTGCCAGAGCTCGCGGTCAAGTGCGTTGCGACCATCAATAATGATCGGGTTATTCACAAGCGTGGCGGCCACAGTGGGGTTGATCTCGCGGAATACCTGCCACTCGGTCAGATGTAAAACGATATCTGCTTGCGCCAAACATTCATCGATAGATTGAGCAAATGCGAGAGTAGGAAAACGCAGCTTGGCATTTTCCATTGCTTTAGGATCGAAAATCTCTACGCTCGCGCCCGCGGCATGAATCTGCACAGCGATATCGAGTGCAGGCGAGTCACGGACATCGTCGCTATCGGGTTTAAATGCAGCGCCTAGGACTGCAACTTTTTTACCTGCCAAGTTCTCGCCGAGTTCGCGTCGGACAAGATCAATCACGCGACTGCGAGCTCGCATATTAATCGAATCAATCTCGCGAAGAAATTCGAGTGCCTGGTCTGCACCTAGCTCTTGTGAGCGAGCCATAAACGCTCGAATATCTTTAGGTAGGCAACCTCCACCAAATCCAATTCCCGCTTGCAAGAATCGGCTACCGATGCGTGGGTCATACCCGATCGCCTTTGCCAAGACAGTCACATCTCCACCAGCTGCTTCGCAAATTTCGGCCATAGCATTGATAAAAGAGATTTTTGTTGCCAGGAATGAATTAGCTGCAACTTTCACCAATTCAGATGTTGGTAGATCGGCCACGACCCAAGGCACTTCTTCGGCAATATTCTTCGCGTAGACGGCACGCAAAATATCTTCAGCTTCGTTGCTCGCAACTCCAACCACGAGCCGATTGGGATGCAACGTGTCATGAACTGCGAAACCTTCGCGCAAAAATTCAGGATTCCATGCCAGATCAACCTCGGGGTTGAGTGTGCGCAAGCGATCGCGCAATCGTGCAGCACTACCAACTGGTACGGTGGATTTACCCACGACCAGTGAGCCAGGCTTAATTCGCATCGCAATTGCCTCAATCGCGCCATCAACATAACTCATGTCAGCAGCCAAGCCATCTTTTACCTGGGGCGTGCCGACGCAGATGAAGTGAACATCGGCGTCACTGATTGCATCAAAATTATCTGAGAACGTGAGGCGGCCGGTTGCTAACTGCTCTTGAAGAAGCTCTTCTAGGCCGGGCTCGTAAAATGGGACTCTTCCGCCCTTAAGGCGTTCAATTTTGGCGGAATCAAGATCGACGCCAACTACCTCAAGCCCAAGGCTCGACATGCAAGCTGCGTGGGTGGCCCCCAGGTAACCAGTGCCAATCACAGAAATTTTCAGTGCCATTGCGCAGATAGTAGCGGTGGTAAGCGGTACGGTGGCCGTGTGGAGACCAGCGCAACGCAAAAGAAAAGTGAATTCTCGCCAGGGGTCAGCGTTGTCCTCCCAATATTGAACGAGGAGCCCTTTCTGGCCGATGCCGTCTTTGCAATTTTGGCTCAAAAATACAATGGTGAGCTCGAAGTGATTCTGGCCCTGGGACCCTCCAGGGATCGAACAAACGAGATTGCTGCCCAGCTAGCCCGCAATGATTCACGGGTAGTTTTGGTCGATAACCCAACGGGTCGAACCGCCGCCGGACTCAATCGCGCAATCGCTCAAGGGAAATACGACATTATCTGCCGAATCGATGGCCACGCCGAAATCTCTGATACCTATATTGCAGACGCGGTTGCGACCATGCTTAACACTGGCGCGGTCAACGTCGGCGGCATCATGGCGGCTGTTGGTAAAAACAGATTTGAAAACGCGGTTGCAACTGCGATGCGCTCACCGCTCGGTGTGGGTGGGGCTAGGTTTCACATTGGTGGGAAGGCTGGACCAGCTGACACTGTCTACTTAGGTGTTTTTAAGCGTGATGCGCTGCAGGCCGCTGGCGGTTACGACGAACGTTTCACTCGTGCGCAAGATTGGGAACTCAATTATCGCTTGCGCCAAGCGGGCGGAGTCATCTGGTTTGATCCATCGTTAGTAGTCACCTATCGACCACGTCCTAATCTCAAAGCGCTTGCAAAACAATATTTCGAATACGGTCGCTGGCGACATGCGGTTATCCGCAGCCACAAGGGGACTGCTAACTATCGATACTTAGCACCACCATTAACGGTCGCGGTTTCTGTTCTTTCGATCATCCTTGGCCTGAGCATTTCCAGTATTTTCTATATTCCCTTCGGCCTATATTTGTTAGGAAATCTTCTGGGCTCACTTGCTATTGGCAAGAGTTGGTCTGAGAAAATAATTTTGCCTGCAGTTCTGGCAACAATGCATTTTTCCTGGGGTTTTGGTTTTCTGACGTCACCTAAAAATTTGGTGAAGTAATGCTCAAAGTATTAAGTGCGATTGCAACTACAACTTTGCTGATCCTCGGGTTTGCAGCCAACCCAGCACAAGCCAACCCAATACCAGCACACTTTGTTTTGACTGGTTCTGGATTTGGTCATGGAGTTGGCATGAGTCAGATAGGTGCCCAAGGTCAAGCGATGGAAGGCAAGAGCGCTTCGGATATTTTGACTTACTGGTTTCCTGGGACCCAAGTACTTCCAGTCAATGACAATCTACCTATCCGAGTAAATGTCGCGCACCAAGCCACCTATGCAACCTTCACACTCGTAAAGCCAGTTTTGGGGGCTACGTACGCGCTGAGTTCACTCGGGACCCCTGCTGCGCTTGCAAACCCAACACCACTGACGACTTCAGCAAATTGCACAATGAAATTCTCGGTTTATGGAAAGGCAATAACTGAGTCAACTACTTGCCCAGGCACCACAATTTCTGCCGCGCAAGCCCCCTCAACATTGTGGAATATTTCTTGGAATTCACCGCAGGCAAATCCACTGCTACAAGTGATGAATATGAGCGCTTCGACTGGCAGCATGCAGCTCAAATATGGATTCGTGCAGCTGCGATATGTCGCCGGCAAAATTGAAATCACTGACACCATGAGCTTGCATAATGAGTACTTGTACGGAATCAGTGAGATGCCATCAAGTTATTTGCCGGCTGCGCTACAAGCTCAAGCTATCGCTTCGCGAACATATGCCCTTGGAAAAATGGCGGTAGTTCGCAGAGAGTGTGACTGCAATATTTACAGCACTATGTATGATCAGAGTTATATTGGTTACGCCAAAGAATCCGAACAGGGTGTCGGGCAACTCTGGAAAGCTGCAGTTGATGCGACAGCGGCTGATCCAAACAATGGTTATGCGATCGAGTATTTGGGTAAACCGATCTCCGTCTATTTCTTCTCTTCCGATGGCGGCACAACCCAACGTAGCGTTGATGTGTGGGGAACTGCGCTTGCATATCTCACGAATGTGCCAGACCCTTGGTCGCTAGATATTTTCTTAAATCCTTATTACTCACACTGGCAACGAGTCTTAGTGGAGAAAGATGTGGCAACGGCATTTAACTTGCCCGATGTAGTCTCTATGAAAATTGATTCCCTAACACCTGCAGGCGCAGCACTTAGTGTTACAGCGACTTCGAGCACGGGTGCTACTTCACAATTACAGATCGGTGACTTCAAAACTAAATTGAAGATCCCATCATCATGGTTCCAGATCGCGCCGCCGGGTTATTAAACTGAGAGACAACGCGTTACAAGTCGGGCTGAATTAATTAGCGTGAAGAATTGAGTTAAGGCCTTCCCAGCCGCCCACTTTTGGAACAACCTCAAGGTTGCCTTGTTGAGAGTTGCGACGGAAGATCAAATTGCTGGCACCAGATAGCTCAAGTGCTTTTACAACTGCGCCATCCGGGAGCGTTATTTTTGAACCGCCAGTGATGTAGGTGCCAGATTCAATGATGCAATCGTTGCCCAAGCTAATTCCAAGTCCTGAGTTAGCTCCGAGCAAGCATCGCTCGCCAACAGAGATGACCTGCTTACCGCCGCCGCTGAGAGTGCCCATGATGGAGGCGCCGCCACCAACATCGCTGCCCGCTCCAATAACAACACCGGCACTGATTCGACCTTCGACCATTGAGCTGCCAAGGGTCCCAGCGTTGAAGTTCACAAAACCTTCATGCATGATCGTTGTGCCTGCTGCGAGGTGTGCGCCAAGTCGGACTCGATCGGCATCGGCGATGCGAACACCTTCAGGAATTACGTAATCAACCATACGAGGGAATTTATCGACGCCGTATACGGTGATCTGCCCATACTTCGCGCGCAGGCGAAGGCGAGTTTTTTCAAAATCCACGAGCGAGCATGGTCCGACAGATGTCCAAGCGACATTGGTGAGTAGTCCAAATACTCCGTCGAGGTTTTGGCCATGTGGCTTCACAAGTCGATGGGAGAGTAGGTGCAGACGCAGGTAAGCATCGGCAGCACTCGTAGGTGCTGCATCGAGATCGATCTCGATATCAACGATAGCTCGTGTTACTCCGCGATCGTGATCCGGCGCGAGAAGTGCGGTGAGATCGGATTTGTTTGCTAGTGGTTCAAGAGCAAGATCTGTGTACCAAACATCAAGTAGATCACCATTGCTAGCAACTGTAGATACGCCATAACCCCATGCTTTTCTCATGGCGGTACGGTATCTGAACTCGAAGGGGACGTGCGAGAATTACCTCATGCGAATCAGCGTTTATTGCTCTTCATCTCCGACTATTGACCAAAAGTACATTGATCTTGCCTACGATCTTGGGCAAGCAATTGCTGCTCGAGGTTGTGAGTTGGTCTGGGGCGGTGGCAGGGTCTCGATGATGGGAGCGGTTGCTCGCGGGGCTCGAGATGGCGGGGCCAAGACATGGGGAGTTATTCCGGAGAGTCTGCTCAGCATGGAATTCGGCGACGAAAAGGCGACCGAAATGTTTGTAACACCTGATATGCGCAGCCGCAAAGCAAAAATTGAAGAGCTTTCAGATGCCTTCATCGCTCTTCCTGGAAGTCTGGGAACTCTCGAGGAGCTCTTTGAAATTTGGGTTGGGCGCTATTTGAATTTCCACTCCAAGCCCGTGGTCGTGTTAGACCCATTCGAGGTTTACAAACCCCTCCAAAGCGCGCTTGACCACTTGGCAGCTCTTGAATTTATGAAGCCCGGCCAGCGGGAACAAGCTGTATGGACGACGGAGATCGAGCGCGCTCTCACCGCATGCATCGCCTAGTTTTTAGGCGAGGAGTTTTGAGAGATTCCTCAGGAACGACCAGTAGCCTTGCGGGGTGAAGCAGGTGCCAACTATCGCGCAAGTGATTGCCAGCCTGCCAGAAGAGGAGCGTTTCATTTTGACCCTCCACTTGCTCAAGGGCATGTCACCAGAGGAGATTGCCCAAGCCCTGGGTGTGCCGGCAAAGTCGGTTCATGCGGTCATTCTGGGGGGTAAATCACGCTTAATCTCCATGCTCGATTTCCCACCGCAAGGGTGATGCGAGATACTTCTCCCTATAGTTCCCAAGGCCCCGCGGGGGTTATGCGGGTAGCCCGAGAGGGTTGTAAGACTTCACGCGACTGTTAGTAAGGGAGTTTCACAATGGCAGCCATGAAACCACGCACTGGCGATGGCCCAATGGAAGTCACTAAGGAAGCCCGCAGTCTTGTCATGCGCATTCCTCTCGAAGGTGGCGGACGTCTAGTAGTAGAACTCAATGTTGAAGAAGCCACGAATTTGGGTAACGCGCTTCAAGCTGCTGTAGCTCTCGTTAAAAAATAATCGACACGGTTGATCGAGACGGTTATGCGCCTGCCACAACCACAATTTGCCTTACAAGCCGCACTAAAGACGCAAGATATCGAGAAGTTTGATGCGCTCGCTATTGCAGTCCAAAAACACGAAGACGGACTTCATTTCGATTCCAATACATTCTCTCAAGCTGTAATTACGCGCCTGAATCTAGACGCACAAGCGATTGCGAAGAGTTGGCCGGACTATGCCGCCAAGAGCGGTGAGATCCTCGAACTCCCGATTGATGGTCTTGGAAAAGTCTCACGTCTCTATCTCGTTGGCGTAGGCAAGTCTGGTCGCGAAGAGTTGCGCAAAGCTGGTGCATCCCTTGGTCGCAAGGTAAAAGGAAACGGTTTCACAACACTCGTCACGACTTTTTCAGATGGAGTGAGCCCGGCACTGCGCGAGGGTGCAATCGCTTTTGTAGCTGCACTTTCAATTTCTCACTATGGATTCGAAATAAAATCTGCTGGGGCTAAGCAGAAGCGAGTAGACAATATCTTCACCGTAAGCGGTGCGCTCTCTCACGAAGTAGCAAAGGCTCAAGTCTTGAGCGATGCAATTTGGGACGCTCGCGACCTCATTCATACGCCATCAAACATTAAAAATCCCGAGTGGATGGCGCAACAAGCTAAAGCGCTGGTGAAAGCCGCTAACTCTTCGGCCCTCACAGTCTCTGTGAAAAGCGGACGTCAGCTCGCGCAATTTGGAGGATTACGAGCAGTAGGAAACTCGGCTCCAGTGCCAGGTCCTCGAATGATTGAAGTGCGATATGCGCCAACCGGTTCTAAGAACTTGCCACATGTAGTGCTTGTCGGCAAAGGCATTACTTTCGATACTGGTGGAATTTCGTTGAAGCGACCATACGACTCCATGGTCGCAATGAAGTCGGATATGGCTGGTTCGGCTGCAATTTTGGCTGCCACATGTGCAATGACGAAGATCAAACCAAAGGTTCGAGTGACAGCGCTCATGATGTGTGCGGAAAACATGGTGTCAGGCACCGCTCAGCGGCCGTCGGATGTTATTACTCAATACGGTGGTACAACTGTCGAAGTGATAAACACCGATGCCGAAGGTCGTCTCGTTCTCGCTGACGGCTTGGCATATGCAGATTTAGAGTTAAATCCGGACTATCTCATCGATGTTGCAACACTCACGGGTGCGGCGAGCCTGGGGCTCGGTAAGCAATATGCAGCGATGTACACGCGTGATGCAAAGCTTGCTCAAATACTTTCCGAAGTAGGGGAGCGAACCAGCGAGCGAGTCTGGCAGATGCCACTCGTAGATGATTATGCGCCAGCGCTAGAAAGCGATGTCGCCGACCTTGTTCATACCGCAGATAAGGTGAAGTTTTCAGCGGGGTCTGTCACTGCTGCACTATTCCTTGAGCAATTCGTAGGAGACCGTCGTTGGGTCCACCTAGATATCGCTGGTCCAGGTCGCTCTGATGTTGATAGTGGGGAGTACATCAAAGGCGGAACGGCATTTGGAGCTCGACTTTTGATTGAATGGTTAGCGAGTTTTGCATGATTGGTAATCGTGGTGACATGGGAGCATTCGCAGAATCATTTGTGCGCGAAGATATTTTTATGCAACAGGCTCGGTCGCATGCTGCGGAGCTCGGAATTCAAGATCCAACCCCCGGCGTCGGTGGACTCTTGCAGTTTGTCGTTTCTTCTCTAGCGGCTAAATCAATTGTTGAAATTGGAACAGGCTCTGGAGTCAGTGGCCTATGGATCTTTGCGGGAGCAAGCAAGGATGCAGTCCTTACTTCTATAGATGTTGAACGCGAACACGCAGCTACCGCTAGAAAAGTTTTTGAGGAGTCGGGAATCTCAGCTCAACGTTTCCGTCTCATTACCGGAACTGTTTTAGAAGTAGTCGGCAAGCTAGCTGACAATAATTATGATGTGATTGTTATTCGCCCAGCTGCCGATTTGATGGATCTGATTCATGAGGCTTATCGCCTGCTTCGTACTGGCGGAATTCTCTTTATTGATCAGGCCCTGAGTGGTGGAAAAGTGGCAGATCCTACTCAGCGCGATTTTGAGAGCGTCTCCCGCAGGGATGGAATACGGGCGGTGAAAGAAGATTCTCGTTGGAATTCCACGGTAATACCGATGGGCGGCGGCGTCCTTCTCGCAACAAAACTGTAAAAATCCTGAGTCTTGCGATTTCACCGCTCGCCTCTGGCGGCTCTGGATTAGGATTCGAGTTATGAGTACGCAGGAACCAACCAACACTTCAAGTAATTTGGCGCCAACAGAAACCCCATCTACAACTGCCTGGTGGATTTCAGATAGTCAGCCGCTTCCAACTCCCGTAGTTCACTCACGTCGCGGTGGAGTCCCTTGGTATGTGGCACTAGTCATGGCGCTATTAGCTGGGTGTGTTGGCGCAGTCCTCACTCGCGTAAGTCTTGGTGGCGACACTGGTTTGGTTTCGGTCTCCCAAAGTATTGAACGTGCCCCAAATTCAATAGCAGGACTTGCTGCTCGAGTTTCTCCATCGGTGGTCGAAGTTGATTCAACATCGAGTGATGGAGAAGATACCGGTACAGGATTTTTCATTGAAAGCAGTGGCTATATTCTGACCAACAACCATGTTATTGAATCAGCGGTATTAAGCAACGGAACCATTACCGTGAAGTTGGCTAACAATCACCAATACACAGCCAGCGTAGTTGGTCGAGATACTTCCTATGATTTAGCTGTTCTGAAAATTCCTGTCACGGGAGCACCTGCGCTCACTCTTGGCAATAGCGATAACGTACAAGTGGGGGATTCAGTCATTGCAATTGGATCACCACTTGGCCTAGCCGGAACAGTGACGTCAGGAATTATCTCTGCGAAGAATCGTCCGGTTACAACGAATTCAGAGAATCAAGTTGGCGAGAGCTCTTATATCGATGCCTTGCAGACAGATGCAGCGATCAATCCAGGAAACTCCGGCGGACCTCTCGTTGACGCTGCTGGCGCGGTCATTGGCGTTAACTCAGCTATCGCATCCTTGGGTGCATCAGGATTAAGTTCGCAGCCAGGCTCAATTGGTCTTGGGTTTGCTATTCCTATCAATCAAGCAAAGCGAACTGCCGAGCAACTCATCAAGACTGGCCACTCAACGTACCCAATTCTTGGTCTCTCACTTGACCCAAGTTACCAAGGAGCTGGAGCCGAAATTGCAAGGAGTGCGAGTGCGATTCGCGCAGGAGGTCCAGCTGCGAAGGCAGGACTTAAGCCGGGCGATGTCATTACGGCATTTGATGGCCAGCCAATCACTACCTCAGATGATCTTGTTGTCGCAATCCGATCACATAGCGTGGGCGATACAGTGACGATCACCTTCCAACGTGGATCGACTACTAAGAGCGTCAAAGTTACGCTTATTGCCGCGTCTCACTAATCTTTGCTCATGAGCAAAGATTCGATAGAGCTTATTCGTGGTGCCCTTGCAGGAGTGCAAGATCCAGAGCTGCATAAGCCGCTCACCGAGCTTGGCATGGTTGGCGCTATCTCGATTGACTCAGGGGTTGTGCAACTAGAAATCAAACTCACGATTGCCACCTGCCCCATGCGCGATCGACTCGAAGGAGATATTCAGCAAGCTCTTTTAGCTCTTCCCGAAATCGATAGTGCCAGCATCTCATTCACAGTGATGAGTGATGATGAACGCTCTGCCCTGAAAAAACAATTGCGTGGTGGGGTAGAGAAGGTCAATCCATTTGCGCAGAGCAATTCGCTCACGCGAGTCATTGCAGTTGCATCCGGTAAAGGTGGAGTAGGCAAGTCTTCGGTAACAGTCAATCTTGCAGTGGCTGCAGCTGCGCGCGGGCTTAACGTTGGAATATTGGATGCAGATGTTTATGGTCATTCAATCTCGCGCCTGCTTGGCGTGATGGGGCAGAAGCCCACCGCGATTGATCAAACTTTCTTTATGCCCGTAGAAAAATATGGCATCAAAATAGTTTCTATGGAGATGTTCAAACCAAATCCTAACGACCACATTGCTTATCGAGGACCGTTGCTTCATAGAGTGCTCGATCAACTGATGTGCGATGCCTATTGGGGGGCGCTAGATATTCTTTTTCTAGATCTTCCACCTGGAACAGGAGATATCGCGATTTCACTCGGCCAGATGGTGCCTTCATGCGAATATCTAGTTGTGACAACTCCACAACTTGCGGCGAGTGAAGTTGCAGAGCGCGCTGGCCGAATGGCTCACCAGATGAATCAAACGTTGCTTGGCGTGGTTGAAAATATGTCAGGTAGCCAATGCCCTCGTTGCGGCGAATCAATTGCGCTTTTCGGCAGTGGCGGTGGAGAGCTCACCGCAACCCGCTTAAGTGAATTGGT
Source organism: uncultured Actinomycetes bacterium (assembly GCA_903825945.1). Lineage (GTDB taxonomy): Bacteria > Actinomycetota > Actinomycetes > Nanopelagicales > Nanopelagicaceae > PALSA-747. The sequence continues at coordinate 35,192 of CAIKCJ010000015.1, read as the reverse complement.
CGGAGAGAAGATCGAACTGATAGCAAAGATCCCCTTCGATATTCGACTTCGTAGCGGTGGGGATGAGGGGATTCCCGCCGTACTGCAAGAGGATTCAAGCCCCACGACAAAAGCATTTGATGAATTGTTGGAAAACATTTTGATTCGCCGTCGGTCACTCGCGGGTCGCAGCCTCGGATTACAGCCTTAGGTTCGTGGTGAAGAGTCTGAAGGGGTCCTAAATAGCGGGTACTCCCTTAGACTAAGAAGGTGAAAGCCACCCCTGTCTCGCAGATCAACACAGTCGCCAAGCGGCTAGTGGGTCGTCGAGATCGCGTGATTGGCCGCAAGAGCATTCGCGAGTCACTCGTTTCAGTTGCTGGACTCATTGGTCGCCCAGTGCGCGACCCGGACGGCCGTGAAATTGGTCGCCTCGTTGACATCGTTGTACGCCACGGCGAAGAAACCTATCCGCCTGTATCCGGATTGATTGTCAAAGTCGCGAATCACAAATCTTTTATTAATGGTGCGCGCATTGACAAGCTCACTCCTAATGAGATTGTGCTCTCCTCAACCAAGATTAATTTGGAAAATTACCAACGTCGCGAAGGCGAGTCATTGCTCGATGCCGATGTCTTGGATCACCAGATAGTTGATGTTGACGGCTTGCGTGTCGTGCGAACTTCAGATTTATATCTTGCTCCATTTGATAAAGAGATTCGCGTCATCGGCGTAGATATCTCATTCATGTCTTTCTTGCGCAGACTATTTCCTGGATCGCTCTCGCGCCGCCCAACTCCAGAACACATCATCGACTGGGCTGCGGTTGCATCACTGACTGATACGACAGGAGTTGTACGCACCGCCAGCACACGCTCTGCGTTGAGCCAGCTGCGCCCAGCCGATCTTGCGGACTTGATCGAGGATCTGGCCGGTCGCGAGCAGGGTGCACTCATTGAAATGCTTGATCCGGATCTTGCTGCAGATGCGCTGGAAGAGATGGAAGATGACGAACTCGAGGGCTTGCTCAGAGGACTCTCATCTGAACGTGCCGCCGAGCTAATCTCGCGCATGGAGCCCGATGAGGCTGCTGAAGTGCTTCGTGATCTCACCGATGAACACCGCGAAAGCATTCTCGATGTGATGCAAGCAAATGTCGCAAAGCCTCTGCGTCAGCTGGTCTCATTTGACGAAGAGCTTGCAGGCGGAATAATGACAACCCACCTTCTGGTGGTTAAAGAATCCGACACTGTTGCAACTGCACTTAAGCTCTTAGTGGAGAACCGCGAACGCGAATCTTCTGATGGCGTTGTTGTTGTTGATTCACGCGGAAAACTTCTGGATCACATTCAGACAGTTGAGCTTATTGCAGCTCAGCCTGAAGATGCCCTGGAGCTACTGATTAGAGCGCCTTTCCCAACAGCTGTCTTGGCAGATACGCCAATTGATGCGGTAGTCGAAGAATTCTCCAATAACCGCGGCTCTTCAATTATCGTGGTCGATGAAAAGCAGAAGCCGATTGGCAGAATCCTTGCCGATGACTTAGTAGATGCACTTTCCACCAAGAGTTCTCACCTCTTCTCACAAGGTGGAGGTAGCCGTTCATGAATATCCCTACATCGCGCAAAGTGCGCCTTGCAGCATTCCTCGCCGTGATGGGCCCAGGTGTTATCGCTGGACTATCTGACGATGATCCAGCCGGCATCACCACCTACTCCCAACTTGGTGCACAGTTCGGATATCGATTGCTTTGGACTCTTGTCATCTCCACCGTTGCTTTGATTATCTTCCAGGACCTTGGAGCGCGAATCGGCGTAGTAACCCGCCAGGGCCTCATTGGTTTAGTTCGACAAAAATATGGTGCACGCGCAGGTTCATTTAGCGCTGTTGCGCTTATCTTCGCCAACGTGGGAACAATGACGGCCGAGTTTGCGGGAGTTGCAGCTGCGGGCCAGCTCTTTGGAATTTCCCGTTATGTAACTGTTCCACTCACTGCAGTTTTCATCTCGGTGCTGGTATTGCGCGGAACATTTAAGAAAGCCGAACGAATTTTCTTTTTGCTCTCTGCCGTTTTTATTTCTTACGTGATTGCAGGCTTTATGTCCCACCCTCATTGGGGGAGCGCCTTTAAGGGGATGGTCACACCATCAATGCCTTTCAACGCTTCTGCAATCAATATCGCTACCGCGACTTTGGGAACTACGCTGGCACCGTGGGGCTTGGCGTTTATTCAGTCCTACGCAGTTGATAAGCGCCTGACACGCGCGGATCTCAAGCTGTTGCGCGCAGATGTCTGGGTTGGCTCATTGCTAACGGGCGTTATTGGTTTTTTTGTAATTGTGACGTGTGCAGCGACTTTGCATGCTCAGCATGTCTTCAACATTACAGATGCATCCCAAGCCGCTAAAGCGCTTAAGCCGCTGGCTGGAACTCTTGCTAAGGATATATTTGCTGTTGGAATTATTGGCGCCGCCCTGCTTGCCGCTTCAATCTTGCCGCTTTCTACTGCCTACTCCGTTAGCGATCTCACGGGATCACCGGCAGCGCTCGATGATAAATTCGACGAAGCGCCGCTCTTCTACATTACCTTTGCCTCAATCACCCTAGTCGCTGGCGCGCTCATCATGATTCCAGGCGTCTCGCTGATTTGGATTTTGATCTCGTCTCAAGTCTTAAATGCGATCTTGCTCTTGCCGCTTTTGGCCTACATGTATGGCATTGCACGAGATAAAAAGTTGATGGGTGAGTTTGTTGCTAAACGGGGTGCTCGAACTCTCTATGGATCGATCATTGCCCTGGTTGCAGTCTGCGTGCTTGCGCAGTTCTGGTTCATGTTCAACCTGTAGATTCTGCTTTTATGGATGATCAGGCGCACACCACACTCCCGCAAGGTCGAGATATCCCGCTACTTTTACTAGGCATTCTAGGTATTGGCTCCTCGGGCCCCTTCATTGCTAAGAGCACAATGCCCATCTCATCCCTCATCTTTTGGCGCAACTTTCTCGGTGCCCTGTCTATGGCACCGTTTGCCCTAAAAAAAGCTGAATGGCGCACGGCAGCAGGAAAGCGCGCAATACAGCTCTCTGTTCTCGCAGGGGTCGTATTGGCCGGACACTTCTTGGCGTTTTTCGCAGCCATGCGTTACACATCAGTTGCTACTGGAACGGCTCTGACTTCGCTCCAACCTATTTTTGCTGCGCTCTATATGAAGTATCGAGGTGCAAAGATCTCACGCCAATCAATGGCTGGTATTTACATCGCCTTTCTTTCGTTACTGCTAATTACCGGAATTGATCTGCATATTTCTACTCGTGCATTTGTCGGCGATCTCTATGCAATTGTTGGGGGAGCGCTAGCTGCCGGTTATGTAATCGCAGGTTCCGGAGTGCAAAAGCATGTTTCAACTTCTACATATCTAACTTTCTGCTTCGGAAGTTGTTCTGTGGTTGCCTTCGTTGTGGCTCTCATTGGCGGATTTGATCTATTTCATTTTGTTCACCAACAGTGGTTGCTTGCAATTGGCTTATTTGTGGGGGCTCAATTTTTTGGACATACGCTCTTTAATATGACTCTTAAACGTGTTTCACCCGTCATGGTCTCGCTCATCGTATTTTTTGAAGTACCTGTGGCAGCGATTATTGCCTGGTTCTGGCTTGGTCAACATCCATCGAGGGGGACTATTCCCGGAATTATCGGTCTCCTCATTGGCTGCGCAATTTTTGTCTTGCGCAACAATGTTTCCGACAGCACCCCCCTTGTCGTAGAAGGATAGAGCCATGATCGATCTTCACACCCACAGCAACTTCAGCGATGGAACGGAATCACCCACAACGCTTCTAAACAAAGCGATGGCCCATGGCATCAAAACACTTGCGCTCACTGATCACGACACTGTTGCAGGGTGGGATGAAGCAGTTGCTCATCTACGCCCGGGGCTGCAATTAGTTCTGGGGTCTGAAATTTCCTGCCAGACCCACGATGGAATCAGTGTGCACATGCTGGGGCTACTGTTCGACCGCGCCAATCCAGAGCTTATGGAGATGATGGCAAATACACGTGAGAATCGCTTCACCCGCATGAGTAAGATCATTGAAAAACTCAATGCCGCACAATACGAGATTACTCTCGATGACGTTTTGGCTGAACTTTCAGAGGGTGCAACGTTGGGGCGCCCGCACTTAGCCGACGCTCTGGTCACTAAGGGATATATGAAATCACGCGACCAGGTATTCGCCGAGATACTTCACAACGATTCACCTTTTTACGTCTCGCATTACTCACCAACACCGATAGAGGCAATCGCAAAGATTAAGGCGGCCGGGGGAGTTGCGGTCATGGCCCATCCGATGTCATCGCTTCGGAGTCGTGTTGTGTCGCCCGATATTTTTGCGGAGTACGTAGCAGCGGGACTGGATGGGATTGAGGTCTTTCATCGCGATCATTCAGCAACTAATCGCGACCTGCTACTAGCAATTGCTAGCGAGTTAGATCTAGTCGTGACTGGTTCCAGCGATTACCACGGAAATGGCAAACTCAATCAATTAGGTGAGAATGTGACAGAACCGGCAGAGTTTGAAAAATTGGAGCTACGCGCAAACGAACGGCGAGTAGTAACCGCTACAAAGAAGTAAAGCCGACTTTGCGGTCAGGGGTAGCGCCAAGCTCGATAAATGAGATTTTCGCTACTGGAACAATAACGGTGCGATCCTTTGAATCAGTCAAAATGAGTGATGAATTACTTTCAAAGGCTTTCGTTGCAAGGTTTGCAACCTCTTCGCGAGTGCTCTCGGTCTCGAAGTTGAGTTCTTGATTAGATTCGCTAATTCCGATGCGAACTTGAGTAGCGGTCTCTGAATTCTTTTTAGTTGCCATGGCTTAAGTTTAATCAGTTACGCGCGCGAGGGAAACCTGAAATTCCTCGCCACTGCAGGCTTGCTACGAGCCGTACGGCAACATCTCGATCGATTTTTCCATCCCGTGCCAACCAGTGCCGTGCGCTTGTCTGGGCAATACCTATCAAACCCACGGCCAGAAGCATTGCTTCTTCAGCCGGCATTCCTGTATCTGCAGTAATGGCGGATGTGAAGGCATGTGCGCAGTCGTATGACATCTTATTTAGGCGCTCACGAACTTGCGGCTCCACAACCATGTCGCTCTCGAAGAGGAGGCGAAATGCCTCGCCCTCGCGATTTATGAAATCAAAGTACGCGTTAACGGTAGCTAGGACTCGGCCAGCATTATCTTTTGTCGATGCGACGGCGCCTTCGATTGCCTCGACCAAGCTCTGGCAATGGATATCAAGAACGGCTAAGTAGAGATCTAATTTGGATGGAAAATGTTGGTAAAGGACGGGCTTACTTACATTCGCATGATCGGCAATCTCATCCATAGCTGCAGAGTGGTAACCCGCGGCTGTAAAGACCTCAAGGGCGGCCGCAAGTAGAGTTGCGCGGCGTTCATCTCGTGGCAGGCGAACCTTTTCATCATTCATTAGCGCAGATCGTATCCCATGTTAGATACTTGGGGCATGGATAGCGCTCATACTCAGATGCCCAACAAACGTATTCTGCTCGTTCATGCGCATCCAGATGATGAAACTATCGGCAATGGCGCCACCATGGCTGCGTATCTTGCTGCAGGAGCGGCGGTTACGTTAGTGACATGTACACGCGGAGAAGAGGGCGAAGTACTCGTACCTGCACTCGCTCACTTAGCTGCAAGCGAAGATGACGAACTTGGCGAATATCGAGTCGGTGAACTATCGCGTGCAATGCTGCACCTTGGTGTAACCGATCATGTATTTTTAGGAGCCCCTGCCCATAAATACCGCGACAGCGGAATGATTGGAACTGAGCCAAATAATCGTCCGGATTGTTTTTGGCAGGCAGATCTCGACGCCGTTGCGGCAGAACTTGTAGAGATTATTCGTGACAGGAAGCCTCACGTCCTTATTACATATGATGAAAACGGTGGATATGGCCACCCCGATCACATTAAAGCCCACCTCACTGCAATGCGAGCTGCAGAGTTAGCAGCTGACCCTTCTTTTGCAGCGGGTGCACCTTGGGAGGTTTCCAAAATTTACTGGAACGCAATTCCGCGATCAGCAATCAAAAAGGCGTTAGTCAGTAAGAAAGTTATTCGCAATATTGCGCTCAAGGTATTTAAGTACGTTCCCTCGAAGTGGATCACGCTTCCATTTGTAAAACCTGATTCAGTGATTACAACGGCCGTCGATGGCAACGCCTATCTACCTCAGAAGCTAGCAGCGCTGCGCGAACATAAAACCCAATTGATTCTCAATGGTGACCTCTTTGAATTTAGTAAAGAGGTGGGTATTCGCGTGAGCGGCATCGAGCATTACATCTGCGTTAAAGGTCTTGATCAAGGCTCGCCAGCGCGGCACGCAGCCAAAGGCCCTAACTGGGAGAGCGATCTCTTCGACGGCATCGATCTCGCCCCACACGCCCCACTCACCTAGGCAGCCGGCTCCTCATTTTTTGAGGTGACGGCGAGATTACTTAGGAACTACTTTCCAGAGGAAAATTTTTAAAGGATCAAACTCTCGAAGAGTGCCATCTTTTTTTCGCACGTGCGTTGGCGTCTCCAACCGTCCAAGCAAATCTCTAAAGCCGCCTTCATCATCGAATAGGCGAATGCTCACACGTAGCCCGATCTCGCTCTGAGAAGGTGGCGACTGATAGCTGGAGGTTGGCGAGAGGGAACCCTTTAGGTTGGGGGTGGTTGCGGCGGTTACCGGGGCAACAGGCGGTTCTACGCTCGAATTTTGGCTCACATCGAGTATTGTCTACCCCTAGCCGCTATTCGTAAACGCGAGAGGGATGACATGACCTACGTAATTGCCGAACCCTGTGTCGATGTTAAGGACAAGTCTTGCATTGAAGAGTGCCCAGTAGATTGCATCTACGAAGGCGGACGCATGCTCTATATCCAGCCTGATGAGTGCGTTGACTGCGGTGCTTGCGAGCCTGTCTGCCCGGTCGAAGCTATTTATTACGAAGATGACATCCCAGGTCCATGGAAGCAATACGCGGAGAACAATTCCAGCTTCTTCGTTGAGATTGGCTCTCCAGGAGGAGCAAGCAAGGTTGGCGCGCTGAGTAGCGATGCCCCTGCTGTAGCTGCCATGCCTGCCAAATCTAGCGAGTAATTATTAAACTCCCAGATTTTCCATGGGACACACTCGCCCCGTTAGGTGCGATCGCAAAGTCTCATCCCCAAGGTGGAATAGACCTTTCTGTTGGTACGCCGGTTGATGCTGTTCCATCTTTTATTCAATCGGCTCTTCAAGCGAATTCAAATACCCCTGGCTACCCGCTGACAATTGGTTCACCTGAACTGCGTAGCGCTATGCGTCTCTGGGCTAGCCGCGTGCTCGGAGCTCAGGGAGATTTCGATGTTCTTCCCACCATTGGCTCTAAAGAATTAATCGCCCTGCTTCCCACGTTTCTTGAAGCCAAGAACGTGCTTTATCCGGAAGTTGCTTATCCCACTTACTTAGTTGGTGCACTCATTGCACGCGCCCAAGCAACTGCTGTGGATTTTGATCCAACTCAGTGGGAGAACGCAGACTTGGTCTGGGTCAATTCGCCATCTAATCCCACGGGAAGAATTGCATCCAGGCAAGAGCTACAAAGCATCATCGATTATTCGCGCCGCACTGGCGCTGTGGTAGCGAGCGATGAGTGTTACATCAATTTTCCTGCGAACCCAGATGGGAAATTGCCACTCTCAATTCTTGAGGTAGCTGCCGGAAATAACACTGGCCTTATCGCAGTTCACTCACTCTCAAAGCGCTCGAACTTAGCTGGCTATAGAGCGGGACTGATAGTTGGCGATCCAGTGCTCATCAATAAGATTCGCGAGATTCGTAAACACGCTGGTGAATTACTACCAGCACCAATCCAAGCGGCGATGACGGTGGCGCTAGGTGATGAGCTCCATGTGCACGAACAGGCAGCGCGTTACATTGCACGCCGAGCAATTTTGCAACCGGCTCTAGAACTCATGGGCTTTCGAGTTGAACATACTGAAGCTGGCCTTTACATCTGGTGCACTCGCGATGAAGCCGATATGCAGTCAGTAGAGAAATTAGCTGCACTAGGAATTCTTGTTACGCCTGGTCATTTTTATGGAGATGCCGGTTCGCGCCATATCCGAGTAGCCCTCACTGCTACAGATGCGCAGATAGGCGAAGCTGCGCAGCGCATTCGCGACAGCCTAAGGAACGCATAGGTATTGCGTCCATGGAAAATTCTTCTGCTTCGCAGTTAGCTAAATCAGCCATCTTGCTTGTGGGCGGATTCGGTACGCGCTTACGCCCACTTACCTTTAAGACGCCTAAGCCGATGCTTAAAGTGGCTGGTATTCCATTCACAGAGCATCAAATTGTTAAGGCACGTGATGCAGGAATTACAGAAATTGTTCTGGCCACTTCCTATCTTGCAGACGTCTTTGAACCGTACTTCGGTAGCGGTGAAAAATTCGGCATCAAAATTTCTTATGCAGTGGAAGAGGTTGCTCTTGGAACGGGTGGAGCAATTCGCAACGCCGCCCAATCGCTAGAAAACGATGGCTCGGTTGTTATCTTCAATGGCGATGTGTTGAGTAGTCATAGCCTCAGCGAGCAGATGCAGTTGCACGTTGACAGAAATGCTGATGTCTCGCTCTATCTCACTGAAGTGGCAGATGCACGAGCGTTTGGTGCCGTCGAACTCAGTGGTGATTGCATCACAACATTTAATGAGAAGATGGAAAATCCTCCGACAAATATCATCAATGCTGGTTGCTATATTTTTAATCGACAAATAATTGAATCAATACCTGCAGAGCGCGTGGTCAGCGTTGAACGTGAAACATTCCCGCAATTGCTAGCTAGTGGTGCCAAACTTATTGGATTTGTCGATCGCTCGTATTGGTTAGACATAGGAACTCCCGCAGCTCTACTTAAAGCAACTCAGGACCTCATCGCTGGTACTGCTCAATCCGAAGCGTTTGATGCGCTTGCGGCTTCTGGTGATTTTGCTATTAAAAACGGATCGCTCGTGGCAGCAGATGCGTCGATTGCAATAAACTCCTACATTTCACAGGGCAGTTTCATCGATAACGGCGCAACCATTGGGGATGGCGCCCGTATCGCTGGGTCGATCATTGGGGCAGGAGCGATAGTCGGCGCTCGCACCGATCTCACTTCAACATTCGTTGCCGATGGCAGCGAAATTCCGGATGCGCTTATTGCTGAGAATTCTTTCTTTGGTTTTGAAAGTCCTGCAGCTCAAAGGTAAAGAGTTTTACGCTCAACCCTTAACCCATACCTGAGAGATTCCTTGGTGAATTTTTATCTTTATGCCACTCAGGACTTGACGTAGGGGAGTTACACGCGTGTAATTCACCCAAGACGCATCGAGGGATTTGCCTCGGCGCCCAAAGTTTGAGGAGTAGGTATGTCACAACGCCACGTGATTGCTCAGGGCGGTTTGAACACCTCTGAGGGAAACCCAGACCTTTCATGGCAAGAGCGCGCACTCTGCGCCCAAACGGACCCAGAAGCATTCTTCCCAGAGAAGGGTGGCTCTACCCGCGAGGCTAAGCGAGTATGCCTCTCATGCGACGTTCGTTCAGAATGCTTGGAATACGCACTTGGTCACGACGAGCGATTTGGAATCTGGGGAGGCCTCTCCGAGCGAGAGCGTCGCCGCCTCAAGCGTCGTTCCGCCTAAAGCTTCACGCAACCAGGTATATCTATGGTTGAACTTTCCGACAATTTTTTTGTCACCGCCGTACTTGTCACTCACGACGGCGCAACATGGTTACCGCAAGTTATTGCAGCTCTCTCTGCGCAGACGCGTCGCATTGATCGAATAATTTCTGTCGACACTGGATCGCATGATGCTTCGGTGAAATTACTACGTGCTGCCGGAATCGTCGTCGTGGAAGCAGAGCGCAACATTGGTTACGGTGATGCCATCGAGATTGCATTAGAGCATGCCCCAACAGACCCAACATCAGATACTGCAGCAGCTGAGTGGATTTGGTTGATTCATGATGATTGCGCGCCAGCTAGTGATGCTCTCGAAATCATGTTGGGTGAATTAGCAGAACGTCCGCAGGTAGTGATTGCGGGTCCAAAACTTCTTGGCTGGTATGACAGAGATCATCTTCTCGAAGCAGGAATTTCTATCGCAATTAATGGCTCGCGCTGGACTGGGCTTGAACAACGAGAACAAGATCAGGGTCAGCAGAATTTCACACGAGAAGTCTTGTCTGTAAGTACAGCTGCAATGCTGGTGCGACGTTCCGCATTTGTTGAGCTTGGCGGATTAGACCCTAACTTGGCTCTTTTTAGAGATGATGTCGACCTGGGTTGGCGCGCACATGTAGCCGGATTGGGTGCAATTTGTGTAGGTCGTGCGACTGTTTTTCATGCCGAGGCATCAGCTTCGGAGCGACGTGTGGTCGATGTATCTGAAGCCTTCCTGCATCGCCCACTATTGCTCGACCGCAGAAATGCGGCTTATGTGTTGCTCGTTAATTCATCGTGGTGGATGCTGCCGTGGGTGAGTCTGCAGCTCCTGGGTACCAGCTTGCTACGAGCCTTGTATGACTTGGTTGCAAAATTGCCAGGTTATGCCGGCGATGAGATTGCCGCGATTGGATTACTACTTATCCATCCACGTGAATTATTTATTGCCCGAAGCGCACGCCGAAAGAAACGCCTTCTTTCACCCGGTGTTGTGAAGCGATTTATTCCGCCGCGAGGGAGTCAAATTCGGCTTGGCCTCGATCATGTCACCTCGCTTCTCCTTGATTCCGTTGCGAGAGATCGATCTGATGACGGTTGGCAGAGCGAGCTTCAATCATCATCATTCACGGAGTTAGGCACAATTGATGATGAATTTGATACGCCAGATTTATCTGCACCCATTCGTGCATCGATATTTAAGAATTTCATCAGACGACCTGATTTTCTCGCTATTGTTTTTATGTCGCTGCTGTCATTACTCGCTGGCAGAAATCGATTTGGTCAACTCTCTGGCGGAGCTCTCTCATTAGTTCCGACACACGCGAGGGATCTCTTTCATTTCTATCTCAGTGCTTGGCATCCCGTGGGTATGGGGAGTTCCAATCCCGCGCCAGCCTGGACGTTAATTTTTGCACTTGCTTCAATCATCACACTGGGACATCTCGCTCTTCTCGTAAATATTCTCTTTTTTATCACTCCACCATTAGCGTTTTATATTTTCTCCAGAATTGCTCGAAGTCTTGGTGTGACGAAGAATTTTGCAACAGTCGGTGGTTTTATCTACGTACTCAACCCGCTTCTCTGGGGAGCGCTTAATCAGGGTCGGATAGGCACCGTCACTCTCTTTCTTCTGCTCCCAGTGGTTCTGCTCATTAAGCCTTTCGATTGGCAGACGGGATCTTTTACGTCTAGACGCTTGTTCGCGCTTACTCTCCTCATTGCGCTGATTGGTGCTCTCTCGCCATTGTTGCTTGCAATCTGGCTACTGGGTCAAGTGGTCATGTTGGCTTTAGAAATCTTTCGCTCCCGCGTGGAGCTCAAAGAAGTAGGCCTACGCAACCTCATTGAGAGCGAAGTTTTTGCTCCCATTGGTCGACGAGCCACTTTCATCGCGACCCCGCTTCTCCTACTTTCACCTTGGAGTTTTGATCTCTTGCTGCACCCCACACACTGGCTTGCGGCTCCCGGAGTACCGCTTTCTGGGGGAGGAGTAGCATCGACGCTACTTTTCAACCCTGGCGGAGCTGGGTCATCTCCACTATGGCTGATCGCCCCGGTATTTCTCTGTGTTACATACATCGCCCTCATTCGAGCCTTGAGTTCGCTGACTCTCATACTTTCCGCGCTCCTTGGCGGCGCGATTCTTCTCAGTGCCTTTCATGTGAGCGCTCACGGCTCCACGAGCAATGTCTGGTCCGGCGAACTCTTACTCGTTGCAACCATTATCGTCATACCACCCCTGCTCCAACAAGCTAAAGACGTCATACCAACTCTACGAACAAGCAAGTTCGGAGTTGCACATATCAGTGTTGGGGCCGCAGTCACAGCACTGAGCATTAGTGCGTTGGCAATGAGCGTTTGGATAGTGGGATCAGCTAATAACTCACAAGTTCGTGGCAACCAACCATCAGTCGTTCCGGCATTTGTCGGTGCGTTGGCCGATACGCCATCTCGCCCGAAGACCGTTGTTCTCTCAGTGGTAGGTAATTCGACTTCCTACTTCATTTCCAGTGGAAGTGAACTCTCCATGGGTGATGCCGATGTGGCGGATAAGATTCCGAACCAAATCCAAGATGCCATGACCCAACTCATTACTGGCTCAGGTTTAGCTACCAGCAAAGTTCTAGGTAGTTTCGGGATTCAATATCTCTTCATCAAGGCTCCAACTCCAGTCTCGTTATCGACTCTTATTGACGGTATCGGAGGATTTGTTCGCATCTCATCCACCGCAAACGGAACTATGTGGAAAATTCTCCACGCCAATTCTCGAGTTGAATTTGTATCGGCGAACGGAGCTCGATCCACTCTAACCTCAGGGTCTTCGGATGCAGTCGGAACAGTGAGTAGCGCAGGTCAACTTACGCTCGCGCAAGTTTTTGATAGCAACTGGCGGTTACTCGACAATGGCAAGTCGGTACCAGAAGAAAAAAACGCGTCAGGACTTCCAGTCTTTACCGTTCCAGGGGGTGGCTCGCTAGTCCTCAGTTACGACGGCACTATTCATAGAGCACTTTTGTCTCTGCAATTCCTTGCACTGCTTGTAGCCATTGTGATGGCATTGCCATCAGGTCGCCGTAAAGTTGAAGTACCACTCGAGGAGTTGGTTTAAGTGCGAATCGATCTCAGCCGGTCCATACAGGTGCGAGCCCTTGCAGCGCTTATTTTGGGAGCCTCGCTGGCCTTGGCGATCAGCGCACCACATATTTCACCTGCGCAGCGAGCAACTAGCTCGGTCCGAAATTTTCCTGCCACCCTCTGCCCTTCAGCGCTCGGCGGCAGCGCGAGCATTTCGTTACCTCAAAAACATCTGCAAATTCGCAGCATCAATCCCAAAACTCTATTGACGCACACAACCCCATTCACGCAATTGCCGAGCAGCTCGTACGCCACATATGTGCAAGGAACCTCGGGAATCCCTATTGCATTTAACTCAGCATCCGCAGCTGGTAGCGCTGCCGTGCTCTGTAATGCTGGCGGACAGAGTCAGTGGTTTATTGGTGGGACAGCTGCTTTATCGAGCCAAGATATTCTGGAAGTGATCAACAGCGGATTGAGTAGCTCTAATGTGTTGATTTATCCGTATACGAGCAAGGGGTCGGTTTCTCCAATCGCACTTACCGTAAAGGCGAATTCTGATTCGCAGGTTTCAGTCGCTTCATTGGCTCCAGGAGAAAATTCAGTTGCTTTTAATGTCGTGACGCTAACAGGGCGCGTGAGTAGTTTCTTGCTTGATCACCGAAAAGCTGGACTTTCAGATTTAGGTGCAAGTTATGTTTCGGCAACTAGCGCTGCAACTAACACTATTTTTCTGGGGGGCCTCACTAATGGAAGTGCGGGTAGCAACGCAGCATCACAACTTGTTCGCCTATTGGTCCCCGGTGGAATAGATGCAAATATCTCAACGCTGGTGTTCTCGAGTAATGGTTCATTCGCTCCAGTCGGTTTGAGTCAACTCACCGTTCCTCACCAAAAAGTAGTTGACGTTCCGCTTCCAACATCGCAGACACCATCACCTTATGGCATTGAAATCACCTCTGATCAACCAATTTTTGCGAGCGTTCTTACTAGTGTTTCACACGGCGGTAATGATTTTGCCTGGGCTAATTCTTTAACTCCATTGGCTTCTGGTAATTCTTCAGCCGCTGCGATGAATTTTTCTGGCTCCACCCCAACACTTCTTTTTATGGGCTCACAGGTTTCGGTGCAGCTGCGCTGGCAATTTAGTTCGGGCGCTCGCGGAACTGCGACCGTCAGCGGTCAAGGCGAGGTGAGCTGGAAGTCTCCTGGCCCCATCGATCTGATCACCATAAATCCGCAAGGTAAGGCCGCGGTCTGCGGCGGAGCAATACTCAAAAACGGGGGAACTAGCTTGAGTTATCTCCCGCTGGAGTCGAGCCTTGCTGAAAATGGCTCACCGCTACCAACGTCAGATATTCGAACGTTGGTTCGCGCGACGCCCTAATCTCTCCATATCCTCAAATCCACCACTAAGAGACCTAAAGGCGATAATCTCTCAATATGCGATCACATCCACGAGTTGGCCGGGCTTGTTCTCGCGCTGGCTGTCGGTTTGTCGCAACGAAAACGTTGATCTATGTCTATGCAGATTCAACTGCCGTTCTTGGTCCTTTGGCTACTTTTGCCGAGCCGCACTCGTATGACCTCTGTGAATTACATAGCGCCAGGTTGACCCTTCCTAATGGTTGGAGCGTCTCACGACTTGAGCCAACGCAAGGCGAAATCGGTCCAAACGATGATGACTTGATGGCGATTGCAGATGCCGTGCGTGAAGTAGCGCAGCAGGCGCAGGCGGGAACGGCTTCATCCGATTCACAAGACGGTCTGGGAGCCTCGAGCCATTCCAAGAATGAGAGCTCGCAACCATCGTCAGAGTTAGGTCGACGCGGCCATTTGCGTTCAATTCCAACGGATCTCTCCTAGAGAATTTCACGAGAGCCACTCACCTTCTGTAGGTTCACACCATGTTTACTCGCGAAGAATTAGATGCAGTCATCAAGGCTTATGACGTTCGAGGACTAGTTGATGAACAGATCACTCCTGAGTTTGCCTTTGTTCTCGGTACAGCTTTTGCTCGTTTCTTGATGGAAGAGCGAGAGCCCGCAACAGTAGTGGTCGGTGAAGATATGCGGCCATCGTCAGATCCATTGGCTTGCGCTTTCGCTGATGGTGTGACATCCCAAGGTATCGATGTTATCCGCATGGGCTTGGCTTCAACCGACATGCTCTATTTTGCGACAGGTTCGCTCAATCTTCCCGGCGTTATGTTCACGGCTAGCCATAATCCTGCGCGCTACAACGGAATGAAGTTAGCGAAAAGCGGCGCACGCCCTATCGGAGTTGAATCTGGACTTTTGCGTATCAAGCAGTTGATGGCCGAGGGAGTGCCAATGTCGACTGGTCCGCTTGGCAAAATTACCGAACGTAACATGCTTGGAGACTATGTCGATTTTCTGTTAAGCCTCTTCGCTCCGGGAGAATTACCTACTGTTGGTGGTGAAGCGAGCAGCAAAAAACTCAAAGTTGTTATTGATGCAGGCAACGGCATGGCTGGCTATACGGCTCCTGCAATTATGGAACGTCTCAATGTTGAGATCATTCCTATGTACTTTGAATTGGATGGCAATTTCCCCAACCATGAAGCTAACCCAATCGAACCTTCAAATCTCCTCGACTTAGTCAACCGGGTCAAAGCCGAAGGTGCCGATATCGGATTGGCATTTGATGGGGATGCAGACCGCTGCTTCTTGGTCGATGAGAAGGGTGATCTTGTAAACCCATCGGCTCTCACGGCGCTAATTGCAATTCGTGAACTCAAGCGCAAGCCGGGCTCGAAAATTATTTACAATCTCATCTCATCGCACGCTGTGCCAGAGATTGTGGCAGAGCATGCGGGAACAGCGCTGCGTTCTCGAGTGGGTCACTCCTACATCAAAAAGATGATGGCTGAGACTGGTGCAATTTTTGGCGGGGAACATTCAGGCCATTTCTACTTTGCAGATTTTTGGAAGGCCGACTCTGGTGCCCTTGCTGCACTTTTTGCAATCGCCGAGCTTGCGCATTTTGATGGGTCTTTGTCGCAGATGCTCGCTCCGCTCAACCGCTATTTTGCCAGTGGCGAAATTAATACGAAGGTGAGCGACTCCGCTGTGAGCGTTGCCCTAGTCAAGCAAACATATAGACAAGCCCACGAGATAGACGAGCTAGATGGAATCACCGTCCAGGGTGATGACTGGTGGTTCAACGTGCGCCCCTCCAATACCGAGCCGCTCCTTCGTCTCAATGTTGAGGCAAAAAGCCCGGAACTGATGGCCACGATCAGAGATCAGGTCTTAGCCCTTTTCAGGTAACCTTCTGCCATTGCTAAAGAACGCTGATTGATCACATTTCGGGGAATTTCGGGGAATTAGGGGAGAAGCCATGGCGCTAGAGACTGTTGTTGGACACGAGATTGCAAATGCCTCACTTGCTGCAGAGGGCAAGAAGCGCATCGAATGGGCAGAACGCAACATGCCTGTCCTCGCTCAAATCAAAGCTCGCTTTGAGAAAGAGAAGCCATTCGCTGGTGTTCGAATCACAGCTTGCATGCATGTGACTACAGAGACAGCTAACTTAATGCGCGCTCTTAAAGCTGGTGGAGCCGAGCTCGCGCTCTGTGCTTCAAATCCACTCTCAACTCAGGATGACACTGCAGCTGCGCTAGTTCACGAATATGGAATTAGCGTTTACGCGCGAAATGGAATTGATCGTGATGGTTACTACGCGCATCTCAATGCAGCATTGGATATCAAGCCAAGTCTCGTATTCGATGATGGTTGCGATCTCGTGAATACTCTTCACACAACCCGCACAGAGTTGATCGATGGCATCATGGGCGGTTGCGAAGAAACGACTACAGGTGTGATTCGCTTGAGCCAGATGACAAAAGATGGCGCACTTAAATTCCCGATGATCGCTGTTAATGACACCGATACAAAACATATGTTTGATAACCGTTTTGGTACAGGTCAATCCTCACTCGATGCAATTTTCCGCGCAACAAATGGATTGCTTGCTGGAAGCACATTTGTGGTCTGCGGATTTGGTTACTGCGGTAAAGGCGTGGCCGAGCGTGCTCGCGGTATGGGCGCAAACGTCATCGTTACTGAGATCGATCCAACTAAGGCGCTTGATGCATTGATGCAGGGCTATCGAGTTATGGACTCTCTAGAAGCAGCAAAACTCGGAGATTATTTCGTCACTGTCACAGGCAATCGCGATGTGCTGCGTGACGAGCACTTTGCAGTCATGAAGGATGGCGCGATTTTTGCGAACTCAGGTCACTTTGATATTGAGATCGACGTCGCATGGCTTGAGAAGAATGCGCAGAGCAAGAGCCGAATTCGCCACCAAACAGATGAGTACACGCTCAAGGATGGTCGACGACTTCTCCTCATTGCCGAGGGCCGTTTGGTAAACCTTGGCGCAGCCGAAGGGCATCCCGCTTCAGTTATGGATATGTCATTCTCAGATCAGGCGCTCACAGCAGAGTGGTTGCTCAAGACGGCCGCTTCGTTGGCTGCTGGATTGCACGATGTTCCAACTGCAATTGATAAGGAAGTTGCTCGTCTCAAGCTTGCTGCGATGGGTGTCACGATCGACTCTCTAACTCCGGCACAAGAGCTTTACCTGAACTCTTGGGAGCACGGTAGCTAATGACGCACATCATGGTCGTTGATGACGACCAAGATTTGGCGGAGATGCTTGGCATTGTTCTCACAGGTGCAGGCTTTGAAGTTGACCTCGTCAACTCAGGCGATCAGGTGGGGGCAATTTTTCAGGCGCATAAACCTGATCTCGTATTGCTCGATGTCATGCTTCCAGGGATGAGTGGAATTGAAGTAGCAAAAGAAATTCGCAAAACATCAATGGTTCCTATCGTGATGCTCACGGCAAAAGGTGACACTCAAGATGTTGTTCTTGGCTTGGAAGCCGGGGCCGATGACTACATGATCAAACCCTTTAATCCATCAGAGCTAGTCGCTCGAATTAAAGTACGCCTGCGTCGCTCCACGGCAGGCGAAAGCACAACGCTACGTATTGGCGATGTATTGATCGACCAAGTAGCGCACACAATTGCTAGTCGAGGAAAATCCATTCCTCTCACCCGACTCGAATTCGATCTACTTGTTGCACTCGCTAAAGAACCAGGGCGAGTATTTACTCGTGAGGCTCTACTCGATGAAGTCTGGGGATATCAGAACGCCACTGATACACGCCTTGTTAACGTTCACATCCAAAGATTGCGCGCAAAAATTGAGATTGATGTTGATAATCCCACCATCATTCTCACGGTCCGAGGTGTTGGTTATAAGGCTGGAACCAGCAGCGAATAAGTTTGTGTAAAGTCTAAGAAACAAAGGCCTATGCAGGGCGGCTTGAGCAACTCGCAAGGATAAGCAAGTAGCGAAGAGATAGCTAGAGAGGGTGGTGTGACGATGCTCAACTCTAGATGGCAACGTTCCATTCTCTTTCGAGTGATCGTCTCCACTGTCGCTTTTACTTTTGTCTTTATTGCGCTGATTGGAACGCTCTTATTTACGCAAATATCTAATGGAATTTATCGGGAGAAAACCAATGCGTCGGTTTCGGAAGCCGAATCTCTGGCCGACTACGACCAGGGTCAGCTCTACGCAACTCAGTACCTAGCCCACCTAAAGATCGACACGGTCGTTGCCCAAATTCTTCGCCCAAGCACACCGAGCATCAATACCGCACCACGCGAAGTTGTGTTGTTGGGTTCTCTTGTCGGCTTATCAAAAAATGATACATATAACGGCTCATCGAATAAATTAGATACAAGTTCGATCCCAGCATCGTTCAGAAAATTGGTGCAACGGTCCTCAAAGACCCACTGGCTGCGAACCGACGTAAAATATACGAACGGCACCACTCAGCCTGCAATTATTGTTGGCACGGAGATAACAATCCCGCCAGCTTCGCCTTACGAGTTGTATTACGTCTTTTTGCTCAACGAGCAGACGACAATCATGGGCTTCATTGAAAGATTGCTGTGGATTACTGGGCTCTTCTCAATTATCGTCATTGGGCTTCTCTCTTGGTATGTAACCAGACAAGCTGTTACCCCGCTGCGCGATGCCGCCGAGATTGCTGAAGAGCTCTCCGCTGGTGACTTGCACCGACGTATGGATGTTAAGGGAAGCGATGAGATGGCGCGTTTGGCAATCTCTTTCAATGAGATGGCACTTTCTATGCAGCAACAAATTTCTCGATTGGAAAATCTCTCTCGACTTCAGCAACGTTTCGTCTCTGATGTCTCGCACGAGCTTCGAACGCCTCTGACCACAATTCGTATGGCCTCGGGAGTGATTTCGGCTGGTGCGCACAAGCTAGATGCAGCTGGGCAGCGCAGCGCTGAGTTGTTGGCATCTCAAATCGCTCGCTTCGAATCACTGTTAACAGATCTTCTCGAGGTGAGTCGATTTGATGCCAGCGCATCAATTCTCGAGAGTAAAGAAATAAATATCGGTGACCTCATTAAGCAGACGATTGACCATTTGCAACCAGGGGATAACACCAAAATAGACCTACACTTCCCAGGCGAGATTGTGGTTGCCGAAGTCGATCCACGGCGTATTGAGCGAATTCTGCGTAATCTCATCGCAAATGCTATTGATCACTGCGAAGGCAAACCGATTGACATCACGCTTGTGGCGACCGATCGAGAGGTTGCGGTCTCCGTTCGTGACTATGGAATTGGGTTTAGCGAGCGAGAGACAAACCGCTTGTTCGATCGATTCTGGCGAGCAGACCCATCCCGATCACGCATTCGTGGAGGAACTGGTCTAGGACTTTCAATTTCACTTGATGATGCGAAGCTACATCAAGGAACTCTCAAAGCTTGGGGCCGCCCAGGCCAAGGAGCTCATTTTGTGCTCACCGTTCCTAAAGTTCCGGGAATACCAATTGAAACAGAACCGATCTCGGTTGATCCCAACCACGGAGAATCCACATCCTTCCTCTCCTTCGACGAGGACGATATTTAATCTGCTCCATAGTTGAGTAATGTCTTTGCTCTCTGGTCTGGCCTCACTTCTCTTCCCTCCACTCTGCTTAAGTTGTGGTGGTGATCTGGCGAATGGGCAGAGCGTTCTCTGCTTGAGATGCGAACGTGCAATCAGCGAAAAGAACTACCAAGGAATAATTAATGGTGTGCCGTTTTACACTCGGCTCACCTATGGATTAGAAATTTCACAACTCGTGCTCCTGGCCAAAGAAGAAAACAACCGAGCTGCCAGGAAATATCTTGCTCGTAGATTGGCTTGTGCGCTTACTGATTCGGGTGGAGAAATTGGGGCGAAAATTATTCTGATCCCAGCCCCATCTACTAGGGCTGCAACAAGAGCTCGAGGATTTGAGCACGGCTTGCTTCTAGCTCGCTCGATGCGTAGCGAGCTCGCTTACATTTCTCGGAGTGAGCGGAGAGCGGGGGTGGATCTCATAATTGTTCAACCGCTGAAGCTCACTCGAGCATTACAGGATCAGAGCTTGCTCAATCCAGCCCAGCGGATGGCAAATCTTCAAGGTGCCTATAGATTTGATGCGAACTTTCGAGCGCTTCTTGAAGGCGAGCGCTCGAGCCGTGAAGGCAGGGTGGCCGAGCGAGCTCGCTTGGATCTGGATGTTGATCTGTATCTAAATGGCGCCGCCGACCAAAAGGCCCACCCAGCGGCCCGGAGGCCTTACCTGGTCCTAGTGGATGATGTGATGACCAGCGGCGCGACGATGGGCGAGGGGATTAGAGCGCTTCGCAGCGCCGGATTTGAGCCGGATATAGCCATCCTGGCTTGTGTCTCCCCTCGCCTGATTTCCCAATAAGATTGGGCAATTGCCATCCCCGGATGGATATTCATGGTTTTCCACGAAAAGAGGCTTTGTGTCAGTTCTAGATAAAATTCTCCGCGCCGGTGAAGGTCGCGCAGTTCGCAACCTGGAGAAGATCGCAGCATTGGTTAATGAGTGGGAGCCACGTGTAGCTCCACTGACCGATGATGAACTCAGAGCTCAGACTCAAAAGTTTCGCGACCGCCTAGACAAGGGCGAGGATCTCGATGACCTCTTGCCTGAGGCCTTTGCGACTGTTCGTGAAGCAGCAAAGCGCACCCTTGGTCAACGCCATTACGATGTTCAACTTATGGGTGGAGCCGCGCTTCATCTAGGCAACATTGCCGAAATGCGTACCGGTGAAGGTAAGACTCTGGTCTCAACCTTGCCTGCTTATCTCAACGCCCTCACAGGTAAAGGCGTTCACGTTGTTACGACAAACGATTACCTCGCAGAGCGCGATAGCGAGTGGATGGGCCGCGTTCATCGCTTCTTGGGGCTCAAAGTTGGCGTGATTCTAGCCAGCATGACTCCAGCTGAACGTCGCGAAGCCTATGCTGCAGATATTACATATGGAACAAATAATGAATTTGGTTTCGACTATCTACGCGACAACATGGCGTGGTCACTTGAAGATTGTGTGCAACGCGAACACAACTTCGCAGTTGTCGATGAAGTGGACTCAATTTTAATTGATGAAGCGCGTACGCCTCTGATCATTAGTGGTCCCGCTGATAAGGCAACCAAGTGGTACGTAGAGTTTGCAAATATTGTCAGCAATCTTTCGCGCGATCTGCATTACGAAATCGACGAGAAAAAGAAGACTGTAAGCATTCTTGAGGAAGGTGTCACGAAGGTTGAGCAGATTCTCGGAATCGGCAATCTCTATGAAGCCGTCAACACCCCAATGATCGGCTATCTCAACAATGCTGTGCGCGCCAAGGAGCTTTTCAAGCGCGATAAAGATTATGTGGTCATGAATGGCGAACTCTTGATCGTTGATGAGCACACCGGCCGTATGCTCTCAGGCCGCCGTTACAGCGAAGGACTACACCAGGCCCTTGAAGCTAAAGAACGTATTGAAATCAAGGATGAAAATCAGACCTTGGCGACAATCACGCTTCAGAATTATTTCCGCCTTTATAAGAAGCTCTCCGGTATGACTGGTACAGCTATGACAGAAGCTGCTGAATTGATGCAGATCTACAAGCTGGGCGTTATTCCAATTCCGACAAACCGCCCTACCCAGCGTAAAGATTCTTCAGATCTGATCTATCGCACAGAGGTAGGCAAATTCCAAGCTGTGGTGAACGACATCGTTACACGCCACAAGGCGGGTCAACCCGTTCTTGTCGGCACAGTATCTGTGGAGAAATCAGAAGAACTTTCTCACTTCCTCACCAAAGCTGGTGTGCGCCACGAAGTACTCAATGCTAAGCAGCACGAACGCGAAGCTGCTGTCGTTGCGCGCGCTGGAACAATTGGCGCAGTTACAGTTGCAACAAATATGGCAGGTCGCGGTACCGACATTATGCTCGGTGGCAACCCAGAGTTCATGGCAGATTTTGAATTGCAAAAGCGTGGCCTCAATCCAGCAGAAACTCCCGAGGAGTACGAAGCAGCTTGGCCGGCTGAAATTGCCAAGCAGAAAGCTGCAGTTGCAGCAGAACACGAAGCTGTGGTTACAGCAGGTGGTTTGTATGTTCTAGGAACTGAGCGACACGATTCTCGTCGTATCGATAATCAGCTCCGCGGCCGCTCCGGTCGCCAGGGCGATCCAGGCGAGTCACGTTTTTATCTCTCGCTTCAAGACGATCTCATGCGTCGCTTTAATTCAGGACTCGTAGAGCGTTTCTTGGGTGTTGCTGGCATAGCCGATGATGTCCCTATTGAATCTAAAATGGTCTCAAACGCAATTCGCTCGGCGCAAACACAAGTTGAGTCTCTCAACTTTGAACAGCGCAAGAATGTTCTGAAGTATGACGATGTCATGAACCGCCAACGCGAAGTGGTGTATAGCGAACGTCGCGAAGTTCTCGAAGGTGCAGATATTGCACCGCAAGTTCAACGATTCATGGAAGATACGATCACCGCTTATGTGCGTGGTGCTACAAGCGAAGGCTTCCCAGAAAACTGGGATCTCGATGCACTGTTCACTGCACTCAATGTTCTGTATCCAGCAATAATTTCTCCTGAATCACTAGCAGCTGAAGTTGGCGGAGCAGCCAACCTAGATTCTGACTTGATTCTTGAACGAGTACTCAGCGATGCAACTGCTCAATACATCAAGCGCGAGAGTGAATTAACCGAACCAGTAATGCGCGAACTTGAGCGCAAGGTTCTACTTTCAGTACTTGATCGTAAGTGGCGCGAGCATCTTTATGAGATGGATTACCTACAAGAGGGAATCGGGCTGCGTGCCATGGCTCAACGTGACCCTCTCGTTGAATACCAACGTGAAGGTTACGACCTGTTCTCGGCCATGATGGACTCCATTAAGGAAGAACTCGTAGGTCTTCTTTTCCACGTCGAGGTCAATGTTGAATCAGACAATGGCGAGGGTGCGCCAGTAATTGCGGCCCCAGGATTGATTACTCCTCCAGCTGCACAAGGTGAAGCGTTGCGCTACACCGCAGCCGATGAAGATGGTTCAATCATTCAAACAGGAGCTGCTGATATCTCTAAGAACGGTCCATGTCCTTGTGGTTCAGGCCGTAAGTACAAACGCTGCCACGGTGCTGCCTAAAGCTTTACAAGAGTTCGAGTTGGGTGCATAGCCAGCGCTTGTCGACTCCTTCAAATCGAAGGACAAGGGAGCGAACTCGTTCATCAAAGCGCAATGTAACAGCGCTTTCAACGACGCCTTCAATAGGTTCGTTGATATAAATCTTGCGTATGCGAGGAAGTGTTCCTTGATTTCCAGTTAATCCAAGGAGCTTTTGATACACCTCGCGATGTGACGATCGTGCCAACTGCATCGCCGACCTTCTGCCACCCCAAATTTCGACCACTCCAACTACGTATCGTTCAACCGTCTCTCGGACGGGTGGAAGTTCATTTAACGGAGAGGGCTGCGGCGCGGATCCAGGTTCGATCTCTTCACCAGGAATTCCACTGGGAGTTGGGACCAGAAAGAGTTGGCGCGTAAGTAGGTTCTCGGGAGCATAAGTGAGCGCGCTCCTTCGCCCTTCGAGTGAGCGGATAGTTGGTTCGACCAGCGCTAATTGCGGTTCGTCGTGAGAATTCGGAAGTGGTGCGAGGTGACCGGGGCGACTAAATGTGATGCTCTGGGATGTGAGTGTGCTCATGGATAGAAGCGTGGCTTGAAGGAGATCGAAATAAATCATCAAAATGGATGAACTATGCAGATCTACGCCATGTGGATAACTTTGCGCACCTTCGCGCAAACTTCGGTATTCATCTCCCATGATTGATATACAGAAATTCTTCCAACGCAATTCTCGTCGCATACTGGCGTTTGGCGCTCTTCTCTTCTCGCTTTTCCTATTCTCTCTACTTATGGGAAGTGGACCGAGCGGTAGTGCTTGGGTGGTGAAAGCGCCAATTGCAACAGGCACAAAAGTTGTTGCCAGCGAAGTTGCACTCGAGAAAATCGATTTAGGAAGCGAAAGCTCTCACTTCTTTGGAGCTAAAGATCAGATTATTGGTCAATATGCCTTACACGCACTCGCGGTGGGCGATGTGATTTCCCTAAGCGATCTAGGGCGAGGATCAACTCAGGCAGGCATAAGTTTCATTCCGATAGGAGTCTTGGCCACCGATTGCCCAACAGATATTCTCCCGGGCGACTTTGCAGATATTTATGTCATACCCAAAGACCAAACGACTAGTCCTGCTCTAGTCATCTCCCATGTGGATGTTGAAAACGTTGATTCTAAATCGAGATCACTTGGTGGCAGTGTCGAACTAGCTCTGAGTGTTACTCCCGCCAACGCAGTACTAATCGTTGATGCAGAATCACAAGGTCGATTGGTGGTGGCCAGTAATGCGTTCTGAGATCCCGCAACTTGATGTGATAACTGCGATTGCCGATTCGGAGAGTGAGGATTACGTATCCCAACTTCTATTCTCGCAAGGGTGGAACATAATTTATCGAGCATTTGATGCGCGATCGCTCAAAGAATTTCTCGATCTCCGTGAGCCAACGCTCAGGACCGTGGTCATATACCGAAGCGATCTCGAAGGTTTTGATTCTGGCATGATCGACACAGGGCCAACATCATCGACCACGTTCATATCTTTGGATGATGTTCGCACCAACTCCCACGCCATTATGGTTCGTATTCGCCAGGAGTTGCGTGCCCCACTCATTACAACGCGAGAGCCATCTTCCGAGCCTAGTTATCCCGTCCGTCCCCGTGATTATCAGAGCGCAGCCAGCCCAACCCAAACCCATGATTTCTCTCGCCCCTACAACCAACGGGATATTCGACAAGAGCGGGAAGTGCGTCAAGATCGGGATATTCACAGCGCCCCCAGAAGCTTCATTACTAAGCAACGCCGTATTATTGCTGTGACAGGAAGCGCCGGGGCACCAGGCCGCACGAGGTTTGCACTTGCTATTGCCCAAGAGATTGCCCGTACGGAGCAAGTCCTTCTTGTGGACGCTGACTTACGTTCTCAAACCTTGGCACGCCAACGAGATCGTCTGAGCAGTTCATTGATTCATATAGCCCCACTGGATCCGAAGCAGAGGCCCACGGCTCTTCCGACTGGGGAGCGAACGACCATCGTAGATCTCGGAACACTCCCGGCACTAAGCGAGGCAGTTACTGACCGACGGTGGCAGGGCTCATTGGTGAATAACGTACTTGATAGCGCAACTCATCTGGTTTACCTCACCAAATCAACCCCATCAAGCATCGATGAGCTCTCTCATTTCTTGCGTGAATTTCCAGTCCTACTCAAAGCTTTGCCGATCACCTATCTCTGCATTCTCAGTGGTCATTCACGAGCGCTTCGAGAGTGGGAGGCGAAATTTATGAGCCTCACGATCGGAGAAAATCGCCACATACTGAGAGAGTCCCAGTTAGATCCTGCACCTGAGAGCGCGCTTTTGCCATTCTTAAAGGCGACAAATCCCAATCGGAAGGAGATTGGTAAGATTCTGGCATCGCTTTTGTGATTCAGTAGAGGATGTGCGGATGAGCTCACGTATTGAACTTGCCTACTCGCATACAGCCTTGAGCGAAGCAGATCGAGATCGCCTCTCTGTTCTCATCACTGAATGGCAATTGTTAGCCGATCTCTCTTTTGCAGATTTGGTGCTTTGGGTGCCTCGTCGAAAAGATTATCAAAGTTGGCCAGAAGGACATGTGGCTATAGCGCACATCCGACCAACAACAGCATCGACAGTTTTTACTCAAGATCTCATCGGACTTGAGATTCCATGGGGTAAGAATTCACGTATCGATCAATCTCTTTCTCAAGGAGAAATTGTTCGTGACACCGAGCCAGAGCAGATAGGTGAGTTGCTTATCAAAGAGGAGACGGTTCCTGTCTTCTTTGAAAATCGAGTAATCGCAGTGATATCTCGTCACCGAGATGCCATCTCTATGCGTTCTCCTTCGCGGTTGGAGTTGAACTATCGCGAGATCGCTCACAAAATCTATCGAATGGTCTCTGAAGGAACATTTCCTATTCAGGACAGCATGTATCAGGCAGAGGCAGCTCCTCGGGTGGGTGATGGGCTCATTCGCCTTAATGCCCAGGGAATTACTTCTTATGCCAGCCCAAATGCTCGATCAGCCGTGAGTCGATTGGGTTGGGAGACCGAACTTGAAGGAAATAGCTTGGGTGCTATTTTCGATTCTCTCTCACTCCCACAGAATCAGCCAACGGAAGAGAACTGGGTCACTATTCTCAGCGGTCGTAATCTACGTCGTGCAGATTTCGATAACGGAAATGGAATTGTCGATCTATTAGTTATTCCGCTAATTGAGGGACAGGAGCGAATCGGTTCCATCGTCCTGCTTCATGATGTCACCGAACTTAGACGTCGTGATCGCGATCTCGTCACTAAAGATGCAACTATTCGCGAGATTCATCACCGTGTAAAAAATAACTTGCAAACAGTATCTGCCCTCCTCCGATTGCAGTCAAGGAGAGTTGAAGATCCGATTGCTAGCGCTGCGCTTGCGGAAGCAGTAAGGCGTGTGGCGTCTATTGCGATAGTGCACGAAACACTCTCTGCTTCATCCGCGGAGTCTGTGCTCTTTGATGAAGTTTATGAACGGATTGTTCATAACGCCATTGAATTAAGTCCTCGGACGATAAACCTAAAAAAAATCGGGGAGTTTGGAGTCTTGGATTCTCAAACTGCCACACCACTTTCGTTAGTCATCACAGAACTTATTCACAATGCCCTTGAGCATGGCTTGGCTGAAGCCGGTGATGAACTTCTTATTGAGATCCAGAAGAGTGACAGCGCCGGAAGTGAGGCTGGTGCCCTAGGCGTACACGGTAAAAATCGCTACGAAATTTCGATCGTGGATAACGGATCCGGGCTACCAGAAGGATTTGATTGGCAAACCTCATCAAACCTTGGCCTGCAAATTGTTCGAACCCTCACGGAGAACGAACTCAAGGGGACTATTACGTTGATGCGTAAGGATGGAAAAACCGTTGCGCTTTTGACCTTCGACGTCTAAAAGTTCTCTAAAAAATTGTCTAAAAGGTTTCCAAGATCACTCACATTGAAATCAGCAAGGAAAAACTAGAACTGGTTTTGGCTCTCCATCATACGAGCCCGATTGCGAGCTGCACGGCGCTTGAGGGCACGGCGCTCATCCTCTGAGAGACCACCCCAAACTCCGGCATCTTGACCACTTTCAAGAGCCCACGCTAGGCAAGGCTCCTTTACAGGGCAGCGATTGCAGACTTTTTTAGCTTCTTCAATTTGAGCAAGGGCTGGGCCCGTATTTCCGATAGGAAAAAATAGCTCTGGGTCTTCGTCGCGGCAGGCTGCTTCGTGGCGCCAATCCATCGCTGATCTCCTTCAAGTTAGGGAAGTTGCATTCACGCGCTCATTGCCGCATTGATCTAAAGGACCTCAAGGACCTTTAGAAGCCCAAGTGAGGCTTTCAAGCGGCTTCAAGCACGCACATAAGGCGGTGCAAAGACCCTTGAAAACGACATTTAAGCGCCATGAAGAGAAATAAACGGTGAATAGGTGCCTATTCTCTCGTACTGCACCTCGTATAACAAGGACAAACACTAAAAGATTCCTGAAAGATCTCCAATAAATGCAGATATGGGCCCAGTTGGGTCACCATCGAGTCGCTTGGGGCTATGTCAGGGTGAGATTTGATATCTGCGATAACTGGAGATCTTTCAGGGATCTTTGGGATGAACCGTGCCCCCGACAGGAGTCGAACCTGCGCACCCGCCTCCGGAGGGCGGTGCTCTATCCACTGAGCTACGAGGGCTTGCTATGAGAGATCTACATTGCATTCATACTCTACTAATACTGACTAATACGGACTAATACTGCGCCCTAAGGATATCAGTGAAAGAATTGGAGCCATGAGCACTCAACCAACTAACTCGGCGCCTGAAGCACACGTTAATTCGCAGGGGGATTCACAAGTGGCTTCGCAGGAAGCTGCGCAGGTAGGCGAGCGCGCCTATTTTGCGACGGGCTGCTTTTGGGGAGCCGAGCGCCGCTTTTGGAATTTAGATGGAGTGATCGCAACTTCTGTTGGATACATGGGGGGTAGGACCTCGCATCCAAACTACAAGGAAGTCTGCACAGGACGCACTGGTCATGCAGAGATTGTCGAAGTTGTTTTCGATCCTTCGCACATTTCCTATCACCGTTTGCTTGAAGAGTTTTGGACTATGCATGATCCAACATCGCTCAACGCACAAGGTGGGGACATTGGAACTCAATATCGCAGCGCCATCTATACAACTTCTGAGCAGCAATATGCGCTCGCCTTACAGACGCGTGATATTTACAATGCAGAATTAAAGAAAAATGGAATGAACGATATTTGCACCGAAATTAAAAGTTCCGAAGGTATGACTTACTGGCTAGCCGAGGAGTATCACCAGAAGTATCTCGCTAAGAATCCAAACGGTTACGACTGTCACTCTTCGACAGGCATCGCATACCCAGCAGTGTCTGCTACCAGGTAGAACTTTCACCTTCTGTAGCGCGCCAGCAATACCAAGCGACAACGCTCTGTATTCCCTCAAATTTCTGACCAATGAGATCTAGCTCTTTAGGATCTATATAGTCGGGGAGTCGGTGAATCTTCTCCCACCCGCGACGCATAGCCAGATCGCCTACCGGCCATAAATCTAATCGCCCGAGGTGAAACATAAGAAACATCTCAACTGTCCAACGCCCGATACCCCAGATCGCCGTGAGTTCTTTAGAGATCGCTTCATTGCTCATCTTCGAAAATTTCTTGAACTCTATCTCGCCACTTAATGTTCCGTCGGTTAGCTCAGTAATGGCCCGAATTTTTGCGCCAGAGACGCCTGCGGATCGGAGTGCTTCAGGTGTGAGCGCTGCCATTGCCTCAGCCTGAATGGAGCCGCCTGCTAAAAGTCGCACGCGCTCTCGAATTGTGTCCGCTGCCTTAATGGCTAATTGCTGGGAGATGATGGAAGTGACGAGAGTGTCATAGTGAGTACGCGTTGGACGCTTGGCGTTTATGGTGCATAGCCCAGAGCTTTTAATAATTGGGGCGAAAGCTGGATCGACTTTAGCAATTTTGCGAACGAGCTTTTGCATCTCTTCGCTCGAGGTAAGGGCCATAGTGCTTAATCTATCCGTATCCACCCATGCGCGTGCATTGCCACCCGCACCCAGGATTTGAGTAGTTTTCAAGAAGTTCTGTGAGATTTCAATAGGATACGGGCAATGATTATCAACACGACTAGCACCCTGGCCTGGGCTATCACCTTGGGCGCTTTGGGATTAGTCCTGCTCTTTGATTTCCTGATGGCATTTAAGAATCGCCATAAAACCACGAGCTTGCGTTCTGTTGCGCTCTGGACCGCCTTTTATATTTTTTCTGCAATTGCATTCGGCACATCGCTCGGTTTTTGGTCCACCTCCCGCGCACGAACAGAATTCTTTGCGGGCTGGCTCACCGAGTACTCGCTCTCATTTGATAACCTCTTTGTACTGATTTTGATTATGTCGAGTTTGAAAGTTGCTAAAGAGCGCGAAGAGATAGTTCTCTTCGCCGGAATTATTTCATCTCTTCTGCTTCGCGGAATTTTTATTGCGGGTGGTGCGGCCCTCATCAATCGTTTTGAATGGATTTTCTATATCTTCGGTGGATTCCTCATCTACACGGCTGTAAAACTATTTCGCGAGAGCGAAGATGAAGAGTGGCACGAAGGACGAGCTCTGCGATTTATGCGAAAGCGAGGCCTATCAATTTCGGTAATCGCACTGACCGCAGTTGCGATGACTAATCTTGTCTTTGCTTTTGATTCGATACCCGCAATTTTCGGACTCACCCGAAATCCGTTCGTTATCGTCACCGCAACTATTTTTGCTTCGATGGGGCTGCGCCAGCTCTACTTCCTTATCGGTGATTTGATGAGTAAGTTGATTTACCTCAGCGAGGGTTTAGCGGTCGTCCTGGGCTTTATTGGACTCAAATTAGTATTTGAGGCTGCCATCGGTGAGGGCCATAGTTCGGTCTGGGGGATTGCGATCCCCAATATCTCACTCGGCGTAAGCCTTGGCTTTGTTATCGGCGTACTCTTTATTACGACCGCATTGAGTCTGTTTAAGAGTCGAAAAAAGGTTTAGCGGGGCTGAGTTGGCCTAGCGGGGCTGAGTTGGCCTAAGCGAACTCAAGTAGATGCAACTCCATTTGCTAGGCTCGTCCTATGTCTACAGATCAGCCAGCTAACTCCGAACAAGACTACCTTTCTAGTCTCACTGCGCATACGCGGGTTGTAGCTGCTGGCCGCCCAGCTCGAGAGAGTGATGCTGGCGTTAATCCGGCAATAGATCTGAACTCAACATTTATTGCACCTGGCTCCGTTGGCTATGGTCGTTATGGAAATCAAACCTGGAGCGCACTAGAAAGTGCCATCGAGTCACTCGAAGGCGGCAAAACGTTGGTCTTCGCTTCCGGAATGGCAGCGATTTCTGCTGTTCTTTCAATTCTGCCAAAAGGCGCAGTAATCGTTGCTTCACGTAACGGATATACCGGCACAATGACGCTGCTCAAGCGCGCTCAAGAATCAGGCCATGCCGAAGTTCGCTACGTTGATATTGCTAATACACAAGAGGTACTCGCAGAGATTAAGGGAGCGATGCTCCTATGGATCGAATCTCCAACTAATCCAGCGCTTGAAGTTGCCGACCTCCCAACAATTATCGCGGCTGCAAAATCGATCAATGTCGGAGTAGCGGTCGACAACACTTTTGCAACACCACTGGTCCAAACGCCTTTGGCGATGGGAGCCGATGTGGTCATCCACTCCCTCACTAAATATATTTCTGGTCATAGTGATGTCATTCTTGGATCAATCTCCACAAACGATGATCCACTCTTGAATCGTCTCAATGATGCGCGAAAGATGGCTGGGGCAATTCCAGGTCCCTTTGAAGTCTGGATCGCACTTCGCGGCCTTCGTACATTGGCGCTTCGCATGGATAGAGCTCAAAGTAATGCACTCGAATTGGCCACCAGGCTTTCGGGTCATCCCGCAGTAGAAAAAGTGCGCTACCCAGGACTGGCAACCGATCCGCACCATGCAATGGCGAAGAGTTTCATGAAGGGTTTTGGTGCGGTAGTTTCATTTGATGTAAAGGGTGGGGCGCAGGCGGCAGACTTGGCCTGCGAGAGTTCAGAACTGGTGGCTTTTGCGACATCCCTCGGTGGGGTCGAATCATTATGGGAGCGCCGCCATCGCTGGAGCGCGGAAAGCCCAACCATCCCAACCAATCTCATTCGACTCTCAGTCGGAATCGAGGATGTTGATGACCTTTGGCGCGATATCGATGCCGCTTTGACCAAGTCTCAGACTTTTCAGAAGTAGCTTCCAGCCAGTAACCAGCCAACAGGGGTACATTTATCCCATGTTCAAAGCCGTCAAGCGAGTGCTCGCTCTCTTCGCATTTCTGCTGATTATCGCAGGGGCGCTTAAGTCTCTCTTCTCATGGGTCGCTAATTCTTCGAATGATAATCACGAAGTTTTCAGCGATGAAGATGAACGCGAACCACAGTTCTAAATGATGCAGACTCCAGGCGCTTACATCCCAGGCACCTGCAATATCGGGCCTAAAGAGATAGCGCGCCGCAAGCAAGCGGCTTACTTAGGTTTATTTCTCACCCTCATCACCGCTGTCGGACTATTGGTTTCTCACTCATCGCACCTTGCGCGCACTCTTCTCATCATTCCGGCGATGGTTTTTGCTGTTGGCGTGGTTCAAAGTTCGAAGAAATTTTGTTTGGCATTTGGTCTAGCTGGACTTTTTAATTTCGGAGATTTGGGTTCGCCTGACAAAGTTGCATCGAAGGCTGACCGCCGAGCTGATCAAAAGACTGCGCTCGGCATACTTGCTCAGAGTTTTGTCATTGCATTTCTCATTACCTCAATAGTTGTCTTACTTCCGTAGTCTTCCCATTAGAATTCGAAGATGAGTACTGCTCCAAAAACTCTCCACATTGTTCTTAATGGCGTCCACGAAGACTCACGCGTTCTTAAATGTGCCTGGTCTTTAGGCAATGCGGGTTGGGACGTCATCGTTGCAGGCTCATCCCCAAGCGGAGAACCTGATCATCTGGAAATCGGATATGCGCGGATTGAACGCTTGCCGCTCAAGATCGTAATTAGTAAATCTCAAGTGCCCACAATCTTTCGTCCATTTATTCGCGGAGAGCGTACGCGTTGGTTAATCGAAGGATCACTTCGCCACCTGCGCCGATATCGTCGAAAACTCTTTGAAGCGCTAGGTATTAAGAGGGAAGTTGTCGTCCCTAACCTTGGTCGCGCCGTGAAGGCAATCACCCCCCTTGCAATGGAGTTTGAGCCTGCGATCATCCATGCGCATGACTACACGGCGCTTCCGATCGCCGGAGCCGTTGTTGCGGCACTGCAAGAAGCTGGCAAAAAAGTCGAGTTAATTTACGATGCCCACGAATACGTTCCTGGCGTCGCACACCTCACCAAACCAATGGCGAATTTGTATACCAAGATTGAACGCAAGTACTCATCCACTGCAGCTGCAGTCCTCTCGGTCAGCGCCCCGATGAATGATCTGTTGATGGATCAGTTGCAGATCAGTGTGCGGCCAACGATTGTTGCCAATGATCCATTAGTCGAAGGCCAAGAAGTCTCTCATCGCAAACTTCGCCAAGATTGCGGAATTCACGACGGTGTCGCCCTGATGGTGTATTCCG
Source organism: uncultured Actinomycetes bacterium (assembly GCA_903825945.1). Classification (GTDB taxonomy): domain Bacteria; phylum Actinomycetota; class Actinomycetes; order Nanopelagicales; family Nanopelagicaceae; genus PALSA-747. The sequence continues at coordinate 2,144 of CAIKCJ010000015.1, read as the reverse complement.
GCGCAGTTGCTCCACAGCGCGGAGTGCAGACTGCGCTCACAGCGCTACGCCAGCTACCGGATGTCCATCTCGCGTTGATTGCTAACCCTGCTAACAAGTCCGTACAAGATCTCGTGGCCAGTGCGCCTGATCTTGCTGATCGCTTTCACGTTTTGCCATACGTCCCAAATTCAGAGTTAGTCTCTTATCTCTCGCAGGCTGATATCGGACTTATACCAATCTTGCATCGCCTCAATCATGAGATCTCCCTCATCACCAAATTCGGTGAGTACATGCAAGCGCGTTTACCAATTCTTGTGAGTGATGTGAAGACAATGTCAGCCGAGGTTCGAAAGCTCGGGAATGGAGAAGTGCATATCGCTGAGGACGTGAATGATTTTGTTCGCGCAGCTCAATTGATTTTGGCGGATCCTGCTAAATATCGCGCGGCCTACACACCAGCAGTATTGGCGGAACATACCTGGGAAGGTCAAGCAGAAATCCTGGTTGATTTGTACAACTCGATCGCTGGGGTCAAGCCAAGTGCTCGTCCTTATAAACCATTTCTGATTGAAGAAAAGGCTTAAGCGCCAGCGCCGATCACTCGAAACGCGACGCCAGCGAAGTTGATTGGATTCATAGTGCGGCGACCATCGACAACAGCTTTAACACCAGGGAATTCGGCTTTTGTCAGCTTCTTGTAGTCCTTGTGATCGGCCTGCAAAATGACTGCATCGACGTGTTCTCCGAAGTGGTACGGCTCGAATCCAAGTTCTTTGATCTCGTGGTCGGTGTACATCGGATCATTCACAACAACGTTTGCACCTCGAGATTTAAGAGCGGTAACAGTTCCAAATACGCCTGAGAAGGCTGACTCCTTGACGCCACCACGATAGGAGACGCCAAGGACGGCGACGGTCTTACCGGCCAGATCGCCCGCATTCACACTGGTTAGAGCATGTGCAAGCAAGGTAACGGCATGGGCAGGCATCGCTGCATTTGCTTCACGGGCTGAACGAACAACCGTGGCTTCTGGATCGTTCCATAAGTAGAAGCGAGGATAGATCGGAATGCAGTGGCCACCGACCGCAATTCCAGGTTGGTGGATATGGCTGTAAGGCTGGGAATTGGAAGCTGCAATGACCTTAGCAATATCAATGTTCGCACCCTCCGCAAAGATTGCGAACTGGTTTGCTAGGGCAATATTGACATCGCGATATGTTGTCTCGGCCAACTTGGCCATTTCACTCGCTTCAGAAGTGCCAAGATCCCAGACGCCATTCTTGGTTGTGAGGTCGGGGCGATCATCGAAATCAAGAACCTTCTCGTAGAAGGCAACTCCGGCTGCAGTGCTCTGCGCATTGATTCCACCAACAAGCTTTGGATACTTGCGTAGGTCTGCAAATACTCGACCAGTAAGGACGCGCTCGGGGGAGAAGACGAGATCAAAGTCCACGCCAGCTTTGAGTCCAGAACCTGCCTCTAGGGCGGGAGCGAAACGGTTGCGAGTAGTTCCGACAGGGAGAGTAGTTTCATAAGAAACCAGAGTGCCTGGCTTTAATCCGGCAGCGATCTTCTCTGTAGCTGCATCCATCCAGCCAAAATCGGGAATGCCTTCTTCGTTAACAAAAAGAGGAACTACGATAATTACGGCATCCGCTTGGCGCACCGCTGTGGTGGTATCGGTTGTCGCTACAAGATGACCTGAATTAACGACTTCTTTGAGGAAATCATCTAGGAAAGCTTCACCGGGAAATGGCTCAGTCCCTGCGTTGATCAGATCGACAGTCTTTTGATTGACGTCACAACCGATGACGTGGTGTCCTTTCTTGGCGAACTGCACAGCAAGTGGCAGTCCAATTTTTCCAAGAGCAACGACAGCAATATTCACGATTAACGTCCCTTCGCAATTGTGATCGCTTGACCAGAATTGGCGCTATCGATCATCGCTGTGGCAACTCGAACAGTTGCCAAACCTTGTTCCATTGTGACAATTCGTTCTTTGGCACCGTCAAGGCCTAGTACGGCATCGCGGAAAGCTTCATGCTCAGTTTTGAGCGGCTCTGGCTTGGCAAACGCATATCGGATGACATCTCCTTCAGAGACTCCACGGAATGAGGCGACCGCATCCCATTGGGTATCAACCGAAGCGTTTGCATAGAAAG
>CAIKCJ010000014.1 GCA_903825945.1 uncultured Actinomycetes bacterium | reverse complement strand
CTTCGCAGATCCAGACCATTTTCTTGCGATCAACGGTGTCAGCCAGAACTCCGCCGTAGAGGGCGAAGATGATGAGCGGAATAATTTCTACTGCGCCCATAAGACCCACCGCTATATAGGAATGAGTCAGCTCTTTAATTTGAAAGGGCAGGGCGACCAAAGTAAGAGCAGAGCCAAAACGGGTAATGAGTCCTGAGACAAAGAGAGAACGCAGGTCCGGGTATTTCTTTAAGGGAGTCAGATCCACCGCAAATTTCGCCATGGCTGCAACTTAATGGAAAGTCTGCTCCTCGGCTGGAAATGCCCCAGTAGCCACATCACTAGCCCACTCTTGAACTCCAGAACCGATCTCCTGGCGAAGATTGCGATATGCCTTTGCAAATTTAGGTGGATTGGCAGTCAGACCCATGAGATCTGTCCAAACAATTACTTGAGCATCACAACCATTTCCGGCGCCGATTCCGATAACGGGAATAGTTAGCTCCTTTGAGATTGCTTCTGCCAATTCTGCTGGAACCAACTCTAAAACGATTGCAAATACTCCAGCTGCCTCTAGCGCCTTGGCATCTTTCATGATGCGAGCGGCATCATCGCCACGGCCTTGGACTTTAAAGCCCCCGAGCGCATGAACCGATTGTGGTGTCAGGCCTAGGTGGCCCATTACGGGAATACCTGCACCGATCAGTTTTTTGATTTGCGGAACAACTTTCTTGCCGCCTTCGAGTTTGATGGCGTGAACTTTTGCTTCTTTAAAGAGGCGTACTCCAGTAGCAAGTGCCTGTTTCGGTGATTTTTCATAACTGCCAAATGGAAAGTCAGCGACCACCATAGCCTTGCGAGATCCGCGGACAACCGCGGCGGAGAGCATGACTATCTGATCGAGCGTGACCGGGATCGTGTTCTCTTCGCCGAGAAAATTATTACCCGCGCTATCGCCAACTAGGAGGACGGGGATTTGCGCTTCATCAAATACCTCAGCCATCATCTGCTCGTAGCAGGTGATCATGGCCCATTTTTCACTACGCCTTTTTTTGGCGGCGAGGTCGGAGATGGATACGCGGCGCGCAATGGCATTGGACATGAGATCTCGATTCATAACTCGCGGCCATGGGCGGTCCGCGGTTGCCTCAAATAATACTCCTCACATCGCTCCCCGAGATAGGGTTGAGGCATGGCACGCGAACCCATCGGACAGCTTCGAGTAGGCCTTGCGCAGGTCAATCCGACCGTAGGTGACCTTGAATCAAACTCGGAATTGATCCTGGAGTATGCGGGCAAGGCCTCGAGTGCTAGCGCCCATATCCTGGTTTTTCCGGAGATGGTGCTTACGGGTTACCCGGTTGAAGATTTGGCGATGCGATCAACATTCCGCGCAGCATCCAAAGCAGCGATCAACCGCGTCGCTCAATCACTAGCTGACTATGGCGATCTTGTAAGCATTGTGGGTTACTTAGAAGAGAGCTCTACTAAACGCCCACAAAATGCGGTGGCCGTCATTCATCGCGGTGAAATTGTTGCCACCTACATCAAGCACCATCTTCCTAATTACGGTGTCTTTGATGAGTTCAGAAATTTTGTTCCCGGCGACAAATCTTTGGTTCTGCGAATTCACGGTGTAGATGTTGGAATCGCGATCTGCGAAGACATTTGGCGCGAGCACGGCCCGGTCTCCGAGTTGGCCGCGCGCACTCCTGGACTGGTGTTAGTTCCTAACGGAAGTCCATTTGAAAGAAATAAAGATGATCTCCGTTCGGCGTTAGTGAAACGACGTGCACGCGAAATTGGCGCACCACTTCTCTATGTGAATATGACTGGTGGCCAGGATGATTTGGTCTTCGATGGTGACAGTATTGCTGTTGGCGCAGAGGGCGATCTCATTGCACGAGCGCCACAATTTTTTGATGGCTTGATGATGGTAGATGTGGATGCCAAGCTGGGAAGTAGCACTCCAGACCTTGTCATTTCACAAGAGCGCGCACCTGGATATCTCAAGATGATTCATGGAGCAGCCGCGCGATTAGAGCCAGAGGCGGAGATCTGGCAAGCCCTTGTGGTTGGCTTGCGCGATTATGTAAATAAGAATGGATTTAAATCTGTCCTGCTTGGACTATCTGGCGGTATTGATTCAGCGATTACGGCAGCAATCGCGGCAGATGCTCTTGGCCCAACTCGTGTGTTTGGTGTTGCTATGCCTAGCCAGTACTCCTCGGAACACTCGTTAGCTGATGCGGCAGATTCGGCGAAGCGAATCGGTCTTCACTATCGAGTGATTCCTATCCAACCCATGGTTGATGCCTTCGTCAGCAATTTAGGCCTTCATGGGCTTGCGGAAGAGAATGTTCAGGCACGTGTTCGCGGAACGACTCTGATGGGGCTTTCCAATCAAGAGGGTCATTGCGTATTGGCCACTGGCAATAAATCCGAACTCGCTGTCGGATACTCCACGCTCTATGGGGACGCCGTTGGGGGATTCGCGCCGATTAAAGATCTGCTCAAATCAGAGGTTTGGGCAATCGCCAGATGGCGCAACCGAGTGGCTGCGCAGCGCGGCCAAACTCCTCCCATCCCAGAGAATTCGATCTCCAAAGAACCTTCAGCCGAGCTTCGTCCTGATCAAAAAGACAGCGATTCGCTGCCGGAATATGACATTTTGGATCAAATTTTGACGATTTATATCGAGAATGACGGTGGCTTAGCTGGCATTTTGAGCGCAGGATTTAGCGAAGAACTCGCTGTCCGCGTGATCGGAATGGTCGATCGGGCTGAATATAAGCGTAGGCAGTATCCGCCAGGAACGAAGGTCTCTAGACGCGCATTTGGCAAGGATCGGCGATTGCCGATTACATCGAAGTGGTCGGAATAGCTAGGAACCATGTAGTATCTTCTCAGGTCACGAGTTCCATGTTTTAGCCCCGGCTTAATGGACGGCAACCCTCCACCACGGTGGGGTGCTCCGGGTGAAGACCAGGTTGATTGCACAGTGCAATTGGCAAGCGTGGTCAATAAAAGCCTGTATTTAATGGGGATACCCCTATTAAAAGCCAGCTTTTGTGGACCCTCTTACATACGCCGGAGGTTAGAAATGTCCTTTAATTCAAAGCAAGCTTCATTCGAAACTCGCCAAATCCATGCGGGCCAAGTTCCTGATCCAACAACAGGCGCTCGCGCCCTACCGTTGTTTCAGACTACGGCCTACACATTTCGCGACACCAAGCACGCTGCAGATCTCTTCGGATTAGCCGAGCTTGGAAATATCTACACCCGCTTGATGAATCCAACACAAGATGCTGTTGAGCAACGTGTTGCAGCACTCGAAGGTGGAGTTGCAGCCCTTCTTGTTGCGTCAGGTTCTGCAGCAACAACGTATGCAATTCTCAACGTTGCAGAAGCGGGCGATCATATTGTTTCTTCACCAAGTCTTTACGGTGGAACCTACAACTTGTTCCACTACACCCTAAAGAAATTCGGTATTGATGTAACTTTCGTTGAGAACCCAGATGATCCTGAATCTTGGCGTAAGGCAGTTCGCCCAAACACCAAAGCTTTCTTCGGTGAGACAATCTCTAATCCAAAGAATGATCTTTTGGATATTGAGACAGTTGCGCAAATTGCCCATGAAAATGGAGTTCCACTCATTGTCGATAACACTGTCGCGACACCATTTTTGATTCGCCCAATCGAACATGGCGCTGATGTTGTCATTCACTCTGCAACAAAGTTCCTATCAGGTCATGGTAATTCAGTTGTCGGAGCGATCGTAGATTCCGGTAATTTCGATTACGCAAAGCAAGCTGCAAAATTCCCTGGTTTCAATCAACCAGACCCTAGCTACCATGGCCTTGTCTATGCACAAGCTCTTGGAGTTGGTTCAGCATTTGGTGCCAACCTTTCTTACATCTTTAAAATCCGCCTGACTTTGCTCCGCGACACTGGCGCAGCTGTCAGCCCATTCAATGCTTGGCTACTTGCTCAAGGTCTTGAGACTCTCTCGCTTCGCATCGAACGCCACGTGCAAAATGCACAAGCTGTTGCAGAGTTTCTTGCATCGCATCCACAGGTGGAGAAAGTTAACTACGCTAATTTGCCTTCATCGCCATGGAACAAGCTCGCCAAAAAATATGCGCCTAATGGGACGGGCGCGGTACTTTCCTTTGAAATCAAGGGTGGAATCGAAGCTGGTAAGAAGTTTGTTGAGGGCCTAGAGCTTCATTCACATGTGGCAAATATCGGTGATGTGCGCTCACTTGTGATCCATCCAGCATCAACAACCCACTCACAACTTACTGCCGAAGAGCAGGCAACTGCTGGTGTTACACCAGGGTTGATCCGTCTCTCTGTTGGACTTGAGAATATTGTAGATATCAAGGCTGATATTGAAGGTGCTTTTGCAGCCGCTAAGTAAGCGGAGCAAAATAACGATATGTCTTCAAGCGAAAATTATTCTGTCACCGGGGCATGGCTAGAAAGTCATGCCCCGGTGGACAGAAAGTTCGCAAAGATTGGCGAGCTTCAACTTGAGTCAGGCGAGGTTCTTCCTGACATCACAATCGCTTATCAAACCTGGGGAACACTCAACGAGGCGCGCGATAACGCTATTTTAGTTAACCATGCAATGACCGGCTGGTCGGATGTTCCAGGTTGGTGGCCATCGATTGTTGGGCCGGGGCTTGCACTCGATAGCGACAAGTTTTTTATCATCTGTCCAAATGTCATTGGTGGATGCCAAGGAAGCACAGGACCATCCTCACTCGCACCAGATGGAAAGCGCTGGGGCTCTCGATTTCCTACAGTCACAATTCGTGACATGGTTGCAGCTGAATTCGCGCTCACCAATCTTTTACATATCAAGAGTTATGTATTAGCAGTGGGTCCATCTCTTGGTGGCATGCGCTCACTCGAATGGGCAATAACTCATCCAGACCGAGTGAAGGCAATTTGCACGATTGGATCCTCAGCGGTTGCCACCGGTGATCAAATCGGTGCGGCATCGATTCAAATTCGTGCGATCAAAGTTGACCCAAATTTCAATAATGGCGACTACTACGAGCAAGAACACGGTCCGCTAGAAGGTATGGGCATTGCCCGCAGAATTGCCCACCTTACCTATCGCACAGAATCTGAGATGGATGTTCGATTCGGCCGAGAACTTCAAGGCGACGAGACCGGGCGGTATGCGGTCGAGTCCTATTTAGATCATCAGGCTGGCAAACTGGCCAAACGATTTGATGCCAATACCTACATCGTTCTGACTGAGGCTATGAATTCGCATGATGTTGGCCGAGGACGTGGGGGAGTTGCTGCGGCTCTGGCCGGGATCACGATTCCTGTCTCGGTTGTCGGTCTGGACACCGATCGCCTCTTTCCCTTGCGTTTGCAGGAAGAGATCGTTGAATTGACCCCTACTGCCAAGCCGCTGGAGATCATTTCGTCTCCTTTTGGCCACGATGGCTTCCTGATCGAAGTTGAAACCATGGGTGAGATGCTCCGAAGGGCCCTGTGGACAAGTTATAATATGGGTATCGATTCCACTGGTCAGTGAAGTTAGGCCAGGCAAACAAAAGGATGTTCCGTGGCTGTAGTTCGTGCGCCCAAAAAGGCCGCCAGTGCAACAACTTCTTCAGCAACTAAGAAGAAGGCAACATCCGAAAAGAAAGCTGCACCTGCGGTAAAGAAAGTTGTGGCTAAGAAAGCTGCGCCAGCTGCCAAGAAAGCTGTAGCGAAGAAAGCCGCGCCGGCTGCAAAAAAGGCTGATGTTAAGAAAGTTTCTACTGGCCCACGTCGTTTCCCAACTAAGGCAGAGCTTGAGGCCAAGAAAGCTGCCGAAGAAGCTGCTGCGTTATTGGCAGCTGAGAAGAAGGCTGCAGGCCCACGTCGTTTCCCAACTAAGGCCGAGCTTGAGGCCAAGAAGGCTGCTGAAGAGGCTGCTAAGAATCCACCAAAAGTGGATCTACAACTCAAGCCTGAGGGTGCCGTAGAGAAAGCTATTGACGAAGAGGCAGAACTCGAAGAGATCGAACTCGAGGATATTGAAACTCTCATCGAAGAAGTAAAAGAGATTATTGCTGAAGAAGTTCAAGAGACTGACGCTGAGGATAAGACCGAAGTACGTGTCATCAACGTAGCTGAGGAATCTCAGAACGAAGTGAACGCTTTCACGATTAAAGATTCTGAAGAAGATGATGCTCCAGCTCAGACAGTAATGACCGCTGGCGCAACAGCTGACCCAGTGAAGGATTACCTCAAGTTGATTGGTCGCGTTCCTCTTCTCAACGCTGAGATGGAAGTTGAGCTCTCGCTACAAGTAGAAGCTGGTCTCTTTGCAGAAGAGAAGATTTTGCACGACAAGAAGCTCGATAAGAAGACCAAGCGCGAGTACGAACAACTTGTCTTGCAAGGTCGTCGCGCTAAGAATCACCTTCTGGAAGCGAACCTTCGCCTGGTTGTCTCACTCGCCAAGCGTTACACCGGTCGCGGAATGTTGTTCTTGGATCTTATTCAAGAAGGTAACTTAGGCTTGATCCGTGCAGTTGAGAAGTTCGACTACACAAAGGGCTACAAGTTCTCAACCTATGCAACATGGTGGATTCGCCAAGCGATCACACGTGCGATGGCTGACCAAGCTCGCACCATTCGTATTCCTGTACATATGGTTGAAGTCATCAATAAGCTTGCTCGTGTTCAGCGCCAGATGCTCCAGGATCTAGGCCGCGAACCAACCCCAGAAGAGCTTGCTAAAGAACTTGATATGACGCCTGAAAAAGTCGTCGAAGTTCAAAAGTATGGTCGCGAACCGATTTCTCTGCATACGCCACTAGGCGAAGAAGGAGATTCTGAGTTCGGTGATTTAATTGAAGATTCAGAGGCGATCGTTCCTGCCGATGCAGTGTCATTCACATTGCTTCAAGAGCAACTTCACTCGGTACTCGATACGCTCTCTGAGCGTGAGGCTGGAGTGGTTGCGATGCGTTTTGGTTTAACTGATGGTCAGCCTAAGACTCTCGATGAGATTGGCAAGGTTTACGGAGTTACTCGTGAGCGTATTCGCCAGATCGAGTCGAAGACGATGTCCAAGCTCCGTCACCCATCACGTTCACAAGTACTCCGCGATTACCTAGACTAATAGGAGTAATCGGACTAATAGTTCAGGAGATTTGCGCTAGCTATGAGTGAGAACGCGAAGATTTACGTCAATCCCAAGAGTGGCTCAATTCGAGTCACTGGGGTTGTCGATTTTGTGGATAGCGATGGGGTTGTGACTTCATCAATGGAAAATCCAAAATTCTGCGGTTGCGGGCACAGCAAAGAGAAGCCATTTTGTGATGGCTCACATAAGGATTTTCCTAGAGAGTAATTCTTAAACGATAATTAGTGTGATGAAGGTGTTTCGACCAACTTGCTGGTCTCATCTTGAATATTTGCAGCAACGGTCTTAAGACGCTCTGAATACTCCTTGGCATGGTGAGCGCAGAATAGAAGCTCTCCGCCGTTGAGAAGGGTGGCGCGGACATATGCCTGCGCTCCGCAGCGATCGCAACGATCTACTGCGTTGAGTGGTGTCTGCTCGAGAATTACTTGCTCGCTCATGGACATCTCCTTTTCCTTCGTCGCTCTCGCGCCTTCTGCCGAACTAGCTGTTCGCTAATGGGTTAACAGTAAAGCATTAGACTTTATTCCGCCTGCGAATATCTTGCGAAAACTGATTCTTATCACCCATTTATTACCTATTTCACCTAAAAAGTTGGGGCAATGCGGCGCCAGAAGCACGATTTCGGTCGGGTGGCTCGATAACCTTGCCTCTTATGGCTACCGATGATAAGACCTCGACAACCGCTAACGGCTATACAGCCAAAGACCTCGCCGTTCTGGAAGGTCTCGATGCTGTCCGCAAGCGTCCTGGAATGTATATCGGCACTACCGATTCTCGCGGCCTCATGCACTGTCTTTGGGAGATCATCGATAACTCAGTGGATGAGTCACTCGCCGGGCATTGCACCAAGATTGAAATTAATCTCGAAGCTGATGGCTCGATTGAGGTTCACGACAATGGTCGAGGAATTCCAGTCGATAAGGAGCCAAAGACCGGCCTAACAGGTGTGGAAGTGGTCTTTACCAAGCTACATGCTGGTGGAAAGTTCGGCGGCGGCTCATACGCAGCTTCAGGCGGATTGCACGGTGTTGGTGCTTCAGTTGTGAACGCCCTTGCTTCACGCTTGGATGTAGAAGTAGATCGCGATGGCAAGATTTATTGGATGTCTTTTCAACGCGGAAATACCGGAATTTTTGATGGTGATGGGCCAAAAGCTCCATTTGAGGAGAAGTCAGGTCTTCGCATTATCGGCAAAGTCGCTGCAAAGATCACAGGTACTCGAGTTAAGTGGTGGCCGGATCGTCAGATCTTCTTAAAGGAAGCCGAACTCAATATCGAGGATATTTATGCTCGCGCTCGCCAGACTTCTTATTTGGTGCCAGGACTTGAGCTGATCGTCAATGACAATCGCGCGAAAACAAAGACAAGTGAGATCTTCTTCCACAAAGGCGGAATCTCCGAATTCTGTACTTTCCTACGCCCAGATGAACCTGTCGGAGAAGTAATTCGAATCTCTGGCAAAGGTGAGTACACCGAGACGGTTCCAGTCTTGGATGCCAAGGGTCACATGATGCCTACCGAAGTTAATCGCGAGATGGGCGTTGATATCGCGATGCAGTGGGGCAATGGGTTTGAGACCACAATGGCCTCGTTCGTTAACATTATTTCGACTCCCAAAGGCGGAACTCACACTCAAGGGTTTGAACGCGCAATTACAAAAGCATTTAACGACATGCTGCGCAGCTCTAAGACTCTCAAGAACAATGAAGCAGATGTCATCAAAGACGATGTGCTTGAAGGCCTCACTGCGGTTGTGACAGTGCGTATGTCCGAGCCGCAATTTGAGGGCCAAACTAAAGAAGTTCTCGGTACCGCGGCAGCGACAAAAATTGTTGCGGCTGTAGTTGCCGATGAGTTGAAGAATTTCTTTGAATCAAGCAAGCGCATTGATAAGGCAACTGCTCGGGCTGTTCTAGAAAAGGTTGCTCAAGCATCACGCACCCGCATCTCTGCTCGCGCACACAAGGATCTTCAGCGCCGCAAGAACGCCCTAGAAAACAGCTCGCTTCCAACCAAGCTCTCGGATTGCCGTTCAGATGACACCGCTCGCACAGAGCTATTTATCGTCGAGGGAGATTCCGCACTGGGAACTACCAAGGCTGCTCGTAACTCTGAGTTTCAGGCGATCTTGCCGATCCGTGGAAAGATCTTGAACGTTCAGAAGGCTTCTTTGTCGCAGATGCTTGAGAATAATGAGTGCGCATCGATTATTCAGGTAATCGGAGCCGGCTCGGGGCCTTCCTTCTCACTAGAAGCAGCTCGCTACGGACGCATCATCTTGATGTCTGATGCTGACGTTGATGGCGCGCACATTCGCACACTGCTACTGACGTTGATTTATCGCTACATGCGTCCTTTGATCGAAGATGGTCGGGTCTTTGCAGCAATCCCACCTCTGCATCGCATCGACGTCATCGGTGGAAAGCGTGGAGAACTGCATTACACCTACTCTGACGATGAGATGAAAAAGCTTTTGGCTGACCTGACCAAAAACGGCAAGCGTTGGAAAGAACCAGTTCAGCGTTACAAAGGTCTTGGCGAGATGGATGCAGATCAACTTCGCGAGACAACCATGGATCCAGAAAAGCGCACCTTGCGTCGTGTAACCATGACCGATGTTAAGGCCGCAGAATCCATCTTCGAACTGCTTATGGGTAACGAAGTTGCACCTCGTAAAGAATTTATCTCAACCGCAGAGATCGATCGCGATCGCATTGATGCTTAATTGATGCTTAATTGATGATTTAACGAGAAAAGCCCCGCTGAGATTCTCAGCGGGGCTTTTCTCATGAGCTAGGTGGATTATGCAGCGCCAATTCGAGTGCGACGTGGGGTCGCAAATGATTTGGATGCTTCTGTCAGTTCGAGTGAGACCTGAGCTTTGATGCTCTCTTCGCTTGCCAAAATTTTCTTGAGTGCTGCAATCGTGGCCTTAAGTGACTTCTCTTCTGATTCCAGCTCAAGCTTGCTCATCTTTGTCAGGCGGCGAAGTGGCATATCCAAGATGTAGGTGGCTTGCTCATCAGAGAGCTTAAAGCTCATAATTAACGCTTCTTTGGCCTCCGCTGCATCTTCAGCAGCCCGGATGATCTTGATGACCTTATCGATATCGATAATTGCTTTGAGTAGGCCCTCGACCAAGTTAAGGCGACCTTCGGCCTTTGCCTTACGAAATTCGGAGCGACGACGAACAACTTCTACACGGTGATCAATGAAGACCTGAAGTAGTTCCTTGAGACCGAGGGTTTGCGGGCGACCATTAACGAGCGCCACTGCGTTGACCGAGAATTGATCTTCCATCGGAGTGAGCTTGTAGAGCTTTTCGAGGATCTCTTCTGGCTCGTATCCGTTTTTAATTTCGATAACGACTTTTGTACCTTGCTGGCCATCGGAGAGATCGACGATATCTGAAATACCTACAATCTTTTTTGCCTTAACAAGATCCGCAATCTTTTCGACAACTTTTTCTGGTCCGATGTTAAAAGGGAACTCTGTGATGACGATGCCTTGCTTGCGAGTAGTCACTTTTTCGATGACGGCAGTTGCTCGAACCTTAAATGAGCCACGGCCATTGGCGTAGGCATCAGCTACACCTTCAAGACCTACGATCTCGCCACCTGTTGGGAAGTCTGGAGCGGGAACAAACTTCATTAAAGCTTTAAGAGTTGCCTTTGGGTTGTCGATCAAATGTTTAGTCGCGGCAATTACCTCGCCGAGATTGTGAGGAGGCATATTGGTTGCCATGCCTACGGCGATACCAGTTGCTCCATTTACCAAGAGATTTGGGAATGCGGCTGGCAGTACAAGTGGCTCAAGGAGTTGGCCATCGTAGTTGCCGCCAAAATCAACAGTGTCTTCATCGGCCTCATCCACCATTGCCATAGCGGCTGGGGCTAAGCGAGCCTCGGTATAACGCATAGCAGCTGGGCCAGCATCGAGTGAGCCAAAGTTGCCGTGACCATCGATCAGCGGAAGACGAGTAGTGAAAGGTTGGGCCAGGCGAACAGCTGCGTCATAGATCGCGCCATCTCCGTGTGGGTGCAACTTACCCATGACTTCACCGACAACTCGGGCGCACTTGACGTGTCCTTTGTCTGGGCGAAGACCCATATCGAACATCATGTGCAGGATGCGGCGCTGAACCGGCTTTAGACCATCGCGTGCATCAGGAAGCGCGCGTGAGTAAATAACGGAATAGGCGTATTCCAAAAAGGACTCTGACATCTCAGCCGAGACGTCGATATCGATAATCTTGCCTGGGTTCTCGCCAGCCTTCGGCAGAACGGCTTTAGGGGTACGGGCCATGTCGCGTATCTTGCCACGCAACTTAAGGCAGACTTGGGAGGTGAGCCCTGAAACTATCCGCAAACTATCCTGACGCAAGGTGGCAGACCGTGAATTACCGCTCAGATAGCCCATCTCTGTCAGATCTCTCACAATCGATATTTGCCTCACTCGGCCTGACTAGCGCTGTGAATTCACTCGCCCTTGCACCGGCACGTCGAACCTGTCTCTTGCTTGTAGACGGGTTGGGAGCTCATGGGCTTGCCCGGTACGGCGATCAATTTCCGATCTTTGCCCAACTCAACAATCACGGCGAGCTTGCATCTCATTTTCCAACAACCACGGTTACCAATCTGACTTCTCTCGGTACGGGTGTAGAGCCGGGAGTACATGGAATGTTGGGATATACGGTGAAAGTGCCGGGGAGTGGAACTCCCGGACGATTGCTCAATGCACTTAAGTGGGATGAGAAAGTAGATCCACTGATTTGGCAGCGCACGCCAACACTCTTTGAACGCGCTCGCGATGCTGGACTTAACGTCTCCACTGTTGGAGATAAGCGATATGCAGATACAGGCTTCACGCAAGCCTCATTACGCGGTGCTACGTATCTTGCAGCTAATCACATTCCTGAGATGGTGAGCGCTGCGAAGTCTGCGCTCGCTGAACCCAACTCATTTGTTTATGTCTATACAAACATTCTTGATCACGCCGGACACAATTTCGGTGAAGGAAGTGAACAATGGTTGATTGCCCTAAAGACGGTGGCAGATTTAGTAACGCGACTTGTCAATGAGTTGCCACGAAATGCTCGGTTCTATCTGACAGCCGATCATGGAATGGTCAATGCTGGTGAGAAAATTATTCTGGGCGAAAGTAATCCGCTCATGAATAACGTGACCCTGGTTGGTGGAGAACCTCGCATGCGACATATCTACCTTGAAAGCGGTAGCGAGAATGAAGCGGTAGCAACCTGGCGCGAGTATTTGGGGGATCGCGCGATGGTTTATACAAAGCGCGATGCAATAGCTGCCGGCCTTTTTGGCGGCAATGTGAGCGATGTGAGCGATGTGAGCGATGCAAGTGTTGATCGCATGGGAGACCTTTTAGCTATTGCTCATTACGATTATGTATTAATTGACCCAGCAAGAAGTGTTCAGGAGAGTTCAATTATTGGTCAACACGGCGGGTTAACCCCAGAAGAACGGGATATACCGCTACTCGGCATCCTTATTTGATGAGTTATCTGATTTATTATCAGATTTACTTCCAAACATGATGTCATCCCATGACGGGATTTTTAGGCGCTTAGTTACGCCATCACGTTTTGCATCGGCCGGAATTTCTTCGTCCGCATCCGATGCACTCTTCGATGGATTATGCGGCGCACTGTCAAAGATTGTCTCGAGCGTATTTGTCGGTGTGGTTGATGTCGGTGTGGTTGTGATGCGAATTGTTTCGATCTCTTCACGAACGGCTACTAAGCGAGGCGCGGCGGTCTCTGACGGAAAGACCATTCCATGGGTTGGTAGAGATGGACGGGAGATACGCTCTTCACCACTGATCCATAGCGCTCCATCATCTTCCGCTTCCAGCGTGCGACTTGCGAGCTCGAAGTTCCAATTAGCTTCGCCTTGACCACCATCTTTGAGCGGATACATCAAGATGATGTTCCACGAGCCATCTTCTTTACGCCAGGTATTCCATTCAACGAGATCCATATCGACGCCACGCGGAGAGAGTTGGGCAATCGTTGCTGTGGCCAGAGTGGGTGAGTGCTTTTCTTTGGTGAGATTTGCAGCTAGTGCTAATTCGATGATGTACGCACGTTCTTGCATGATAGGACCAGAGAACTTCTCAATTTTCTCAGCTGACCAACCCGTGGTGCGCATGAGTGAATCAGCGCTCTCACCACTTCGTAAGCGTGCTTGGACTTCTTTAACAGTAACTACTTGAGTTTGATCATTTGGGCTACTCACGGCGACCAAACGTGGCTGATTCACCAACGAACGAAGATGATCACTGATTCGAAGGGTATATGTGGCACCTTCTTGGTCTTTAAGTTCGAGCTCGCTTCCATCTTCGGAACGGCCAATTAGTTTTAGATCACTCACGAGGCAAAGAGTGCCACATTTTCTTTGCAGATCACGGAGATATGACGCGTGCAGCGCGGTGGGTTGCAGAGATGACTTTCTAAATCTAGGTTTAGGGCTATGACCTCACCTGAATTAGCCCAAGAGCTACTTGCGATCGCCCGTTCGATTGCCCAAAAAGCTGGTGAGATGCTGACTGACCGCCCCGAGAATTTAACAATCAATCAGAAGAGTTCAGCCAGAGATTTTGCAACGCATATGGATCATGCCAGCGAGGCTTTGATAGTGCGCGAAATACTTGCGGCTCGACCCGACGATGGCATCGTTGGCGAAGAGGACACGCAGCGCGAATCAAAGAGCGGGATTACGTGGGTGATCGACCCGATCGATGGCACAGTCAATTATTTTTACGATCTCTCGGGGTGGAATATCAGCATCGCTGCCAAAGACGACCAAGGAGTTCTTATGGGGCTGGTTTACGCCCCAACTGTGAACTCGCTCTGGCATGCAACCCGAGGTGGCGGGGCATTTAAAAATGGTCGCCCAATCAGGGTGAATGACCCCATCGATTTGGGCTCAGCGCTGATTGCCACAGGATTTTCATACAACACCGATCGTCGGAAAGAGCAGGCTGTCTTCATCGCTGACCTGATTCCACGAGTTCGCGATATTCGCCGCCTTGGGGCTGCCGCCGTGGACCTCTGCAATGTAGCCAGCGGCTCGGTAGATGCCTATTTTGAGCGAGATCTGAAGGAGTGGGATCTGGCCGCAGGAGCTCTGATCTGCCGCGAGGCCGGAGCCGTGGTCACTGGTCGAAATGGCGGGGTAGAGGGCGAAGAGATGGTGATCGCTGCCGGACCTGGGCTCCACGCTCAGCTCGTCTCCGAAATAGGCTAATTCACCAATTAGCGCCTTCCCGTTACGGGCTAATTCACCAATTAGCCCTTGAACCCCCCTTTATGGCAAGATACGGGCTTCGAGTGAGCTACCTTCATTAACGAATTTGATAAACGAAAAGGACTACCCATGAACGTCTTAGACGCAGTAGATGCTGCATCCCTCCGCAAGGGCATTATTGCCTTCCGTTCAGGCGATGAGATTAAGGTCCACGTTCGTGTTATCGAAGGTAACAAGAGCCGTATCCAGGTCTTCCAAGGCGTAGTTATCCGCCGCCAGGGTTCAGGCGTTCGCGAGACATTCACCATTCGTAAGCTTTCCTACGGCGTAGGCGTTGAGCGTACATTCCCAGTTCACACACCAGTGATCGAAAAGTTTGAAATGGTTCGCCACGGTGATGTCCGTCGCGCAAAGCTTTACTACCTACGCGATCTTCGCGGTAAGGCTGCAAAGATCAAAGAGCGTCGTGGCGCTAACAATGAGTTCATCGTTACCGAAACTTTTGAAGAGACAACTCCTGTCGTAGAGGCTGTAGTTGAGACTCCAGTAGTTGAAGCAGCAGTTGAGGCTGTTGCTGCAGAAGCAACAACCGAAACCGAACAAGCATAAATTTTCTTCGGAAAATTTCACCGATGCGCCTTCCTAAGAAGGGTTCACTAGCTCGCGAAGTCCCAATTATTATTGTTGCGGCTCTTATTGTTTCTATTGTTGTTAAAACCTTTTTAGTTCATTTCTTCTTTGTTCCTTCGGGTTCGATGCAAAACACACTTCAAATCGGCGATCGCATCGCCGTTAATAAATTTGCTGCGATGTTTAGCGACATTCGCCGTGGCGAAGTAGTCGTCTTTAAAGATCCAGATAACTGGTTAGGTGCAGCACCTGCGCCAACTGGTTCTCGAATTACTCAAGATCTCAAATCTTCCCTCGTTGATGTTGGCGTGCTCCCGGATCCAGCAACTCAATATCTCGTAAAGCGTGTTATCGGCGTTGGTGGAGACACTGTGGTCTGCTGTGATGTGAAGGGCCACTTAGTTGTTGATGGGGTATCAATCAACGAGCCTTACATTTATGCTGGAAATACTCCCAGCGATATGAAATTTAGCGTAAGCGTTCCTAAAGGCTATATCTGGGTGATGGGCGACCATCGCGGGGCTAGTGCCGACTCTCGTTTCCATACTGATGATGTTCACAAGGGAATGGTTCCCCTGGGAGATGTCGTGGGGCGTGCGGAATTTATCGTCTGGCCTTTTAATCACATCTCGTTCCTCTCAGTTGCTCACGACCTATCAAGAATTCCTGTAAAAAAATAATTCATCGATTAGAGCGCATGTAGATGTCTGATATCGAAGGCACGCTGCGATCCACAGGGCTTTCGGTGATCGCCGGAGTTGATGAAGCTGGTCGAGGTCCATGTGCAGGTCCGCTGGTTATCGCAAGTGTGATTCTCAAAGATGTGAAAGCCCCCGAACTTTCGCGGGTTCGTGATTCAAAAGTGCTATCTGAAAAAGTACGTGAATCACTTTTCGATCCCATCATTGAGCAGTCGCTTAGTTATTCCATCATCGAAATTTCACCCGAAGAGATTGATCTCAAAGGTCTTCATAAGTGCAATCTAGAAGGTATGCGTCGCGCGGTAAATGCACTCACTATGATGCCTGACTATGTACTCACTGATGGTTATGCGATTGAAGGCTTGAGCATTCCGACATTGGCAGTCTGGAAAGGTGATCGCGTCGCTCCATCGATTAGCGCTGCATCCATACTGGCAAAGGTCTATCGAGATCGAGTGATGCGGGAGTTCGATGCGCAATATCCAGAGTATGGATTTGCCAAGCACAAAGGTTATATAACTGCGGCGCATACTGCCGCCCTCAATAAATATGGAGCGACACCAATACACCGCACCTCATTTTCAAACATCGCAGCGCTGCTGTAATTTTCCACAGCAGGAAGAAATTCACATGCTTGCCAACGGTTGAACTCACTTTTGTATCCACCCACTTAATCTTCGAGGCATGAGTAATCTCCAGGAAATCGGCGCAAGCGGTGAGCACTATGTGGCCCAGTATGTTGAAAAAAACGGTGGGAAAATTCTTGACCGCAATTGGCGAATCAAAGAGGGTGAAGTCGACATCGTTGCAAAAGAGAATGGTGTCCTACTCTTTATTGAAGTTAAAACGCGGACGAGTGAGAAATTCGGTCACCCTCTTGAAGCAATTGATAGTAAGAAAGCACTGCGTCTACAGCGGCTAGCGTTGGCGTGGATATCACTTCACGGCACCTGGGGGAGCGATTATCGAATCGACTGCGCAGCAGTCTTACTCGGCAAAGGTGCCAACGTCGAAATCGATTACCGGCGCGGAGTGCTCTAATGACATTGGCAAAAGTCGGCAGTATTGCTTTGATGGGGCTTAATGGGCATTTGATAGAAGTGGAAGTTGACATCTCTGATGGTTTACCGGGTTATACGCTCTTGGGATTGCCTGATGCTGCGCTCTCGGAGTCTAGAGAGCGGGTGCGCTCTGCTTTAATTAATTCGGGTGCTCCCTGGCCCAACAAGCGCGTCACAGTCTCCCTCTCACCCGCATGGTTACCCAAGAGTGGATCAAGCTTTGATCTTCCGATTGCAATTGCCTTGATGATCGCCCAGGGCTTGGCGCCAACTATGGATCTAAACAACACAATATTTCTGGGTGAGCTCTCATTGGATGGATCGATTCGAGGAGTCCGAGGAGTGCTCCCGGCTCTGCTAGCTGCGAGCACTAAAGGTATTTCGCGAGCAATAATTCCAGCTAACAATTTTTCGGAGAGTCAGGGAATTGAACAGATGCACTCGATTCCACTCTCAACACTTCGAGAAGTGATGGAGTATCTGACCGATGCCATCATTCCTACGCCACCATTTATTGATAGCCAGAGCGATACTGCATTTGGGTTAGATCTCAATGAAGTTGTGGGTCAACCTAAGGCAAGATTCGCACTTGAGATCGCAGCGATAGGTGCGCATCACCTACTTTTTATCGGACCCCCGGGAACTGGTAAGACGATGCTTGCCGAGCGGATACCTTCAATTTTGCCGCCGCTTACTCCCGAGCAAGCACTTGAGGTGCGAGCGGTTCATTCCGTGGCGGGGTTGCTTGATAATCAGCATGCAAGTCAAACCGTTCCTCCTTTCATCGCTCCGCATCACACCACCACTGCGGTCACCATGGTCGGAGGTGGTGTTCACATGATTAGACCAGGGGCATGTTCACTAGCGCACGAGGGTGTTTTGTTTATTGACGAAGCGCCCGAGTGTAGGACTGGAGTGCTCGATGCGCTTAGACAACCACTAGAAGCTGGTCATGTCACGATTGCGCGCACCGCGGGAACTATTACCTATCCAGCTAAGTTCTTACTTGTACTGGCTGCAAATCCATGCCCGTGTGGCAAATACAGTGGACGTGGTCGCTCTTGTACCTGCTCCGCACTTGCGATTAGGCGCTACCTCCAGAAGCTTTCTGGTCCACTTCTCGATCGAATCGATATTCGCACATTTGTAGAAACTCCAAGCAGAACCGAGATGGCGGGCAGTGAGTTAGGGGAGTCGAGTCAGGTAGTTCGTGATCGCGTGATTGTGGCGCGGGGCGCAGCTGCTGCAAGGTTTATCGAAGATGAGTGGAGTATTAACTCACGGATTCCTGCAAGTGCTCTGCGCCATCGATTTCGCGCCTCCAAAGAAGGCATGGCATTTTTGCATAATGAATTAGAGAACGAGCGGGTCAGCGCGCGCGGTTTTCACAAAGTGATGAGGCTCGCCTGGTCTGTGGCAGATAGCAAGGGCCATTTAATACCCAGTAAGGATGATGTTGAAGTTGCATTCGCACTACGTGAAGGTGCAGCGCTCTTTCAATGAGTCAGGGCCTGGATGAACCAACAGTGCACGCATACATAAAACTCATGGGGCTCTTTGAGGGCGGGAGTCTTCACTGGAGTGGTCTTTATCAGGAGCATGGCGCGCGAGCTCTTATTGAGATGATCGAAGGAGGCGCTTTTTCTACTTACAAGAAAATTGGCGTAAAACTGCAAGAGAGCGCGAAGGCTATTGATGCACCAGCCAAAGTCGCAGAAATGCAAGCAGTCGGAGCATTCATCATCACTCGATCAGATACCGATTGGCCAGTGGCACTCAATGATCTGGCCGCTGCACCTATCGCGCTCATGGGACGAGGTCGACGCGAGATTCTTTCAACGCTAGGTCAGTCCCTCTCCATTGTTGGAACTCGAAATCCCACAGCGTATGGAGTACGTGTTGCGGGTGACTTTGCTGCTGGAGCGGTCGATAGAGAATGGTCGGTAGTAAGTGGCGGTGCTTTTGGAATTGATACGGCCGCGCATAAAGGCGCACT
The DNA here is from genome assembly GCA_903825945.1 of uncultured Actinomycetes bacterium. Lineage (GTDB taxonomy): Bacteria > Actinomycetota > Actinomycetes > Nanopelagicales > Nanopelagicaceae > PALSA-747. Next base: position 126,395 of record CAIKCJ010000014.1, on the reverse strand, counting down.
CGTTGCCGAAGGCGCAACTATTGCAATTTTGGGTTCCGGCGTTGCTGCAGCTTTTCCGGCAACGAATTACAGACTCTTTCAGGAGATTTCAGAGGTGGGTCTCTTGCTCTCAGAAGTGCTACCCGCTGTGCATGCAATACCGGCACGCTTTCTGATACGAAATAGATTAATTGCAGCTATCTCGCGAGCTACAGTTGTTGTCGAGGCGGCATTTAGAAGCGGATCGCTACGAACAGCTAGAGACGCGGCTGAGATCTTCAGGCCAGTCTTGGCAGTTCCTGGTCCGATAACGGCTCCCAGTAGCGATGGTTGCCATCGATTGATCGCTGAACGCAGCGCGGAGCTGGTCACATCGATTGCCGATCTGATGGAATTGGTAGGACCGCTGGCCCAACTCTGAGAGAATGAGCCTATGAGTGATACGAGCGTTCAAGAGCACCGCGCCGGATTTGTGGCGGTTATTGGTCGCCCAAATGTTGGCAAATCAACCCTAGTCAACGCCCTTGTTGGTAAGAAGATTGTTATTACGTCTCACCACCCAAACACCACTCGCAATCCAATTCGCGGAATCATCTCGAAGCCTGATTTCCAGATGATCTTGGTGGATACCCCAGGTATTCATAAACCTAAAACACTCTTGGGAACGCGCCTTAACACCATGGTTACCCAGAACCTGGAATCCGTCGATGCAGCGCTCTTGTGTCTGCCGGCCGATGAAGCAATTGGCGCGGGCGATGAGTACATCGTCAAACAACTCGGCCATATTCGCCATCTCTATATTGCCGTAACTAAAGTCGATACTGCTAAAAACGATTCTCTCATCGGCAAACTTGCCGAAGTCTCTGACTTTGTGGTGCGAACAGGAATTACAGTCGATGAAATTGTTCCTATTTCTGCAAAAAATCTAGAGCAGACAGATCTCTTGATGGATCTCCTTGTGAAGTGCTTGCCCGGGTCACCTTCGCTCTACCCTGAAGATATCGATACGGATCAAGCATCTGAACTACATATCACTGAACTCATTCGCGAGGCGGCAATTCAAGATCTTTTTGAAGAGCTACCTCACTCAGTTGTTGTAACAATCGATGAGATGAGCAAACGAGAAGGTAAAAACTTCTACGACATTCATGCGACATTGCATGTTGAGCGCGATTCGCAAAAGGGAATTTTGATCGGACCGCAAGGTGCTCGTCTTAAAGATATCGGCATGCGCGCTCGAGCCGGAATAGAAACATTCCTTGACGCAAAGGTCTACCTAGGAATTCACATCAAGGTCTCTAAAGAGTGGCAACGCGATCCTAAAGCACTTGCGCGGTTAGGTTTCTCTGAGCGCAACTAAGCGCTAGACAAAAGTCTCTAAGATTTGGTCGTTGTTTTACGACTAGCGAAATAAGAGCCAACAAGAACAAGTGGAAGTCCCACCACGATTCCAATAGTGATTGGTTCGTGCAAAAAGATTATTCCCAGTACGACAGCGATCGCCGTATTTGGATAAGTCACGAGGGAAGCACGAGCGGGGCCGAAGTCGGCAATAACTGTGAAGTAGAGTGCAAAAGCTAGCGCAGTAGGGAAAATACCAAGCGCCACAACTGCTTCAATTGCATGGCTCGACGGCCTGTGAGCGGGAATATCTTTAATCGCTATTGGTAGATAGAGAATCCCAGTGATCACCATAGCAATTGCATTGATTGATGCCCCATCAAGCCCGGGTGCTTTACGGCTCATGATTGTCGGCGCGGTAACGTATCCAACGGTTGCGATAAGAATCATCGCGATCGCGCCAATATTTTGATGACCTCGAATACTTTCAAGCCCAACAACTAATGCAACTCCAACAAAACCAACAATCAATCCAGCTAATCGAGTGGAGTGCCAGACTGTTTTGTCGCCAAGAAAAGACATGATGATCGTTGCCCAGAAGGGCGCGGTAGCCACGAGCAAGCCTGCAAGCCCCGAGGGAAGTTTTGTTTCGGCAGTACTAATTAAGAGCCAGGGTCCGCATATCTCCAGCAGGGCATAAAGCAGGATCCACTTGAAGTGCTTGAGCGCTGGGCGGAGGGTGCCTTTGCGAATCGAGTAGGGGATCAGAATGATCGATCCGATCACAACTCGGGCAAAAACCAGGAAAGCAGGTGTAAACGCATGAGGCGCGACTGCTACTTTGATGAAGAGGTAGGGAAGCCCCCAAAGTACGCCAACGAGGCAGTAGTTAAACCAGCTGCGCCGGCTCATAAGGTGGGATCGAGGCGTAGGTCGCTAGCAGGGCACATAGGAGAAGGGTAGACTGCCTCAGTCATCGTTGACCACACACATATTTGATATTTGAGATATTCAGGAGCACACATGCGTTTTGGAGTATTAACAGGTGGCGGAGATTGCCCAGGTCTAAATGGAGTTATCCGCGCAGTAGTCCGTAAAGGAATCAAAGAGTACGGCTACGATTTCGTCGGATTCCGCGATGGCTGGAAGGGTCCTCTCGAAGGACTAACAATGCCACTTGATCTACCAGCAACCCGTGGCATCTTGCCAAAGGGTGGAACAATTTTGGGATCATCTCGCACCAACCCTTTCAAGATCGAGGGCGGAGTCGAGAAGATTCAAGAAAACCTTAAGAAGCTCGGTATTGATGCGCTTATCGCAATCGGTGGCGAAGACACGCTTGGCGTTGCTACAAAACTTGATGCACTTGGCGTCAAAGTTATTGGCGTTCCAAAGACAATTGATAACGATCTCAATAACACTGATTACACATTTGGTTTTGATACTTCGGTAAATATCGCTGTCGAGGCAATCGATCGCCTACACACCACTGCTGATTCACACCACCGTGCGCTTGTTGTAGAAGTGATGGGTCGACATGCTGGTTGGATCGCCTTACATGCAGGTATTGCTGGTGGCGCTTCAGTTGTCTTGATCCCAGAAGTTAAATTCTCAACCGACAAGGTCGCTGCTTGGGTTAACTCACGCTTTGCCGATGGCTTCGCTCCAATCATCGTGATCGCTGAAGGCGCTATTCCTCAAGATGGCGATATGAAGGTTAAAGATCAGACTCTCGATTCATTTGGCCACGTCAAGCTTTCGGGTATTGGCGACTGGCTTGCCCAAGAGATTGAAGCTAAGACAGGCAAGGAGACTCGTACCGTCGTTCTTGGCCACATCCAACGTGGTGGATCACCAACGGCATTCGATCGTGTCCTCTCAACCCGCTTTGGCTTGGCAGCAATCACAGCTGCTCACAACGGTGATTGGGGCAAGATGGTCGCCCTTCATGGCACAAAGATTGAAACAGTGCCTTTGGCATCTGCGACCGGGGAGCTCAAGCTCGTTGATCCATCTTTGTACGCTGAGGCAGAGGTCTTCTTCGGATAAATTGGTCGCCGCCTAGGCCTCCATCTTCCCTAGACTTTACACATGGATAATCTCGATACGTTATTCGACTCTAGCCTTGTGGCTGCGCAGCAGCCACAATGGCCTGGAGGCGCCTCTGGTGAGCAGGTAGCAAAAGCAGTGGCTACTCTCAAAAAGCTTCCACCACTTGTCTTTGCTGGTGAATGCGATGACCTCAAAGCAAAAATCGCAGAGGCTGCAAGCGGTAATGCTTTTTGGCTTCAAGGCGGAGATTGCGCCGAAACTTTTGCGTCAGCAACAGCTGACTCGATTCGCAATCGCATCAAAACGATTCTCCAGATGGCTGCAGTTCTGCAATACGCATCGAGCATGCCAGTAATCAAGGTCGGCCGTATGGCTGGACAATTTGCGAAGCCTCGCAGCAAAGACACTGAGACTCGTGGAGATATCACTCTTCCTGCTTATCGCGGCGATGCAGTCAATGACATCGAGTTCACACCAGAGTCTCGCGAGCCAGATCCTCAGCGCTTGGTCCAGGTGTACAACACCTCAGCGGCAACTCTCAATCTGGTACGCGCTTTCACGCAAGGTGGATTTGCAGACCTTCGTCAAGTGCACGAGTGGAACAAGGGTTTTGCAAATGACCCACGCTTTAGTCAACGCTATGAGCAGATGGCCAGTGAAATCGGTCGCGCACTTAATTTTATGAAATCAGCTGGCGTAGATCCAGAGAGTTTCAAGAAAGTTGATTTCTATTCAAGTCACGAAGCACTGATTCTTGAGTACGAGAAAGCGTTGACGCGTATCGATTCTCGCACTGGCAAGGCATATGACGTTTCAGGTCACTTCGTTTGGGTGGGAGAGCGAACTCGCCAAATGGATGGCGCTCATATGGATTTTGCAGCGAAGATTCATAATCCAATCGGCATCAAGCTCGGTCCTAAGACCACGCCGGAAGATGCTCTTGCAATGATTGCCAAGCTCAACCCCGAGAACGAGCCTGGCCGCCTCACCTTCATTACCCGTATGGGTGCCGGTCTTATCCGCGAAAAGCTTCCTGCCTTAGTTGATGCAGTGACCAAATCTGGGGCAAATGTCCTCTGGGTCTGCGATCCAATGCATGGCAATACTTACGAGGCGCCTTCTGGCTACAAAACTCGTAGATTCGACGATGTGATGGACGAGGTCCGCGGATTTTTTGAAGTTCACAAGCAGCTCGGAACACATCCAGGTGGAGTTCATATCGAGCTAACCGGCGATGATGTCACTGAATGTGTCGGCGGCGGAGAGCAGATCTCTGAAGCCGATCTTGCAAATCGCTACGAAACCGCCTGCGACCCTCGCCTTAACCACACCCAGTCGTTGGAGCTCGCATTCTTGGTAGCTGAAATGTTGAGGGATCGTTAATCCGAACAAATCGGATTAATTGGAGAATTTAGGATCTTCCAAAAGCACACTTTCACGATTATTGTGAGGGTGTGCTTCTTACTACCACCCAAAAGACACCCGTGGGTCCTCTGTCTTTGATAGCCAGCGATCAAATTCTGCTTGCTGCAGGATTTGATGGGTTAGAGCCATTGATGGTCCGATTAGATATGGATGATGCGTCACAGGGTTTTAAGAGCGTGCGGACAATTTCAGTAATAAGTGAGCTGGTCCAAGATTATTTTGATGGCGACCTCACAGCGATCAATGGAATTAAAGTGCGCCAGCCTGGCGCTGAATTCTCGCAATCAATCTGGAAAGTTATGCGCAAAATTCCGGCTGGCAAAACAATGAGCTATGCAGAGTTAGCCCAACGAGCGGGTTCATCAGCTGCCGTTCGAGCTGCTGGAAGTGCATGCGGTCGCAACCTCATCGCCCCGATTGTTCCTTGTCATCGAATTGTTAAGACTGGTGGAGATTTAGGTAATTACGGCTATGGCTTTGAGCTTAAGCACGCTCTACTGAAGTTTGAAGGCGCTATCTAATAGTTCAGGTAGCACAGCGTTGACTTTGGCTACATCGTTATCATCGATTCCTAAATGAGTTACGAGTCGCAAGAACTTGGGTCCAAGCGCGCTTGCCAATATTCCAGCTGCCTTCAGCTCGGCGCTGACTTCTGCGGCACTCTTATGTGACCCAGCCAGATCTATAACTACAATATTGGTATCGACATCATTTGGATTAACGGTGCTCGATGCCGCTTGGTGCGCAGCATGTGCAATTGAACGTGCGCGCACATGATCATCTTTGAGCTGCAAAATATTGTTATCGAGAGCAAAGTGTCCAGCTGCTGCAAGGATGCCAATCTGGCGCATTCCACCACCAAAGCGTTTACGCCAAACTCTGGCCGATGCAATCTTTTCTTTATCTGCAATCATGAGAGAACCAACAGGAGCCCCCAAACCTTTTGAGAGGCAGACAGAGATGGTGTCAAAATGTTTTCCATACTCAATAAAACTCACACCACTTTCAACATGAGCATTCCAAATACGCGCGCCATCAAGGTGCATCGCCATTCCAAGTTTGAGTGACTCGCTTCGAAGCTGTGCGATCTCTTCAATCGGTTGAATAGTCCCGCCACCAAAATTATGAGTGTTCTCAATAGCGATCGCGGTGGTCGATACAAGATAAGGACCTGAATCTGGTCGCGCCAATTCGATTGGGTCTTGCCAACGTAGCAGCCCCCCTGTTGCAGGCCAGGTGCGAGTAGTAATTCCACTTAGTGCGGCTCCCGCTCCAAGTTCTGCTCGGACAATATGTGCAAACGATTCTGTGATGAGCTCTTCACCAGGTTTCACTAGCTCTCGAATTGCCAACTGATTAGCCATAGAACCTGATGGTGTAAAGAGAGCCGCTTCATGCCCAAACATCGAAGCGACACGTTCTTCAAGAGAATTTACTGTGGGGTCATCGCCATAGACATCATCGCCGACGGGTGCATGGAGCATGGCTTCACGCATCTGCTCAGTGGGTTGGGTGAGAGTGTCTGAGCGGAGGTCAATCATGCCTCTATCTTCTCACGGCTTTCCATGAGAACGATCAGATAGAGACCAGCCATGACAAATGTTCCGCCTATTAGAGTCCGCCACGTGAGGTGCTCATGAGAGAAGAGGAGACCGAATATTGCGGCAAAGATGTATTCCAAGGTCAATACAACCCCAACGGTTGTTGCGCTCATAAACGATTGCGTCCAGGTCTGGACCATAAATGCAATTGCGCTAGCGAAGATGGCCGAATACAAGATTGCTACCCAGACCCCGCGATCAGGTGGAAGTTGTACGCCATTCTTCGCAGAAAAAACCAAGGAGATAATGCCGCAGGTTGCCATCTGGATCATGGTGAGTGCGTATGCATCGCGACCAGGGGACCAGTGACTGAGTGCAACAATGTGAAAGGCGAAGAAGATCGCGCTCATCAAGACGAGAAATTCTCCAAGACCAATGCTGATGCCATTAAGAGAGAGAAATCCAAGTCCGATAGCGGCGAGAGATACTGCAACCCATTGTGATTTGGTGACGCGATCGCGGAAAATACCGGCAGCGACCAACGGGACAAATACAGAGTAAAGCCCAGTGATAAAACCAGTCTTGGCTACGGTTGTCATTGTTAGGCCATATGTCTGAAAAAGATAACCGCCACCGAGCAGAGTGCCGATAATAACTCCGCGCATGAGAAACGCCTTATTAATCTCTTTAAATGCCTTGGGGCGAAGGAGAGCCATCAGCAAGGCAGCGGCGATAAAACGCCATGCCAGAAATGAATTTACATTGGTGCGAACCAATGTGTTCTTCATGAGCGAGAAGGTGCTACCCCAGATCAGTGCCACGCTAGCAAGTAAAATCAGGGGGACTGTGTGACGCTTGCTCGATATCATTTGCGTTTGGATCTCATCTTCTTGAGAAGTGCGATTTCTGCGCCATGCTCGGGTTCCTGTCCAGGAGTTTCAAGAATGAGCGGCGCATCGGCAACAGCTGGATGTGCAATGAGTTCTTCGAAAGCTTTGAGTCCGATTTCACCGTCTCCTAGATTTTGGTGGCGATCTTTGAGCGCGCCACATACATCCATAGAGTCATTGGTGTGAATAAGTTTGATGCGTTCGATTCCTACAATGGATACTAGAAGGTCAAGGGTTTGGGTCATCCCACCCTTTTTAGCAATGTCGTGTCCTGCGGCAAAGACGTGGCAGGTATCTAAGCAGACGCCTACTTTTGGGTGCCATTCGAGGGCGTCGAAATATTTTGTTAGGTCATCAAGTTTCTTTACAAGCGATTGACCTTGTCCTGCAGTTGGCTCCAACAGCAACCATGGATCGTCTTCCTTGAGCTTCTTCAAAACGGGCATCATGCCCTTGTTGATCTGCTTCCAGGCTGTCTCAACATGGGATTCGTCTACCGCAGAACCTGTATGGATCACCGTGCCGAGTGCTCCTATCTCACGAGCTCGCTTGAGTGAATAAGCAGTCGAAGCAACAGAGTTTTCGTATGTACTTACTGTTGGAGAACCTAGATTGATGAGAAATGGTGCGTGGACGTAAACCGCTAAATCGTGTGCGGAGGCCTTGTCGCGAAAAGCTTTGTCGGCCTCTGGGTTGGCCTCTGGCATCGCCCAGCCACGAGGATTAGATGCAAAAACTTGGATAGCTTCAGCCTCGGTGGTAATTGCATAATCAATTGAACGTTTGGCCATTCCGCCAGAGGTAGGGGTATGGGCTCCGATACGTGGGCGATTAGCTGGCATGCTCATATAACGAAGCCTATCGGATGTGCTTCGCGGCTAAGGCGAGCTCTATTTGAGCGTAATGGTTACGACAGAATTGCGATTCACTTCACTTCCAATGGCAGGTGAAACCTTGACCACGCGGCCGGCGCTACTAATTTTGCCAACTCTCTTCACCACAACGCGAAGTTGTAGATTTTCAAGGGCGATAGTCGCTGCGCTTTGAGTGAGCGAGGTGATATTTGGAATAAAGACTTTAGAGGATCCTTGCGAAACAACGATCGTAATAGTAGATCCGGCTGTAGCGGATGCTGGAGCATCGGGTGTTTGGGAAATGACATTTCCGGCTGCAACAGTGTCGCTAAAACCAAAGATCGAATTCACGACAAACCCTGCGGCTGTGAGTTCGTTCTGGGCTTGATCTCCACTCATACCAACATACGAGGGAATGGCAATGGAAGCTGTAGTGCTTGGCGTTGGGGTAGTGGACGTGCTTGCTGTGGGAGTTGCTGTGGGTGTTGGAGTCTCGGAAGGCTGCGGTCCTCGTGAAATATAAAGCGAAACAACCCCGCCTTTCTTAAGGTGGCCACCACCTCCTGGCGTAGAAGAGATCACCATTCCTGCGGGGATGGATAGATCATAAACATTTGAAGCAACGGTAGAACGCAATCCAAGAGCCGCAAGAGTTGACGTTGCATCACTTGTACTCAAACCTGCAACGGAAGGTATTGAAATTCCGGCTCCAGGTCCGCTGAGTTCATACCAAGCACCAGCCAGAAGAGCGAGAAGAATGATCAGCACAACGCTACGATTGCGGCGAACTCTCTTTGAACTCTTTCGACGAAGCTGCGCAGTCTTACTCATTGCTGGTTCCTCTACTTCAATCGGTACGGTTGGGTTTCTCACACGTTCAACAACTGTATTTCCAATACGGACCTCAGGACGCTCTCGGCGTTTTGTTCCGGTGGCTTTCTCGTTTCCGGCACGGACTGCTCGCACCGGTAGATCTAACTCCAGACTCAGCTGCTTTTTTGATGGGTCCAAGCTAGCTGCAATTACCTGCATTGCATCTTCTAGCTCAGCCGCATCCTTAAATCGTTGATCAGGATTAATTGCTGTGGCTTTTACAACAAGCGCATCGAGGGCAGGTGCGATGGAAGGCACCAGAGTGCTGGGCGCAGGGATTTTCTCGTTGACATGCTTGTAAGCAATTCCGATAGGTGATTCACCTTCGTGCGGCTTCTTGCCTGTGAGTAGTTCGAAAAAGACAATCCCAAGCGCATAAATATCGCTGCGTGAATCAGAGACTCCACGCTGAACTTGTTCGGGGGAGAGATATGAGACGCTGCCGAGAATGATGCTCGATTCCACAGTCATAGTTGCGCCGAGTCCGCCGCCACGAGCTAGCCCGAAGTCAGCGATCTTGATGCGACCATCTTTAGAGATCAAAATGTTTTCAGGCTTAAGATCGCGATGCGTGATTCCGAGCCTGTGAGCCTGAGCCAGGGCGCTCGCAACTGGAGTCATATATTTGAGGAGATCTTCTGTACTAAGTTGGCCTTGTTGTGCCAAAAGATCTCGCAAGGTAAAGCCATCAATAAATTCCATGACAATAAATACGGCAGGCGACCCACCTGTATTCCAGCCTTGATCTTGGATAGCGACAACATTGGGGTGCGTGATTGCCGCAGTAGCTTTGGCTTCACGGATAAATCGCCGCACGAATTCTTCATCATTGGCAAGATGAGGATGCATAATTTTGACGGCCACTGGGCGGTCAAGACGCAGGTCGATGGCTTTGTAGATGCTGGCCATGCCGCCAGAAGCGATCAACGATTCAAGTTGATAACGCCCATCAATAATCTCACCCGTCATGTCTGACACGGTTAAATCTTAGAGCCTGCCCTGTCCGTTCACCTCGAAATCGGATGCAAATAGCGTGCCTTCTGTCGCGAAGTGTGCTGCAGCGAGATCCTGGAAGCGTCGCATCTGCTTTTCAAACTCGTGCGGATCGACCACGATTTTTTGATCACGCTCAAGTACGCGCCGCAGCCCAACCACTGGTTCGATTTCGACCCAAATTTTAGAATCGACGTGATCTCGAATAGCTCGCTGCCCAGCTCCCACTCCTTCAAGGATGAGATGATCAACAACTGGAATTGAGATCGCATCTCCCGGGGCCAGAGTGGTCCAGTCGAGCGCTCTGAATGTAAAACTCGCTTTATTGAGGTGCGCTTGCACAATAGCGATCAGTGCATCTGTAAGTGGCTCACCCAAAGGATCGTCCCAACCCTGATAGAGATCATCCATATGAACAATAAATACAGAGCCTCTATCGGAAAATGTTTGAGCTAAGTGGCTGGCAAGTGTTGTCTTGCCAGCTCCTGCCCAACCATCGATCGTTGTAATCATGAGACGAGGTTAGCGGGCGGCAATGGCTCGAAGGTATGCAGGAAGCGCTACTCGCAATCTGCGCCAGGTGGATGTAGTGGCTCGCTGAGTAAAAATCTGATAATTAATCTTCTCAACTTCATCAACTATTCCACAGTAAAGCTCACTTGCTGCTTCGATACATGCTCTACTGGAGGCTTCTAATTGCATTATTCCTGGAGCTGCCTCCGCTTGAAGATCTCTCACCCGTTGAATCTGAGCTTTAAGTGCGCTGCGGATTTGAGGAGTTACTACGCGATCATTGAGCATCTCATAGCTCACTCCGTGGTCTGCTAACTCTTGGATCGGCAGGTAAATGCGGCCGCGATCGAGATCTTCACCAACATCGCGAATGAAGTTTGCTAACTGGAATGCGGTTCCGAGCTTTTCTGCAGATTCATAGGCTTGCGGGGAGAGCGGACCAAGGATTGGAACCATCTGTAAGCCTATGACGCTCGCACTTCCATAGACATATTCCATGAGGTCATCGAATGTTTGATACTCACTGATAGATAGATCCATCGTCATGGAATGGATAAATGCTCGAAAGGTTTCGATGGGAATATTAAATCGATTGATTGTGTCAATCAGGGCTCGTCCGATGTGGTCCTCGCTCGAACCGCTAGCGATATCGGCCAGAATGCCATCGCTCCATTTCTTCAAGAGTTCTGTCTTCTCGTCAATTGAGAGGGGTGACTCTAAATCATCGACAATTTCATCTGCATATCGCGCAAACCCATAGAGTGCATGCACGAAGGGACGCTTGTTCTTTGGTAGTAAGAGCGTTGCAAGATAGTACGTCTTGCCGTGGAGTGAATTAAGGCGCTTGCACTCTTCATAGGACGCCCGAAGCAGAGGATCTGTTATTCCCGCAGCGCTCAACTCATCCATGACGAAATTCTTTACTTCACAGATCCAACAATGCGCTCTGCCGCCAGGCGACCCGAGATAAGCACCATAGGGACACCAACACCAGGTTGCGTTCCAGAGCCAACAAAGACCACATTCTCAAAACCTTGAGCCATATTTGAAGGACGGAAAGGTCCAGTCTGGAAGAAGGTATGTGCGCTGGCAAATGGAGCACCACGTTCCATTCCCTGTGCTTGCCAATCCAGCGGTGTAGTCATCTGCTCCACCTCGATGGATGCTGCAAAATCTGCATATCCGCGTGCTTCCATAGTGCGAAGCATCTGATCGCGATAGAGCGAACCCTGCTTTTTCCAATCAATATCGGCATCAAGATTGGGGGTAGGGAAGAGGATGTAATACGAGGATTTACCTGCAGGAGCTAGACCAGGATCATCGTGAGTTGGAATTGTGACCAAGAAGCTTGGATCACTCATCAGCTTTTTCTGGGTAATAAGTTCGTCGAATACACCATCCCAAGACTCGCCAAAGTGAATGTTGTGATGGGCAAGTCGATCGTATCTCTTTTCTGTTCCCACGAGAAGTGTCACGCATGACGGTGAGTAGTTGAGCGCCTTTACCTTTTTAGGTTCGCGGCCCAACAGCTCTTTCCATGCAATGGGGAGATCTGGGTTGAGGACCACAACGTCGCACTCAATTCGCTCGCCGGTATCGGTGATGACAGCGCGAGCTCGACCACCTGAATGTTCTATGGAAGTAACTGTTGAGTTGTACTTAAATTCGACTCCATGTTTTTCTGCCGCACCAGCAAGAGCGCGAGGAACCGCATGCATTCCACCCTTAGGGAAGAAGACACCATTCACTGAATCCATGTATGCAATGACGGCATAGATTGCGAGTGCTTGCTGTGGGCTTACTCCGGCATACATCGCCTGGAATGAATAGACCTTCTGGGTCCGCGGATCTTTGAGGAATTGGTTGACCTTAGGCGCAAGTTTTCGCATGCCGCCAAGTGCTACTAACTTAGCAAGGTTAGGTGTTATGAGATTGAGTGGTGAATCAATATTGCGATCGATGAAATCTTTCATCTCATACTTGTAGAGCTTGGTGACGAAATCTACATACTTGCCATAACCAATTGCTTCGCTACTGCCAATAGTCTTTTCGATTTCGGCCTGCATCGCGTGCGTATCTGCGTGTACATCAAGAGTCGAGCCATCATGATAGAAAGCTCGATAGAGCGGATCGAGCGGAATGAGTTCGAGCCAATCTTTAAGAGTCTCACCCACGCAGGCGAGTGCATCCTCAATGAGATCAGGCATTGTGAGAACTGTTGGACCAGTATCAAATGAGTAGCCGTCTTTCACCAGTAGCCCATTGCGACCACCAGGAACGGATTCACGCTCGACGACAGTAACTTTGCGCCCAGCGCCTGCTAGTCGAAGTGCGGTACTGAGACCACCAAGGCCTGCGCCAACAATGACGACGTGATCGGTTGGACCGGAAACTTTCTTCATGCTGTGCGCTTAGTTGCAGCTATAGCCATCTGATCGAGCATCTGCTTTGCCATAGGTGCAATTCCACCACTAATGAGCGCCTGATGCGCGTTGAAAGTCATCTCCTCGATGAGTGCTTCAACACGTGCTAGCGCTCCGGTCTCCACGATGATTTCTTGGAGGGTGTGGACTCCGGCGATATCTAGATCAGCTTTGCCGAAGTATTTCTCGAATGCTTCACGTTGCGAGCTAGAGACCTTATTGAGGGTGGAAGCGATCAAGACCGTTCTCTTTCCCTCGCGCAGATCATCGCCAGCCGGCTTGCCGGTTTGGGCGGGATCTCCAAAAACTCCGATGACATCATCGCGGAGTTGAAATGCTTCTCCGAGCGGAAGGCCATAGTTGGAATACGTCGAATAAACCTCTGGCATCGCAGCTGGTGCTAAAGCGGCGCCGAAATGTAGCGGCCGTTCAATGCTGTACTTGCCAGATTTGTAGCGAGCAACTTTGAGGGAGCGCTCTACGCTCTCACTAGCAAAAGCTTGCTCATAAATATCAAGGTATTGGCCTGCCATGAGTTCTACTCGCATCTCATCGTAGACAGGTAGCGCTTGAAGAATATATTTAGGACTCATTCCAGATTCGTGCAACATCTTGGCAGCCCAGATCAATGCGAGATCTCCAAAGAGAATCGCAGATGCAATTCCAAATTGCTCAGCACTGCCATGGAGAGATTGCTCCTGATGTAGGTTCTCAAATTGGCGGTGAATCGATGGGGCACCACGTCGAGTATCAGAACAGTCCATCACATCATCATGGATAAGAGCACATACATGCACGAGTTCTAAGGCGCTCAACGCCGCAATGCTCTCTGGCGTGACCTCTCCGCCAGCTCCGATATGTCCAATGGCAGCAAAGAGAGGGCGAAGGCGTTTTCCGCTATCGAGAAGGAAGTGTCCTAAGGCGTCAGCAACTGGCTCGAGCTCGCTACCGACCCGTCCGAGGTAAGTCGACTCGCGGTCGAAAAATGAGGCGAGTGAGTTATCAATCGCGCTACGAAGTCCGTTAATCCCATCAAATTCCACGCGGTAAAGGTACTCTGCTTCACTATGAGCAGCCCAACCCAAGCGTCTAAAATTTGGCCGCATAAGGCGAGTGAAGTGCCACGTGTGCCCTCCGTTTCGATGGAGCTCTTCCCGCCTAAAGATGAGGCTGGAGAGGCCAGACTGTGGGAGGCCACATTGGCCCTTGCACAGCTCAATCCAGATTTCATCTCGGTGACTTACGGGGCAGGTGGAAGCACACGCGATCGCACCATCAGAATCGCTTCTGAACTCACTGCACGCACTCAGATTCCAACAGTCGCTCATCTGACGTGTGTGGGTTCAAGCTCAGAAGAGATTGCCTCAATATTGGACCAATACGAGCAAGCCGGCATTAAAACGATTTTGGCACTCCGCGGCGATCCAGCGGGTGGCCCACAAGCGCCATGGGAGACCGCGCCAAATGGGTTTGATCATGCCGATCAACTTGTGGAGTTTGCTGCTAAACGTGGCGGATTTACTATCGGCGTTGCTGCATTCCCTGATGGACATCCAGCTTCTGGCGGGGATTTCTCCCGAGACATCGATGTATTGCTGCGCAAAGAATCACTTGGAGCTTCATTTGCTACGACACAATTTTTCTTCAAGGCGACTTCGTGGATTTCACTCGTTGATTCACTGAAAGCGCGGGGCTCGAATCTTCCAATCATTGCCGGAATTTTGCCTGTGACAAATGTGAAGCAACTCAATCGAATGGCCGAACTCGGTGGAACTCCAATTCCAGTAGATATCCATCAACGCTTCATGGCGGTTGCAGACGACGAAGCTGCAGTTGTTGAGTTAGGAATAGAGCTTGCTACCGAGCTCTGCCGAGACTTGATTGATGCGGGCGTACCTGGGTTACATTTTTATACAATGAATACCTCACGGGCAACACAAGAGATCATCACGCGATTGGAGCTGCGATGAATAGTGAAGAATTCGCACAGGCGTGGAGCGATCTGCACGGCGGCGTTAAGCAGAGCGGATTCGTCCGTGGCTGGCTTGCGATCTCACGTCCACTTGCCATGGCTCTGGCCAAACTCAAAGTATCGGCCAATGTATTAACTCTCTTGGGTGTCATTGCGGCAATCTTTGTCTGGCGCACAGCAGCGCACCCGTATGCCATAGTTATTTTGGCCGCATCTCTTTTACTCGATGGACTCGATGGATCGCTCTCAATCTTGCGAGGAACGAGTAGTTCCTTTGGCGCAGTGCTAGATTCTTTTGCAGATCGAATCAGTGAATTTTTCTGGGCGCTGGCGTTCTATGCGCTTGGTGCCACCTGGTGGATTATCGGAATTGCATGGCTAGCCGCATTTGTTCAGGAATATGTTCGAGCTCGATTAGCAGCGCTAGATACCGGTGCGGTCGAGTTTGTCTCTATCTGTGAGCGCCCAGTTCGCGCGGCATTTCTCGCTGTCGCAGCGCTTTCGGTAGCCCTTAATCACGATTATGTGCAGAAGGTTGCGATCTTCTGGTTTACATTCCAAGTAGTCGCACTAGCAACTGTATTAATGGAAACTTTCTCCAGGCTTCGTACCGTTAATAGCATCGACGACCAGCTCGGCGCTGATTCCGACGAGGGGTAGTCCACCACCAGGGTGAGCGCCTCCGCCTACAAAGTAAAGATTGGTAATCGGAGATTTATTCGCAGCGCGCGCAAATACCGAACGCGCACCATGCGAAGCGCTTCCATAGATGGATCCACCAGGTGCACCAGTCGAGTTTGCAAGATCAAGTGGAGTACGAATCTCCATGAGATCCAAACGCTCCGAGACTTGTAGCCCGAGTGAATCGAGCTTTGAAATAATGTGCTGTGCATATTTTTCTGCCCCCTGACTCCAATCCCATCCGCGCTTTGGATCGTGCCGAGGAGCGTTGATAAGCACAAACCAGCTCTCAGTGTTGGCTCGTTTGGTCATAGTGACATCATCGGGCTTGCAGATATAAATCGTTGGGTCGCCAACAGGAATCTGTTGCTTAAATATTTGATCAAATTCGGCATCGTAATTACTCGTGAAATAAATATTGTGGTGGGCCATATCTGGGGCTGGAGTACTGATCTTTGAGTTATCAAGGCCAAGCAGCAAGACAAATCCGGCTAGCGATTTCTCGGAAGCGCGAAGTTTCGCACGCTCTTTTTTGGAGCTCTTCACCTTGTGATCAATCATTTCTTCATAAACAAGGCTGGGGTCTGCATTGGCAATAACCTTGTCGGCCTTATGAATTGCGCCATCGACCGCCTGGATTCCCACCGCGATCTCGTTTTCGATAAGGATCTTTGCTACAGGCGAGTTGAGATGAATCTTCACACCTAAGGATTCGCAGCGCTCTGTGAGCGCGCGGGAGAGCTGGCCAACACCGCCTTGAATATGCCACGCACCAAAGGATGTTTCGATAAATGGGATTGTGAGTAGTGCGGCCGGAGCGCGACGAGGATCTGATCCCGTATATGTGGCATATCGATCAACGATGGCGAGGATGTGAGGATCTTGACTATAGCCCTGAGCGATTCTGCGTAGCGAGCTCCAGGGAGCCATGAAGCGAAGGTTGCGGATGAAGTTCTTTTCCTTTATCAGGGAGCGAATTGAGGGAAGTTCTGACTGAACGAAAGTATTGCGGGAGATATCCCACATGATCTCTGCTCGTTGCATAATGCGATGCCAAGCATCTCCTGCTTGCTTGCCAAGTGCTTGATCTATTGCTGCGCACGTCTTGGGAAGGTCGAGGTTGACGAAATCTACGCTCTTGCCATCAGGGAAGTTGTATCGAAATGAAGGATTGGTAGGTGCGAGTGTGAGAACATTTTCGATGCGCTTGCCTGTCTTCAAGAAGAGATCTTTGTAGACGGCAGGCAGAGTGAAGAGCGATGGACCAGTATCAAATCCGTAATCGCCGATCCACTCGGTTTGGCACTTACCACCAGTGCGAGGTGCGCTCTCGAAAATCTCTACTTCGTGACCGCTCTTTGCCAATCTGGCACCAGCGCTAAGCCCACCAATTCCGGCACCGATAATGATGATCTTAGACATGTGTTAGATCTTACGACCCCGCCATGTTAATTGCCCACTTGCTCTGCCCCGCCATGAAGTAGTTAAGAGGTAAATAAAGATCGCGATCGAAAAGCAGTGCAGAGCTACCGTTGCTTGCCCAGATTTAGTACGAAGAGCACTGAGATAGCGACTTGCAAGCGTTAGTAGATAAGCCACGAAATACAACGGCGAGATAAATAGCCCAAGGAGTAGTGGAAGCACGCCGGTTGCACATAAGAAGAGGGAGACAAGGGCGCCCGCAAGGGGATTTCCAAAGGCTTTCCATAGAGATTTTCTATAGCCTTCAAAGAGCTCAGCTTTGTTTGTATACATGTGACAGCGCGCAATCTGGCTCGCATCTGCGACCCCACCACGATATCCCGATCGCGTCAGAGATTTAGCAAGTTCCAGATCGTCGAGGACTTGGGTCTTGATACTTTCGTGACCACCAGAGGCTTGATACGCAGAGCGCTTAACTACGAAAAATTGTCCGTTGGCTACAACCATAGATTCAAAACTCAAGCGTTCGGCGATCCGCAACGGGAGTGAACTCATAAATGACCACTGAAGTAGCGGTTGCACTAATTTCTCAATAAAGCTGGTTGCGATCTGTTTTGGATAGGGTGATATGAAATCCCACCCAATGGATTCCATCTTTGCAATTGCGCTGCTCACTGCAAGCGGTGCTAGTCGGACATCTGCATCAACGAAGACCAGGTAATCGCTATCACGTGCGTTGTTGCTCTGGCTTAGTTGATGGCAAGCAAAATTCTTACCTAGCCAGCCTTCGGGAGGTGTTCGACCTTGCAGCACATCGATCGATTCGTATTTATTTAATAGTCCGTTAGTGGAATCGGTTGAGTTGTCATCTAGTACGGTGATGGAGAGTGCACTGTAATTTCGTGATGCCTGCAGACTCGCAACGAGTGAATCTACGTTGCGTTCTTCATTGCGCATCGGAACAAGAACCGCAATTTTCTGCTTAATGTGTGCATCGCTATTGGGTCGCACTACTCGCATGGTCAGCGCATTGAAAATCGTTATAACTAAGGGGATTGCGCTGAGCGCAATGAGGACGTAAGCAAAGTTCATGCTTATTCGAAATCCGGACGCCCAAAGCGCAGGACAAATAGATATGGAGCCAAAATTGCGGCATCAAGGAAGCCACCAAATAACGCAAGGCCAGGACGATGGAAGAAGAAGAGATTACTTACAACCCCAGCAAAGAGAGTCCAGGCTAAGAAAAGATCTGGCAGGGTCGAACTTGCGCCAGCTTTGCGGCGCTCTTTGGGCAGAGCAAAATTGAGAATAGCGATGATGCCCATGCCTGCAAATAACCAACCTGCGGTATTGGAGAGTGGGATTGCTGAAGCAAATGGTGAACGTGGCCCGACCAACTTCCAATGCCAACGCCCGGCAGCAACCATCTGTGGGTCAAGGAAAATATCCCATGCCATGAGCCCTAGTCCGCCGTAGAGAAAGACCCAACCGTGTGCGACTTTGCGCGCTGCGATCAAAGTCGGATACGTCATCATCACCCAAGCAAATGGAACCAAGAGCGGTACGCCCGCTATCGCCACACCGAGGGATGAGTCATAGTGATACGTGCCAAATGGCCAACCACTTTTTACTCCAAGTACTTCAATGCCGAAGGAATAGATGAGAGTGATTGATGCAAAGAGAACCGCAAATTTCTTGCCAAAGGCCAGATAGGAATGCAGGAGCATCGCTGCAGCTGCACAGTAAACAGTCACAATTGTCAGATTGGTTAAGGCACCACCGTGCGTGAGCGGATAAGAAATTTCGCAAGCAATTGTTGTGATCGCAAGAAGTGCTAAGAGAAAGTTTTGATTTCGCGTCGCGCCATGACGATTGATTCTGCGTGGGCGGTACTGACGAATCGACATGAGTTTATTCTGCCACCCAAAAGTGACCACGCTGCTCAATCAGCGCAAACCTCGAGAAAAGCTCTTCGTCATACCAATGTTCCCGCGCTGTCGCAGTAATGACATCGGCGTGCGCCTGGCCTTGGTAGGCAAATTGCCGCAAGCTTTTAGCATCGCTCCATACTGAGAGAGTCCCCTGAAGGCCGATAGGTGCCTCACCAATACCGATTGCATATTCAAGACCTGGGTTGCCTCGAAGGCTCGCTGTTACTGGTGGCACCGCCTTCCAGAATTTCAGATTCTTGCTCCAGGCGATCTTGGCGCGAGTAATCGCCAATATTTTGCCGTCCCATTGATCTGCCTCAAGGCGTGCCTGCGCCGCACCAGGATCATCGAAGGGGTTTTTGCCCGACCACAAGCCGTGTGAAGCGATCGGAAGTGCTGTGAGTCGAACTTCGTTTTGCGCAATTGCGCGCCATGCGGTGATGTTCTCACTCTGATCAAATCGCTGCAGCTCGCCTTCCTTGATGGTGATAAGTAAGGCCCAGGTATAAGCATCTGCATCTTTGGGTGTAAAAGTTTTTCCAGAGCCAGTTCCAAGAAGTTTGAAGAATGAAATTGCAGGATCACTTTTTAGCTCTCGCCGATCGGCGGCCATATGGCGAAGCGCACGCAGAGCAGCGAGGGGGCTTTTCTTGATATTCCAAATATAGATAACGGTAATCATGCCGCGTTCACAGTTTGCAGAAGGATTGTGACAATCTGATCTGGGTGATCCCACATAGGCGCATGACCCGATTGAGCGACTCGCACCCAATTGGTATGTGCAGGAACGAGCGAACGCTCTTGTGAATGCTTAGCGGGCAAGGTGTTGTCATGATCTCCGAAAACAACGGCGACTGGCAGCGACTCTGGTATAGCTTTATCGAATCGTCGTCCGAGCATTCCATCCCATGCTGGGTAATAACCGGCTGATGTTCCATATGCAACGGTGGCGTCGATGCATGTTTCTAGCGGTAGGTCGCGCCACAGTGGACTGACGACCGCGAAACCAATTCGCCGCGCCCATTGATATTGCATCAGGTACGGAGCGATGGGATATGTGAGAGTGGCCAGATATCGCGCTAAGGCGCCGCGCTTTTGTCGATGAGTCGCTGGGACTAGCCAGAGTCCCGCAGGCGCCAACCCAACAACACTCAATACCAACTCAGGGAAGGCGGCGGCGAGTTCAAGGGCTATCCAGCCTCCGAGAGAGTTGCCTGCTACATGGATGCGCGTGATGCCAAGCTCATCAAGCTCTTGCTTAAGGAGAAGGGCTAGCGAATAAGGGTCCATTGCCTGGTCTTTGGGCAGCGGCGTATTGCCATGCCCAGGCAGATCTATGGCGATTACATCCAGGTGCTCGCTGAGAGCTGGCGCGATCAGCCTCCAGGCCGTGCTGGCTGAGCCCATGCCATGGATCAGCACCAGTGGCGGGGTGGTCTGCGGGTTGGTGGCCTTTCCGCTTCGCTGGTGCCACATACGCATAGGCAGAGGTTACGGCAGTCGGCGGTGATCTGAGGGGCTTGCCACTGTCAGCGGGGGCGGTTATCTTTCGAACATATGTTCGAAGAACTCACTAATCCAGTACCTCCAGCGGTCATCGCCCCGGAGGGTGAACCCATGGAATTTATCTATAAAGGGGTCCGTTTTCACGTCCACGGCATCGTCTCTCGTTGGCGCGAGTCCGGGGGATGGTGGAATCGAATTGATGATGGTCGTCTCAATCGCAGCCATGTCAGAGGCCGGAATGCAGAAGACCAGATTCTCGATGATGGCGGCAAGGCGATCTGGCGAGTAGAGGCTGCCCCCGTGGGCGCAGTAGCGACCTTTGAGATTGAGCTCGATGAGATCACTGGAAAGTGGCAGATCCGCCCCACCTCTAGGCCATCTCATGCAAGCAACTCCACTACAAGCAACTCCAATATAAGAAGAGCCGGCTCGGCATAAAATGTCCAAGAATTCATTTACCCATCTCCATGCATCTAGCGGCTACTCCTTTAAATATGGAACTGCGCTGCCAGAAGAACTCGTTGAGCGAACTGCGCAGCAAGGAGGTACTGCGCTCGCTCTCACCGATAGATCATCTCTTGCCGGCGCGATCGTCTTTGCTAAGAGTTGTGAGTCCCATGGCATCGATCCAATTCTTGGGATCACTCTTGGTTTTCTACAGAAGAAAAATCAGATCACACTTTTAGCACAACCTGGATCACTCGATGCGCTCTACCGTTTAGTGACCACAATTAATATGAGTGAAGAGAAGATTCTCACATACAAAATTTTAGAAGAGGCATCCGCATATTCATCCCGTCTCATAGCGCTACATGGCGCGCGCTCAGAACTTCACTCTGCTATTAATGCCAGACGCTATGAGCAAGCACTCTCCATCTTTCACTCCACCACAGAGCTCTTTGCCGGCCAGTTCATCGAATGCACATCTCACCTACGCGCAGGATCAGGAGCGCTCTCTACCCCCTTTGCTGCACGAGCTTTAGGTTTTGCTAGAGACTATGGATTGCCCGCAATACTCACTAATCAAGTGCGGATGCTTAATCGAGATGATGGGCCGGTTGCAGATATTTTGGATGCGTCTCGCCAGCTCGTTCCACTTGCCGCTAAGCATGTTGAGAGAAGCAATAGTGAGGCCTACTTAAAAAGTTTCGAAGAGATGAGATGGGTTGCCGATGAGATTGCTCGAGTCGCTGGCGAGAGAAACGGAAATCGCTTACTCGCAGATACCTATGATCTAGCAGAGCGAGTGCGTTTATCGCCAAGGCGCGATATTGGCTTAGGGGGGATTCATCTTCCGCATGTTGCAGATCGCAGCGAACTCACTCGACGCACCCAAGGAGCGCTCGGTCGATATACCGGTGAGCTATCTGTAGCGGCGGCATCTCGCCTCGATGAAGAGTTGGCGACCGTAACTGCACTTGGTTTTGAGCCCTATTTCCTTACCGTTGCAGATGTTGCAGATATGGCGCGCATGCGTGGAATCAGAGTTGCAGCACGGGGTAGCGGCGCAGGCTCGCTTATCTGTTATCTCTTAGGAATATCAGGGGTAGAGCCAATCGGGCATGGGCTTCTTATGGAGCGTTTCTGCTCGACCTTGCGAGCCGAGTTGCCAGATATTGATATCGATGTGGAGTCCGATAGGCGCCTTGAAATTTATGACGCGGTCTTTGCACGTTATGGATTTAGTGGTGGCTACACCGTTGGCGCCAATACCTCGTGCGCAACGGTGGCGATGGTCGAGCGCTATCGCTCGCGACATGCAATTCGTGATGTTGGGGCAGCGCTCGGAGTCTCGCCCATGGAGATCGACATGTTGGCCAAATCTCGTTCCCATATGCGCGAGAAGATAGATACACCAATTCTCAAAACAGTTATGCAGTTAGCCAAAAGACTTTATGGGCTACCACGCAACCTCGCTATGCATCCGTGCGCTGTCGTTCTCTCTAACTCGAAACTCTTGGACTATGCACCGATGGATATTAATGCCAGCGGATATCCAATGCTCACTTTCGATAAAGATGATGTAGAGGCAATTGGCTTACTTAAACTAGACATTCTCGGCGTCCGCATGCAATCAGCGATGAGTTATGCGCTACGAGAGATAGAGCGAGTCGATCAGCAGCAGGTCGATATCGACTCTATAGCGCTCGATGATCCGGCAACTTTTGATCTCATTAAATCAACAAAAACTATTGGGGTCTTTCAAATTGAAAGTCCGGGGCAACGCGAACTCATAGGCAAGTTCGCACCAGATACATTTAATGATCTGATTATCGATATCTCACTCTTTAGGCCGGGTCCAGTTAAGAGCGACATGATTCGACCCTTTTTAAATGCGCGCCAAGGATATTCGCAGCGGAATCTGATTCATCCAGATCTCCACGATGTTTTGCGCGAGACAGAGGGTGTGGTTGTCTTTCATGAGCAAGTTATTCGCATCATCTCGATTATCACCGGAGTTACTCTGGCCGAAGGCGATGAGAGGCGCCGACAGATGTCAACGCCAGAAGGCAGTGCGCAGATGCGCGAATGGTTCTATTCTGCAGCATCCGCACGCGGGTATGCACCTACGTTAATCTCCGAACTCTGGGATATCTTGCACGCCTTCGCATCCTTTGGATTTTGCAAGGCTCATGCTGCAGCTTTTGCGCTCCCTACATATCAATCGGCATGGCTAAAGAGCCACCACACCGCTGCTTTTGTAGCTGGGTTACTGACCCATGATCCCGGTATGTACCCCAAGCGTTTAATACTCGACGACGCTAGACAGTCTGGTGTAGGAATTGCTCCTATCGATATCAATCGTTCCGATAGTACCTATCGCGTAGAGAAGGTTGATGGCCGTTATCAGATCAGAATGGCGCTATCGGATATCCAGGGAATCGATGATGTACAGATACAAAGCATCATTTCAGGAAGACCTTATAGCGATATTGCAGATTTTATTTATCGCACATCGGTAAGTAGGCCAACAGCAGAGGCGTTAGTAATGCTCGGCGCATTTGATGATCTTCACTCACTGCAGATATCAGGTCTCAATCGACGCGATCTCTTGCTTCATCTGCAGGATATTTATTCACTCAACTCGCACAAGCGCTCGGCGCAGAGCTCGGATCAGATGTCACTTGCGCTTACTGCCGTACCGCTAACTCCTAGCGGATTACCCGATATCTCATTATCGGATGTTGTTGAGAACGAGTTATCTATTACGGGAATGGATATCTCGACTCATATGCTCAGCTTCTATGGTGATTTTCTCAATCACATTGGAGCAATACGTTCATCTGATCTTATTAACCAACGTTCGAGAGCCAGCGTTCTCGTAGCTGGCGTTAAAGTTGCACTCCAGATGCCGCCTATTCGTTCTGGCAAGCGCGTCATCTTCATTACGCTTGATGATGGATATGGTTGTAATGACATTACATTCTTTGAAGATGCTCAGGAGCAGAACGATCAATTAATCTTTAATTCATCCCTCCTTCTCGTGAGGGGAGTGGTGAGGCGTACCGGCCCAAAGGGAATCTCTTTGCGAGCAACACAGGCCTGGGAACTCCCTGACTCTTATAAAAAATGGCGTAATCTGCAGGTTTATGGGGTCGCCGCAGGAGTCTCAGATGTCTGAGAACTCAACTATTTTGCATATTGATATGGATGCATTCTTTGCATCCGTGGAAGAGCGAGACGATCCAACATTGCAAGGCAAAGCAGTAGTGGTCGGAGGCGGATCGCGAGGAGTAGTTCTCTCGGCTAATTACCAAGCGCGCAAATTCGGTATTCGTGCAGCGATGCCAGTCGGTCAAGCTCAGCGCATGGCACCACATGCAATCTTTGTTCCACCGCACCATTCGCGGTATCGAGAAGTATCAGAAGTGGTGATGGAGATATTCGCGCGATACACACCGCTTGTCGAACCCATTTCCCTTGATGAGGCCTTTCTTGATGTCACTGGATCAAAGCGACTACTTGGTAGTGGTCGCGAAATTGGAGAGAAGATTCGATCTGAAGTATTTGAGGCAGAAAAGATCACATGCTCTGTGGGAATAGCTTCGACAAAATTTATTGCAAAATTGGCATCAGACCATTGCAAGCCAAATGGTCTGCTTGAAATTGACCCCAATAAAGTCATTGATTTCTTGCATCCTCTTCCAGTCAAAGCGATATGGGGAGTGGGGCCAAAAACAAATGAAGAGTTGGCGCGGTTGGGTTTGCGAACAATTGCAGATATCGCACATACGCCACGCCAGACGCTCATTCGCGCACTCGGTGAATCAGTCGGAGTGCATCTCTATGAACTTGCATGGGGGCGCGATTACAGAGCCGTTACTCCAGATGAACCAGACAAGAGCATTAGCGCTGCAGAGACATTTCCTTTTGATCTAGAAGATCAAGAGGCGATCTTGCGCGAGCTATTGAGCCTGACCGAGAAAGCGACTGCGAGGCTGCGTGCGCGAAAAATGTCTGCACAGACAATCTCAATCAAAGTTCGCTTCGCAGATTTCAAAACAATTTCTCGCTCCAAAACGGTTCCATTACCTATTGATGGACTTCAAGATTGCTACGAGGTTGCTAAGAAGTTGTATGAAGGGCTGAGATTGGATCGAGCTCGAATCCGCCTCATCGGAATTGGCCTCGAAGGGTTAGTGGATGCCGATGGCGTTCCCATGCAGATGCTCTTGGGGGAGCGCGATCGGGGCTGGCGTGAGGCGACTGCTGCTCTGGATCAGGCCAGTGCCCGATTTGGTAGCGGAAGCGTGCGCCCTGCTCGCCTTCTGTCGGCTCGCCCGCAGACTCCTGCTACCGAGGAGGCCGATTAGGGTAGGCGTGAGGTAATTCAGAAGTAAGCACGGCGTTTTCACAGGAGATTGGGATGGCGACGTCCAAGCAAGATGCTCTATCCTGTTGGTATGCCTCTATCAGACCACGAACGCAAAATGCTTGCGGAGATGGAAGCTGCATTTGAGCAGGATGATCCCCGCTTAGTTTCGACCCTAACCGGCAAGGCACGTACCCGTAAAGGTAGCCGCATGCTCCTTGGCCTTCTACTTATCCTTGGTGGAATGGTCCTTCTTTTTGGCGGATTAATAGCGAAAATCATTGCTATTGGCCTACTTGGCTTTGTTATTGCTCTCGTGGGTCTTTTCCTTGTGGTCACCAACTTCAGCCTCCCAACGCTTGCGCCGAAAAATAAGGCGAAAAAGCCATCGTGGAGCGATCGTCTTGAAGGACGTTGGGACCGCCGCAACTTTAATTAACCAACGAGTACTGGCATTTATTAGCCAGACGCTCACGCTCACCTAAGACCCCTCGAGGGTCTTTTTTTATGCTCAAAACCATCCATTCGGGCACAGAAAGTGGTGTGCGCTGCCCGAAACGGGAAAGAAAGTGGGCGTAGATGGTTGAAAGTGGAGAAAAAGGGAGTAAAGTGGGGTTTATCGCACAGTTCGGGGGAATTGAGCGTGAAAGAACGAAGAAAAAGGGGAGAAGCTCATGTTTCTGGGCACTCACGAGCCAAAGCTCGACGAGAAGGGTCGCTTGATCCTGCCTGCCCGATTCCGTGAAGAGCTCGCAGAGGGTCTTGTTATTACTAAAGGCCAGGAGCGCTGCCTCTATGTATTTCCCATCGCAGAATTCACAACCATTACAGAGCGACTTCGCCAGGCGCCAGTCACTGAAAAAGCAGCGCGCGATTACATGCGCGTGATGTTTGCCGGTGCTCACGATGAAGTCCCAGATAAGCAAGGTCGCGTCACTATCCCAAGCGCTCTTCGCACATATGCAACTCTGGAAAAAGAGTGCGTAGTCATTGGCGCAAATACGCGTTTAGAAATTTGGGATGCGCAGGCATGGAGTGCGTATCTGGAGGATCGCGAAAAGGGATTTGCCGATGTTTCTACGGAGGTGTTGCCAGGGCTCTTTTAAGAGTCTTAAGAGATTGTAAAAAAGCTTCTTTAGGTAGGCCACCGCCGACTTCATAAACGACGCCTCTTCCCCGGCGCCGTTTCCCCCTAGATCCGTCGGTCGGCGGTGACCTCTCTAAAGAATCACACAGTCATAAACAGCTAGTACAAAAGTGAATCGCTTGTTAAATAAATAATCAGAAAGGGGAAGATAGATGAACGCAGTGCATATTCCAGTTGCTCTCGATCGCTGCATCGATCTCCTAACCCCTGCAATTGAGTTTTCATTAATGAACAATCCACAGACGATTGTCATTGATGCAACATTGGGTCTTGGCGGGCACACACGTGCATTGCTCGCCAAGTTCCCAACAATCGGCGTCATTGGAATTGATCGCGATGAGCACGCAATCGCATTGGCAAAAGTTAATGTCGCGCCGTTTGGCGATCGACTCACCATAGTGCACACAACATACGATCAGATTACAGAAATATTAGAAGATCAAGGCATCAGCGAAGTTGCTGGAATTCTCTTCGATCTCGGCGTCTCATCCATGCAACTAGATGAGGCAGAAAGAGGCTTTGCATATTCCCAGGACGCACCTCTTGATATGCGTATGGATCAGAGCCAGGAACTCACCGCTCAAATCGTGCTTGATACCTACGAGCGTGGTGCGCTGATTCGCATCTTGCGCTTGTATGGTGAAGAGAAGTTTGCACCACGGATTGTCGATAACATCATTGCTGCACGTCAGGCCGGAACGCTTCACTCCACTAAAGCCTTAGCCAAACTAGTAAAAGATTCCATTCCTGCTCCAGCTCGACGCACCGGTGGAAATCCTGCCAAGCGCACTTTTCAGGCGTTGCGTATCGAAGTAAATCAAGAACTTGCCGTGCTTGAGCGCGCAATTCCAGCAGCCCTCGCCGCAATCGCAATCAAAGGTCGAGTTGTCGTAATGGCGTATCAATCATTAGAAGACAAGATTGTTAAAGCTGACTTCACCGCGATTACAACATCAACGACGCCCCGGGGTTTACCAGTCGAACTTCCAGATAGCGCCGCCAAGTACGCATTAGTGATGCGCGGTAGCGAGGGAGCGGCTGAAGAAGAAATTGAGGCAAATCCACGTGCGGGCTCAATGCGACTACGTGCCATCGAAAGGTTGGCCGCATAATGGCACTGACACAATTTTCACCGGTTTCCACAGCCACGCCGCTCACAACTGCTCCAGTTCGTACTCGAGTAGTTCGTGATTTCAATCTTGCAAGTCGCACCAGAGCCGCTCTTAAGTTGGTGCCTGATCTCTCAGTAGATAACGCAGCGAGTGTTGACAACGGAAAGTTCATCGCAATTATCGCAAGTATCTTTGTTGCTGGACTCCTAGCGCTACTAGCAATTAACACATCTCTCACATCTGGCGCATTCACAATGGAAAACTTGAAGCTCAAAGTGGCTAGCGTTAGCGATCAACGAGATGCAACACTCAATCAAGTCGCTGCATTTTCTTCACCTGATCAACTAGCGGCACGTGCAACAAAACTTGGCATGGGCCCACAACTCACCAATAACTTTGTAAACCTAACGGTCAGCAAACCATGATGGAGCAATCGGATTTTGCTCAGAGAGTCCGATATCTCCTGCTGGCGATGCTTTTCTTCTTTTCACTTTTTGGCATAAGACTTCTCTATGTTCAAGTGTGGCACGCGCATGCTTACACGATGCGAGCCAATGATGAGATGGTCACTCAATCCGTGCAACTGGCACCGCGAGGCACTATCACTGATAACAATGGGGTAGTGCTCGCACGAAGCGATGCCGCAAAAATAATCGTCGTCGACCAAACTATGATCACTGATCCAGCTAAGACAGCGAGTGTGACCGCAAGCGTCTTAGGTATGCCAGTAGACAAACTTCAAGCACTGCTTACGGGAACTCGCCGCTATCAGATCATTGCCAATCCAGTAGCGCCTGCAGTGTGGGATAACCTTCAAGCAGCGATCAGTACCTATAACCACTTGGTTGAGAAAACTGCTGCTGGATATGCCCAACGAATTGTGGGCTTCTTCGCTGAAAATACCTATACCCGTGAATATCCAACAGGTTCAATGGTTGCTTCACTCATTGGATTTACTCATCCCGATGGAACAGGCGCTTCTGGACTCGAAGCTAGCCTTAACTCTGAACTCTCTGGAGTCAATGGTCAGTACGACTATGCCTACGGAGCTGGAGCAATAATTCCAGGCTCTCAGCAATTTACTACTGCGGCCAAACCTGGCACAGACATTAAGCTCACAATAGATCGAGATCTTCAGTGGGCTGCGCAAGATGCAATTACTAGCGCAGTGAAATCGGCCAAAGCGCTTTCTGGCACCGTTATTGTTATTAATCCAAAAACGGGCCAGATCTTGGCTCAAGCTAGCGCGCCAACATTTGATCCTGCTAAACCAAAGACCATTACCCTTAACTCGATTCGCAACCCTGCTGTGCAGGATGTGTATGACCCAGGTTCTACTGGCAAGGTCGTTACTGTTGCAGCTGCGTTAGAACAAGGAACCACAACCCCAACTACGGTTTACACAATTCCTAACAGACTCAAAGCTGGTGGACGTATATTTGAAGATGATACAAATCATCCAACCGAACATCTCACTACAGCAGGAGTCCTAGCGGTCTCATCCAACATTGGCGCGATTCAAATCGGTGCTTCTATGCCAAATCAGACTTTTTACGATTATCTACAAAAATTTGGAATTGGTCAGAACACAGGATCCAATCTTGGCGGTGAATCGGATGGACTGCTTCCGACTGTAGCGCAATGGTCTAATTCCTCCGCACCAACCATGTCATTTGGTCAGGGTTACTCCGTAACGCCGATGCAGGCCACGATGGTCTTCTCAACAATTGCTAATAACGGAGTGCGCGTTACTCCTAACGTCATTGCTGGTACGTACGACGCGAATGGAAATTACACACCGTCAAAACCAGGCTCGCAAACCCAAGTTGTTAGCGCCGATACCGCAACCAAGATTCGAACCATGCTCGAAGGTGTTGTCTCTGAAGCAGGTACTGCGCCAGAAGCAGAGATTCCGGGCTATCAAATTGCCGGAAAGACTGGAACGGCGATGCGATCAGATCCAGCATGTCATTGTTATCGCGGGTATACGGCTTCGTTTATCGGAATGGCGCCAGCCGCAGCTCCTCAATACGTCGTGAGCGTCGTCATTGAAAACCCGCAAGGAGCTCACTTCGGTGGCGTTATCGCAGCTCCCGTCTTTAAGAAAGTGATGAGTTTTGTACTGCAAGAAAAGGGAATCGCTCCGGCTCCGTCAACAACGGTCCCTTACCCACTCAATCAGGCTCAGTTAGATAAACTTGCAACTGTCCCAATTTCAGCTCCCGCGGTACCAAAAAAGGTTGTGAAGCCATGATCGAGCTACGTCCTTTGGCTAATTATTCGCGTTCACTTGGAGAGCTATCTCGTTTCCTTGGGGTTGCTGAGCAAGCTGGTGAGACTGTATTTACCGGAGTCTCAAGTGATTCGCGCAGCGCTCAACCAGGAGATTTATTTATAGCCGTGCCTGGCGCAAAACAGCATGGTGCGAGCTATATAGATCAACTCATCTCTCTCGGGGTAGTGGCACTACTAACTGATCGAGCTGGTGCCGAGATTACTGCAGGAAAGCTGCCTACTCTTGTCATCGAAAATCCATCACTCTTTGCTGGCGATGTCTCTGCCTGGTTTTATGGTTCACCATTTTCATCACTTGGAGCCGTGGGAATCACGGGCACCAATGGGAAGACAACGACAGCTACTTTGCTCAATCAGCTCTGGCAGTTTGAACGACGCAGCACTGGATTTATCGGCACAGTTGGTATCTCGATCGACCGCGATCAGTTTCCATCGGATTTCACCACACCGCAAGCCACAACTCTGCAATCGCTAGCGGCAGTGATGCGAGAACGCCATGTGAAAAATATGGTGATGGAGGTCAGTAGCCATGCGATTGATCAAAAACGTATTGGCGGTACCCGCTTCGCTATAACCGCTTTCACTAACCTGACTCAAGACCATTTGGATTATCACCAGAGTATGGAGAACTACTTCGCTACAAAAGCGAAATTATTTACCTCAGAGTACTCCGAGCTCGGAATTATCAATGTGGATGGTCCTTATGGCCAGACCCTGGCTGAGCAAGCGGGGATTGCGATTCAAAAAGTATCTCGCCACAACCACGGTGCTGATTGGTATTACGATCGATATGAGGCGCTACCTCACGGCAAGGGTTATCAAGTGGCTATTCGTGGAAGTGGCGGAATATTGATTGAAGGTCGTTTGCCTCTCATCGGTGAACATAATTTGGATAATGCGTTGATGGCTATTGCTATTGCGGTGATCACCGAAGTTGACCCAATGGTGATTTCTTCCCAGATGCATTTACTTACAGCACCTGCTGGACGACTTGAACCTGTTGATGTTGGTCAGAAATTTATTGCCCTCGTTGATTACGCCCACACTCCCGATGCGGTAGAGCGAGCTTTGATCACGGCGCGCTCACTGACTGCAGGACGTGTGATTGCCATTTTGGGATGTGGTGGAGATAGGGATACGAGTAAGCGTGCGCTTATGGGAGAGGCGTTGATAAACGGAGCCGACCTAGCGATCTGCACGAGTGATAACCCGCGAAGTGAAAATCCTGCGATCATTCTTGAACAGATGATCGGTATCCACACTCTGAGCGACCATGTTGTAGCAGAGATTGATCGACGAGGCGCTATCGCAATTGCTGTCGCTGAAGCTAACGCGGGGGATTGCGTCATTCTTCTCGGCAAGGGACACGAATTAGGACAGGAAATAGCAAGCGTTAAATACCCATTTGATGATCGAATCGAACTTGCTCGAGCAATTGAGGAGTTGGCATGATCTCCTTAACGTTTAGAGAAATAGCCGATGTTGTTTCTGGAACTCTTGTTGGGTTAGATCCACAAAATACGACAAGCGCTAATCCCGTGATCGATTCACGCAAAGCCGATAGTTCGACCTTCTTTGTCGCCCTCCCTGGTTCAAGGGTTGATGGCAATGAGTTTGCCCAAGCTGCAATTAACTCAGGTGCGCAATTTGCGCTTATGGGCGTGAACGTTGGTGTTCCAGCAATTATCGTCAAGGACGTTGCTCTCGCGCTGACCACATTGGCAAGCTACGTGCGCGAGAAGATGAACCGTTGTACCTTCATCGCTATTACGGGCTCGCAAGGCAAGACCACCACAAAGGATTTGGCAGGTGCCGTCTTATCCAACGTGGGACCGACCGTGGTTCCGGTTGGCTCATTAAATAATGAAATTGGAGTACCGCTGACAATTCTCTCCTGTGGCGACCTCACCCGATTCTGTGTTTTAGAGATGGGTGCGCGTCATGTTGGAGATATTTCAGCGTTAATGCAGATCGCTAAGCCAACTATCGGAGTAGTACTCGTGATCGGATCTGCACACGTTGGAGAATTTGGTAGCAGGGAGATGATTGCCAAGGCAAAGTCCGAGATTATCTCGGGTCTGCCATTCGGCGGCAGTGCAATTCTCGGAAGTTACGATCCTTTCACTCCTGAAATGAAAGTACCGGAGGGCGTCAAGCGAATCACATTTGGCGAGAGTGCAGGTTGCAATCTTCGAGCAGCTGATATTGAAATTCGTGGCGGAGCAGCACATTTCGATCTCGTTGCCGAATCCGGCCGCGCTCCTGTTTCACTTCGTATTCTCGGTGCACATCAAATCGCTAATTCGCTCGCTGCGGCTGCGATTGGTATTGAAGTGGGAATGAGTGTGGAGGCAGTCGCTGCTGCGCTCTCGGAAGCAGAATCCACGAGCAAGTGGCGTATGGAGCTCCACACTGCAGCTGGCTTAACTCTTATCAATGATTCATACAACGCAAACCCAGAAAGTATGGCTGCTGCACTTCGAACTCTTGTGCTTCTTGCACAAGAAAGTGGGGGAGCATCATGGGCGATCCTTGGAAAAATGCACGAACTCGGCGAGTTAGAGGCCAAAGCTCACCTCGATATCGGCAAACTTGCCTATGAATTAGGAGTGGATCATCTTGTTTCAATTGGAACCGATCTCTACTTCAACGGGCTCAACCTCACCAAAGATTCTTCGATGAGCGTGCATTACATGCTTACTCAAGAACAGGCTCTTTCGCTGGCCGCGCAGGCCTCGGACGGCGATCTCTTTTTGGTGAAAGCTTCGCGTGCGGAGCATCTTGATGAGTTAGCAGAGAAATTATTGGCAAACTGGCAGGTGGAGGCGTAATGAAAGAGATTCTCTTAGCTGGATCGGTTTCTACCGTCCTTGCCTTCTTATTGACGCCAGCTTTTATTCGTATTCTGGCAAAACGTGGTTATGGCCAGATCATCCGCGACGATGGACCAACCTCTCATCACGTCAAACGTGGCACCCCGACCATGGGTGGTGTAGTTCTTATCATCGCCTCAATAACTGGATACCTCTCCAGTCATCTCATCAACGGAGTCAAGATCAGCACATCAGCGCTGTTGGTCATCGCTCTTGTTGTTGCACTCGGCGCCGTTGGATTTCTCGACGATTGGCTAAAAATTGTTAAGCAGCGTTCTCTTGGATTAACGGGCTGGCAGAAACTTACCGGCCAAGCGATTGCTGCCGCCGGGTTTGCGGTCGCAGGCCTTCACTTTAAAGATAAATATAAATTGACTCCAATCTCCCTCCATCTTTCGACTGTGCGCGATACCTCAGTTGGACTTGGAGCTGTAGTAGTGGTGCTCTGGGTAATCTTTCTTGTTCTGGGAACGAGTAACGGAGTGAATTTGACCGATGGTCTAGATGGCTTAGCTAGCGGCACGTCTATCATGACGCTTTTAGCATTTGTACTCATCGGAGTCTGGGAGTTTAGACAAAGTTGCGGATTAGGTCAGAGTACGGTTGCGATTGCAAAATGTTACGACGTTCGTGATCCACTTGATCTGGCGGTACTAGCCGCAGCCTTTGCTGGTTCATGCGCAGGATTCCTTTGGTGGAACACCTCTCCTGCGAAAATATTTATGGGTGATGTTGGTTCGCTCTCACTTGGTGGAGCGATTGCTGGTTTTGCAATCACTCTGCGCACCGAGCTTCTCCTCATTGCACTTGGTGGCCTCTTCGTCATTATTACGATGTCAGTCATTATTCAGCGCCTCTATTTCAAAGCTTCAGGCGGCAAACGCGTGTTTAGGATGGCACCGCTTCAACACCACTTTGAACTTATGGGCTGGGCAGAAGTGACCATTGTGATTCGCTTTTGGATTATTGCTGGCTTAAGCGTTGCCGCAGGGCTTGGACTTTTCTACGCACAATGGGTCACCTCGTAAAGTGTCGCAATTGAAATCATCCTTTATTCAAGCTCTGCCTGCGCAGAAAATCCTTATAGTAGGAGCTGGGGTCACGGGTAAATCACTAATCGAGTATCTTGAATCTGTCGGTGCTAGCGCAGATGTATTTGATGAAAAAGCACCTGGAGCGCTACGAGAAGTTTCGACCACATACGACTTAGCAATCGTCTCACCAGGTTGGAAAAAAGGTCACCCAGTAATTCTTGCGCTCAAAGCAGCGGGAACTACCTTGATGAGTGAAATTGATTTTGCCTGGAATGTAAAGCAGGAGCTTGCTCCGTCCCAGGAATGGTTGGCAATCACAGGTACTAACGGTAAAACAACCACTGTCCAGATGGTCGAGTCGATCTTTACTAATGGTGACATCAATGGTGTTGCATGTGGAAATGTTGGTAATCCAGTAATCGAAGCAGTTTCTCATAGTTCGCCATACGATTATTTGATCCTAGAACTTTCATCATTCCAACTGGATTGGAGTAGCGCGCCGAACTATGTAGCAGGAGCGCTTCTCAATATTGCACCAGATCATATTGATTGGCATGGCTCGTTAGATGAATACGCCAATGCCAAATTGTCATTACTTCGAGCAAGCGACGTTGGGATTATTAACGCTGATGATCCGGCCAGCGTGCTGCGCGCTACTGCATGGGGCGGCAAAAAGATCTTTTATTCACTCGATACCCCACAAAAAGGTGAGTTAGGTTTAGTTGAAAATCTGCTTGTCGATCGAGCATTTGTGAGCGATCCATCCCAGGCTGCCGCATTTGCTGAGTTAGCTGATATCAAGCCTGCAGTTCCACACAATGTTTCTAATGCAATGGCTGCAGCTGGTTTAGCACTCGCCATAGGAATCAGCCATGAAACTATCCAACGTGGATTATCCGCCTTCACCTTGGATCGCCACCGCCTCGAACTCGTTGCGCAAATCAACGAAGTCGCTTGGATTGATGATTCCAAAGCCACCAATCCTCACGCAGCTGCAGCCGCACTTCTATCTCAACTCTCAAGCATCTGGATTGCTGGAGGATTGGCCAAGGGTGCAGATATGCAGGAGCTTGTCGCCCGGTGTGCACCGCGGATCAAGGCGGCAATTTTGATCGGCCACGATCGCGAGCTCATCGCCGCAGCGCTGAAGGAGTATGCGCCAAAAGTCGACATCGAATATGTGGATATGCATGGCGATAGCGCACAGCTGATGAGAGATGTCGTTGCTGTCGCCCAAAGACTCGCTGCGCCAGGCGATACAGTCCTTATGGCCCCTGCCTGTGCATCGATGGATCAATTTAAGGATTACAAAGAGCGTGGCGATCTATTTGCCGCCGCCGTTCGCGAGATGGTTCTCCCATGACGCTTCGTGAGCAGTACAACGGCTACCTTAAGCGCCCCGCCTCCGCCTATTACATCATCCTCGGAGCGACTGCCGCTCTTTCATGCCTTGGTCTGGTGATGGTTCTATCCGCTTCATCGGTCATCTCACTTGAGCAAAATGGTTCAACATATGGAATCTTCTTACGGCAGCTCATGTTCTTTTTCATCTCGATCTTTGTACTTTTTGTTGCAGCTCAATGGAAAGCTTCCAACTGGGAAAAGTTCACGCGCTGGGCTTTAGCGCTCAGTCTGGGAGCGCTCTGCCTGCCGCATGTGCCTGGACTTAAATTGACGGTTAATGGAAACACCAACTGGATACACGTTAGTTCTTTCACAATGCAACCAAGTGAATTCTCTAAATTTGGATTGATAATCTGGGGTGCAGCGCAACTTAAGAGATACGAAGAGACGATTGTGGAGAAATCTCCGTTGCGCCACATCTCATTTCTTCTTGCTGGAATTATTCCCGCCATCGTCCTTATTTATTGGGGTGGAGATCTTGGAACAACAACCATCATTTTGGGAATTACAGGCGGAATGCTCTTTCTCTCGGGACTGCCAATTCGTCACTTTCTCTGGATAGGCGCTACAGCAGTTGGCACCGTTGCAATTCTTGTCATTGCTCAGCCTTATCGCCTGCACCGATTTACAGCACTTGTTAATCCATTTGCACCTGGTGTTTACAAACTCGCCGGATGGCAACCAGCACACTCAGTGATGGGTTTGGCTAGCGGTGGGTTGTTTGGTGAAGGATTGGGTGCGAGTCGTCAAAAATGGGGAAACCTCTCCGAGGCTCATACTGACTTTATTTTCTCGGTTCTGGGGGATGAGTTGGGGCTTCTTGGAACGCTTGCGGTTATCTGTCTCTACGCGGCCTTGATTTATGGAATTTATCGCACTGCGATGTCGACCCGAGATCTCTTCGATAGATATGCCTGTGCGGGAATTGCGACCTGGCTCTTAATGCAGGTCATCATCAATATTGGATCTGCAATTGGAGTTGCACCGGTGGTGGGAGTAACGCTTCCATTTATTAGTTATGGTGGATCCTCACTTATTGCCAACTTCTTGGGTATGGGGTTTGTTCTCAATGTTGCTCGTAAAGAGCCAGCCCTTAAAAGCCTTCTAAGAACAGCGCGCGCGTCAAAGAAGGAGCGTAAGTTGAGGCAGGGTGTCAATGAGCAGGGTGTCAATGAGCAGAGTTAATCGGCGGATTGTTTTGGCTGGAGCCGGGACTTCAGGCCATGTAGAGCCCGCGCTAGCCGTTGCTCGCTGGATCGCAAAAGAAGATCCTTCTATTGGGATGACTTTTATCGGGACTCCAACTGGCGTTGAAAATCAACTTGTTCCAGATGCGGGATTTGAGTTGCAGTTGATTACAAAGGCATCATTCCCGCGCAGCGTAAATAAGGATGCCCTACTTTGGCCGATTCGATTTGTCAGATCATTTCTTCAGACTCGATCAATCATTCGCGGCTCCTCGCTGCTCATTGGTTTTGGTGGGTATGTCTGCGCACCTGCCTACCTCATGGCTAAGTTAGAAGGCGTAACCACCTTCATTCATGAAGCCAATGCAAAGCCAGGAATGGCAAACAAGTTGGGTGCGGCTCTGGGGGGAGTTCCACTCCTGGCCTTTGAGAGTAATACGAAGAGCTTTAACGACCCGCTGGTGGTTGGCATTCCATTGCGATCATCAATCACCCACATTGCCAGACTCACTCCACATGAGCGTGAACTTTTGCGCGCGCAATCACTTACCCAACGTGGCCTAGATCCAGCAAAGCCAACGCTTCTCGTCTTCGGTGGTTCACTTGGTTCTGTTCGATTTAATGATGCCATCTGCGGCGCACTAGATCTCCTCTTGAGCATGGGAGTCCAAGTTATTCATGGAGTTGGAAAGAACAACCCGCTTCCCGAAGCTAAGCCTGGCTACCAGCCTTTGGCTTATATAGATGACATGGCAAACGCATACGCATGTGCAGATTGCGTCATCTCAAGAAGTGGCGCTGTCACAACAACAGAGACCGGTGTGCTCGGGCTTTATACAATTTATGTTCCGCTCAATATTGGTAATGGTGAGCAGAGATTCAATGCGGAGATGGTCGTAGCTAATGGTGGAGGTGAAATCGTTAATAATGACGAATTCACTTCTAAGCTCATAATTGATTCTGTGGGTACGTGGTTTGAGCGATCCGATATTTATCGCCGCAGTGGCAGGACGATGAATTTTCCGCTTGATGGAGCCATGAGAATTGGTGTCAAAGCGTTGGCACAATTGCGGATTGTTGAACGTAATCGTGATGCCGCGCGGGCGCGAAGGGGTCGCCGTGGATAAGAGAGAGCTTAAAGGGCAGCGTATTCACTTTGTTGGCATAGGTGGTTCTGGCATGAGCGGAATCGCCCGCATCATCTTGGCCGAAGGCGCTCTTGTGAGTGGTTCAGATATCAAGGAGAGTGGTGCTACTTCTTCACTAGCTGACTTGGGTGCGAAGATCTTTATCGGTCATGAGGCTTCCTATGTGCAAGGGGTTGATCTGGTTGTAGCGTCCGGTGCAATTACGGAGAAAAATCCAGAAGTTATCGCTGCGCATGAAAAGGGAATTCCTGTCATTGTTCGAGCAGAAGCTCTAGCGCTTTTGATGTCTGACCTCAGGTCAATTGCGGTCGCGGGAACACACGGAAAAACAACAACTACCTCCATGCTTACAGTGGCCCTCCAAAGCGCAGGGGAGGATCCTTCATTTTCTATCGGAGGAATGATCAATAGTTCCGGTGTGAATGCGCACCGAGGCAGTGGAGATATCTTTGTCGCTGAGGCAGATGAATCAGATGGTTCATTTACGGTGTATCAGCCTCTTGGTGCGATTATTACAAATATCGAACTCGATCATGTCGACCACTTTGCGACACTCGATCAGGTGTATCGCGTCTTCGTTGAATTTGTCGCAACGATTCAAAGTGGTGGATTTTTGGTGGCATGTGCGGATGATTTTGGAGTGAAAGAACTTCTTACTCGTATTGAGAGAAGTGACATCACGATCTATACATATGGCGAGGGTGAGGCGGACTTCCATATTTCGCGTATACATATGGAGCCAGGGAAGAGCTTTGCTCGCGTGACAAAGACGGGGAAGGTGCTGCCTGAACTCACGCTTTCGATTCCTGGTAAACACAATATTTTGAACGCAGTTGCAGCTTTAGCAGCTGGCGTGGCGCTTGGCGTTGATGCTGCTGAGTTGATTGCAGGACTTGAACGCTATACCGGCTCGCGTCGACGTTTCGAGCACAAGGGTCTTGTGAATGGCGTAGAAGTTATTGACGACTACGGCCATCACCCAACTGAAATTAGCGTGGTGCTTGAAACGGCCCGCCGATATATAGGCACCGGCCGAATTTTGGTGCTCTTCCAGCCACATCGCTTCTCTCGAACTCAAGCGTTTGCCGACCAATTTGCGCGCGCTCTCGATGGTGCAGATCGTGCCTATGTGCTTGAGATTTATCCTGCAAGTGAAGCGCCAATTCCTGGGGTGAGCTCGCTGCTCATTACACGCCAGATGGATCCGCTCACCGTTGTGTATGAACCATCTATGGTTAGCGCTGTGAACGCTGTAGTGGCAGAGAGTCGGCCAGGAGATTTAATAATTACCCTTGGTGCCGGCGATGTCAGCTCCTTGGCTCCAGTGATTGTGCAGGCCCTTGAAGAAAAAAATTCGTAAAGCCCGCAAACTCAGAAAATTTCGCAGCCTGCCCGGAATAGCGCTGAGTCTGATACTGGTTTCCCTGGCCTCATACTCCCTTGGCTGGTCGCATCTGCTTGCTGTTAAATCAATTGTCATCAACGCGGGAGATCAACAAAGTCTGATCTCGAGTGCGCTAATTCCGCGAGATGTGAGTATTGGGCAGCCATTGGCGCGCATTAATATCGCTCACATTAATCGCGACCTGAAGAATTTTTCTTGGATTGCGAAAGCTCACATCTCAAGAAACTGGTTCTCTCATAAAGTTTCTATTGACATTA
The DNA here is from genome assembly GCA_903825945.1 of uncultured Actinomycetes bacterium. Lineage (GTDB taxonomy): Bacteria > Actinomycetota > Actinomycetes > Nanopelagicales > Nanopelagicaceae > PALSA-747. The sequence continues at coordinate 87,324 of CAIKCJ010000014.1, read as the reverse complement.
CATCTCGCAAACCAGTGGCTTCCTTTGTTGGCGCCGATGGAAGCACTCACTACCTCGATATAAACGGAATTGATTTCCAGCTTCCCATAACCCCATCTGGAATTCCTGCAATTACATTTAGTCAGTCCAATCGCGCTTCTGAGGAGATGGCGGCGCTATTGGTGGAACAACTTCCACCAGATCTCCTTTCCGGCATGAGCTCCCTGTCGATGTCAGATGCAGCGCGCGCGGTTATGGTCACGAGCATCTCTGGCCATGCAAACCTCACTATTCTCTGGGGAGACGCCAGCCAAGTCACTCTTAAAGTCAACGTTCTACGCCATCTATTGGCTCTGCCCGAAAATAAGAAAATTGTGAAGGTGGATCTTTCAACACCGCTAGCCCCACTAGTGAAGTGAAACTCTCGATACTCGCTTGAGGTATTGCAACGACCAATCATCGTGTCGGTCATTGATTGGGTGCGTGCGTAGTCCTACTTTTACGCATCAGAATTAACCGTGCCCAAACTCTCAAGTAGAGAATTAGGGTCCAAGGAGAGGCAAACCGTGGCAACACCGCAAAATTATTTGGCTGTCATCAAAGTAGTAGGCATTGGTGGCGGGGGAGTTAATGCAGTCAATCGCATGATTGAAGCCGGACTCAAAGGTGTTGAATTCATTGCGATTAATACCGATGCACAGCAACTCATCATGAGCGATGCAGATGTGAAACTCGATATCGGTCGTCAATCTACGCGTGGCCTTGGCGCAGGTGCGGCACCAGAAGTGGGTCGTCAGGCTGCACTTGATCATGCTGAAGAAATTGAAGAGGTGCTACGTGGCGCCGACATGGTCTTTGTTACTGCAGGTGAAGGCGGAGGAACCGGTACCGGTGGAGCCCCTGTTGTTGCAAAAATTGCAAAAGATCTTGGTGCGCTCACTGTCGGTGTTGTCACCAAGCCGTTCTCCTTTGAAGCCAAACATCGCACAGCTCAAGCAGTTGATGGGATCGAAAAACTTCGCAGTGAAGTAGATACTCTCATTGTTATCCCTAACGATCGACTCCTAGCAATCTCTGATCGTTCAATCACTGCCGTAGAAGCTTTCCGAAGTGCTGATCAAGTTCTTCTCTCTGGAGTTCAGGGCATTACGGATTTGATTACGACCCCAGGGTTGATCAACCTCGACTTTGCAGATGTGAAGAGCGTTATGGCTGGAGCAGGTTCTGCTCTTATGGGAATTGGATCAGCTCGTGGCGAGGCTCGTGCAACGCGCGCCGCAGAGTTAGCTATCGCTAGCCCTCTTCTTGAAGCATCTATCGATGGTGCTCGCGGAGTGCTCCTATCAATCGCCGGTGGATCAGATCTTGGTCTCTTCGAACTCAGCGAAGCGGCAGAGTTAGTTGCAAAGTCAGCACACCCAGATGCGAATATTATTTTCGGAACTGTCATCGATGATGCACTCGGTGATGAAGTGCGAATCACTGTAATTGCAGCGGGCTTCGATGGTGGAGAGCCAACAAAGGTTTCAATGCCACAGATCGATGCCGCAGCGCTCTCCGGACAAGCAGATCCAATTGCTGCTAACGATCCGATCGCGGTAGCAATGGACCGCCGCAACGTCGAAGATACTCAGGAATTTACAATCCCACCTCGCCGCCTTATTACCTTTGAGGAGAGCGTTAACGAGGATGAGATTGATGTTCCTGATTTCATGAAGTAGACAGTTCAGTCGTGGCGCGCACACTCTTCACCTCTATTGCAAGTGGGGATATGAAGAATCTGCAGCGCAGGGAAGAACTTCGGGCTCTGGCATCTCTATCCGATATTGCATTCATGAATCAGAGTCATAGCAACACCGTCGTTGAGGTGCGCGATGCCTCCGAGGTTATCGATGCAGATGCATTGGTAACTACCTCAAAGGGTTTAGGGATTGCTGTCATTGCGGCCGACTGTCTTCCCATACTCCTTTCTAGCCCCCAGGCAGTTGCAGCTGTGCACGCCGGACGAGTGGGCGTAGGTAACGGAATCATCGATCGAACGGTCGCGTTGATGCAATCTCTAGGTGCGCGAGGCATAAGTGCCACCGTTGGACCATCCATTTGTGCGGATTGTTATGAAGTGAGTCCGCAGATGTATCAGGAATTTGTTTTAGAAAATCCCGAGGCTTCAACTTCGGCGCAAAAACATGCGCTGGATCTAAAGAGGTCGGCCAGAGCCCAGCTTGAAAAGTTGGGGGTTGTGACACGTGACGTTGATATCTGCACTTTGGAAAACCATGACTACTTCTCCTTTCGACGCGATCGCACACCCGAGCGGTTGGCAGGAGTGATCGCACTATGAGACCGGAATCTGCGATAACCCGATTTGAAGAAATATCGTCAAATTTGGCGCAGGTGAATGAGCGCATTGGCGTAGCTCTCACAAAAGCTAATCGAGGGGAATCCTCACTCACTCTAATAGCGGTGACGAAGACATTTCCAACTAGCGATGCAGCCATCTTGCATGAACTAGGGCTTCGAAACTTTGGTGAGAATAGAGACGAAGAGGGTGCCAGAAAATCGCAGGAGCTGGAAGCTGACATAACCTGGCATTTTCAGGGCCAAGTGCAGAGTCGAAAAATCCCCTCAATCTCTCACTGGGCTCGCTACGTTCACTCGCTCGATGAGCTCTCTCATGCCGCCAAGTTTCTTCAACAATCCAGCCTCCCAGAGTTCTTCATTCAGGTGAATTTGGAAGAAGAGCGCCCAGATAGAGGCGGTGTACGCGTGGGGGAGTTAGATAGGTTTATTGGAGATCTCCCTGAGGAAATTTATGCGCGAGCAGTGGGGCTCATGGCGGTGGCACCCATTGATCAAGAAGCGGATATGGCCTTTGGCGCTATGGCGACGTTGAGTGCCCGAGTGCGGGCAAACCATCCAGCAATATCAGGACTCTCGATCGGTATGAGTGGGGATTTTGAGAGTGCGATTATTCATGGTGCGACACATATTCGAATAGGTAGCTCAATCCTCGGATCTCGCAAAGCTCTCGCCTAAACTCTGCGCATGGCCAACGTATTTAAAAAAGCAGCAAACTATCTCGGACTTGTTGATCAGGACGAGGAGCTAGAACTTGCCGTGCCGGTGGAAGAACCACGCCGCAATGTTCGCGCAGTTCCACATGCACAGATAGCAACTCCTGTTCGCCCAACATTCACAGCTGCTGCTCCTGTGGCTGCGCGTCCTGCCCCTGTCGCCTCGGCTGCACCGGTAGCTGCGCCAGCCGCTCATCAAGAAGTATTACCAATCATGGATCAGATTTTCACAATCCATCCACGTTTTTATAACGAGGCCCGTAGCGTTGGCGAGCGTTATCGCGAAGGTCAGCCAGTGCTGATGAATCTCACTGACATGGATGAGTCAGAGCGCAAGCGTCTTGTTGATTTTGCTTCTGGTCTTGTCTTCGGACATCACGGAAGCATTGAACGCGTCACTAACAAAGTCTTTTTGCTCACTCCACCAAATGTTCGTGTCAGCACTGACACCAAGACTGCAGTGGCTGAAGCATCATTCTTCAACCAGAGCTGAGACGCCAGCTAGTTCTTAGCTCTGGGCCTAATCAATGATTATCAGAAGTCTTATCGTATGGGTACTGCAGATTTTCCTGCTTGCCTTATTTGCTCGAGTTATTTTTGATTACATTCGTATGTTTACACCGCAATGGCGTCCTCGCGGAATAGTTCTTGCCTTAGCAGAACTAGTTTACGGAATTACAGATCCAGTGATGAAATTTGTGCGACGTTTTATTCCAACACTTCGTATTGGGCCCGTCGCACTCGACATCTCATTTATTTTAATTTTTATTGGCGTGCAGCTTCTTATCTCACTCGTACGGCAATAGTTATTTAGATCTCTTACGCCTTTGTCAGCAAGAGTGACAAACCAATCTCGCTTGTCGCAGAAGTCAGATCATTGCTCTGCGTAATACTGAGAGCTAGGACTTCGGCAGCAATCTCGCTTTGGTAGCGTGCAATTGCCGCGCTTACATCCGCGCCCGCAGACCAACGAACATGAACGCGGTCGCTAATGTCGAAGTTGGCATTTTTGCGCTCTTCCTGAATGGTTCTGATTACTTCGCGCATGAGACCTGCCTGAAGCAGATCTGGAGTGAGCGCTAGGTCAAGTGCAAGGCTCTCACCATTGTGGCTAGCGACAGACCAACCCTCTTTCGGGGTTTCGGTGATAACAAGATCATCCACGGTGATGGTCGCAACTTTGTTGTCATGGCCAATTTCATAGCCAAGCTCATGGCCAGCAGTACCTGCGGTGCGAACGCTTTTCACAAATTCTGTTGCGGCACTGCCTGAAATGGATGCAATCGCCGCAGCAATCGCTTGGACATCGCTGCCGTAGCGAGCACCAATATTTCTGAAATTGGCTTTGATGGAGACGTTCACTAAATCTTCGCCCTGAGTTGATAGGTCATCAAGGGTGAGCACATTGAGCTCGTCGGTGATCTGCTCACGAATCTCTTGATCCATTGTGGCAAAGCCAGGAGCAGAGACAAGCGCTCGTCCAAGTGGTTGGCGAATTTTAATTTTGGACTCAGCGCGTGCTGCGCGTCCAAGTTCGACGAGTCGACGTGAGAGTGCGACTTGTTCACCTAATGAGTGATTGATGAGATCAGGATTGCTCACCGGAAAGTTCGAAAGGTGCACTGACTCAGGAGCTTGCGCCTCGCCAGCACGGATGAGTACTTGCCAGACATGCTCTGTAATAAATGGCACCATTGGTGACATTAGTTGGGTGAGTACTTTGAGGCAGTGATACAAAGTGTTGAGCGCGCTTGGCTCTCCATCCCAGAAACGACGGCGAGAGCGACGCACGTACCAGTTTGAGAGATCATCGATAAATGCAGCAAGCAAGCGTCCAGCTTCCTGCGAATCGAATGCTGCATACGCATCATCAACGCTAGCGATCAGCGAGTTGAGCTCTGAGATGATCCATGTATCCATGGTGTTGGTCGATGGAGTGTGATCCGACGCAGAAAGCGAGAAGCCCGCTGCATTTGCGTAAAGTGTGAAAAATGAAACGGTGTTCCAATACGTTAAGAGAGTTTTGCGAACCACATCTGAGAGCGCATCATGACCAACGCGTCGCGCACTCCATGGGGAACCGGCTGCCAACATATACCAACGAACCGCGTCGGCACCGTGCTGGTCCATGAGTGGAATTGGTTGCAAAACATTTCCTAAGTGCTTGCTCATCTTGCGACCATCTTTATCTAAAATGTGGCCAAGGCAGAGCACGGTCTTGTAAGAAGATTGATCGAATACCAGGGTTCCGATTGTCATGAGGGTGTAGAACCAACCACGAGTCTGATCAATCGCTTCGGCAATGAAATCTGCCGGATAGGCAGCCTTAAACTCGTCAATAGATCCTTCTTTATGCGGGTAGCCCCACTGTGCAAAAGGCATCGCGCCCGAGTCATACCAACAGTCGATCACTTCGCTGACGCGAACCATGGTCTGTGCGCACTGCGGACAAGGGAAGGTTATCTCATCGACAAATGGTCGGTGAGGATCGGTATTAGAAAGTTCTTGACCTGAAAGCGCGGAGAGCTCGGCGAGTGATCCAATGCAATGCATGTGGTCATCTGGGCAGCGCCAGAGCGGAAGAGGGGTACCCCAGTAACGATTTCGGGAGACGGCCCAATCGATATTATTTTCGAGCCAATCACCAAATCGACCAGTTTTAATTGTCTCTGGATGCCAATCTGTCTTCGCATTTTGAGCGAGCAGGGCGTCCTTAATGGCTGTTGTGCGGATATACCAAGAAGGTTGTGCGTAGTACATCAGTGGTGTGTGGCATCGCCAGCAATGTGGGTACGAGTGCTCAAACTGAAGTTGCTTAAATAAAATTCCTTGCGCCTTCATATCCCTGATGATGACCTTGTCGGCATCCTTAAAGAAAATACCGCCAACGAGTGGGATATCAGCGTTAAAAGTTCCATCCGGCGCCATTGGGTTGACGACTGGAAGGTTGTAGCGGCGACATACTTGTAAGTCATCGGCGCCAAATGCTGGAGATTGATGAACGAGACCTGTTCCGTCTTCGGTTGTTACGTAATCAGCCAAAACGATGAAATGAGAATCTGGAATCTCAACAAGATCAAACGGGCGCTTGTAAGTGATGTGTTCAAGCTCGCTACCCTTGAAAGTTGCGAGAACTTTCTGGTCCTCGCCAAGAATATGTGCCAATGGGGCTGCGATAACTACACGTTCAACTTTTTCATCGTGCGTAATTTCTATGACCTGATAGTCGACAGTTGGATTCACGGCTACTGCGGTATTTGAGATCAGCGTCCATGGGGTTGTGGTCCAGACGAGAAATGATGCTCCCAGCTCCGCGATCGTTCCAGAGGTTGCAGGAAAGCGAACATACACCGAGGGATCTTTTACAGTTTCATATCCTTGAGCCAGTTCGTGATCAGAAAGCCCGGTCCCGCAACGAGGGCAGTACGGAGCAACGCGGTGATCTTGAACGAGAAGGCCCTTGTTCCAGATCTGTTGCAGAGACCACCAGACGCTCTCGACATACTGCGGCGACATAGTCCAGTACGCCTCATCAAAATCAACCCAAAAGCCCATACGCCGAGTCATAGAAGTGAACTCATCTACGTGACGTTGGACCGACTCTCGACACTTAGCGTTGAAGGCAGCGATGCCATATTTCTCGATATCGCCCTTGCCGCTAAAACCAAGTTCTTTCTCTACGGCGATTTCAACAGGTAGGCCGTGGCAATCCCAACCAGCTTTACGGGTAACGAGCTTTCCCTTCATGGTCTGGTAGCGAGGGAAGAGATCCTTAAATACGCGAGCTTCAATGTGGTGGGTTCCAGGTGAGCCGTTTGCGGTTGGCGGGCCTTCAAAGAAGGTCCAGCGAGGGGCATCGGCGCGAGCTGCAAGCGTTTTGGCAAAAATATTGGCTTCATCCCAGAAGGCCAGGATGCTGTGCTCGGTTGCAGGCAGGTCAATGGCTGGGGCAAGGGTAGTGAAGCCCGCAGCTACGCTTTGTGCGGGGGAGTCTGCCTCATGTGCCACGTTCTGCCTCCATTGCTGGCTTTCTAGAGCATCTGGGGATACCTCATCTGGGTATACCTAGAGCATTTAGGGTATTTAAGGTCGTGAGTCTAGCGCGGCGAAGTTGGTAATTCGGGCTCCTTACGCCTAGCCTTCTCAGCCGGTGGCCGTGCTATTCCGAGCACGGACCTAAGCGGCTTAATAAAGCTAGAGAAGCGATAGTTGACATGGCACCTAATGCTAAGAAGACCGCAACTTCAGTATTTAAGAAGGCGGTCAGTAAGGTCGTAGGCAAGGCTGCAGCCAAGCCTGCCCCCAAAACTACCCCTGTGGGCGCAGCCAAAAAGAGTGTGAAGAAGGCACCTGTCGCCAAGAAGACAGTTGCGCCAAGTAAGTCAACAGCTGTAAAGAAAGTTGCTAAATCAGTGCCAACACAATCGTCATCCGCTGCCGCGAAAAAAGCTGCAACCCCAGTCGCTGCCAAGAAGGCACCAGTCGCTGCCAAGAAGGCACCAGTCGCTGCCAAGAAGGCACCAGCCGCTGCCAAGAAGGCAGCGCCAGCTAAGAATGCAGCGCCAGCTAAGAATGCAGCGCCAGCTAAGAAGGTCGCAGCCAAACCTGCAAGTAAAGTAGCCGAGAAGCCAGCTGTGAAAACTCCAACAGTGCGCTCGCCAAATATTGTTAAACCAAGCCTTGCTAAGCGCACACCTGCAAAACCTTTCCCGGCAAAACTTCAAAGCACTACAACGGGGGATTCGACCACTATCACCGTTACTCCGCGCGAAGTAAATGCAGGTCCAGAGGTTGTCATTGAAGAGCGACGCCTAGTCATGCCACCACCTCCTCGTCCAGTAAAGAGTTCTAAGAAAGCTGCAGGCCTCAAGCCAATTAAGAGCGCACCTGCTCCTCATATCGCAACTGACGTTGAGGCTGCTTGGACTGCCGCGGAGCTCAAGGCAATGCGTAGCGAATTGGGCAAAGAACTTGTTCGCCTCAAAGCCGAACTCAAAGATGCAGAAGGCGAGATGGATGATCTGATTTCATCTGCAGGCGTTGGCGCCGGCGATGACCAAGCTGATGCTGGAGCAAAGACTTTCGAACGCGAACATGAAATGTCATTGGTCTACAACGCGCGCGATATGGTCCTGCAGACAGAGCGAGCAATCGAACGCATTGACACGAAGACTTATGGTCGCTGCGAAGAATGCGGAAATTCAATCGGAAAAGCTCGTCTCCAAGTTTTCCCTCGCGCTACTTTGTGCATGGTCTGTAAGCAGAAAGAGGAACGACGCTGAGTAAATCAGCACCTCATACACGCGCAGTTCGAGAGATGACCTATGTGGCATCTGTAATTTTTCTCCTTGATTATGCGAGCAAAACACTTGCTGTACAGCTCTTGAGGGGCGGAGCACACCCAGTTTTGGGAAGCTTGCTTCAGCTTGAGCTCGTTAATAACTCCGGAGCAGCATTTAGCGTTGCCACGAATTCGGGAATTTTCCTCGGGGCGCTTTCAATCGGCGCTGTAGCCGGAATCTTTCTCTTTAGTCGCTCAATCACTTCACGCCTCTGGGCGTGCGCGTTAGGACTGCTTCTTGGCGGAGTTCTCGGAAATCTCAGCGATCGACTCTTTCGCGCGCCGTATTGGCTTCGTGGATCTGTGGTCGATTGGATCAAACTGCCTCATTGGCCGGTATTTAATCTGGCAGATTCCTCTATTGTTCTCTCAGCAGTTGCAATCGCGCTGTTGGTGGCAAAAAATGTGAAACCGAGGACGTTTGATGACAACTGATACATCTGCACAAGATAGTCAAGCAGTTGCTCGCGAAAGTCGCGTCCTGTCAATTCCAGAAGGTCTCGATCAAGAACGAATCGATGCGGCGATCGCCAGACTTTTAGGGCTATCGCGTTCCACCGTTGTTGACCTGATCGAGGCAGGCGAAGTTACGCGCAACGGCAAAGTTATTGCTAAATCCGAAAAAGTTGCCACGGCTGATCTGGTTGAAATTTTAATGCCTGCAGCAAAAGGCGCACCATCGCTTGTCGCCACACCCATAGATGGTCTCGATGTGGTCTACAACGATGTTCACATTATTGTTATCAATAAACCAGTTGGAGTTGCAGCGCACCCAAGCCCCGGATGGCAAGGTGCAACAGTCATCGGCGCGATTGTCGCAGCTGGATATAACGTCTCCACCAGTGGTGCTGCAGAGCGTCAAGGAATTGTGCATCGCTTGGATGTTGGTACATCAGGTTTGATGGTGGTGGCTAAAGATGAGAAGTCTTACAGCAATCTCAAAGATCAGTTTAGAAACCGAACAGTGCACAAGGTTTATCACGCGATGGTCCAGGGTCATATGGATCCATCATCAGGAACAATTGATGCGCCTATCGATCGTCATCCGCGCGAGGATTATCGCTTTGCTGTAGTCGCCGATGGAAAGCCCAGCATCACGCATTACACAGCCTTAGAACTATTCCCAGCAGTCTCACTTCTTGAGATCGAACTTGAGACAGGTCGCACTCACCAAATTCGAGTTCATTTCTCGGCTCTCCACCATCCACTCGTCGGTGATCTCACCTATGGAGCAGATCACACAATCGCTGACCGTCTAGAAATTCATCGCCCGTGGCTGCACGCTCGCCAACTCGCGTTTACTCACCCAATTACAGGTGCCGCGCTCGAATTCTTCTCGGAGTACCCAGCTGATCTGACACGCAGCCTAGTAATCCTTGAAAACCAACAGCAGAATTAATCTCGGTAGTAATCTCACCAATCGTGTCTGACTCTTCCAGCTTCGTTCACCTCCATGTGCACACGGAGTATTCAATGCTCGATGGCGCTGCGCGCGTAGAAGAGCTAGTCAAAGAAGTCGCAGCGCAGGGAATGCCTGCTATTGCAATTACAGACCATGGCAATGTTTTTGGTGCTTTTGAATTTCATAAGCAAGCCAAGAAAGTCGGCATTAAACCAATAGTCGGCATTGAGGCATACGTAGCCCCAGAGAGTCGTTTCAAAAAAGAGCGAGTGAAATGGTCTGATGGCGGCGAAGATGATGTCTCGGGCGGTGGCGCCTACACACACATGACGCTGCTCGCCGAAGACAACACCGGACTGTCTAATCTTTTTAAGCTTTCTTCACTCGCATCTCTCGAGGGTTTTTATTACAAGCCACGAATGGACCGCGAGCTTCTCGCCACATACTCCAAAGGTTTGATTGCGACCACAGGATGTCCTGGTGGCGAGATCCAAACTAAAATCCGCATGGGCGCATATAAAGAGGCGCTCAAGGCTGCGAGTGAACTTCGAGATATCTTTGGTGCAGAAAATTTCTTCTTAGAGGTAATGGATCACGGAATTGAGATCGAGAACCGCGTAAAAGAAGATCTTCTCAAATTAGGTAAAGATCTCAAACTTCCATTCTTGGCAACAAACGATCTGCACTACACAAAGCATGAGGATGCAGGTGCTCATGAAGCCCTTCTGTGCGTCCAATCAGGTTCGACTATCGCAGACCCCAAGAGATTTAAATTCGATAATGACGAGTTCTATCTCAAGAGCGCAACCCAAATGCGCGAGCTTTTCTCCGATCTCCCTGGAGCATGCGATAACACTCTCTGGATCGCAGAGCGTTGCAACATCACTATGCGTGAAGGTGAGAACCTCATGCCGCAATTCGCTGTTCCAAGCGGCGAGACCGAAGCTTCATGGCTAAGCACACTCGCGAATAACGGGTTGGCTGATCGACTTGGGGGAGTAATCCCGCCTGCTTATCAGGAGCGTTTGGATTACGAGCTAAGCGTCATGATCAAGATGGGCTTCCCGGGTTACTTTTTGGTGGTCTCCGACCTCTGCTCGCACGCACGTGAAGTAGGAATCCGAGTAGGTCCGGGTCGTGGTTCTGCGGCAGGCTCTCTGGTCTCTTACGTACTTGGAATTACGCAACTTGATCCCATCAAGCATGGTCTTTTGTTTGAGCGCTTTTTGAATCCAGAACGTATCTCGATGCCAGATATTGATCTGGACTTCGATGAACGTCGTCGCTCAGAAATGATTGCCTACGCCACCAATAAGTATGGTGAAGATCGAGTGGCCCAAATCATTACCTATAGCAATATCAAATCTAAGCAAGCGCTTAAGGACTCCACTCGAGTACTTGGTTACCCATATGCGATTGGTGACAAGATTACAAAAACTTTGCCGCCAACGATTATGGGCAAAGACATTACTCTCTCGGGAATTTTTGATCCTAAAAATGATCGCTATGGTGAGGCCGGAGAATTTCGATCAGTCTATGAATCAGATAGCGACGCCAAGAAAATTGTTGATACCGCGCGCGGCCTGGAAGGGCTCAAGCGACAGTGGGGAGTGCATGCTGCTGGCGTTATTCTCAGTAGAGAGCCTTTGCTCGATGTCATTCCTATTCATCGTCGTGAAGCTGATGGTGCGATCATCACACAATTTGATATGGGTGCCTGCGAAGCAATCGGTCTGCTTAAGATGGATTTCTTGGGATTGCGTAATCTCTCTGTCCTGGATGATTGCTTGCTCAACATCAAAGCAAACCAAGGCATTGATGTTGATTTAGCGACGCTTGCGTTGGAAGATCCAAAGACGTACGAGCTGCTCGGCCGTGGCGACACACTAGGTGTTTTCCAGCTTGACGGTGGGCCGATGCGTGCACTCCTTCGCCAAATGGCTCCAGACTCATTTGAAGATATTTCTGCTGTGATTGCGCTGTACCGACCTGGACCAATGGGCGTGAACGCGCATACCGATTATGCGGATCGCAAGAATAAACGTAAACCAGTAGAGCCTATTCACCCCGAACTCTCTGAGCCATTATCGGAGATTCTTGGTGACACCTACGGACTCATTGTTTATCAGGAACAAGTAATGGCGATCGCCCAGAAAGTCGCTGGCTTCTCACTTGGCCGTGCAGATCTTTTACGTAAGGCGATGGGTAAGAAGAATAAAGATATTCTGGATAAAGAATACGTAAACTTTGAAGCGGGCATGATTGCCAATGGCTTTAGCACTGCTCCCATTAAAAAGCTTTGGGATACTTTGATTCCATTCTCTGATTACGCGTTTAACCGTGCTCACTCAGCCGGGTATGGGCTCGTCTCGTATTGGACGGCTTATCTCAAAGCTAACTTCCCGACAGAATATATGGCCGCTCTGCTCACGTCTGTTCGCGACGATAAAGATAAGAGTGCGCTCTATCTCAATGAATGTCGACGCATGGGAATTAAAGTCCTGCCACCGGATGTCAACGAGTCTTCGTCGGATTACACACCACTCGATAGCGATATTAGATTTGGTCTGACCGCAATTCGTAATGTCGGTGAGAATGTGGTTGCATCGATCGTTGCTAATCGCAAAGCTAAGGGCAAGTACTCCAGCTTCGGTGATTTCTTGGCTAAAGTCGATCAAAATGTTTGCAATAAGAAGACGATCGAATCCCTGATCAAGGGTGGAGCATTCGATTCCCTTGGAGCTACGCGTCGCGGATTAATGATGATTTATTTGGAGGCAATTGACTCTGTCAGCGAAACCAAGCGAGCTGAAGCAATTGGTCAATTTGATCTTTTTGGTTCATCTGAAATAGGCGAGCCTGGAATCGGTGCTCCAACCGAAATTAGCATTCCAACTGGCGAGTGGGACAAATCATTATTGCTCAGTTACGAACGAGAGATGCTTGGACTCTATGTCTCAGATCATCCGCTCTTAGGCGTCGAACATATTCTGCGCTCGGCTGTTGATGTGCCTCTCTCGCAACTCACTGATGATTCAGTTGCTCATGACCAGGTGATTACCGTTGGCGGTTTGATTACCCAGGTCCAAAGAAAAGTATCGAAAAATGGAAACTCATGGGCAATCGTTTCGATTGAAGATCTTGAAGGTGCGGTCGATGCTCTCTTCTTCGCCGGCACTTATGCCGCTCACGCAATGAACTTGGTTGAAGATCGAGTTGTTGTTATCCGCGGTAGGTTGGACAAGCGCGAGGAGTTGCCTCGCTTCACGGCCCTGGAAATGCACATGCCGGATGTAAACCAAGCACCAGCTGGCCCACTTGTCATCACTATCGATGCAACTCGGGTCAACGCCCCAATGGTCGAGCGAATGAAGGAGATCCTGAGGTCGCATCCAGGTGCGCGTGAAGTACACCTCAAGATCCAAGATGGGGCCAAAGCGACCATCATGAAAATTGACGATGACCTGAGGGTCACGGCTTCACCGAGCTTGAGCGCAGACCTCAAATCAGTTCTTGGACCAGATTGCCTAGTCTCCTAATAATGAGGAACGCGCGAGCTCTCGGACGCTTTAGACTAGGTGCGTGAGTGAGCAGCTAAATATTCGATCTCTCGACCTTCGAGGCAAGCGGCTCTCCAAGCGGGGCTATCAGCACCTTCTTCCTCGGGCGAAGATGGATATCTCACAGGCGCTCGTCGCGATTGAACCCATTCTTGCTTCGGTCAAAGCCGGCACGGAAGATACGTTGAAAGATTTAGCGGAGCGTTTTGATGGCGTCCGCCCAACCACTATTCGGGTACCGCAGAGCGATATCGATAAGGCGCTACGCCAACTCGATCCTGCAGTCCGCGCAGCCTTAGAGGTTTCGATTGCACGAGTGCGCAAAGTGCATGAGACTCAATTGCTTACAAGCGTTACAGAAGAAGTCGTTTCTGGCGCGACGGTGACTCACCGTCAAATTCCGGTTGATCGTGTCGGGCTTTATGTGCCCGGTGGAAACGCGGTCTATCCAAGCTCTGTGATCATGAATGTTGTGCCAGCGCTGATCGCATCGGTAAAAAGCATTGCAGTGGCATCACCTGCGCAAAGTGATTTCGGTGGACTTCCACACCCTACGATCTTGGCTGCATGCGCGCTACTAGGCGTGAGTGAGGTCTATGCCGTCGGGGGTGCTCAAGCGATTGCAATGTTTGCGTATGGCATGGAGGGGCTTTGCGAACCTGCAGATCTCGTAACAGGTCCTGGAAATATTTATGTGGCTGCAGCAAAACGAGCTTTACGTGGATTAATCGCCATTGATTCCGAAGCAGGTCCAACTGAGATTGCTATTCTTGCCGATGAGAGCGCAGATGCTGATGAAGTCGCATCGGACTTAATAAGCCAAGCAGAACACGACATTCACGCAGCGGCAATTCTTGTAACAACGAGTGAAAATCTGGCCGACAGCGTGGTCTCTGCTCTTGCAGTGCGGGCTGCGAACACAAAACACAGCGCACGAATAATTCAAGCCCTTAACGGAATTCAATCCGCAATTGTTCTTGTTGATAACGTAGATCAAGGTGTAGATGTCGTAAATGCCTATGCCGCTGAGCATTTAGAGATTCAACTGAAAGATCCTCAAAGTGCTGCTGAAAAGATTCGGAATGCTGGAGCTGTATTTTTGGGGCGCTACACACCAGTATCACTTGGAGATTACGCAGCAGGCTCTAACCACGTTCTACCGACCGGCGGCTGCGCCTGTCATTCCAGCGGGTTATCAGTTCACACCTTCCTTAAGGGCGTAAATTTCATTTCTTATGACAAGCAATCGTTCATGGACATTGCAGAGACAGTCATCACGCTAGCTCAGGCAGAAGATCTTCCCGCACATGGAGAAGCAATCTCTGCAAGATTTTCAGAGAGAAAGAATTCAGGGGAGTAGAAATGTCAGTTCGAGGTTCTGGTTCAGGTTTTGCATGGCCATATTGGCTGCCACTGCGAAGTGATCTACGCAGCATCTCGCCTTATGGTGCGCCTCAAATTGAGGAAGCGATCAGTCTCAACACAAATGAGAATCCCTACTCGCTCCCAACTGAGGTCGTTGAGGCGATCACAGAGCGCATCTCTGAAGTTGCAAAGAATCTCAATCGATATCCAGATCGTGATGCCACTGTACTAAGAGAGAAGTTGGCAAAATACATCAGCGCTTCGACTGGCGTGGAAGTAACTGCCGAGAATATTTGGGCAGCAAATGGCTCTAACGAAATTCTGCAGACTATTTTTCTTGCATGTGGAGGCGCCACAAGTTTGGCTTTAGGTTTTACCCCTTCTTATTCTGTCCACCCGCTCATCGCTCAACTTACCCGCACACCTTGGTTTGCTGGTACGCGCGATGAGAAATTTGGGATTGATATCGCTGCAGCGAAAACGCTGATCAAAGAGAAATCTCCCAAGATCGTTATCGTTACAACACCTAATAATCCTTCAGGAACTCTTACGTCTATCGAAGATATCAAAGAGTTGGCCCATGCGGCAGGCAAAGTTGATGCACTTTTAGTTGTCGATGAGGCGTATGCAGAATTTTCGAACGAGGCTTCAGCTCTTACTCTCATAGAGGAATTTCCACATGTGGTTGTCGTGCGAACAATGAGTAAGGCATTCGCCTTTGCAGGCGCGCGAGTAGGTTATTTCATTGCGCATCCTGCGATGGTAAATGCAGCACTCATAGCAAGACTTCCATATCACTTGAGCTCATTGACACAAGCTGCTGCAGAAGTTGCACTTGATCATCATGCGCTCTTGATTGGCGAGATTCCAACACTGGTGAGCGAGAGAGAGCGCATCCGCGCGGCTATCACTGAGGTTGGATTCACCGCCGAGGAATCATCAGCTAATTTCATCCTATTTAAGGGATTTGCAGGGGATAGCAATACTGCATGGCAGTTCTTCTTAGATCGTGGAATTTTGATTCGAGATAACGGCTTGCGAGGATTTTTGCGTGTCACAGTAGGAACACCAGCAGAAAATGATCAGTTCATCGCAACGTTGCGAGAACTTGCGGAATAATAAAGTCACCCTGAGGCAAGAAGAGAGACCATGACCACACCACGTATTGCAACAGTAGAGCGCACCACCAAGGAATCTTCTGTATTCGTGCAGATTAATCTCGATGGATGTGGCCTGATCGACATTCAGACAGGCGTGCCTTTTTATGAACACATGATGTCTCAGCTGGGAAAGCATGCTGGTTTTGATCTCACCATTAAAACCACTGGTGATGTCGATGTGGATTCTCACCACACGGTTGAAGATACTTCTTTGGCCTTCGGCCAAGCTCTCCGCGAAGCACTTGGCGATAAGGCAGGCATTCGCCGATTTGGCGATGCAATGGTTCCTCTCGATGAGGTTCTTGTTCAAGCTGCAGTGGATCTATCTGGTCGCCCTTATTTGGTGCATCGCCAACCAGAGATTGTTGAACTCATCGGGACATTTGATACAACTCTTGGTCGCCATATTTGGGAGTCAATTGTTGCCGAGGCGCGAATCGCTCTTCACGTTCGCGTGCTCGAAGGACGCAATGCACACCACGTCTTTGAAGCACAATTCAAGGCAGTTGCCCGCGCACTTCGTGATGCTGTTGCTATTGATGGTCGCACCAGCGGCATTCCATCAACTAAGGGTGTTCTTTGATAGCAATTTTGGATTACGGCTCAGGAAACCTCAGGTCTGCCCAACGCGCCTTCGAGCTTACTGATCAAGAAGTCGTTCTGACTTCAGACCCTGCGCTCTGCCTCAGCGCAGATGGATTAGTTGTTCCGGGTGTAGGCGCATTTGGTGCTTGTATGGAACAGTTGAACAACGTTGGTGGCGATGAGATTATTCGCAACCGAGTTGCTGCGAACAAACCGATGCTCGGAATTTGTGTGGGCGCCCAGATTCTTTTCTCATCGGGAAGCGAGAAGGGTTCAACGCAAGGCGTTGGAATTTTTGAGGGGGATGTCTCCCTTATAAACGCTCCAATTCTTCCGCACATGGGTTGGAACACTGTTAAAGCCGGAACTGGTTCTTTGCTACTTGAGGGGCTCGATGGCGCCTCGTTTTACTTTGTCCATTCATACGCAGCAAAGAGCGATATTTCTGATTCGACCACCTCATGGTGCGAATATGGAGAGCCATTTATTGCAGCCATCGAGCGCGGTCCAGTAAGCGCAACTCAATTTCATCCAGAAAAAAGTAGTGCGAACGGTGCACGATTAATCAAGAATTGGGCGGCAACCCTATGAGTACGACTAAGTCACTTGAACTACTTCCAGCAATTGATGTCAAGGGTGGTCGCGCGGTTCGACTCGTGCAAGGCGAACTAGCCGCCGAGAGCCAATATGGGTTACCGATCGAAGTAGCGCAGGAGTTCGTCGCAGCAGGTGCAGAGTGGATCCATCTGGTCGATCTTGATGCTGCATTTGGTATTGGATCTAACGCGACTTTGCTTGAGGAAGTTATTAAAAGTGTAGATATTAAAGTCGAACTATCTGGTGGAATTCGTGATGATGAATCGCTGCGACGAGCGTTGGCAACTGGATGTAAGCGCGTTAATTTGGGCACAGCAGCGCTCGAAAATCCTGAGTGGACAGCAAAAGTAATCTCGGAGTTCGCAGATCGGATCGCGGTAGGACTTGATGTGCGCGGCCACACACTGGCAGCTCGTGGTTGGACAAAAGAAGGTGGCGATCTCTTTGAGACCATTGAACGCCTAGACCGTGATGGTTGTGCACGATATATCGTGACCGATGTTGCTAAAGATGGAACACTGACTGGGCCCAATCTTGAACTCTTACGCGAAGTGTGTGCAGCAACAAATAAGCCGGTAGTTGCAAGTGGTGGAGTCTCGACTCTGGATGATCTCATTGCTATTCGCGCGCTCACCGCAATCGGCGTTGAAGGATCTATTGTAGGTAAAGCGCTTTATGCTGGCTCATTCACACTTCAACAGGCGCTAGAAGTAAGCAGCAAGTAAGGCCATGGCGAGCGTTGAATCACATCTATCCAAAAGAATTATTCCTTGTCTGGATGTTGCTGCCGGGCGCGTAGTCAAGGGCGTAAATTTTAAGAATCTCGTTGATGCGGGTGATCCTGTTGAGCTTGCACGCGCCTATGGCATCGCAGGAGCAGACGAGCTGACATTTCTGGATATCTCAGCATCTGTTGAGGATCGATCAACAACGTTAGACGTTGTCTCCAGAACTGCTGAACAAGTTTTTATTCCGCTAACAGTGGGCGGTGGAATTCGTGAGATCGCAGATGTCGATCGCTTGCTACGTGCTGGTGCCGATAAAGTGAGTATCAATACAGCGGCCATTAATAATCCAAAACTAATCAACGAAATTGCAGATAGATTTGGAAATCAGGTTTTGGTCCTCTCTGTAGATGCCAGACGTGGGCAAACTCCATCAGGCTTCGAAGTGACAACTCACGGAGGACGCCAGGGGACTGGCCTTGATGCACTCGCCTGGATTGCTGATGCCACCGAGCGTGGTGCCGGAGAGATTCTTCTTAATTCGATGGATGCGGATGGCACGCGTGCTGGCTATGACATCGAGATGCTATCCACCGTAAGGTCACTCACTCATGTGCCTCTCATTGCAAGTGGGGGAGCGGGCAAAATCGAAGATTTTGGCGCGGCGCTGGATGCAGGAGCTGATGCCTTGCTGGCCGCAAGCGTCTTCCATTTCGGAACCTTCACGATCGCCCAGGTGAAGGAATACCTTGGCGGACACGGATATTCGGTTCGCCGTTAAGTGTGATTAAGGCAGAATACTCAAATGAACATCCCATCGGCGATCTCGGCTCATTTCGATAAAAATGAGTTAGTCGCTGCAATCGCTCAAGATGCGGTCAATAATGAAGTGTTGATGATGGCGTGGATGAATCGCGAAGCCCTCGAGGCAACTCTCACAAGTGGCGATGTTACCTATTGGAGCAGAAGTCGAAATGAACTCTGGGTCAAAGGTCTCACCTCTGGACATACCCAAAGGCTGGTGAGTGCGCATTACGACTGTGATGGTGATGCCATAGTTCTGAAAGTTAATCAGGTCGGAGCGGCATGCCACACCGGTGAGCAGAGCTGCTTCTTTAGCGAACTCCCATCTGAATCTGGCGCACTATGAGTAAGGCTCATATTTCACTTGAAGAATTCCGCAACTATGCGCGCGACTACAACGTCATTCCTGTAGCGCGAAAGTATCTTGCTGACTCCTATACACCACTAGCAATTTATCAAAAGCTTGTAGGAACTCGCTCTCGAACTTTTCTCCTTGAATCCGCCGAGAATGGTGGAACATGGTCGCGTTATTCCTTTATCGGTGTTCGTTCTGAATCAACGCTGACCTCAAAAGATGGAAAGGCGATCTGGCTGGGAGCAACACCATCTGGTGCACCAGAAGGAATAGATCCGCTCGAGGCACTTAAGATTGCAGCATCTCACTTACAAGCACCTGAGATGTCGGAGTTGCCACCACTCACGGGGGGACTCGTGGGCTACGCCGGGTATGAGATCGTGAGACGCCTCGAGAAAATTTCATCACTTGCACACGAAGATATTGAACTGCCAGAGATTGCCTTTATGTTGACATCTGATCTGGCAGTTTTTGATCATCTAGAAGGCTCTCTCACTCTTATTGCTAATGCAGTGAATTGGGATGGGAGCGCACATCGCGTCGATGAAGCATATGCGGATGCTTTGGTTCGTTTAGATTCGATGGAAGCTACGATGAAAGAGCCTCTTGAAGCGAGAATCAATACTCCCTTCGCGCGGACTACGCCGCAGTACACACGCAATACAACGAGCGAAGAATTCTGCCTAAAGATTGAAAAAATTAAAGAAGAGATTAGAAGTGGTGAAGCTTTTCAGGTTGTGCTTTCGCAGCGATTCGAGATGGAGAATCAAGCCAGTGCGCTAGATATCTATAGAGCGTTGCGCCTATCTAATCCAAGCCCGTACATGTATCTCTTTAGATTCGATGATGGCCTTGAGATCGTTGGTTCTAGCCCTGAGGCGCTCGTTAAAATTCACGGCAGCGATGTAATGATTCATCCGATTGCGGGCACACGTCCACGATCAAGTGACCCAGAAATCGACGCCAGAAACGCAGAAGAGCTTCTTGCAGATCCAAAGGAGCGCGCAGAACATCTCATGCTCGTGGACTTAGGCCGCAATGACTTGGGACGCGTGTGTGCACCTGGCACAGTAGAAGTTGTTGAATTTATGAACATCGAGCGCTACTCGCATGTGATGCACATAGTCTCGACCGTCACCGGCACTCTTGCTCCAACCTCAACCCCGGTGGATGCACTCTTGGCAGTCTTTCCCGCGGGCACACTTTCCGGCGCTCCAAAACCACGTGCAATGCAGATCATCGAAGAGAACGAACCAACTCGTCGTGGCATCTATGGTGGGACGATTGGATATCTAGATTTTCGCGGCAATATCGATACATGTATTGCGATTCGTACGGCTGTCCTTAAAGATGGCGTTGCTTATATTCAAGCTGGTGCGGGAATCGTTGCTGATTCAGATCCAGCCAGTGAAGATATGGAATGCCAGAACAAAGCGGCAGCTGTTCTCGGAGCTATTGCGAGTGCAAATCAATTGAGGAAGATTTAATGATAATTCTCAAACTTGTGATCGTTCTCGCCATTTTGCTGTTAGTTATTTACTTCTCGCTTCGACTCATTAAGCGAGGCATGTCCAAACGTTATGAGCCAAAGGCTCGCACCCCATGGAACACCTTGAGCGATGGAGAAGACCCAACCTTATGAGCACTGCACTTGAAACAATTGTTGAAGGAGTTTTAGAAGACCTTCAGCAGAGAATAGTTCCGCTCAATCAATTGCGCGAGGCTCTGGAAAATGCACCAGCCATTCGCAGCGCCTACGACTCGCTCATTCGCCCTGGTACTCAAATAATCGCCGAAGTTAAGCGCTCCTCACCTAGTAAAGGTGCCCTAGCCACCATTGCTGATCCAGTGAAATTGGCGATGCAATACCAGGATGCCGATGCTGCGGTAGTCAGCGTTTTGACTGAGCAGCGTCGCTTTGGCGGCAGCTCGAATGACTTGATAGCAGTCCGCCGCGAACTATCCATTCCGATCTTGCGCAAAGATTTTATTGTCACCGAATTTCAAGTTCTGGAGACGCGAGTATTAGGCGCAGACTTGATGCTTTTGATTGTTGCGGCGCTCTCTGATTCTCAGCTCAACGATTTTTCTCAGATGGCTAGCGAACTTGGGATGGATGTCTTGGTCGAGGTCCACGACGAGGCTGAGTTAGAGCGGGCAGTTGATAGCGGCGCTTCTATCATCGGCGTAAACGCTCGAAATCTCAAGACCCTGGAAATTAACCCAGAGGCATTCGCTCGCCTGATACCAATGATTCCAAGTGAACTCCTCAAGGTGGCCGAATCTGGGATTACATCACGAGAACAGGTTGGCGTCGCGGAAGAAGCTGGCGCAAAAGCGGTACTGGTCGGGGAAACTCTCGTGAAGTCGGGCGATCCGAAGGAGATGATTCGCACACTGCTAGCTAGATAGTTGGCTGGTAGGTTTGGCTTATGAGTGCACCTGTTACTTCTGAAATATTGGGGCATTTCGGCCCTTATGGCGGTCGATTTGTGCCAGAGGCGCTTATCTCTGCCCTAGATGAACTGACAGTGGCCTACGAGAGCGCGCTTGCGGACCCAGAGTTCCAGCGTGAATTAAGCGAACTCCATCGAACATACACCGGTCGCCCAAGCATCATTACGGAAGCAAAGCGATTCTCAGAGCATGCGGGTGGCGCACGTATCTTGCTCAAGCGGGAAGATCTCAATCACACTGGCTCACACAAAATCAACAACGTCCTAGGTCAAGCACTGCTTGTTAAGAAAATGGGCAAGAAGCGGATCATCGCTGAGACAGGTGCAGGACAGCATGGTGTTGCATCTGCAACTGCTGCGGCTCTTTTGGGGCTTGAGTGTGTTGTCTACATGGGTGAAGAAGATACAAAACGTCAGTCACTGAATGTAGCCCGAATGAAATTATTGGGTGCTGATGTAGTGCCGGTTACCCAAGGTAGCAAGACCCTTAAAGATGCCATCAATGAAGCGATGCGTGATTGGGTAACGAATGTTGAGACCACGCATTACCTATTAGGAACTGTCGCCGGTCCGCATCCATTCCCTACGATGGTCAGAGATTTTCACCGCATCATTGGTGTAGAAGCGCGTGAACAAGTGCAAGCACTCATCGGCCGACTTCCAGATGCCGTACTTGCGTGCGTTGGTGGCGGTTCCAATGCAATCGGAATTTTCCACCCATTTCTCGATGATGTCGATGTTCGTCTGATTGGTCTTGAAGCTGGAGGTAGCGGAGTCTTGACCGGACTTCATGCAGCCACGATCACTGGTGGCACACCAGGTGTACTCCACGGCACTCGCACATACGTCTTACAAGATGAGAGCGGTCAAACGATTGAGTCGCACTCGATCTCGGCTGGGCTGGACTATCCAGGAGTGGGACCAGAGCATGCTTATCTGAACGACATTGGTCGCGCAGAATATCGCGCCATAACAGATGATGAAGCAATGGAGGCATTCTCTTTACTCTCGAAAACAGAGGGAATCATTCCCGCTATCGAGACCGCTCATGCTCTGGCCGGTGCAATGAAAGTTGGGCGCGAGCTTGGCCCAGATGCAGTCTTGCTTATCAATCTCTCTGGTCGCGGTGACAAAGATGTCCAAACCGCAGCCAACTACTTTGGGATTCCACTGTAAATGACGACGCCCCTAGAAGATCTATTTGTTAAGACCCGAAGCTCGCAACGCGCTGCGTTGATTGGATACATGCCTGCGGGATTCCCGACTCAAGACGGCTGCATTGAGATTATCAAAGCGATGATTGCCGGGGGAGTCGACGCTATCGAAATTGGGTTCCCATATAGCGATCCTGTTATGGATGGACCTGTTATTCAGGTCGCATCTGAGCAATCTCTTCGACAGGGAACAACAGCGCGAGAAGTGATGGCGACGGTTGCCGCAGTCTCTGAACTCGCCCCAACTCTGATCATGACGTATTGGAATCCCATTGAACGTTATGGCGTAGAAAACTTTGCTCGCGATTTAGTTGCCAATGGTGGCAGCGGAGTGATCACCCCTGATCTGACAGTTGAAGAATCCGACCCATGGATGCAGGCAACTGTTGAGCATGGCGCCAATCGAGTTTTTGTTGTCGCGCTCAGCACGAGTGATGAAAGACTGAAAAAGGTTTCTACCAATAGCTCTGGATTTATTTATGCGGCATCACTTATGGGTGTGACAGGAGTCCGGGATTCCGTGACTTCCGGCGCCAAAGATCTTGTGGCGCGTTTGCGAAGAGTGACAGATAAACCGATTGCAGTCGGACTGGGAGTTTCGACACCGGATCAGGCGAGGGAAGTCGCACAGTACGCCGACGGTGTCATCGTTGGTTCTGCATTTATTAAATTAGTTCAAGAGGCCCCAACGTTAGATATTGCGGTTGCTCGAGTGAGAGAGCTTGCGCAAGCACTCTCTGCAGCAATTGCTGAAGAGGTGGTGCGTTCATGAAGAAATTTTTCACCACACAAGCCCAACCATGGATCACGCTCTTAGCGCGGTTGATTCTCGGAGGCGTCCTTTTGGCCGCCGGCTGGATTAAAGCAATGACTCCAACTGAAGCGCAATCCTCAGTTCGGGTCTACCAAATATTGCCAACCGGAGTAGCTAACTCATTCGGATTAATCCTGCCCTGGCTTGAGATTGGTATCGCGCTCTTGCTTGTTATCGGCATCTGGGTGAAATGGTCCGGCTTTGCAGGCGGCGCTCTTATGCTCCTCTTTATCGTTGCGATCTCTCAAGCGTGGGCACGTAAGCTGCCAATTAACTGTGGCTGCTTTGGAAATGGCGGCATAACCGCTGATGGAAAAGTTCACCCATGGGTCTATGCAACCGAAATTATGCGTGACACCGGGCTAGTCCTGTGTGCCGCATTCCTGATGCGCTTTCCAGGCGGTAAGTTTGGGCTAGATGATCGTAAAGGCTCTTAACCGCTGAACCGTTTAATTGCTTAACCGATTAATGAACAAATTTTTTTCAGGATGACAGAAAATAGTGAACGAGGAGATGTAATGGCTAAGAAAGAGAAAAAGAGCAAGTTGGACGCGAAGGACAATGGCACTCGCAACATCGTGATCGGCATGATCATTCTCGTCATTGTTGTTGGTGCTATCACTGCCATTACAAAGAGCCGCACTAATTCTCATGCGACAGCGCCATCAGCTGTCGCTACAAGCGATGGTTACGGCATCGAATTTAACAAGAGTGCTCCTGTAAAAGTTGATTTCTATGAAGACTTCCAGTGCCCTCACTGCCGTGATTTTGAGGTAGTGAATAACACCTACATCAATGGCCTTGTGACAGCTGGCAAGATCCATGCCGTCTACCACCCAATGTCATTTATCGGCCCTGAGTCAATCTTGACTGCTGCCGCTTCTGCTTGCGCATCTGATCAAGGTAAGTTCTTGGAGATGCACAAGGCTCTGTATCAAAACCAGCCAGCTACTGAAAATGACGGCACCTGGACCAACGCAAAGTTGGTGCAATTAGGCCAGAGCCTTGGAATCACATCTTCTGCTTACGACAACTGCGTCAATAAAGGGCAATACATTAATTGGGTCAACAACGTTGAAAACTACGCCGGTTCCCAGAACATCAACTCCACACCAACCGTATTGATCAATGGAAAGACGCTGCCTCAGGGTGATTACCTTGATCCAGTTGCATTCCAAGCTGCCTTTAATGCTGCCCTTAAAGCTTCACGTGTGAAGTAACTCCACACGTGTTTTCGCGTTTTATCCCAACCCCATCGAAATCTTCGGTGGGGTTGGGTCCTTTATCCATTCATTTTTATGCGCTCTGCATTCTGCTCGGGATAGTTGTTGCGATGTACATAGGTAAAAAGCGGTATGTGAGTCGAGGTGGAATTCCTACTGAGATTTATGACGTCGCTATCTATGCAATTCCAGCAGGCATCATCGGCGGTCGGATCTATCACGTCGTGACTACTCCAGAACTTTATTTTGGTGCCGATGGTAATTTCGCGAATGCGTTTCGATTATGGAATGGCGGGATGGGCATCTGGGGTGCGGTACTTCTTGGAACTCTTGCAACTTATCTTTACTTCAAAAAAGCCAGACGATCACGCTCCTTTGCCATCTTCGCGGATTCAATTGCTCCGGGAATTTTGTGTGCTCAGGCGATTGGTCGCTTTGGCAATTGGTTTAATGGGGAGCTATTTGGCCGCCCAACAACGCTGCCTTGGGCTTTATCAATTCCGTTGCGAGAGCGACCTATGGGTTATCAGAGTTACGCAACGTTTCAGCCGACATTTGCATACGAGGCGATGTGGTGCATCCTTATCGCAAGTCTCATTACGTTTCTGCCTGTCATGAAAAAGTTGGCTCCCGGAAATGTATTTCTCAGTTACGTCGCGGGCTACTGCGTAGGTCGAATCTGGATTGAAGCGCTGCGTATCGACGACGCTCATCATCTCTGGGGAATTCGGCTCAATGATTGGGTCGCTGGGGTGGTCTTAGTGCTCAGCCTGGTCGTGATTGCACTGCGAGAACTAGGCGAAAGAGGAGAAAGAGGAGAAAGAGGAGAAAGAGGCGAAAGAGGAGAAAGAGCTCCAAAAATTCCACCACTGGATACGATTTCTTAACCTGAATTGGTTAATATCTGATCATGTCACTCGAAGCCGTATATCAGCGCAATCTCCACCACAAGGGTCAGAACTCAGGATGGTTGCGTGCTGCCGTACTCGGCTCGAATGACGGCCTTGTCTCCAATGCGAGCTTGCTGATCGGAATAGCCGCTGCTGGCAAGATGGATTTGCTCCGCGTTGCTGGCTTAGCCGGAATCGCAGCCGGGGCTATGTCGATGGCCGTGGGGGAGTACATCTCGGTCCGTTCACAAGTAGATATTGAAGCGTCTGACCGCCAAATGGAGATCGATCACTTAGCTGCAGACCCTGAGGGCGAGCTACTTGAACTTACTCAAATTTATATAGATCGAGGGTTGCCTCAGGAATTGGCAGCACAAGTAGCCAGGACCTTTACGGAAAATGATGCCCTAGAGGCTCATCTCCGGGATGAGTTAGGACACCATGAAGCCAACAGTGCTAATCCCGTCCAGGCGGCCGTTGCCTCGGCGCTCAGCTTTGCTCTCGGTGCCACGATCCCGCTATTAGGTGCGCTCTTGCCTACAACGGGCGGGAAAATCGCCACAATTATTGGATTCACGCTTCTCGGCCTTGCTGGCACAGGTGTTACGAGCGCGCGGCTCGCTGGCTCGCCATGGGTGCGCACCACGCTGCGTGTACTCATCGGGGGCTCTGTGGGAATGATCATCACTGCGGGAATCGGTGCCCTGGTTCGCATCTAGTTTGCTACGCTTTACTGCTACCCGCCAGGGTGGGATTTAATTAAGCAAGTCGTTAGGCCATCGTCGTCCTGACCGTTCGAAAGAGAGCGATCATGAGCCTATTTTCTACTCTGCCATCCGCACAGGGACTGTATAACCCAGCAGATGAGCACGATGCCTGTGGAGTTGCAATGATTGCAACCCTCAATAAAAAGGCCACCCACGAAGTTGTTTCGCAAGCGCTCGAAGCGTTGCGCAACATGGAACACCGCGGCGCGACAGGTGCAGAGCCAGATAGTGGCGACGGTGCAGGAATCTTGATTCGCATCCCTGATGAGTTTTATCGCTCCGTTGTAGATTTCACTCTTCCTGCTGAAGGAAGTTATGCAACCGGTATCGCATTTATCGAACCTGATTTTGCAGATCAACCTGCTATTGAAAAGCTCGCAGCTGAAGAGAAAATCTCTATCCTCGGCTGGCGCGAGCTCCCTATCAATGATTCATCTTTAGGTAAGACTGCACTTTCAGTTATGCCTCGCTTCGTTCAAATCTTTATCGCGGGCCAAGCAGGGGAGAGCGAGCTTGCGCTTGATCGCAAAGCATTCGCATTCCGTAAGCGCGTTGAACATACCCTTCCTATCTATTTCCCATCGCTTTCAACTCGCACCATCGTTTACAAGGGCATGTTAACTACGGGTCAACTCGAAGAGTTCTTCCCAGATCTATCTAATGACCTTGTTAAGTCACCACTTGCACTCGTTCACTCACGCTTCTCAACTAATACATTCCCATCATGGCCACTTGCGCACCCTTATCGCTATATCGCACACAACGGTGAAATCAACACCGTGCGTGGAAATCGCAACTGGATGCGTGCTCGTGAAGCGTTGCTTTCTAGTCCACTGATTGAAGGCGACATCACTCGCCTCTTCCCAATTGTTAACAATTCTGGCAGTGACTCAGCGTCATTCGATGAAGTTCTTGAGCTGCTCTACCTCACCGGTCGCTCATTGCCGCACTCAATTTTGATGATGATTCCTGAAGCATGGGAGAACCATGCAACGATGTCTCAAGAACGCCGCGATTTTTATGCATTCCACTCATCAATGATGGAGCCATGGGATGGTCCAGCTTGCGTGACCTTCACTGACGGAAACCAGGTCGGTGCTGTTCTCGATCGAAATGGACTTCGTCCATCTCGCTACTGGGTAACTGATGAGGGCCTCGTCATTTTGGCTTCTGAAGTTGGCGTACTGAAGATTGCCCCAGAGAAAGTCGTTCGCAAGGGACGCCTACAACCTGGTCGCATGTTCTTGGTCGATATTGCAGAAGGTCGCATCATCGAAGATGGCGAAATTAAAGATTCACTCGCACAGAGCGCGCCATACAGCAAATGGTTGCAAGAGGGCATTGTTCAGCTCGCTGATCTTCCCGCGCGCGAACACATCATTTACCCACACTCTTCAGTTCTTCGTCGCCAGCGCGCATTCGGTTACACCGAAGAAGAACTTCGTATCATCATTTCTCC
Organism: uncultured Actinomycetes bacterium; assembly: GCA_903825945.1. Classification (GTDB taxonomy): domain Bacteria; phylum Actinomycetota; class Actinomycetes; order Nanopelagicales; family Nanopelagicaceae; genus PALSA-747. The sequence continues at coordinate 59,554 of CAIKCJ010000014.1, read as the reverse complement.
AATGGCGAAAAGTGGAGCAGAACCTCTTGGTTCGATGGGAACTGACTCACCAATTGCAGCACTGTCAGAGAAGCCACGTTTGCTCTTCGATTACTTTGCACAACTCTTTGCGCAAGTAACAAATCCACCACTCGATGCAATCCGTGAAGAGATGGTGACAAGCCTCTCTCTCACCATTGGTGCCGAAAGCAATCTGCTCGATCCAGGACCTGCTTCTTGTCGTCAGATCGCACTCGATTTCCCTGTCATCGACAATGACGAACTGGCAAAAATTATTCATGTCAATGCTGATGATGAGCATCCGCATTTCGCAAGCCACATCGTTCGCGGACTCTTCCCGGTTCTAGGTGGGGGAGATGCGCTACGCAAGCGCATTGAAGAGATTCGCGCGGAAGTTTCACAAGCTATCGCAGCCGGAGCTCGCATCATCGTGCTCTCTGATCGCGATGGAGATTCAGAAGAAGCTCCAATTCCTTCACTCCTACTTACCGCAGCAGTACACCATCATCTGATTCGCGAGAAGACACGTACGCAAATTTCGTTGATCGTAGAAAGTGGCGAAATTCGCGAAGTCCACCATGTAGCACTTCTTATTGGCTTTGGTGCATCTGCAGTCAACCCATACCTTGCTATGGAATCAGCCGAAGATCTAGTCCGTCAGGGTCAGATCACAGGAATCACGCCAGAGAAGGCAGTTGCCAACCTGATCAAATCTCTTGGCAAGGGCGTTCTCAAGGTGATGTCAAAGATGGGTATCTCCACCATCGCTTCCTATCACGGCGCACAAGTCTTTGAGGCTATCGGTCTTTCTAAAGAGGTTGTCGATGAGTACTTCACAGGACTTACTTCTCGACTAGGTGGAGTTTCACTCGACACATTGGCACAAGAAACCATCAAGCGTCACTACCTTGCATACCCACCAATGGGTGAAGTTCCTGGCACAAAGAAACTGCCTATCGGCGGTGAATACCAGTGGCGTCGCGATGGCGAACCGCATCTATTTAATCCAGAGACAGTATTTAAGTTGCAGCACGCAACTCGTAATAAGCGCTTTGATATCTTTAAACAGTACACCACTTTGATAAACGATCAATCAAAGAACTTGATGACTCTTCGCGGTCTCTTCGAATTCAAAACAGGGCTACGCCCAGCAATTTCAATCGACGAAGTTGAGCCAGCTTCTGCGATCATCAAGCGCTTCGCAACAGGCGCAATGTCATATGGTTCGATCTCACAAGAAGCTCACGAAACTCTCGCGATTGCCATGAACCGTATTGGTGGAAAATCCAATACTGGTGAAGGCGGAGAGAATCCAATTCGTAACATTGTGGAAGCTAATGGAGACTCTAAGCGTTCTGCTATTAAGCAGGTTGCATCAGGTCGCTTCGGTGTAACGAGTGAATACCTTGTTAACGCGGAAGATATTCAAATCAAAATGGCGCAAGGAGCTAAGCCTGGTGAAGGTGGACAGCTTCCTGGCAACAAGGTCTATCCATGGATTGCCCAAGTTCGTTACTCAACTCCTGGCGTTGGTTTGATCTCACCACCTCCGCACCACGATATTTATTCAATTGAAGATCTCGCTCAACTCATTCATGATCTCAAGAACGCAAATAAGAATGCACGTGTTCACGTGAAGCTTGTTGCCGAAGTAGGTGTCGGAACTGTTGCAGCTGGAGTATCCAAGGCACATGCCGATGTTGTGCTGATTTCAGGACACGATGGCGGCACCGGTGCATCACCACTTACTTCGCTCAAGCATGCTGGCGGTCCATGGGAGCTTGGCCTGGCCGAAACTCAGCAGACGCTTATGCTCAACGGTCTGCGTGATCGCATTGTTGTTCAAGTCGATGGTCAAATGAAGACCGGACGCGACATTGTCATTGCTGCTCTCCTTGGTGGCGAAGAGTTCGGCTTTGCTACTGCTCCGCTTGTGGTTTCTGGTTGTGTCATGATGCGCGTCTGTCATCTCGATACCTGCCCAGTGGGTGTAGCTACTCAGAACCCAGAACTGCGCAAGCGTTTTTCTGGCAAGCCTGAGTTCGTTGAAACTTTCTTTGAATACATCGCAGAAGAAGTTCGCGAAATCTTGGCCTCACTCGGCTTGCGTACTTTGGAAGAAGCTATCGGTCAGGTCGAATCCCTTGATACACGTGATGCGATTGAACATTGGAAGGCTAGCGGCCTTGATCTCTCTCCACTTCTTAAGGCACCTCTCTTTGCTGGAGCGCGTAAGAACACAGAAGTCCAAGATCATGGTCTTGCAGCAGCACTCGACAACACCTTGATTGAGCTCGCGCAACCAGCCCTCACTAAGGGTGAGCAGGTCCGTATTGAATTGCCTGTCGGCAACGTCAATCGCACAGTTGGAACAATGTTGGGTGCAGAGATCACTCGCAAGTACGGGGGAGCAGGACTACCTGACAACACTGTCGAAGTCTCCTTCCACGGCTCTGCTGGTCAATCACTTGGTGCATTTATTCCAAAGGGTCTGACACTACGTCTGTACGGCGATACCAACGACTATGTTGGCAAGGGACTTTCCGGCGGTCGCGTCATCGTTCAACCTGATGAGAAGGCGCTCTTCAAATCTGAAGAGAACGTCATCGCAGGTAACGTCATCGGATATGGCTCAACGAGTGGTGAAATTTTCATTCGTGGAATCGTGGGTGAGCGCTTCTGTGTCCGCAACTCTGGTGCAACTGCAGTTGTAGAAGGCGTCGGCGATCATGGCTGCGAATATATGACTGGTGGCGTTGCAGTAATTCTTGGTGCAACTGGACGTAACTTCGGTGCCGGAATGTCCGGTGGAGTTGCATACGTACTTGATCTCGATCCACGTCTGGTCAACCCAGATATGGTTGATGTCATTGACCTAACGCCAGAGCGCAGTGCTCAAGTGAAGGAGATCATCTCTAAGTTCCATGCTGAGACAGGTTCGCAAGTTGCTCATCGTCTCCTTGCAAACTGGGATGTTGAGAGCAAGAGAATCTCATTGGTCATGCCACGTGATTATGCGCGCGTGTTAGCGGCTATGGAGCGCGCAGAGCGCGAAGGACTTGATGTTGATAAGGAAGTAATGGAGGCAACACGTGGCTGATCCAAAGGGCTTTATGACAACACCGCGAGAGACGCCAAAGCGTCGTCCGGTAGATGTGCGAATTAAAGATTGGAAAGAGGTCTACCTCGAACAGGATCTTGATGAGCTCAAAAAGCAAGCCGGTCGTTGCATGGATTGCGGAATCCCGTTCTGTCACAACGGTTGCCCACTCGGCAACCTGATTCCAGAGTGGAACGATCTTATGTGGCGCGGCGAAGATAGCGAAGCAATCGATCGCCTTCATGCGACAAATAACTTCCCTGAATTCACCGGTCGTCTTTGCCCAGCTCCATGCGAAACTGCATGTGTCGTCGGAATCAACGCTGATGCTGTCACAATCAAGCAGGTAGAACTTCGCACCATCGAAGAAGCGTTCAATAATGGCTTAGTTAAGCCATTGCCTGCCGATCGACTTACAGGTAAGACTGTTGCAGTTATTGGCTCTGGCCCAGCAGGACTTGCCGTCGCTCAGCAGCTCACACGCGCAGGTCACACTGTTGCGGTGTACGAGCGAGCCGCGCGTCCAGGTGGACTTATGCGCTACGGAATTCCAGAATTCAAAATGGAGAAAGCGATTGTTGACCGTCGCATTGCACAGATGGAGGCCGAGGGAACTCGCTTCCGCACTGGTGTCAATGTTGGCGTAGATGTAACGGGCCCAGAGCTTCGTTCACGTTACGACGCAATTGTGCTCGCTGTTGGAGCAACTAATTGGCGCGACATTAATGTTCCTGGTCGCGAGAACAAGGGCATCTATCAAGCGATGGAATACCTACCTTGGGGCAATAAGTTGGGTCTTGGTGAAGTAGAGCAAGCTCCAATCGATGCAAAGGGTAAGCACGTTGTCATTCTCGGTGGCGGCGATACAGGCGCCGACTGTCTAGGTACTGCTATTCGTCAAGGTGCAGCGAGCGTTACGCAGCTTGAAATCATGCCTCGCCCTACAGAAGAGCGTCCTGCCGGACAGCCATGGCCAACATATCCAATGATCTACCGTGTGAGCTCAGCTCATGAAGAGGCTGGAGAGCGCCTCTACTCTGTTTCTACCGAGGAGTTCCTTGGCGATGGCAATGGCAATCTTCGCGCACTCAAAATTGTCGAAACACAATTTATTAATGGCAAATTCGAGAAGGTTGAAGGAACTGAGAAAGAGATTCCAGCCGATCTCGTATTTCTTGCTATGGGCTTTTTGGGGCCAGAGAAGAACGCTTTGATTGAACAACTAGAAGTTGATCTTGATGAACGAACAAACATCAAGCGCGATTCAGAATTTGCAACAAGCGAAGAAGGTATCTTTGTTTGCGGCGACGCTGGTCGTGGACAATCACTTATCGTCTGGGCAATCGCAGAGGGACGAAGTGCAGCAAAAGCCGTAGATGAATATCTCATGGGAGAAACACAACTACCTGCGCCTATCGCTCCCACAACTCGCTCGCTGATGGTTTAGGCTGAGCACATGCGAAGAGCGAAAATTGTATGCACAATGGGTCCAGCAGTTGAGGCACCTGAAAAAGTAGATGAACTAATTGCAGCGGGAATGAATATGGCTCGCCTTAATCTCTCACACGGGGGATACGAGGAGCACCAGAACCGCCTTGATCGCGTTCGCGCGGCAGCTACTAAGGCTGGTCGTCCAGTTGCAATTTTGGTTGACCTCCAAGGGCCAAAAATCCGTCTGGCTCGATTCAAAGACGGTCCACATGAGCTTGCTCGCGGAGATTTCTTCACCATCACAACAGATGATGTTGAGGGCACGAAGGATATTTGCGGTACCACCTACAAAGGTCTGGCGGGGGATTGCAAGCCTGGCGATCGCATTTTGATCGATGATGGCAAGGTCACTCTCGAGGTTCTCGAAGTTAAAGGCAACGCTGTTGTCACCAAGTGTGTGCAACCTGGATTTGTAAGCAATAACAAGGGAATCAACCTTCCTGGCGTTGCAGTCTCAGTTCCTGCGCTCTCCGAGAAAGATAAAGAAGATCTTCGCTGGGGACTTCATGCTGGCGCAGATTTCATTGCGCTCTCATTCGTTCGAAGTGCCAAAGACATTGATGATGTTCTTGCCATCATGGATGAAGAAGGAATTCATCGTCCTGTAATTGCAAAAATTGAGAAGCCGCAGGCCGTTGATAACCTCGAAGAGATCGTCGACGCTTTCGATGGCATCATGGTTGCACGTGGCGACCTTGGTGTTGAAATGCCAATCGAAGAGGTTCCAATCGTCCAAAAGCGCTGTATTGCGCTGGCTCGTGCTTCTGCAAAGCCAGTCATCGTTGCGACTCAGATGCTTGATTCAATGATTTCAAATTCAACTCCAACTCGTGCCGAGGCCACTGACTGTGCCAACGCGGTACTCGATGGCGCAGATGCACTCATGCTTTCTGGTGAGACATCTGTCGGAGCTTTTGCCATCGAAGCTGTAGCGACAATGGGACGTATCATTGAACGTACTGAGGAAGCGATGCTCACTCAGATTGCGCCGCTGACACATACTCCTCATACCAAGGGCGGAACTATCACCAAGGCAGCTGCCGAGGTGGGTGGAATCCTTGGCGCGAAGTACCTGGTGGCCTTTACACAGAGTGGAGACTCCGCGCGTCGTATGTCCCGCCTGCGTTCAGCAATTCCAATCTTGGCCTTAACCCCGGTCACCGAGGTTTATAACCAACTTGCACTCTCATGGGGAGTGGAATCTTTGATCACTCCAACCGCTGGAGCGACCGATGAGATGGTCAAGCTTGTAGATTCAATCTTGATTGAGTCAAAGCGTGCAACCAAGGGCGAGAGCGTGGTCATCGTTGCTGGCTCCCCTCCAGGAATCCCTGGTTCGACAAATGCCCTTCGAGTTCACATAGTGGGCGATGCGGTCGGTGGGGTTGCACCCGCTTATCGAGCATAAAAACTCGTTTTATCAGATCTAGCCGGGAGTAGTTATACTTCCGGCTAACTCATTTGCGCGGCTAGGCATTTCTGCCATCAATGGTGAGTGCAAACAAATGTATGTAGAAAAGCCTCGGTACTCCAACGGTAGAGAGGGCGGACTCAAAATCCGCACAGTGTCGGTTCAAATCCGACTCGAGGCACATGACAAGTAACTCAGCAACGAGTACAGAAACTACGCCTGTGCGAATCCTGGTTGCTGAAGATGAAGCGATCATTCGCCTCGACCTCGTCGAAATGCTGACCGAAGCTGGATATCAGGTCGTCGCTCAAGCCACCAATGGGGTAGAGGCGATTGAACTTGCGAAGCAACACGTTCCTGATATTGCCATTCTGGATGTAAAGATGCCAGAGATGGATGGAATTACAGCAGCCGAGCAGATCATCGAAATTGCACCGGTGCTTATGTTGACAGCATTTAGTCAACGTGAATTGGTGGAGCGAGCTCGCGACGCCGGAGCCATGGCATACGTGGTGAAGCCTTTTGGAATTTCTGATCTCACGCCAGCTATTGAAATCGCTGTCAGTAGACATCGCCAACTCAAAGCGCTGCAATCCGAGGTTGCTGATCTTCAGGAGCGCCTCGACACTCGCAAAGTCATTGACCGCGCCAAGGGTATTTTGATGTCCACGCTTAAACTCAGCGAACCAGAGGCATTTAGTTGGATCCAGCGTACGGCCATGGATCGACGAATTTCCATGAAAGCTGTGGCGCAGGCTGTCATCTCGCCGGATGCAGTGCCGTTTTTATAGTCTTTTAAAGTAACAGTTGTGTAAATCTTATTTCACATCGATTTTGACCCCATTTTGAGCGTAAATCTGCTCGCCCAGCACCACCTAATTGAGGATTCTTGAGGGCCACGCAGGCTCCAAAGGGTCAAAAATATTGAGTTAACCCGTTGTTCACCTGTAGGGTTCGTTCAATCCCTCCCTCGGGATAGCTGCGCAATGACGCGTTTTGCGCAATGAAAAATCGAAAGGTAAACATGAACCTCACAACAAAGCGCACCCTCGGTGTTGCTGCGGCTGTGGCCCTAGCTTTTGGCTCAGTTGTTGCAACAACTGCACAGGCTGCTCCTAAGTCAGCAACAATCGCATTCTTGTCACCATTGACAGGCTCAGAGGCTGGTCTTGGTCAAGATGAACTTCTTGGCGCAAAGACAGCTATTTATGAGTACAACCAGACCAACCCAACTGTAAAGGTCTCATTGCTTACAGCAGATGACCAAGCTGATCCATCTGTATCACCAGGAGTTGCTCTTGGTCTTGCTCAGAACGCTTCAGTAATCGGCGTTGTTGGTTCTTGCTGCTCAGGTGCTACAAAGGCAGACTTCCCAGCATTCAAGGCTGGTCGTTTGACTGTTGTTTCTCCTTCAGCAACAAACGCAACTCTTACAGATCCAAAGTCACCAACAAACGGCTTCCCATTCTTCCACCGTGTCGCAGCAACAGATGCCTTCCAAGGCCCAGCTCTTGCTCGTTACGCAAACAAGGGTGTTACAGCTCCTAAGGATTACTTGATCGACGATGCATCTACTTACGGTGCAGGTCTCAAGGCTCTTACAACACCATCACTCAAGAGCGCTGGCGTCACAGTCGTCGGTTCAGACACTGTTATCGCTCCAGCATCTGATTACTCAGCAACAGCATCAAAGGTTGTTGCTTCAAAGGCGAACGTAGTTATCTACTTCGGTTACTACTCAGATGCAGGTAAGTTGAAGAAGGCTCTTGACCTTGCTGGTTACAAGGGCGCTTACGCATCAGGCGACGGAACTGACGATGATGGTTACATCACCTCAGCTGGCGCTACGGATGCAGAAGGTACTTTGATCACATCTCAGAGCGTTCCTTTTGAGCTTGCTGCTCCTGCTGCTGTCCTTAAGGACTTCACAGCTGCAACAGGTCTTGCAAGCCCAGCTGGACATGCTTATGTCACACAGGCTTACAACGCTACAAACGTCTTCCTTACATGCATCAAGTCTGGCGCTACATCACGTGCAGCTATCCAGAACTGCGTTGCAACAGGATCATTCACAGATGCAACAGGTTCAAAGTTCAACTTCACCCGCTACGGCGATATCGCACAGGGCGCTCCAGTTGGTGCTTACCTTGTTAAGGGTGGAAAGATCATCCCTGTAGGCAACGCTTAAGTCGTTACTCAGGTTAGATCGAAGTAATACTTAGTACGGCGCGTTTGGGTGTGGCTCCAAGGAGCCACACCCAAACTCTGCTTTAACTCTGATTTGATAAGTCTTTAAAAAGTTTTTATAAGACGTGCAATCACACAATCGGCTCGCTCAGAGTGAGATCTGATTGCAACAATTTTTAAGTAAGGACGCCATGAATTTCTCGGTTGTTGGATCCCAGTTCTTTCCGTTGTTGATCAACGGTCTGGCTTTGGGTTTTATCTATGTTCTCGTTTCCGTCGGATACACGATGGTTTACGGAGTGTTGCGCTTGATTAACTTCGCCAACTCCGAAATCTTTATGCTGGGCACATTTGCTACAGCGATCGTCTCCACATCGGTATTTAAATTTAATCAGAATTCGCAACCCAGCCATGGCATGAAACTCTTCATTGTCTTGCTCTGTTGTCTCCTTGCCTCGATGGCAACCTCTGGCGTAGTGGCAGTTTTCGTTGAGTTAATTGCATACCGTCGCTTACGTACCAAGGGTGCGAACCGTCTGGGTTCCTTGATCTCTGCTATCGGAACATCAATCACTCTTTCAGAAGGTGTTCGTATTCTGACCCACTCAATTCCCGTGGCTAGTCCGCGCGTATTGAGCAAGTTCTATGTCTTTAAAATTCACGGAGTAGGCCTACGCATCGATCAGCTTCTCACGATCGCATCTGGACTACTTCTCTTCATCGCAGTAGACCGCTTCGTCACAAAAACCCGCATGGGTAAGGCGATTCGCGCCGTTTCGATGTCCGAAGAGAACTCAAAGTTGATGGGAATCAACCTCAACCGAGTTATCTCACTAACATTCTTGATCGGCGGCCTTGTCACTGGAGCTGCTGCGTTTATGTATATGACTGTGTACGAGCAGACAGTCTTTAACGTTGGTTTCAATATCGGTCTAGCAGCTTTCACAGCTGCAGTGCTCGGAGGTATTGGTAATCTGCGAGGCGCATTTTATGGCGGTCTTGCACTTGGCCTTGCTGAGGAGTACTTCTCTGCGCTTCTGGGTTCACAATGGAAGGAGATCACAGTCTTTGTGGTTCTCGTTCTTGTCCTTCTCGTTAAGCCAAATGGCCTGTTCGGTGAAGCCGTTCAGCAGACTCGGGTATAGGAGATAATCATGATAAATCTTCGCGATAAAGGTGCAGAACTTTGGGAAGGCGCTAATCGTCTACAACGTACAGCGTTTGCTCTCGTCGCTATTTTTGCAGCTCTCTGCTTGCCATATGCCGGCAACTTCTCACTTACTAATTTCTTAAATACGCCGATTAGCTCGTATGAGGCGGTTCTTGTTTACCCCGTTGGCATGTACATTTTGATGGCACTTGGCCTCAATATTGTTGTTGGCAAGAGTGGATTGCTCGACTTGGGATACGTTGCGTTCTTTGCGATTGGCGCATACACCGCAGCTATCTTGGGCACGCACACCCACTTAAATACCTGGGAGATCCTCCCAATGGGAATGGGCTTTGCGATGCTCGCTGGCGTCCTGCTAGGTCTACCAACCTTGCGACTACGTGGTGACTACCTCGCGATTGTGACTCTGGGATTTGGTGAAATCGTCCGAATTCTTGCGATCAATACGCCATCAATCGGCGGACCTAACGGAATTGCTGGTGTCCCACAACCACCTACGGTCTTAGGTCAAGCATTCGATATTACACATCCGGATCACTTCTTCTGGCTTGTCGTGATCATGATCCTGGCTGTTATTTGGATGGTTCGACGCCTTTCAATCCGCCGCCCAGGCCGCGCTTGGGAAGCGATTCGTCAAGATGAAGATGTCGCCCTCCTCATGGGTGTTCCAATTCTTCGCTACAAAATCTGGTCATTTAGCATCGGCGCAGCAGTTGGCGGCGCAGCTGGCGTGATCTTCGCATCGGAGCAGATGTTCGTTGCTCCGCAGAGCTTTAACTACAACGTTTCAGTTCTTATCCTCTCTTGCGTCGTGTTTGGTGGAATGGGAAATATCTGGGGCGTTGTCCTCGGTGCCTCGATCCTTTCCTATCTTCCAGAGCGCATTCGTTTTATCTCCAATGCACGTGAGTTCGTCTTTGGACTTGCTCTCGTTGTGATGATGAATATTCGTCCAGAAGGTTTGCTGCCTCGCAAGAAGCGCGAACATCTCTCAGACGAAGAGCGTGCAGCCCTTAAAGCAACGCGGGCAGCACTCACGGCATCTAAGAAGGCATCTAAGAAAGCATCTGAGAAAGCATCTGAGAAAGCATCTGAGAAAGCAGAGAAGGAGGCGAGCAAGTGAGTACCGAACGTATTCTCGATCTCCAAGATGTCACCATGCGATTTGGTGGCGTTAGCGCACTCAACAAGGTGAACTTCCACGTTAACCGTGGCGAGATTGCTGCACTCATTGGCCCGAACGGCGCTGGCAAGACAACAGTCTTTAACGTTGTCACTGGTGTTTATCGCGTCACTGAGGGTGATATCAAATTTAAAGGTGAGAGCATTGTTGGAAAAAAGCGTAACAAGATCACTGCTGGTGGTATCGCGCGTACATTCCAGAATGTTCGACTTTTCGGCGATATGACCGCTCTTGAAAATGTTATGACAGCATCTGATGTGCACAAGAAGTCTGGCTTGATCTCAGCTCTCTTTGGCTTGCCTAAGTCGCGTCACGAAGAGAAGGCAGACCGTGCTCGCGCGATGGAGCTCCTTGAGTTCATCGGCATCGCACACCATGCTGACCGCTTAGCCAGAAATCTTCCTTATGGTGATCAGCGACGCCTTGAGATTGCCCGTGCTTTGGGCACTTCACCGGAGTTGCTCCTTCTTGATGAACCTGCAGCTGGCTTTAACCCTGCTGAAAAGGTCGCACTGGCTGCAACCATTCGCAAGATTCGCGATGCGGGTTACACCGTTCTGCTTATCGAACATGACATGTCCTTGATTATGGGAATTTCAGATCGCGTATCTGTTCTTGATTTCGGTCAGAAGATCGCCGATGACATTCCATCTAAGGTCCAAAACGATCCAAAGGTTATTGAAGCCTATTTAGGAGCACCCGCAGATGCGTCTTGAAATTAATGACATCCACGTTTACTACGGCAAGATTGAGGCCATCAAGGGCATCAGCGTTGTTGTAAATCAGGGGGAGATTGTCACACTGATCGGTGCTAACGGCGCTGGTAAGACAACGACCCTTAAAACTGTCTCAGGACTTCGTAAAGTCAGCAGCGGCCAGATTATTTTCGATGGTCAAGATATCTCTAATCTGCCTGCTCATGAGCGAGTTGAGATCGGTATCTCTCAAGTTCCAGAAGGCCGCGGAATTTTCCCAGGCATGACAGTGCTGGAGAACCTTGAGATCGGAAAATATTTCCGCAAAAACCGTGCTTCTGAAATGTCAGAAGATCTCGATCGTGTCTTTACCCTGTTCCCACGTCTTAAAGAGCGTATTTCTCAAGCCGGCGGAACTCTCTCTGGTGGAGAGCAGCAGATGCTTGCAATTGGTCGCGCGCTTATGGCTCGCCCTAAAGTCTTGTTGCTTGATGAGCCATCAATGGGTCTTGCTCCTATGATGATCCAAAATATCTTTAACATCATCACAGAGATCAACAAGTCAGGAACAACAATTCTGCTTGTCGAACAGAACGCACAGCAAGCGCTCCAACGCGCACATCGTGCATACATTCTTGAGACAGGTAACGTTGTCAAGGAAGCGAAGGCTTCTGACTTGCTCAATGATCCAGCTGTTCGCGCTGCCTACCTAGGTACTGGTGCCGAGCACGCTGTTTAAGTCGGAAGAGTTCTAACGAAAAAGAGAACTAGTCATTCAAAATGAGGCTGGTGATGCGAGCAGAACATGTTCGCTCACCGGCCTCATTTCTTATTTCAATCTCATAACAGGCAAGTGTCTTACCTCGTGATACCGGTGTTGCGATTCCGGTGAGGATTCCTTCCTTTCCAGCTTTATGGTGAGTCGCGTTGATATCAACGCCGACAGTCCGCTTACTGCCACCCGCATGCAGCCAAGCACCAATTGAGCCAAGAACTTCTGCAAGTACAACATTTGCACCGCCATGCAAGATACCCATCGCCTGGGTATTGCCCTCAACTGGCATTGTGCCAATTACTTGCTCGGGAGATGCTTCGATGATGGTGATTCCCATCTTTTTATCTAGCGCGCCTAGGCCACGTTCGTTGAGAATTTTCATGTAATCGGTCATGCAGAAATATTAGCCCCATCTGCCCCTAGAATCCTCGGAATGGAGATGAAGAAGCGCTTACTGCTTGTCGATGGTCACTCACTGGCCTATCGCGCCTTTTTCGCTCTTCCTGTTGAGAATTTCTCCAATAGCAAAGGCCAAGCGACCAACGCGGTCTATGGATTCGGCTCAATGTTGGTGAATCTGATCGCAAGTGAAAAGCCAACACATATCGCTGTTGCATTCGACGTCTCGCGTAAGACATTTCGCAGTGAAATTTTCCCGGAATATAAAGCTACCCGCAGCGCGACTCCTGATGAATTTCGATCTCAGATGGGGTATCTAGAAGAACTTGTCACTGACCTAGGCATTACTCGCTTCGCTATCGAGGGCTTTGAGGCTGATGACATTTTGGCTACGCTCTCAACGCAAGCGGCAGCTGCTGACTTTGAGGTACTCATTAGCACCGGTGATCGCGACTCATTCCAACTTGTGACCGATCGAATCACTGTGCTCTATCCCAAGCGTGGGGTGGGGGAATTGGCGCGAATGACGCCTGCTGCTGTTGAAGAAAAATATGGACTTACTCCCACTCAATACCCAGATTTTGCCGCTTTGCGAGGAGATCCATCGGATAACTTGCCATCAGTTCCTGGTGTGGGCGAGAAGACTGCGACAAAGTGGATAGTCGAATACGGCTCGCTAGATTCGTTGATTGACCATAGCGCAGAAATTCCAGGCAAGGCCGGTGAATCGTTCCGTACTCACATAGAGGCTGTAAAACTTAATCGCCATCTAACTGCGCTACGTCATGATGTTGCGCTCCGTGCAGGAGTCGAAGAACTTGCTTGGCGCGGTCCAGATTTCATCAAAATCGATCAACTTCTAGCAGAGCTGGAGATCAAAGCCCTTAAAGAGAAAATCCATGCACTCGGAGGATCATCGAACGTCTCAGAAACACAAAGAGAGAAGCGCCCTGAATCCGTCGATATCCCTGTTGTGGAAATCACCGAACTCCAACTCAAAGAAAAACTTAACGCTCGCACAACTCCCATTTCACTGTACAGCGAGAGCGATCTAACGACAGGACCATTTGCTATCGCACTTGGCAGCGATGAGATTTATCTCTGCAGTTATGGAGCCCCGGAGTGGCTTCTCGAGAGCACCATTCCAAAATGGGTGCATCGCGCCAAAGAAATCTTACGAAAGTGTCAGGTCCAAGCAATTGAATTTGATACAGAGCTAGCTGCATATCTCATTAATCCAGGGGGTCGAAACCTCGAATTAAATGATCTAGCGGAGCGCTTTCTAGAGCGCTCGATTGCAGAGAGTGGCGATGACCTCTTCTCATCGTTCAACGCAGCGTACGCCGGTGTCATTTACGAACTTGAGCCGATACTCCGGGCAGAGCTAGAGGCACGTGAACAGAGCGATCTACTCGAGAAGATAGAAATGCCTACGATGTTTGCACTAAGCGAGTTAGAGCGTGTAGGCGTTGCCGTCGACCGCAAAAAATTATCTGCACTTGGGGAATTTTTTGCTTCAGAAGTTGCACAAGAGACCAAAGCCGCGCACGCCGTTGTGGGACATGAATTTAATGTTGCCTCACCTAAGCAGCTACAAACGGTCCTCTTTGACGAATTAGCTCTGCCAAAAACAAAGAAGATTAAAACTGGTTACACCACCGATGCCGAAAGCCTTGAACTTCTATTTGCTAAAACTAGCCACCCAGTGCTCAATCATCTGTTGCGCATTCGAGAGACCAGTAAATTACTCACTACGGTTTCAGGCTTAGAAAGCGCGATTGCTACCGATGGAAGAATTCATACTACCTTCCAGCAAACAGTCACTGCGACCGGTCGTTTATCTTCCACAGATCCGAACTTGCAAAATATTCCTGTTCGAACTGAAGAGGGCCGCCGAATCCGCGATTGCTTTGTTCCGCATGCCCCGTTTGAGAGCCTGCTAACTGCTGACTACAGCCAGATTGAAATGCGCATCATGGCTCATCTCTCCCAAGATGCGGGCTTGATCAAAGCCTTCAAGAGCGGAGAAGATCTTCACTCCACTGTTGCAGCGCAAGTTTTCGGCGTACAGGCTTCTGAGGTCGATCCTGAAATGCGCAGACAGATTAAGGCCATGTCATACGGACTTGCGTACGGGCTATCCGCGTACGGATTAGCACAACAACTCAACTTGTCACCCGGCGACGCCGCAGCTCTCATGAACCAATATTTTGAGCGCTTCGGTGGAATCCAAGACTATTTGAAAACCGTGGTCGTTCATGCTCGTGAAAAGGGATATACCGAGACAATTCTTGGTCGACGTCGCTACCTGCCTGACCTTAATAGTGATAATCGCCAGCGCCGCGAGGTTGCGGAGCGGATGGCGCTTAATGCCCCAATCCAAGGCTCGGCAGCAGACATTATTAAAGTGGCAATGTTGAATGTAGTTTCAGCAATGAAGAAAGAAGTGCTTGCATCACGACTGCTGTTGCAGGTGCATGATGAGCTCATCTTCGAGGTTTATCCAGGGGAGGGACAGGCACTCGAGCAGATTGTTAAGCGAGAGATGGAGAGCGCTATCGAACTCTCGCTTCCGCTAGCGGTTAATCTAGGTGTCGGTGCAAGTTGGGATTTAGCGGCACACTAGCCGCACACTAGCCGCTCGCTAATCGTCGACGACCCAAGTGAATGACGATCATGCCAGCACCCATCATGGCGCTGTTGATGAGAAAGCAACCATGTGGCGAAAAGTGTTGCGAAGTAAATCCGCCCGATGTTTGACCGATAGCTGCAAAACTTCCTTCTGTTGTCCAAATCCATCCTAGAGCCGAGACCGCCGCACCAACAGGACGTACGAATTCGAGCATCTCTAGGTAAAAAACTTGTTCGGCCCCACCGATGAAACCAAAGAGTGCGCAAGCAGATAAGAAAGACCAACCTGGATTGCTAAAGACCATAGGAATGCTAGCGAAGAACCAGAAGATATATATAAGGCGAAAACCACGTACCGGCAGAATGTGGCGCCCGAGTGTTCCTGCGAGCAAACTTCCCACAATTGATGTGGTTGCAGTGAGCCCAAATGCGTAGCCAGCGAAATGTGGTTGGTTGTGCAAGGTGCTTATTGCAGGGATGCCGATCTGGAAGTTGCCAGTGGCAAATCCCATCAGCATCGCCTCAAGGAGCAAAATTCTCATTGCAGGGGATTTGAAGAGGCTTGGAGCACCGGAAATTTTTCTCTCTGGCTTCCACTCTCTCGTAAAACGCAAGAGTGAGAGCGAGATACCGCCGAGGAGAATAAGGAAGGCTGCGACTTCAAGAGCTGAAGAAGGATGCGATGAAAGCGCGAGCGCTGTAACGATCGGAGGCCCGAGGATCACTCCCATATTCAGCGACGCGGTATCGATGGCAACCGCCGTCCGATACTGCTCTTCCGGAACTGCTGTCTTCCACATAGGCCTTACAGAGAGATTGATTGGAGGCGCTGTGGCGCCGAGAAGCCCGGAGCAAAATATCAATAATCCAGCGCCATGAGCATGGTCGACAAGAACCAGGGCTAGGGCATATCCGGGGACAAAAACGCGTAGCGGGAGCATGGATCCAACGCGCTCGATCACGTGAGATCTAAGTCCGGTGGTCAGTGAGCCGACAATTCCATTGGCGCCTGCGGCTAGACCAGCCAGGGCGATCGAGTGGGTATCGGAGTGGACCTTGAAATAGAGGCCCAGGCCGACCATCCCGTAGGCCAGGCGGGCCGGAAAGGCCGCCACGATCATTGCCCGAGCTCTGGGATTTCGAAGAATCGCCAAATATGAGCGCATTTTTGGAGTCTAGACCTTTTCTCATGGGCTTGTCAGGCGTTTGACCCTCCTTGCCGCCACTCGGTAACCTTGGGACTTCGCACACCGTGCGAGTTGTACGCCCTACTACTTTCTATTCCATCGGAGCATCACACTTGTCTAGCAACCACGCAGTAAACGATATTGGCTCAGCAGAAGATTTCCTTGCCGCAATTGAAGGCACAATTAAGAATTTCAATGATGGGGATTTGGTCTCTGGAATCGTTGTCCAGATTGATCGCGAAGAAGTTCTCCTCGACATTGGTTACAAAACTGAAGGTGTCATTCCTTCACGCGAACTATCTATTCGCCACGATGTAGATCCTTCCGAACTCGTCAAGGTTGGCGATCGTATCGAAGCTCTCGTGATGCAGAAGGAAGATAAAGAAGGTCGCCTGATCCTCTCCAAGAAGCGTGCTCAATACGAGCGTGCCTGGGGCGAGATCGAAGGCAAGAAAGAGCGCGACGAAGTCGTTACGGGTATGGTCATCGAAGTTGTTAAGGGTGGCTTGATTGTCGATATCGGACTACGCGGCTTCTTGCCAGCATCGCTCGTTGAGATGCGTCGCGTACGCGATCTCACTCCTTACATCGGTAAGGAAGTTGAGTGCCGCATCATTGAACTCGACAAGAATCGCAACAACGTTGTTCTTTCACGTCGTGCATACCTAGAGCAGACTCAATCAGAGTCACGCACAACATTCCTTAACCAGCTCACAAAGGGCCAGGTACGTACCGGTGTGGTTTCATCGATCGTTAACTTCGGTGCTTTCGTTGATCTTGGTGGCGTTGACGGTTTGGTTCACGTCTCAGAACTCTCATGGAAGCATATCGATCACCCATCTGAGGTTGTCGAAGTTGGCGATGAGGTAACTGTTGAAGTTCTCGAAGTAGATTTCGAGCGCGAGCGTGTCTCACTCTCGCTTAAGGCTACACAAGAAGATCCATGGCAAGCATTTGCTCGCACACATGCGATCAACCAAGTTGTTCCAGGTGAGGTCACAAAGCTTGTTCCATTCGGTGCGTTTATCCGTGTATTCGAAGGAATCGAAGGCCTTGTTCACATCTCAGAATTGGCTGAACGCCACGTTGAGATCCCAGAGCAGGTTGTTCAGGTTGGCGATGAGCTCTTCGTAAAGATCATCGATATCGACCTCGAGCGTCGCCGCATCTCACTCTCATTGAAGCAAGCTAACGAAGGCCATGAAGTGGAGATCGAAGCTTTCGATCCAACACAATATGGGATGCCTGCTCGCTACGATGCTGAAGGCAACTTCATCTATCCAGAAGGTTTCGATGCTGACTCACAAGAGTGGCGTCCAGGCTTTGAAGCACAACGCGAAGAGTGGGAGCGTCAATACGCTGAAGCTCAGAGCCGCTTCGTAGCTCACAAGAAGCAGAAGGTCGAAGCAAGAGCTGCCGATGAGGCTGCCGATGAGGCGGTAGATACTGCTGGTACAGCTGAGGTTGTTGCTGAATAAGCAGCACACTCATCAATCTAGAGTTGAAGCCCCTGACTTCGGTCGGGGGCTTTTTCATGTCTCAAGCTTCGAGCCAAGTCGGTAGGCTTAAGAAGTGCTAGAAGTTGGACTCACAGGTGGAATCGGCTCAGGTAAATCCCTGGCCGCTCACTATTTCGAGCAGCTGGGCGCTGTAGTTGTTGATTTCGATCAGTTAGCACGAGATGTAGTAGAGCGTGGAACTGAAGGGTTTGATGAAGTCGTCGCGACCTTCTGTGATGAGATTCTGACGCAGGGGGAGCTGGACCGAGCAAAATTAGCCGCTATCGTTTTCTCAGATCCACAGGCACGAGCAAACCTCGAAGCCATTGTCCACCCGCGAATTCGCTCGGCTTACGCACACTTCATCTCTGGGCAAGAACCCGATGCAATTGTCATCGCACAAATTCCACTACTGGCTGAATCTGATTATGACTATGAATTTGATCTGGTTATCACGGTGAGTGCGAATCGACAGGTTCGCACATCGCGCTTGCGTGAACGCGGCCTAAAGGATTATCAGATTGTTGCGAGAATGGATGCTCAGGCTAGTGATGAAGATCGCGAGGCCATCTCAGATATAGTCATTAAAAATGACGGCACCGAAGATGAGCTCTTGCGCCAAGTCGAAAATATCTACGAAGAGCGACTCTGGCCAATACGTCAGATGGGTGCATGATGCGTCCAGTCACAGATCTGCAACGAAAAGTTCAACCCTTTGAGGTAATCAGCGAGTACGTACCATCAGGTGATCAGCCCACCGCGATTGCCGAGCTCGTCGCCAGGATCGAGCGCGGAGATAAGGATGTAGTGCTCCTAGGCGCAACCGGTACCGGCAAATCTGCAACAACTGCTTGGCTAATTGAGAAATTGCAGCGCCCAACGCTTGTGCTTGCACCTAACAAGACGCTTGCAGCTCAGTTGGCGAATGAATTTCGAGAGTTACTTCCAAATAACGCCGTTGAGTATTTTGTCTCTTATTACGATTATTACCAGCCAGAAGCCTATGTTCCGCAATCAGATACCTTCATCGAAAAAGATTCATCTGTCAATGAAGAAGTAGAGCGACTTCGACATTCTGCGACCAATTCTCTTCTGACCCGTCGTGATGTGATCGTGGTTGCTACGGTCTCGTGCATCTACGGACTTGGCACACCGCAAGAGTATGTCGATCGAATGATTCGCCTTCGCGTTGGTGAGGAAATCGAACGCAATGCACTGTTGCGACGTTTTGTTGATGTCCAGTACAAGCGCAACGATATGGCTTTTGAGCGCGGAACTTTTAGGGTTCGTGGCGACACTATCGAGATTATCCCTATGTATGAAGAGCATGCGATTCGCATTGAGATGTTTGGTGAAGAGATCGAAAAGATCATGACCTTACATCCATTGACAGGCGAAATTATTGCCGATGAGCAAGAGATGTATATCTTCCCGGCATCACACTATTCGGCCGGAACCGAGACAATGCACCGGGCGATGAGTGAAATTCAAAATGAGATGGAAGGCCAGGTTGAAGCATTCGAGCGAGCAGGTAAATTACTAGAAGCTCAACGAATTCGGATGCGGACAACGTTTGACTTAGAGATGATCGGCCAGCTGGGCTTCTGCTCGGGAATCGAAAACTATTCGCGCCAAATTGATGGACGCGCTGCCGGTAGTCCACCTAACTGTCTCCTCGACTATTTCCCAGAGGATTTCCTTGTTGTTATTGATGAATCCCACGTAACGGTGCCGCAGATTGGCGCCATGTTTGAGGGCGATGCTTCGCGCAAAAGAACGCTCGTTGAGCACGGCTTTCGACTCCCTAGCGCGCTGGATAATCGCCCGCTTCGCTTTGATGAATTCCTCGAGCGCAAAGGTCAGACCGTTTACCTTTCTGCCACACCGGGTAAGTATGAGTTAGAGAAAGTAAACGCAGATGTGGTCGAGCAGGTTATTCGGCCTACTGGACTGATCGATCCAGCGATTATTCTCAAGCCAATTAAGGGTCAGATTGATGATCTAGTCGGTGAGATCAATCTTCGTGCCGAGCGCAATGAACGAGTTCTCGTGACGACTCTGACCAAAAAAATGTCGGAAGACCTCACTGACTACCTCTTGGGACTGGGTATCAGGGTGCGTTATCTCCACTCTGAGGTAGATACCCTGCGCAGGATTGAGCTGCTACGAGAGTTGCGTTCTGGTCAATATGACGTTCTGATCGGCATCAATCTCTTGCGTGAGGGCCTGGATTTACCCGAGGTCTCTCTTGTGGCTATTTTGGATGCGGATAAACAGGGCTTCTTGCGCTCTGCCACCTCTCTGATTCAGACAATCGGCCGAGCTGCTCGTAACGTCTCCGGCGAAGTCCATATGTATGCCGACAGCATCACCCCCGCCATGGCACAAGCAATCGATGAAACCAATCGCCGCCGAGCCAAACAAGTTGCTTACAATCTTGAACACGGAATTGATCCGAAGCCACTTCGCAAGAAGATTGCCGATATAACAGATTTGATCACGAAGGAAGTGGAAGATAGCGAAGCCTTAAGTAAGGGGAGCAAGAAAGCCAATCAGGCGATGGCTACAGGGGTGCGACCTGCCGCGCGTAAAGAGTCGCTACCGCGACAAGAACTCCTGGCTCTCATAGACTCACTCACAGAGCAGATGAAATCGGCTGCTGCAGAACTTCAATTTGAAGTAGCAGCGCGCCTTCGAGATGAGCTTCGCGAACTCAAGCGCGAATTACGTGGCATGGAAGAGGCGGGTACATGAGTACAGATCGGCTAATAATTCGAGGAGCTCGCGAGCACAATCTGAAGGATGTATCACTTGATCTCCCTCGAAATTCACTGATCGTTTTCACCGGTCTTTCGGGCTCGGGTAAGTCGTCCTTGGCTTTTGACACAATTTTTGCCGAGGGCCAACGTCGCTATGTTGAATCTCTCTCTGCATATGCCAGGCAATTTCTCGGACAGATGGATAAACCAGATGTGGATTTCATCGAGGGACTTTCACCTGCAGTCTCTATCGATCAGAAATCCACCAATCGAAACCCGCGCTCAACTGTAGGAACAATTACCGAGGTCTATGACTACCTCCGATTACTTTTTGCTAGAGCTGGACGCCCACATTGCCCTGAATGTGGCAAGCCGATTGCGCGTCAGACCCCACAAAACATTGTTGATCAAATTCTCGATATGCAAGAGGGAGTTAGATTCCAAGTCCTCGCTCCAGTAGTGAGAGAGCGCAAAGGCGAATTTCTCGATCTCTTCACCGACTTTACGACCCAAGGCTTCTCGCGGGTACGTGTCGATGGAGTTGTTTACTCACTCACCGAAGTTCCAAAGCTTAAGAAGCAAGAGAAACACACAATTGAAGTTGTTGTCGATCGATTGGCGGCCAAGAAAGAATCAAAGTCTCGCATCACAGATTCCATCGAAACCGCGCTCAAGTTGGCTAGCGGACTGGTGATTCTGGACTTCGTGGATCTCAAAGATACTGATCCCGAAAAGCAAAAGACTTTCAGTGAGCACATGGCTTGTCACGATTGCGGACTCTCATTTGAAGAGATGGAGCCACGATCATTCTCCTTCAACTCACCTTTTGGTGCGTGTCCAGAATGCACAGGAATCGGAACTCGACTGGAGGTAGATCCAGAACTGGTAGTTCCAGATGATTCGCTCTCGCTTAGTGAAGGAGCTATCGCTCCGTGGGCCGGCGGACATTCCGCAGAATACTTTGGACGATTACTTCAAGGCCTGGCCGATGAACTCAATTTCTCTATGGATAAGCCATGGTCCAAGCTATCTGCCAAAGCTCGTGAAGCAGTGTTGCACGGCTCCGACTATGAAGTTCAGGTCAAATACAAGAATCGATATGGTCGTGTGCGCAATTACGCTACGGGCTTTGAAGGCGTTCTTGGCTTCATTGAGCGCAAGCACTCCGAGACTGATTCTGATTTCAGTCGCGAAAAGTATGAGGCATACATGCGTGAGACACCTTGTCCTGCATGCAAAGGCGCGCGCCTAAAGCCAGAAGTTCTGGCAGTAACGTTAGGCGGCAAAAACATCTGGGAGATTTGCGAACTCTCTATTGCTGATTGCGCCACCTTCTTAAAGAAAATTTCGCTCAATGCGCGTGAGAAGAAGATCGCTGATCGAGTACTCAAAGAAGTACATGCTCGCATGGGATTCTTGCTTGACGTCGGTCTAGATTATCTATCCCTCGAGCGACCAGCTGCCACGCTCTCCGGTGGAGAAGCTCAGCGCATTCGCCTAGCAACTCAAATTGGTTCTGGGCTTACGGGTGTCCTCTATGTTCTAGACGAGCCAAGTATCGGATTGCACCAACGCGATAATCGACGTCTGATTGAGACGTTAACCAGACTCCGTGACCTCGGGAACACGTTGATCGTTGTCGAACATGATGAAGATACAATTCGCGTTGCCGACTGGATCGTAGATATTGGTCCAGGAGCGGGCGAGCATGGTGGGCATGTAGTGTCTTCAGGTGACTACCAAGCGCTATTAGCGGCGAAGGATTCAGTCACAGGAGATTATTTGGCTGGACGCAGAGTTATCCCACTTCCAGAACAGCGGCGTGCACTCGACCGAAAGAGGCAGCTTGTTGTTAAAGAAGCCAAGGAAAATAATCTTAAGAACATTAATGTCGAATTCCCGCTGGGTGTATTTGTAGCGGTAACGGGCGTTAGTGGTTCTGGTAAATCAACTTTGGTCAATGACATCCTGTATTCGGTTCTGGCCAATAAGCTCAATGGGGCGCGAATTGTGCCCGGTCGCCATCGCACAATCACGGGAATCGATCTTCTCGACAAAGTCGTGCACGTCGATCAGTCGCCTATCGGACGTACGCCACGATCAAACCCGGCCACATACACGGGAGTATTCGATAAGGTGCGCGCCTTATTTGCCGAGACAACCGAAGCGAAGATTCGCGGATACCAGCAAGGACGTTTCTCCTTTAATGTCAAAGGTGGACGTTGCGAGAATTGCGCTGGCGATGGAACCATCACGATCGAAATGAACTTCTTGCCGGATGTGTACGTCCCATGCGAGATCTGTCATGGCGCTAGGTACAACCGTGAAACGTTGGAAGTCCATTACAAAGGCAAGACCATTTCAGAAGTACTAGATATGCCAATCGAGGAAGCTCTTGGGTTCTTCGAATCCGTTCCTGCGATTTCTCGGTATTTAAAAACTCTGGTCGATGTAGGACTTGGTTATGTTCGCCTAGGGCAATCCGCCCCAACTCTTTCTGGGGGAGAGGCGCAGCGGGTGAAACTCGCTACCGAACTTCAGCGGCGTTCAACGGGTCGCACAATCTATGTTCTCGATGAGCCAACAACTGGTCTGCACTTCGAGGATACCCGCAAGCTGTTGCTTGTTCTTAATCGTCTGGTGGATTCGGGAAATACTGTCGTAGTCATTGAACACAATTTAGACGTCATCAAATCTGCCGACTGGATCATCGATATGGGTCCCGAGGGAGGATCTGGAGGGGGAACTGTGATCGCTGAGGGAACTCCTGAAGCTGTCGCAAAGGTGGCCGCGAGCTACACCGGAAAATTCTTGGCGGAAGTATTGAAGTAATGTCCAATCCAGCGGACTATCGCCCGAAAGATATACCTACCGATCCAGGCGTCTATCGTTTCTATGACGCAAAAGATCGAGTGATTTATGTCGGCAAGGCGAAGAATTTAAAGAATCGACTCAATTCATATTTTGGTAGCAACTTAGCGGCTAAGACGTATCGCATGGTTCACACCGCAGTGCGCGTGGATTGGACGATCGTAGGTAGCGAGATTGAAGCCCTAGCGCTGGAATTCACCTGGATTAAATCTGAGAATCCACAATTTAATATTCAATTTAAGGATGATAAAACCTATCCGTATCTTGCCGTCTCGTTAAGCGAGGAATATCCACGCTTATTTGTATCGCGCAGCAAACATATCAAGGGAAATCGATATTTCGGCCCGTTTACTCACACCTGGGCGCTTCGGGGAACTGTGGATGTATTGCAGAAGATATTTCCGATTCGCGCCTGCTCCCAACCTAACTTCAATCGCGCTGTCAGCACCAAACGTCAATGCTTGCTAGGTGACATCGGCAAATGCGCAGCACCGTGCGTGGGCTGGATTTCCAAAGAGGAACATATGGACCTGGCCAAGAAGCTGGTCTCCTATCTAGATCGAAACCCAACTGACATCGCTGAGTCCATTCAACTGGATATGGAGCGTGCTTCTGAGAATCTGGAATTCGAATTGGCAGCAAAGTTACGTGATCAGCTAGCTGCGCTTACTGCTACCACAGAGCTAACCGAAGTATCGCTCAATAATAATTTCTCGGCCGACTTAATCGCCATACATACTGAACTCACTCATGCAGCTGCATCCTTGTTCTCTATTCGAGCCGGTCGCATCATCGCCTCCCGGGCATGGATTATAGATTTAGCAGATGTGTTAGAGGAGGAAGATGTAGTTGAAGCGGCTCTTGCCAAGATCTATATTGAGAGCAAGATTCCATTGGAGATTCTTATCGATCGGGCAGCTAACGACACGAGTGCGCTTGAGCAGTGGTTGGCGCAGATCTCGGGGCACGCAGTACGCATCTCCGTTCCACAGCGAGGTGAGAAATTCGAGATGATGCAGACCGTCAAACGAAATGCTCATCAAGCGCTTATCCAATATCTCAGTAAGCGAGCCAATGACAGTGCAGTTGTGGGTAAAGCACTTGAAGAGATTACCGAAGGTCTCTCGCTGCCAACTCTGCCGCTTCGCATCGAGTGCTTCGATATCTCAAATATTCAAGGTAAACATATGGTGGCATCCATGGTTGTTTTCGAAGATGGCCAACCAAAGAAATCTGAATATCGTCGCTTTGCTATTGACGACGAATCCGGGTTCGATGACACTCGTGCCATGCATCATGTGATCACTCGACGCATGAAGCGATATTTAGCCGAGCGAGATCTTGATAAGACAGAATTGGCTATGGCAGGTGGCGGTCGAGCAAAATTCGCCTATCCGCCCCAACTGATCGTGGTCGATGGCGGCGCTCCACAGGTGAAGGCCGCATATAAGGCGCTAACTGAGCTTGGACTTGAGCATATTCCGTTGGTCGGTCTGGCTAAGCGACTTGAGGAAGTGTGGATACCTAATGATCCAGACCCAGTGATTTTTGCGCGCCATAGCGAGGGTCTCTATCTTCTCCAGCGAGTGCGCGATGAGGCGCACAGATTTGCGATTAATTTTCACCGCTCCAAGCGTTCGGCTGTCATGCTCGAATCTCTCTTGGACGAAATTCCGATGTTGGGAGAAGTCCGCAGGCGTGCCCTCTTAGATCGGTTTGGCTCGGTTGGCGCCATTCGCAAAGCGACCTTGGCAGAGATTGCTGCAGTTCCCGGAATTGGCGAGAAGACTGCGGCCACGATTGAGTTGGCACTTGGACCTGCGCCAGAGGCTGCGGTCGATGTTGGTACGGGTGAGATCCTTACACGCTGAGATTTTCTAGCTAGGCTTATTCCCATGAGTAGCGAAGTAGTGGTCATCACCGGCATGAGCGGTGCGGGTCGATCGACCGTCGCGCATGCAATGGAAGATTTGGGTTGGTATGTAGTCGATAACCTCCCACCTTCAATGCTCTCAACACTGTGCGATATCTCCACTGTGACAGCCCCCAAAATTGCAGTCGTGATCGATGTGCGTGGCCGTGAATTTTTTGGCAACCTCAACAGTGCCCTCAGCGAAATAGCTGAACACGCAATTGCTCGAAGAGTTCTCTTTGTCGATGCAGCAGATGATGTTCTCGTCCGTAGGTTTGAATCCACTAGGCGTCCGCACCCATTGCAAGGAAGCGAGCGAATCGTCGATGGAATTTCCAAGGAGAGGCAGCGCCTACGCGAAGTTCGTTCAGTAGCCGACGTCATCATCGATTCATCTGCCTTAAACGTTCATCAGTTAGAGCAGAAGGTTGCTGCACTTTTCAGAGATGATACACAAGCTGATCTTCGAGTGAACATTCTTTCATTTGGCTATAAGTATGGAATTCCCATTGATGCTGATCTTGTGATGGATTGTCGGTTCATAGCAAATCCACATTGGATTCCAGAATTGCGTCCTCTCACCGGTCTAGACAAACCTGTGAGCGAAAAAGTACTTAATAATCAGAATGTGCAGGATTTTTTGAGTGGTTATCAAAACCTCTTCGAAACGATGGCCATTGGGTTTTTTCAAGAGGGTAGAAAATATCTGACTCTCGCAATTGGATGCACCGGTGGCAAGCATCGCTCTGTTGCGATCGCAGAAGAACTTTCAGCACGGCTTAACGCTCAAGGGTTAGTCGGAGAGAAGAAAATTGTTTCCTCTGCGATACACCGCGACCTTGGTCGGGAACTGTGAGAGCACCTCGCGTTGTCTCTTTAGGTGGGGGACATGGTTTGGCTGCAACTCTCAAAGCAATTCGTGGCTTAACGAGTGAGTTGACCGCAATTGTCACAGTCGCGGATAACGGTGGATCCAGCGGAAGGCTGCGGGAAGAGTTTTCTTTTATGCCGCCGGGCGATCTGCGCATGGCGTTAGCTGCGCTCTGCAGTGATGATGATTGGGGCCGAGGCTGGGCAGATCTTCTGCAATATAGATTTACTACCGATGGCCCACTCGATGGACATCCACTTGGCAATCTCTTGCTCATGGCACTATGGGATAAAGATGGCGATCCAGTTGCCGGTGTCGCCCAAGTTGGAAAATTGCTGCGGATAGTTGGTCGCGTACTGCCGATGTCGCTGCAGCCACTTGATATCGAAGGCACTTTTAACACGGCGTATGGTCGCACAATTGTGCGAGGACAGGTCGAAGTCGCAACCGCAAAAGGGCGAGTCGAATCACTTCGGTTGATACCTGAGAATCCTTCGGCAACGCGAGAAGCTCTCGATGCGATTTCAGAAGCCCAGTGGATCACCTTCGGTCCAGGCTCTTGGTTCTCATCAGTTATGCCGCATGTGCTTTTGAAGGAACAGGCCGAAGCAATTATCGCCAGCCCTGCCAAGAAAATAATGATTTTTAACCTGCCAGAACCTGAGGCGGCCGATGAATTTGCGGGCTCCACTCTGGAGGAGCACCTACAATTCGTTTTGCGGCATATGCCAGATTTGAAAATTGATTATGCAATCGCAGACCAAAGCGCCAGAAACGTCAGCTCCCAACTTCAAGTGATGGTTGAGGGTTTGGGCGGGCAATTAATCGTCGCCGATGTCGCCGAAGCACCCGGAAGTTATCACCATAGCGTTGAAAAATTACGTTCCGTTTTCGCACACATTATGGAGCTAAGCCTGCTTAGATAGCGCCATGGCAATGACAGCATCGGTGAAGGACGAGCTCAGCAGACTGAGCGTCTCAAAACCTTGCTGCCGAAAGGCCGAAGTCTCCGCACTCTTGCGCTTTGCAGGCGGATTACATATTGCCGCAGGCAAGATCGCTATTGAGGTTGAGCTTGATACTGCCCAATCTGCTAGACGCCTGCGCAAGGACATCTCTGATATTTATGGACATGACAGTGAACTATCTGTTCTCTCACCAAGTGGGCTACGTAAAGGTAGTCGATACGTCGTTCGCGTTACATCGGCTGGAGACGCGCTTGCACGTCAGGCTGGCTTGATCGATGCACAAGGTCGCCCAATCCGAGGATTGCCACCGCAAGTTGTCTCATCTGGAATATGTGATGCCGAAGCTGCATGGCGTGGTGCATTTCTCGCACATGGCTCACTAACAGAACCTGGTCGTTCCTCTGCGTTAGAAATTACCTGTCCTGGACCCGAGGCTGCGCTTGCACTCGTTGGAGCCGCACGCCGTCTTGGCATCACCGCAAAGGCGCGCGAAGTCAGATCTGTCGATCGAGTAGTCATTCGTGATGGCGATGCAATTGGCGCACTACTGACGCGTTTGGGTGCGCATGAAAGCGTGCTTGCGTGGGAAGAACGCAGAATGCGTCGCGAGGTTCGTGCGACAGCAAATCGTCTAGCAAATTTTGATGATGCCAATTTACGTCGCTCTGCACGCGCTGCAGTTGCAGCATCAGCTCGCGTAGCCCGAGCACTAGAGATTCTTGGTGAAGAAATTCCCGATCACCTGAAAGAAGCGGGGGAGCTGCGCATTAATCACGGCCAGGCGAGCCTAGAAGAACTTGGTTCACTTGCGGTGCCACCTATGACCAAGGATGCAATTGCAGGACGCATCCGACGACTCTTGGCGATGGCTGATAAGCGCGCTCATGAACTAGGAATTCCCGATACAGAGGCCGGCCTTAGCCCCGAGCTCCTGGCGGAGTGATAGACTGCACACCTCACAATGGTGTGGTGGCCGATTTTGGGCCTATTTTATAAAAATTACTGAATCCTTTTAGAAGGCGGACCCATGACAATTCGTGTTGGTATTAATGGCTTTGGCCGTATTGGCCGTAACTTTTTCCGTGCAGCCCTCGCTGCAGGCGCAGATATCGAGATTGTCGGTATTAACGACCTGACAGACAACGCAACCCTTGCCCACCTTTTGCAATATGACTCAATTTTGGGACGACTAGGATTGCCTGTTGAGCACACCGACTCCACAATTACCGTGAACGGAAAGACGTTCAAGGCTTTCTCTGAGCGCGATCCTGCAAACCTTCCTTGGGGCGAGCTCAAGGCGGATATCGTCATTGAGTCAACTGGATTTTTCACCAAGGCAGCGGATGCTAAGAAGCACATCACGGCTGGTGCAAAGAAGGTCATCATCTCAGCTCCTGCAACAGATGAAGACATCACCATCGTCATGGGCGTAAACAACGACAAGTACGACCCAGCAGCGCACAACATCATCTCTAACGCATCATGCACAACAAACTGCTTGGCTCCAATGGCTAAGGTTTTGGATGAAGAATTCGGAATCCTTCGCGGTTTGATGACAACAGTTCACGCGTACACCAACGATCAGGCGCTCCAAGATGAGCCACACAAGGATCTTCGTCGCGCGCGTGCAGCAGCACTCTCAATCATTCCTACATCAACCGGTGCCGCTAAGGCGATCAGCTTGGTTCTTCCTAACCTCAAGGGCAAGCTTGATGGATACGCTCTTCGCGTTCCAGTCCCAACAGGTTCTGCAACAGATCTCACAGTCGAACTTGCTAAGGAAGCTACAGCAGAGCAGATCAATGCAGCGATGAGGAAAGCTGCAGAAGGTGCACTCAAGGGATTCTTGACATACACAGAGGCTCCAATTGTCTCTGCTGATATCGTGACGGATCCAAGCTCATGTATCTTCGATGCTCAACTTACTAAGGTAATCGGAACAACCGTGAAGGTTCTCGGTTGGTATGACAATGAGTGGGGTTACTCAAACCGCCTTGTTGATCTTGTTGGATTCGTAGGTAAATCTCTCTAATGTCAGAAACATCATTGCGCGCTATTACCGATCTGAACGTAGAGTCAGAACTCAAAGGCAAGCGAGTACTCCTTCGCTGCGATTTGAACGTTCCAATCAAAGATGGCGTTATTCGCGATGATGGTCGAATTCGCGCCTCGCTTCCAACAATTAAGTATCTGTTGGAAGCAGGGGCTGCGGTTGTAATCATGGCTCACTTGGGCCGACCTAAGAACGGACCGGCACCAGAGTTTTCACTTGCTCCTGTTGCACACCGTCTTGGAGACCTCCTTGGCTCACCCGTTCTCTTCTCGACTGATGTCGTCGGAGCCGATAGCCTCGCAAAACGCGCAGCGCTAAAAGGCGGAGAAGTATTACTCCTAGAAAATATTCGTTTTGAGAGTGCAGAGACCAGCAAGGATGATGCGCAGCGAGTTGAATTAGCTAAGAAATTAACCGCTGATATGGATCTCTACGTCAGCGATGGTTTCGGTGCAGTACACCGCAAGCATGCATCTGTTTATGATGTTGCAACAATTCTTCCTCATGCAGCTGGATTCTTAGTAGCAGCAGAAATAAACGTCTTGAAGAAGCTGACGGTAGAACCAGAACGCCCTTATGGAGTCGTTCTCGGTGGCTCAAAAGTTTCGGACAAAATCGGCGTGATTAAAAATCTCCTTGAAAAAGTTGATGTGATGGCTATTGGCGGCGGAATGCTCTTTACCTTCCTTGCAGCCCAGGGTCACGAAATTGGAAAGTCTCTCGTTGAAGTTGATTTGATTCCTGATGTTAAAAAATTGATGAGCGATGCTCAGCGGTTAGGTGTCAAGCTTTTGCTTCCGACCGACATCGTGGTTGCTCCAACCTTTGCAGCAGATGCAACTCCAACTCTCGTGAAGGCAGATGCAATTCCTGCCGATCAGATGGGCCTAGATATTGGACCCCAGAGCGCTGCAGTCTTTGCATTGGCTATCGAAGGTTGCAAAACAGTATTCTGGAATGGCCCAATGGGCGTTTTTGAATTTCCTAACTTTGCGAATGGAACGAAAGTTGTTGCAGATGCGCTAACAAAAGTCAGTGGAATATCTGTTGTAGGTGGTGGCGACTCAGCTGCTGCAGTTCGTGCTCTTGGGTTTACTGATGAGCAATTTGGTTACATTTCAACGGGTGGTGGCGCATCACTCGAATATCTCGAAGGAAAATCCCTACCTGGAATTGAGGTTCTACATAATGCGTAAGCCAATTATTGCTGGAAACTGGAAGATGAATCTCAATCATCTTGAAGCCATCGCGGTGACCCAGAAGCTTTCATACTCACTTCAGGACAAGGATTACGAAGCTGTCGAAATTGTCATCTTCCCACCATTTACAGATATTCGTTCAGTGCAAACCCTGATTGACGGAGATCGCCTACGCTTGCAGTACGGCGCACAAGACCTTTCACCAGAAGCATCAGGCGCATTTACAGGTGATATTTCGGGCTCGATGCTCTCCAAGCTCGGTTGCTCATATGTACTAATTGGACACTCCGAGCGACGCACTATTCACGGAGAGAACGACGCCTTAGTGTCCAAGAAGATTAAAGCTGCGCTTGCGAACGAACTCACACCGCTCCTGTGCATCGGTGAAGATCTCACAGTACGTGAATCTGGCAACCAAGTTGCTTACGTTGTTGCTCAGGTTCAGGCTGCGCTTAAGGGCTTTAGTAAGTCTGATCTTAAGAAGATTGTCTTCGCCTACGAGCCAGTATGGGCGATCGGCACAGGCAAGACCGCGACCCCGGCAGATGCTCAAGAAGTCTGTGCTGCCATTCGCGCGGCTCTGATCGAAATTGCAGATGAAGAGATTGCGGCGGCTGCACGAGTTCTCTACGGGGGCTCTGTGAAGTCAGCAAATATCATCGAGATCATGGCTGAAGCAGATGTCGATGGCGCCCTCGTGGGTGGAGCGAGCCTAGACCCTGAGGAATTCGCTCGAATCGCAAGTTTTCATCGCGCAGCCAAGTAATTTTAATCATTTGGCGGCATATCTGCTGCTAGATATTCCTAACCTAGGGGAGTCCGATCGTGCCTCATAAGGGGCACAGGGCGGGTATGATTGCCCTCTGTCCTGCGAGAGCGGGCCAATAACGGCCTTCACCGGCCATCGACTTAAGTCTCTGAAGGAGTTCTCACGTGGTCCTAACCCTCTCAATCCTCTTGGTCATCACAAGCATCCTGATGATCCTCTTGGTTCTGCTCCACAAGGGCAAGGGCAGCGGACTCTCAGACCTCTTCGGTGGCGGCGTCTCATCCAACTACGGCGGCTCATCTGTTGTCGAGAAGAATCTTGATCGCATCACCATTGTCGTAGGTGGCCTCTGGTTTGCAGGAGTTGTAGCGCTTGGTCTCTACCTGAAATAAGTTTCACAGCTTTTGCGTTATCTCTCGTCCAGAGTGAAATAAAAAAATCAGTAAATTAAATAATTTGAGGTAAGGGAGTAAGCCATGGCAGGAAGTGCAATCCGCGGTAGTCGTGTTGGCGCAGGCCCAATGGGTGAGGCGGAGCGCGGCGAAGCTATTGCTCGCTTCCGTGTCTCGTATTGGTGTGCAAATGGCCACGAAACTAAGCCTTCATTTGCCGAAGATGGCACTGTAGCAATTCCGGCAGAATGGGATTGTCCACGTTGTGGTTTTCCAGCGGGTCGCGATAAAGAGAATCCACCGCTACCTTTGAAAAATGAGCCTTACAAGACGCACTTAGCCTATGTAAAAGAGCGTCGTAGTGAAGCAGAGGCTGAGAAGATTCTCAATGATGCCTTAGCTGCACTACGCGGCGAAGATATTTAAGCCACACTCAATTCACGCAAGAGTTCGAGAACTCGAACTACGCCACGCGTTCTATTTTTTAAGTGAATGCGGATCAACGGGAATTCACGAGAGCTGAGTGCTTGGCCATCTCCGAGAGCTTGAGCCATCAAGAGCGTATGGAATGTGAACTCTTTGCCTGGAATTGCAAGATCAATCTGATTCTCACCAGTGATTTGAATAAATGCCCCGTTGCGCTGTCCACCTTTGTGGAACTGTCCGGTTGAGTGGAGGAAGCGAGGACCCCAACCAAATGTTGTCCCGGCGCCAGTGATAGCAGCAACGAACGGGCGCATCTGCGTAATCTCCTCATTAATTCCGCGGGCCAAGTAAGCCATGATCGCAAAATAATGAGTGTTGTTCTGTGGTTGCGCCTTGAAGAACTCTTCGAGCGCTCCGCGAGCAGATTGCGCTGAGGAACTGCTAAAGATGGCTATATCGTCATCCTCAAAAGAAGGTGTTAGCGCTGGTACTCGACCATCGCTCCACGTAGCCAAGAGGGCACCGGTACGTTCCTTAGCTTCAGTGACATTGGGTTGATCAAATGGGTTGAGCTCAAGTGCATATCCAAGGAGCGCTGTTACCCATTCCCACAGAATGAAATGCTCACCGAGAGAGCCTTGCACCATAATATCCGAGGCAGGTTGTGCTGAAGTTGATTGCGCAAATGAAATCACAAGCCCAGGGCCAGCTACATCAGCGCCGGCGCCTTCGATAACAATCGGCAATCGACCCTTCTGATCTTTACCTGTTGACTCTGCAACAAGTTGCTCGATCCAATCAGAGATTCCAGGAACATTAGAATCGCCATCGAAGAATGCGACGTTCTGTTCGTTGGCATCAAAGATAGCTGCTGCCAGAAGGACGGCAGGGGAGTCCGGTGCGCTAAATGTTTGCGCAGCAGCCGCTGCATCATCAAGCAACACTGATACATCGACACCTATAAGTGCAGCAGGCACAAGCCCAAATGCACTTAATGCGCTGTACCGTCCACCTACCTGTGGATCAGCGTTAATTACTTTGAGTCCATCGGCGCGTGAAGAAAGATCGAAAGGTGAGCCCGGATCGGTGACAATCACCAAGTGATCTGCTGGGTTGAGACCAGCCTTAACAAGCAGTTCAGTGAAGAGCGCTTTGTGTGAGGCGGTTTCGATGGTGGAGCCAGACTTCGAACCAATCGCGACTACTACGTTACGCAGATCCGATGGGATTGCAGCGGCGATCTGATCAGGATCAGTTGTATCCAAGACTGTGAGCTTTTTGCTAAATGTTTTGGCAATGACTTCAGGGGCAAGCGAAGAGCCACCCATTCCTGCCAAAATCACATGGTTAAGCCCCGAGCTCTTTGCCCAAGCGGCTAGAGCATCGAGCTCTGGCAAGAGTGCTCGTGATGACGTTGGAAGGTCTATCCAGTTCAAGCGAACTGATGCATCTGCGACGGCAGCCTCACCCCAAAGCGTTGCATCTTTAGCAGCGAGTCGCTGTGTTACAGCGTTGAGCGAATCGCGAGTACCTTGAGTTGTGGCTACATTCTTGAGGTCAACGGAAATCATTTATGCAACCGAAGCTACGTTGTCGAGTAGCTCTTGCCATGCATCAGCAAATTTCTTGACGCCGTCCTTCTCTAGGAATGCAACGACATCGGCGAAATCGATTCCTGCTGCAGCTAAAGCGGCAAAGTGTGCGTGAGCAGCTTGGAAATGTGCAGAGATTGTGTCACCGCGCACTACGCCATGTTCACGAACCTCATTCAAAGTTCCTTCAGGCATTGTGTTTACGCAGTTGGCTGCAATCAGTTCGATAACGTAACGAGTTGAGTCATACGCCTTATCTTTCACGCCAGTCGATGCCCATAGTGGACGCTGCAGCTGTGCGCCTTGCGCCGCGAGTGCTTTCCAACGATCACTTGCAGTGACCTTCAAGAAGGCTTCATACGCAAGATGAGCATTTGGAATAGCTGTTGCGCCGCGAAGTGGCGAGCCAGGTGTAGTTGCATCTAGGCGCTTATCGATCTCGGTATCAATGCGGCTCACGAAGAACGATGCAACAGAGTGAATGTTAGAGATTGATTCACCCGCAGCAACGCGACGTTCAAGACCCTTGATGTAGGACTCCATGACTTTCTCGTAGCGATCTACTGAAAAGATGAGTGTGACGTTCACGCTAATGCCGCGAGCAGTCAGTTCTTCAATAGCTGGCAGACCTTCAAGTGTCGCGGGAACCTTGATGAGAAGATTTGGACGATTAACGAGTGCTGCGAGTTCAATGCCTTGCTCAATCGTTGGAGCAGTTTCGTGAGCCAAAAATGGACTCACTTCGATGCTTACTCGACCATCAACACCATGAGTAGAATCAAATATTGGCGCGAAGAGATCGCATGCTTGACGGACATCTTGCGTGGTTAGCTCGGTAACAATCTCTTCAACGCTCTTGCCCTGCGCTTTAAGCGCGAGAATATCTTCGCGATAGAGCGCAGATCCCTTAATTGCAGCCGAGAAAATGCTTGGATTGGTTGTTACGCCTACAACGCAAGATCCTTCGATAAGTGCGGCAAGTGAGCCGCTTTGAAGGCGATCGCGAGAGAGATCATCAAGCCAGATTGAGACTCCGGCTTTGGAGACATCCTGAAGATTAGACATTACTTGCCTGCTTTCTTAATAGAAGATTGCGCCGCCGCAACTACTGCTTCAGCTGTAAATCCATATTCTTTAAAGAGGGTTCCAGCGCTAGCTGATGCACCGAAGTGATTGATGCTGATGATTTCTCCAGCATCTCCAACATACTCACGCCATCCTTGAGCTACGCCGGCCTCAACGCTGACGCGTGCTTTGACTGCCGCGGGCAGCACTGATTCGCGATAAGCCTCACTTTTTTGCTCAAACCATTCAAGGCATGGTGCGCTAACAACGCGAGCTTTGATGCCCTGTTCCTTGAGTGTGGTTTGCGCAGTGATCGCTAGCGCAACTTCAGAACCAGTGGCAATGATGATGACATCTGGAGTGCCTTCGCTATCGCTAAGGACATATGCACCATTTGCAACACCTTGTGCGCTTGCAAATACGGTTCGGTCGAGGACAGGAAGATTTTGGCGAGATAGTGCAAGGCCTGCTGGCTTTGCACGCTTGATTACTTCGCGCCAAGCAACTGTTGTCTCATTGGCATCGGCTGGACGAATCACTGCGAGGTTTGGAATCAAGCGAAGTGATGCGATGTGTTCGATTGGCTGGTGAGTTGGACCATCTTCGCCAAGTCCAATGGAGTCATGGGTCCAAACAAATGTCACAGGAATGTTCATAAGCGCTGCCAAGCGAACAGCTCCGCGCATGTAATCACTAAATACGAGGAATGTTCCACCAAATGGCTTGCTCAATCCATGGAGTGCAATTCCATTGAGGATGCCGCCCATTGCATGCTCACGAATTCCAAAGTGGATGACGCGACCATAAGGATCGGCTCCTTCCATTGCGCTGCTAGCAGGCAAAAATGAGCTGCTTGAGTTGATTGTGGTGTTATTACTGCCTGCGAGGTCCGCAGATCCACCCCAGAACTCAGGAAGTACTCCAGCAATGGCATTAATGACTTTTCCAGATGCGGCGCGGGTTGCTACATCCTTGCCAGCTGGGAACTCTGGAAGCGCGTTCTCCCACCCTGCAGGAAGCTCATGTGAACGTAGGCGCTCAAGAAGCGCGGCTCGCTCTGGGTTAGCTTGCGCCCATGATTTAAATTCTGCATCCCACTGCGCATGTGCAGCCTTGCCACGCGTAATAACTTCGCGTGCGTGAGTCAATACTTCGGCAGGAACAATAAAGCTCTCTTCTGGATTAAGTCCGAGAAGAACTTTTGTTGCAGCAATCTCGTCAGCTCCGAGAGCAGAGCCATGCGATTCTGCGGTTCCCTGTGCAGTTGGAGCTGGCCAAGCGATAGTGCTGTGCATGCGAATAAGCACAGGCAGATCAGAAATTTTCTCTGCCTCAATCATTGCGGCTTCAAGCTTTTCGCGATCAACGTTGCCATCGGAAAGCGCGGCGACTTCAATAACCTTCCAACCATATGCACGATAGCGAGCCGTTACATCTTCTGTGAAAGCAACGTGGGTGTCACCTTCGATAGAGATGCGGTTATCGTCGTAGATCATTTTGAGATTGCCGAGAGATTGGGTTCCGGCCACTGATGAAGCTTCACCGCTGACGCCTTCTTCAAGATCGCCATCTGAACAGATCACCCAAATGTTGTGATCAAAGAGAGATGTTGTGCTCTCTGGATCCAACAAACCCTTTTCATAACGAGCAGCCATTGCCATGCCAACAGCCATTGAAATACCGGCTCCCAAAGGACCAGTTGTGACTTCTACGCCATTGGTGTGGCCATATTCAGGGTGTCCCGGAGTAAGGGAATTATGAGTACGAAATGCCTTGAGATCATCGAGTGAGAGACCATAACCAGAAAGGAAGAGTTGAATGTAAAGGGTGAGTGATGAGTGTCCACAAGAAAGTACGAAGCGATCTCGGCCTAGCCATTGCGAATCCGTTGGATCGTGGCGTAGGAAACGTTGGAATAACGTATAAGCAGCAGGAGCTAATGACATAGCTGTGCCAGGGTGGCCATGGCCAGCCTTCTGTACTGCATCCATTGCAAGCGCGCGAGCGACAACAACCGCCTTATCATCGTTTTCAGTCCAGGTGTTGCGCGCGAGTGGAGTGCTATTCATGTAATTCCTCTTTCTTCAGTTTTCGATGTTCGTGAGATTTGTTAGTTAGTCGGTCGTTAGTGAGTAGATAACGTGGTGCGGGATAGTGCGTGTGAGGTAAAAGCGATATTCCACATGGCGAGCCAGATGCATGCGGCTCCCAAGAGATGAAGCGCAACGAGGCCTTCAGGAAGGTGCGTGAAGTATTGGATGTAGCCGATGAGGCCTTGTCCAAGACATATGGATAAGAAAAGCATGGCTTGCTTACCAACGAGTGCACGGTTGGTTACGGTTTCTGAAACTCTAACCACCAATATCAGTCCAATGGTCAGAGTAATGAGTGCAATGACCGCATCGGCATGCATCCAACTAATCAGTCGAGGATCTATGTGATATCGCTTGGCTTGAATATCTCCAGCGTGAGGTCCGCTTCCCGTGACAACAGTTCCGAGCATGATCACGATGCCGCTCAATACTAGGAGCGCGCGAATAAGCCACAACGTGGTTGGTAGGACGTTGGTTCGAGGCGAGTTAACCATTCGTTGGCGAAGCGAGGCAGATGCGCCAATTAATAGTATTGAAAGCAGGAAGTGGGATGAGACCGAGAATGGGTTAAGTTTGGTGAGCACTGTGATTCCGCCGAGCACGATCTGAGCCACAATTCCCAGGAATTGGATAATCGCAAGATTGCGAATCATCGCCCAATCTGCGCGTGCACGACCCCAACGGAAAGCTCCAACAATTGCAGCAAATATCGCGAGGATGAGAAGGACGGTGAGCAGTCGGTTTCCGAACTCAATCCACGAATGGAGGGTTCCCTGAGCTTGGTGGGGGACGGGGGCTAGTGAACCGCCGACGCAATCTGGCCAGGTGGGGCAACCGAGCCCTGAGCCTGTCAGGCGTACCGCACCGCCGGTGAGTACGAGAAGGGTTTGAAGCACTACGAGTGTGGTGTAAATCAGACTCACTAAGTTCACGCTCGTAGCCTATCCCGTGTGAGCGTGCCTGGATTTACACGAAAGCGGATTCGGGCTCCAAGTGGCGGAAAAGGTCGATTTACGCAACACTTATGTTGTGAAAAAGAATGAGGATAAGACGCGGGATTTAGTCGCCCGCACCATTCTTGAAAACGGACCTTTGAGCGCTGCCGACCTGGCAAGCAAGCTCAGTCTGACGGCGGCCGGAATCCGTCGCCATTTAGATCTCCTCCTCGAGGCGGGCATCTTGGAGGCCAAAGAGCCTTATCGATCCACCAAGGTTGCGCGTGGTCGCGGACGACCTTCGAAAGTCTTTGTCCTTACAGATTTAGGACGCGCTACGTTCGAGCACTCCTATGACGACCTTGCCGTTTCTGCACTTCGTTTTATGTCTAACGTTCCAGATAGCAACTTGGTGGCAGACTTTGCCAATGCGCGTGCGCAGGAGATTGCACGACTAGGTGGGCAGCGTGTTGCGCGAGCTAAAACTCAGTCAGGCAAAATCGATGGCTTAGCTACATTTCTTAATCAAGAAGGTTATGCAACAACAGTTAAGTCGACTGCAATTGGAATTGAGCTCTGCCAGCATCATTGTCCGATCGCGCATGTCGCCTCACAATTTAGTGAGCTCTGTGAAGCCGAGACCGAAATCTTCTCTCAATTACTAGGCTCGCATGTGCAGCGACTTGCAACGATCGCACGCGGTGATGGCGTATGTACGACATATATTCCACACGCACCTTCTCAAATTTCTCAAATTCCTCAAATTCCTCAAATTCCTCAAATTCCTCAAGGCAACAATGCCAATCTCACCAATGATGGAGTCAAATCATGAGCGATACCGTCCTACATCCAGAATTAGAAGGTATTGGAAATTATGAGTACGGCTGGTCCGATAAGACCGATGCCGGGTCAGATGTAAAACGTGGACTCGATGAAGCGGTTGTCCGTGACATCTCCGCCAAGAAGAGCGAGCCTCAATGGATGCTTGACCTTCGCCTCAAAGGACTTGGGCTATTTGAAAAGAAGCCAATGCCTAGCTGGGGAAGCGACCTCTCAGGAATTTTCTTTGACACCATTAAATACTTCGTTCGCTCAACGGAGAAGCAAGCAACGTCTTGGGAAGATTTGCCTGAAGATATCCGAAACACCTATGACCGGCTCGGTATTCCAGATGCGGAGAAGAATCGTTTGGTAGCCGGCGTCGCTGCGCAATATGAGTCAGAAGTTGTTTATCACTCAATCCGCGAAGATCTCGAGAAGCTCGGCGTGATTTTCGT
Source organism: uncultured Actinomycetes bacterium (assembly GCA_903825945.1). Lineage (GTDB taxonomy): Bacteria > Actinomycetota > Actinomycetes > Nanopelagicales > Nanopelagicaceae > PALSA-747. The sequence goes on along the minus strand of CAIKCJ010000014.1, from coordinate 20,643 downwards.
CGATACCGATAGTGGACTTCGCGAACACGAAGAGCTCTTCAAGGAGTATTTCGGAACAGTAATTCCTGTCGGAGATAACAAATTCGCAGCACTTAATACATCAGTCTGGTCAGGTGGTTCATTCATTTATGTACCAAAAGGCGTACATGTAGATATTCCACTGCAGGCATATTTCCGCATCAACACCGAGAATATGGGTCAATTTGAACGCACGTTGATTATTGCCGACGAAGGTTCTTACGTTCACTATGTAGAGGGCTGCACTGCACCAATCTACTCATCAGATTCGCTGCACTCGGCCGTCGTTGAAATTATCATTAAGAAAAATGCTCGTGTGCGTTATACGACGATCCAAAATTGGTCGAACAACGTGTACAACCTCGTAACAAAGCGCGCGACCTGCGCTGAAGGTGCAACTATGGAGTGGATCGATGGAAATATCGGTTCGAAGGTAACCATGAAATATCCTGCAGTCTTTCTTATGGGCGAGCATGCCAAAGGCGAGACTCTCTCGATTGCATTTGCAGGTGAAGGTCAGCACCAAGATGCAGGTGCCAAGATGGTTCACGCTGCGCCGTACACCTCTTCAACGATCATCTCAAAATCAGTTGCTCGCGGTGGCGGACGTACGTCATATCGCGGACTAGTTCAAGTACAACCTGGTGCGCACCACTCCAAGTCGACCGTTAAGTGTGACGCGCTTTTGGTAGACACGATTTCGCGCTCTGATACTTACCCTTACGTTGATATTCGAGAAGATGATGTCTCGATGGGACACGAAGCTACCGTTTCGAAAATCAGCGATGATCAACTTTTCTACCTCATGTCACGCGGTCTATCTGAAGACGAAGCCATGGCAATGATCGTTCGCGGATTTATCGAACCGATTGCGCGTGAACTTCCTATGGAATATGCACTTGAGCTCAATCGTTTGATCGAACTTCAAATGGAAGGAGCAGTTGGGTAATGTCGCTTGCAACAACAAACTATTTGACCCCAACCGGACGCGAAGAAGCGTGGCGTTTTACTCCGCTCACTCGCCTAGGAGGACTTCACGAGAGCTCGATAACACTCGTTGATCGACCTTCGTTGATCGCCCAGAACCTTCCGGCCGGAACCTCGATGTCACTAGAAAACGCTGCGGATTTCCCGCTGCGCACTCACACTGACGACCAAATCTCCTTGCGGGTTGCAGAAGCCGTCTCGCAGGTTTCGGTACTTCGAATTTCTGCGCACAACGAACTACAAGAACCTATTTTTCTCAATCGAAATTCTGCTGGGCTCGAGGCTGAGGCCTCTCGCTTACTCATTCTCGTCGGTTCGCATGCTCATGCAACAGTAGTGATATCTAATATGGGTCAGAGCGTTCTGGGTGAAGATATCGAAATTATTCTTGAAGATGGGGCCAACTTACGTTTCATAACCTTGCAAGAGTGGGAGACTGGCTCAGTTCATGCGGCCAGACACCATGCAGTTATTGCAAAGGATGCAACATTCACGTCGCATGTAATCACCGTTGGTGGTTCTGTTGTCAGACTCTTGCCGACAGTTGAGTACACCGGCCCAGGTTCGAGCGCAGAACTCAACGGACTCTATTTCGCAACTGATGGCCAACATTTAGAGCATCGTGTTCATGTTGAGCATGACTGCCCGAACGCTAAGTCTCGAGTGAACTACAAAGGCGCACTGGCTGGCGACTTGGCTCGAACAGTATGGATTGGCGATGTCTTCATCAAGGCGGCAGCCCAAGGAACAGATACCTATGAGCTCAATCGAAATCTTCTACTCACTGATGGAGCTCGCGCAGATTCAGTCCCAAATCTCGAGATCGAAACTGGTGACATTGTCGGAGCGGGCCACGCGAGTACTACAGGTCGCTTCGATGACGAACAACTCTTTTATTTAGAGTCACGAGGCATTCCTGCAGAGCAAGCTCGTCGCCTGGTTATCCGCGGCTTCTTTGCGGAAATCATCTCCAAGCTTCACTTGAGTGAAGTAGAGGAGCGGATCATGGCTCGTATCGATAAAGAACTCTCGGAGGTTGCCCAATAATGGAGATTTCATATCAGTCCCTCATCGAAGGCAAGCCACATCAAATCGACTTAGCCGGCAAGAAAGTCTGCGTAGCACGTATTGGTGAAGAGGTCTTTGCAGTTTCTGACCTTTGCACTCATGCCGATGCCATGCTTTCTGAAGGCGAAATTACAGATCACAAAATCGAGTGTTGGTTGCATGGCGCCGAATTTGATCTGCGTACCGGAGCAGCCCTAACCCCACCAGCGGTTGCACCCCTAGAAACTTTTAGCGTCACACGTAATGGCGATGTAGTCACAATTTCTCAGAAAACAGAAGAGAGCGGAAAATAATGAGCACATTAATCATCAAGGATTTACATGTCAGCGTTACAACCGAAGAAGGCTCGAAGGAGATTCTCAAAGGCGTAGATCTCACCATCAAAAGCGGAGAGACTCATGCGATCATGGGGCCAAACGGCTCTGGTAAATCGACTCTGGCCTACTCAATCGCGGGTCACCCTAAGTACACAATTACCAGCGGCACCGTGACACTGGACGGCGTCGATGTACTTGCTATGACAGTCGATGAGCGCGCTAAAGCAGGTCTCTTCTTGGCCATGCAGTACCCGGTCGAAGTTCCTGGAGTTTCTGTTTCTAACTTCTTGCGAACTGCTGTGACTGCGATTCGTGGAGAAGCTCCAAAAGTTCGCACCTGGGTTGGCGAAGTAAAGACAGCGATGTCAGAGCTAAGCATGGATCCAGCTTTTGCTGAACGAAACGTCAATGAAGGATTCTCTGGCGGAGAGAAGAAGCGCCACGAAATTTTGCAGATGGAACTCCTTAAGCCAAAGATGGCAATTTTGGATGAGACAGATTCTGGTCTCGATGTGGATGCGCTTCGCATCGTCTCTGAAGGCGTCAATCGAGTGAAGTCGAATCAAGATCTTGGAATTATGCTGATTACTCACTACACACGCATCTTGCGTTACATCAAACCTGACTTCGTTCACGTATTCGCGGGCGGCCGCATCGTTGAAGAAGGTGGACCGGAGCTTGCGGATAAGCTCGAAGAAAACGGCTACGCGGAATATCTGCCTGCTTAACGATCCTCACAAAGAAAGAAGCACGCACTAGTCATGAAAAGCGTTTTGGATGTAGCTGCCATCAAGGCAGATTTCCCCATCTTCGAGCAATCGATGCGTGGGGCAAAGCGCTTGGTATTTCTAGATAGCGGTGCAACTTCTCAAAAGCCACGGAGCGTCATAGAAGCTGAGAGCAATTTTTACTACACCAGCAACGCTGCAGTTCATCGCGGAAGCTACCTCCTTGCTGAGCGGGCGAGCGAGGCTTTTGACGGGGCACGAAGCGATGTTGCCGATTTTCTTGGCGTCGGCTCTGATGAAATAATTTTCACCAAAAGCGCGACGGAGAGTCTCAACATTCTCGCCTATGCCTTTGGAAATCCACGAAGTGCGCATCATGTCGGGCCGGGTGATGAAATTGTTCTCTCCGAACTCGAGCACCATGCCAATCTGATTCCATGGCAGGAGCTCGCTAAGCGCACTGGCGCAGTGCTCAAATGGTTTAGTGCACGAGAAGATGGTTCCCTCGATCTTTCGAATATCTCATCCGTTATTACCGAGAAATGCAAAATTGTTGCAATCACGCATCAGTCTAACGTTTTAGGTTCAATCCCAAATATTGCGCCAATAATTTCTGCCGCCCATGCAGTAGGTGCGCTCTTTGTTTTAGATGCGTGCCAATCAGTTCCGCATATGCCAGTTGCTCCGCGCGATCTTGGGATCGATTTCCTTGCATTTTCTGGACATAAGGCTCTTGGTCCTACCGGCGTTGGCGTCTTATGGGGAAAGTCCGATCTTTTGGACGGAATGCAACCGATGCTTTTCGGCGGCTCCATGATTGAGTCAGTCACGATGACAGATGCAACATGGGCCGATGCACCGAAGCGTTTTGAAGCCGGCGTACCCAACATGGCACAGGCTGTCGGTCTAGCTGCAGGATTGAAATATTTGCAGAGTGTGGGACTTGAGAATATTCATAACTGGGAACTCCAACTTACCAAACGCGCACTTGATGGTCTGCGTGAGATTGCAGATGTGAAGATTCTTGGGCCGCAGACACTCGAGGATCGCGGGGGAGTGATCTCCTTCGTCATTGATGGTTTACACCCACACGATGTTGGGCAGGTTATGGACCAATTTGGTGTTGCGGTGCGCACTGGCCACCACTGCGCTTGGCCCCTTATTCGCAAGTTAGGCGTGAGCGGTACAACCCGTGCATCTTTCTATCTCTACAACGATATGAGCGATGTTGATGTACTGCTTGAGTCTGTAACTGCGGCTCGTGACTACTTTAGGAAGCGTTAAATGGAACTAGATTCCTTGTATCAAGAGGTGATCTTGGATCACTACAAGAACCCTCATCACAAAGGTTTGCCTACTGGAGAAATTCAAGTACATCACGTCAATCCAAGCTGTGGCGATGAGATTACCCTCTCGCTCGCTGTTACCAATGGCATAATCACCGATCTTGTCTGGGATGGCGTTGGGTGTTCGATTTCGCAGGCAAGCTCTTCGATTATGAGCGATTTGGTTTTGGGGAAGAGTGTCGACGCGGCATTTAGCATTCTTGATGAGTTTTCAGCTCTTATGGCAAGCAAAGGAGCTATGGTCGGGAATGAAGATGTTCTTGAGGACGCTATTGCCCTTGCCGGCGTTTCAAAATTTCCAGCACGCGTAAAATGCGCACTGCTGGGTTGGATGGCATTTAAAGATGCAGCAATACAAGCTGATACAAGTTGGAGGAGAGAGCAATGAGCGAGCAATTGGCTACGATCGATCAGGTGACTGAAGCGCTGAAGGATGTTATCGATCCGGAGCTCGGCATCAATGTTGTCGACCTCGGGTTGATCTATGACATGAGCGTAGAAGAAGGCAACATCGCCGTACTTCAAATGACTCTTACTTCAGCCGCTTGTCCGCTTCAAGACGTTATCGAAGAGCAAGCCCGCACAGTGTTGTCCAGCATTACAAGCGATGTTCATATTAACTGGGTATGGATGCCACCTTGGGGTCCGAACAAGATTACTGACGATGGCCGCGAACAACTACGAGCCATCGGATTCACTGTTTGATTTGTCGCTTCTCGTTTGATGAGATCTCGAAAGGACGTACGTACTAGATGTCTATGCGAGCAGCTGGCGGTGGTGGCGGAAATAGAGCAGCCCTGCGTTCCCTGACGAGAGACCAATCAGTCAAGAATGTAAAACTTAAGGATGGAACGATCCGCAGGATTTGGCAGTTCGCCAAGCCCTTTAAGTTTTATCTCGCCTGTTTCCTCGTCACGGTAGTTGTAGATTCACTTCTTACGGTGGCAGCCCCATTGCTTCTTAAATCGCTCATCGACAATGGGGTAATACCCCACAAAGGGCGTCTGGTCACTGAACTCGCACTAATCGTAGGATTCATTGCGATCATAGATATGTTGACGAATCTAACTGGCCGTTGGTTTTCTGCACGTATCGGCGAAGGCCTGATATTCCAGATGCGCTCTCAAGTTTTTGAACATGTTCAGCGCCAATCCATCGCATTTTTCACTCGCACTCAAACTGGCGCCCTCATATCTCGTATCAACTCAGATGTTATCGGTGCACAAAATGCTTTCACAGACATGCTCTCTGGTGTGATCAGCAATATTCTTACTCTCAGTTTGGTAGCAGGCGCAATGCTCGTTCTTTCGTGGCAAATTACCCTACTTGCCCTCGCGCTACTTCCGCTCTTTCTCTTTCCGACAAAATGGGTGGGCAAGAAAATTGCTGATCTCACTCGAGATTCATTTAATATCAATGCTGAGATGTCATCCACTATGACAGAACGCTTTAACGTTTCAGGCGCGCTGCTCGTGTCACTTTACGGAGAACCAGAGACTGAACGAAAATCCTTTAGCGGTAAGGCGCGCAAGGTAGCCGACATCGGTATAGAAGTAGCCATGCTCAATCGCATCTTCTTGCTGTCTATCACGTCGGTTGCTGCAATTGCAACAGCCATTGCTTATGGAATTGGGGGGCACCTCGCAATAAGCGGTGCTATTACTGTCGGTTCACTCTTGGCTATCACGACGTTGCTCGCCAGACTATATGGACCACTTACCTCACTCTCAAATGTTCGGGTCGATGTGATGACCGCACTTGTCTCTTTTGAGCGAGTCTTTGAAGTTCTTGATTTAGAACCAATGGTTCAAGACGCACCTGGTGCCATCAACCTGCCGGATCAGATCCCTTCTGTTCGATTCGACCACGTTCACTTCTCTTATCCAACCGCTGATCAAATTTCACTGGCTTCACTTGAACTGGTTGCTAAAAAAGAGATAGTTGATTCTGGCGTAGTGCTTGATGATGTGAGTTTTTATTGCGAGCCGGGATCATTTACGGCAATAGTGGGCCCTTCGGGAGCAGGTAAGAGCACCATCTCTGGCCTCGTTCCACGACTATACGATGTGACATCTGGCGCGATCGAAATTAGCGATATTGATATTCGTAATGTTTCACTCGCTTCACTGCGCAAGACAATTGGGGTAGTGACTCAAGATTCTCACATGTTCCACGACACCATCTCAGCTAATTTGAAATATGCGAAGAGTGATGCAACGCTGGAAGAAATGGTTGAGGCGTGTAAGGCAGCCCAGATTTGGGGGTTTATCCAAACCTTACCTAATGGCCTGGAGACCATAGTCGGTGAGCGCGGCCACAGACTCAGTGGTGGCGAGAAGCAGCGATTGGCTATCGCTCGACTACTTCTTAAATCGCCAAGCATTGTTATTTTGGATGAAGCAACCGCGCACTTAGATTCGGAGAATGAAGCACTCGTTCAAGCGGCTTTAGAAGTTGCACTCAAAGGTCGAACAAGCATTGTGATCGCGCACAGACTTTCTACAATTCAGAGCGCCGATCAGATAGTTGTTTTAGAGAAAGGTCGTGTCGTCGAAATTGGAAAGCACCAAGAGTTAGTAGATCGACGCGGATTGTATTTCGAGCTCTACCAACGCCAGGTTCTTCACGGTAGGAATGGTGAATAGATCGAGCAGGAGTGCCCTAAAGGTCTGAGAGATTTGGTAGCGACTTGCGAGGTTGGTGTAAGACAAACGCATTAGATTCGCTAGGCCGTTCTTTTCCAGCATTTGCCATGACCACTGCGACATAGGGGAGAATTAAAGCCCCTGCGATAGCAAATGGGCGGTACGGGTTGTGAAGGACTATGGCAGCTATGAAGCAGAAGGTGCGAACCATCATTGAGGCGAAATATGCTCTTTGGCGGTGGCGTTGATCTTGGGTTAACCCAATTTGTGTATTTGTAATTGCATGGACTGTGGTGGATGTGGCCATGATTGGTGAACTCTTCTGGCTTCGGTTGCCCGCTAGGTTGCCCGTTAGATTGCTTGCCGAATTAGCAGATTTATCCTTCTTTTTGCCTAGTCCCCTTAAGAGTTTCATACTCCAAGAGTAAATCTGATCCGCTCACCGCGCCTCTTTTAACTACGGGCTAGTAACGGTTAATCTGCTCACATGTCGAGCCAACTGCCTGATCAGAACCTAGATGCTGCCAAGAAGCCCAGAGTGGTCTTTGTCACCGGCGGCAATCGTGGAATCGGACTCTCGATTGCCCGAGCTTTTGCGCGCGAGGGCGACTTGGCGATCGTTTCCTATCGCTCCGGCGGGGCTCCCGGGGGACTCGTTGGCGTACAGATGGATGTCACTGACCAAGCGAGCGTGGATCGCGCTTTTGCCGAAATAGAGCAGACCTACGGAGCTGTTGATGTACTTGTAGCCAATGCTGGAATCACCAAAGATGGCCTCTCGATGAGGATGAGTGAGACTGACTTTCAGGATGTGGTGAACACCAATCTCACTGGCGCTTTTCGTACTGCCCAAAAAGCCCTCGCGCCAATGATGAAAAAGCGCAGCGGTCGAGTGATTTTTATCGGTTCAGTTGTAGGAATGTTAGGTTCGGCCGGCCAGGTCAACTATGCGGCGACAAAGAGCGGATTGATCGGCATGGCTCGTGCATTCGCTCGTGAATATGGATCTCGCGGACTTACCTTCAATGTCATTGCGCCAGGCTTTGTGGAGACTGATATGACATCGACTCTCAATGAGAGCCTTCGAGATAAATATATTTCGCAGATCCCACTAGGCCGTTTCTGCTCACCCGAGGAGATTGCGTCCGTAGTTCAGTTTGTCGCTTCACCCGAAGCAAGTTACATCACTGGGGCGTTAATCCCCGTCGACGGAGGAATGGGGATGGGTCACTAATGGCACTTCTAAGCGGAAAAAATATCCTGGTCACTGGCGTACTGACAGATGGCTCAATTGCATTTCATATCGCACGCCTTGCTCAAGAAGAGGGTGCAAACGTTATTTTGACTGGTTTTGGACGAAGCATGTCACTGACCACTCGCATTGCGGGCCGTCTTCCTAAGCCAGCGCCTGTCATCGAGCTCGATGTCACCAATCAAGAGCAACTCGATGCCCTTGCAGGCGAGATCAAAAAGCACGTCCCACACCTCGATGGAGTTGTTCACTCAATCGGCTTTGCACCGCAAGCGGCTCTTGGCGGAAATTTCCTCAACACAACATGGGAAGATGTTGCGATTGCCGTCCATACATCAACTTTCTCGTATAAGTCTCTAGCAATGGCCACTAAAGATCTCTTCCCGGAGTCAGGTGCAAGCATTGTTGGACTCACCTTTGATGCAACTGTGGCTTGGCCTAAATACGACTGGATGGGCGTGGCAAAGGCAGGCCTTGAGTCGGCATCTCGCTACCTAGCTCGTGACCTCGGAAAGTCGAATATCCGAGTCAATTTGATCGCGGCTGGACCACTCAAGACCATTGCGGCTAAGGCGATTCCAGGATTTGATGAGTTTGAAAACGTCTGGAACTCTCGCTCTCCACTGGTTTGGAACGCCGAAGATCCAGTCCCTGCCGCTCGCGGAGCCGTGGCGCTACTCTCAGATTGGTTCCCAATGACCACCGGCGAGATCATCCACGTAGATGGTGGAGTCCACGCGATCGGGGGATAGCCCGAATTTCGCCCCCAAGGGGGCATTCCTGTAGTATGTGACCCATCAAGTGGAGTTTGTCGCTCCCACCTCACTGGCTTCGGCTGGTTGGTCAAGAAATTGCCTGCTTTTTGCTGGGCTTCTTTTTTGCGCGACCTCTCCATTTGTTATCTAACTGCTCATCAATTTGGTGGCAGCTAGTTGCAGTTAATGACACGAGAGGAAGAGTTATCAGCGCTGAACAAAGAATCAACGATCGAATCCGAGCTTCGGAGATTCGTCTGATTGGTTTTACTGGAGAGCAAGTCGGAATCGTAGACCTCGCAACTGCTTTGAATATGGCAGATGAAGTTGGTTTAGATCTCGTAGAAATCTCACCAGATGCCAAGCCGCCCGTGTGCAAGATCATGGATTTCGGAAAGTATAAGTACGAGATCGCACAGAAAGCACGCGAAGCACGACAGAATCAAACCCACATCGTGGTGAAAGAAATTCGTTTTGGATTGAAGATCGAACCTCATGATTATGAGACGAAAAAGGCGCATATCGCCCGATTCCTCAAAGCGGGGGACAAGGTGAAGGTAACTGTTCAATTCAAAGGTCGCGAGCAGACAAGACCAGAGATGGGCTATCGCTTGCTAATGAAGTTGGCAGAAGAAGTAGCAGATGTTGCTTTCGTGGAGTTCGCTCCAAAGAAAGAAGGCAAGAGCATGACTATGGTTCTCGGTCCAGTCTTGAAAAAGACTCAGGCTAAGAAGCCAGAACCTAAGGCAGCTACAAAATCTGTCTCTGAGCCAAAGGCAGCTGCAGTTGTTGCGGCACCAGAAGTTGCAGTATCAGAATAATTTTTTAACGCACCACCAACGTTGTACTACGAGCTAAAAGGGAGGCATGAAATGCCGAAGATGAAGACCCATAGTGGAGCTAAGAAGACATTCCGTCTTACTGGCACCGGCAAGATCATGCATGAGCGCGCAGGAAAGCGCCACCTTCTTGAGCACAAGTCATCACGCGTCACACGTCGTTTGAGCAACGATGCGACTGGCAAGAAGACCGTAACCGTCACAGCCAAGCGCATGCTCGGTTTGAAGTAAGGGGTAATAGAACATGGCAAGAGTAAAACGCGGCGTCCACGCTGCAAAGAAGCGTCGTACAACTCTCGAGCGTGCTGCGGGTTATCGCGGACAACGTTCACGTCTTTTCACTAAGGCGAAAGAGCAAGTCACTCACTCAATGGTCTATGCCTTTGATCACCGTAAGGATAAGAAGGGCGATTTCCGCCAACTATGGATTCAGCGCATCAATGCTGGTGCTCGCGAACATGGTCTTACCTACAACCGCTTCATCCAGGGCATCAAGGCTGCTGGAATCGAAGTAGATCGTCGTCTACTTTCAGAGCTTGCAACAAATGATCCTGCTGCGTTTGCACAACTAGTAGAGGTTGCACGCCAGAATATCCCTGCATGACCCACGCACCAATCACGAGCCTTCAGTCTCCGCATGTCGAGAGAGTGAAGGCTCTTTTGGGTTCACGAGGTAAAAAACTCCGGAACCTAGAACATATTTTTGTCGCTGATGGCCTACAGAGTCTGCGGTCTGCGCTCGATCCAAAAGTAAGTTTTGCTCCGCGCATCGTGCGCATGTACCTCACTGATGCTGGCCTTTTGCGCCTCTTGGCTGAATTCTCACAATCCCAACTCGACCAACATGAGTGCATCATGGTGAGCGAACAGGTGATGTCTGCAATGGCAGAGACAGAGTCACCACAAGGAATTCTGGCAATCTGCAAATACATGCCGACAGATCTCGCAAAATTTACTGCTGGTTCAATAAAGAAGGTCGCCTACTTTTGGCAGATTCAAGATCCAGGAAATGCTGGCACAGCGATACGCACAGCCGATGCGTGTGGGTTCGATCTCGTCGTCTTTAGCGAAAATAGCGTTGATGTTTACAGTCCGAAAGTTATTCGATCAACCGCTGGCTCTATGTGGAATATTCCAGTTGCGACAGATGTGAGTTTGGAAGATCTCAACGCATTTGCTGCTCAACACCAATTGAAGATTTCAGGCTTTGATGGAAAAGCTTCAGTAGAGCTCAACTCCATTGATGGAGCAGCGCCTCTCATCATGGTCTTTGGAAATGAAGCGCGCGGACTGCCCGAATTGCCTCCTGAATTCTCGCTGATCAAGATACCGATGAAGGGTTATGCCGAGAGCTTTAATGTGGCTTCTGCGGCCGCAATCGCTATGTATTTCGTCTCTCAAAGCGGCAATTCTTAGTAGGCTTAAGCATTATGACCTCTCCTCATCTTTCAGCAGATGGCGTTGAAGCAGCCAAGCTCGCAGCGTTAGAAGCCATCTCTACAGCGCCTGACCTCGAAGCTCTCAAAGAGGTAAAGATCAACCATGTAGGAGATAAATCTCCCGTGGCTAAATTCAGCCAAGAGTTGGGCTCACTCGATGCCAGCGCTCGTGCAGAATTTGGAAAAATCGTTGGTCAGGCTAAATCTGCGATCGCCACAGCTTTTGAGGCTAGATCAAAAGTGCTCGAGGCACAGCGCGATGAGAGAGTCCTGATTGAAGAGCGAGTCGACGTGTCCATTCCTGCTAGACGAACACCTCAAGGTGGCCTGCATCCACTCACCATTTTGACTAACGAGATCTGCGATCTCTTTCTAGGAATGGGATATCGCGTAGCCGAAGGACCCGAACTCGAAGCAGAGTGGCTTAATTTCGATGCCCTCAACATTCCTGCAGATCATCCAGCGCGCACTATGCAAGATACATTCTTCATCGAACCACTGGATTCACACTTGGTGCTTCGCACTCATACCTCTCCGGTCCAAGTTCGTACCATGCTTCAAGAGAAGCCACCGATTTACGTCATCTGCCCAGGCCGCACGTATCGCGCCGATGAGTTAGATGCGACTCACACACCTGTCTTTTCTCAGGTTGAGGGCCTAGTGATCGACAAAGGCATCACAATGGCAGACCTCAAAGGAACGCTTGATCACTTCGCGCGCTCCATTTTTGGGCCCGATGTAAAGACCCGTCTTCGCTCATCCTTCTTCCCATTCACCGAACCAAGTGCCGAGGTTGATTTCTACTTCAACGGCCGCTGGATTGAGTGGGGTGGCTGCGGAATGGTTAATCCAAAAGTATTGCGTGCAGCTGGAATTGATCCAGATGTTTACAGCGGCTTCGCTTTTGGAATGGGTCTAGAACGCACGCTGATGGTCCGTCATGGCATCACAGATATGCACGACATTGTTGAGGGCGATACTCGATTCGCCCAAGGTTTTGGAACGGGTGGACGATGAAGGTTCCTTTGTCATGGTTGCGCGAATTCGCCGCAATTCCAGCAGACATAACAATTGAGGCGCTAGAAGAAGCGTTTGTTGCTGTCGGGTTTGAAGTCGAGGGAGTCGAGCGTCAAGGCTATGACCTCACAGGCCCACTTGTCGTCGGAAAAGTTCTCTCTGCTGTTCTCGTCGAGGGTCAGAAGAAGCCAATCCGCTATGTCGGCGTAGATTGTGGCGAAGCTGACGTTCGTTATGTTATCTGCGGAGCAAGTAATTTTGAGGTGGGAGATAGAGTTGTGGTCTCACTTCCAGGAGCAGTACTTCCGGGTGGATTTGAGATTGCCGCACGCCAAACGTACGGACATACTTCCAACGGAATGATCTGCTCTGCTAAAGAACTTGGTATTAATGAAGATCATGCAGGAATTATTGTCCTGCGTGAGGGCAATCCAGGTGATGATGCTCTAAAACTCCTAGAAGTAAAAGATGCAATCTTTGATGTTGCTGTAAATCCTGACCGAGGTTATGCGTTATCAATCCGTGGCTTAGCGCGAGAGATCGCCGCCTCTCTTGACGTGGCTTACACCGATCCTGCTTCGCTAGTTAATACTTCTGGATTTGAGATAAACGACAAGGGAATTCAGGTAACAATCGAAGATCCGTCTACGGCGAGTGTTGTTTATATTCGCTCTATAGCTGGCTTCGATCCAGCGGCGCCGACTCCACTCTGGATGTCACGACGTATAGAAAAATGCGGAATGCGTTCCATTTCTTTGGCTGTTGATATCACCAACTATGTCATGCTCGAGCTCGGCCAACCGCTTCATGCATTTGATGCTTCCAAGATTGATGGTGCACTGCATATCCGACGAGCCAATCAGGAAGCTACTTTTGTCACTCTCGATGGCCAGGAGCGCAAACTCTCTTCAGATAATCTCGTTGTCGCCGACGATGAACATGCTCTGGCTTTAGCCGGAACTATGGGTGGCCTAGATTCAGAAGTTACTAATCAGACAACTGAGATCGCGATCGAAGCTGCTCGTTTTGATCCAATCACCATCGCTAAGAATTCGCGATATCACCGTCTCTCATCAGAGGCCTCTCGTCGACTCGAGCGAGCTACTGATCCCGCACTCGCCTCGATCTCATCAGCGCGCGCTGTTGAATTAATGGTGGCTCATGGTGGCGCCAAATACGTCGGCACAGCCACTGCTGGCTCACTCATGGAGCAGACTGTCATCGAATTTGATCCACATTTTCCAGCCAAGCTATTGGGTATTCCACTCGGTGATGTCATTGTGCAGAGCAAGCTCGAAATTGTTGGTTGTACCGTCGAGAACTCTTCGCCACTCTGGAAAGTCTCGGTGCCATCATGGCGTAGCGATCTAGTCACCCCGACAGATTTAGTCGAAGAGGTAGCGCGTCTAGTTGGTCTCAATGAAATTGAAGGCACCTTGCCAATCGGTAAGGCCAGCACAACTCTAAGTCCGCTTCAATATCGCAAGCGCCACGTGGCACACGCCTTGGCTACTCGCGGCTTTAGCGAGGTCTATAACTATCCCTTCGTCAGCCCCGAGATGGTCTCTATTCTGGGATTCGCCGGAGCTCGCGCTGCCAGCTTCACCATTGCTAACCCAATGTCGGAGCAGGCGCCGCTACTTCGCACGCACTTGTTGCCGGGCTTGCTCGATACCGCCAAAAGGAATTTATCTCGTGGTGCCAAAGATGTTGCAATCTTTGAAATCGGAACTGTGTTCAGAGATATAGTGAAATTAGCTCACGTTGCGCAGATTGGGACCGATTCGCGTCCGAGCGATGATGAGATCTCAGCTATTTACGGGAGCGTTCCACCCCAACCTCTCTTTGTTGGAGCCGTTGTTGCCGGATCCCTCGACCGCGATGGTTGGTGGGGAAGTGGCCGAAGTTATGAGTGGTCTGATGCTGTTAATGATGCCCTACGCATCATTGAAGAATCTGGCAATCAGGCGTCGATTATTCAATCCGATCTCGCTCCATGGCATCCAGGTCGTTGTGCCGAGTTTCAAGTAAATGGAAAAGCTGTAGCTCATGCTGGCGAGCTACACCCTCGCGTGCTCGAAGCACTTGGTCTACCGCCGCGGACGTGTGCATTTGCTGTGATTCTTTCTGAGCTAGATTTCCCTGGACAGAAAGCTGCTCCGAAGATCAATACGATGCCAGCCGCAACTCAAGATGTCTCACTGATCGTAGACGCAGGCATTCCAGCAGCCGAGGTCGAACGCGCTTTGATCTCTGGCGCAGGTGAGCTCCTTGAAACCATTACTCTCTTTGATCGCTATGAAAATTTGGGTGAGGGGAAAGTTTCACTTGCCTTTACTTTGGTTTTCAGAGCTCCAGACAGGACTCTCACCGCTGAAGAAGTCAGTGGTTACCGCCAAAGCGCCGTAGCGATGGCAAGTAGTTCATGCGCAGCCGTAGCCAGAGCCTAAGCCTCTAAGCCTCTAAGCCTCTAAGCCTCTAGGCGTCTTAAGTATCACTCAAGCATAGTTATGCATAAAGCATGCATAACTATGCACAATCTCTGCTATTCTTAGCCCATGAAAATAGGCGTTATAGGGGCTAGCGGGTATTCAGGCGGAGAGTTATTGCGCCTGCTGATCACACATCCTCACTTCGAGCTTGAATATATTGCAGCAGGATCAAGCGCTGGCCAAACCATCACCTCGGTTCATCCAGGATTACGTTCTTTCGGTAGACGAGTTTTTGAGGAGACAAGCGTCACCAGGATGAATGAGTGCGAGCTTGTGTTCATCGCTTTGCCTCATGGCGAATCCGCCAAGTTGGTCGCACAGATTGATGCTTCGGTGAAAGTTGTGGACCTAGGTGCCGATTTCAGATTGAACTCCAAGAGCTCATGGGAAAAATATTATGGCGGAGCACACGCTGGTACGTGGAGTTATGGACTTAGCGAGCTACCTGGCGCAACCGATGTGATCGCAACGAGTGCTCGAGTCTCAAACCCTGGTTGTTATGCAACGTCCATCATCACTGCTGCTGCCCCAGCAATCTCGGCAGGGATTATAGATGGCTCTGACATTGTTGTTGTGGCGTCTTCTGGGACAACAGGCGCAGGTCGCAAGCCATCGGCTCGCTTGCTCGGTAGTGAAGTGATGGGATCTCTCTCTTCGTACAAATTTGGGGGAGTGCATCAGCACACTCCGGAAATAGAGGAGACTTTGCAAAAACTCACCAAGAGTGATGTCAAGGTCTCCTTCACGCCGATCCTTGCACCTATGCCACGTGGAATTTTGGCCACAACAACTGCAAAGCTTGCCGGGGCTGTAGATATACAAGCTGTCCGTGCGCTCTATGAAAATTTTTATGCGCAATGCGATTTCGTCACTTTGCTACCTGAAGGCGAGCTACCTGCCACATCTTCTGTTGTCGGAAGCAACTCGGTGGTGATTCAGGTTGCTATCGATGCCCATACAAACCGACTCGTTATTTCAAGTGCGATCGATAATCTCGGCAAAGGCGCTTCAAGTCAGGCCGTTCAAAATGCCAACATTATGTGTGGATTTAGCCCATCTCTGGGACTGACAAAAATAGGTTTAGGCGCATGATTGTCATTAAGTATGGCGGGCACGTCCTTGAATCTGCAGCTGACAACGATGCAATCGTGGCCTCGCTCGCGCAATTTCATAAACGTGGTGGTGCGCTTGTCGTCGTACACGGGGGCGGGCCAGCGGTAGATCAAGAATTGGCGATACACAATATTCCAACCGAGA
The DNA here is from genome assembly GCA_903825945.1 of uncultured Actinomycetes bacterium. GTDB lineage: Bacteria > Actinomycetota > Actinomycetes > Nanopelagicales > Nanopelagicaceae > PALSA-747. The sequence goes on along the minus strand of CAIKCJ010000014.1, from coordinate 4,483 downwards.
TGGCGTCGGGATATCGCGTGAGCACTCCTGAAGTAATGCAGATCGTCCAGCAAACTCTCTCGGGATCAGTGTTGCGCAATCTAACAAATCAATTTATTGGTCATGGAATCAATGCAGTTGGTCTGAGTACCGGCGACGGAGGCACGCTCCGTGCACGCAAGTACACACCTCAGGTAAATGGCCAGAGCGTTGATGCAGGTCTCGTTGGTGAAGCCGAAACCGTGGACGGAACTTTCCTATCGCTACTTTTGTCAAATAGTTACCTGCCAATCATCTCACCGGTGAGCGTTAGTAAAGATGGCATTGCAATGAATATCAATGGAGATATCGCGACTGGATCGATTGCGGGTGCTCTCAATGCTGATGAGGTAATTTTTATTACAGATGTAGCAGGAATTTATCGTAATTGGCCAGATCCAGAATCTCTTATCGCAGAAATCTCTCTCTCTGATCTCAAAGAGCTGGCGCCATCTTTCGCTGATGGCATGGCGCCTAAAGTGAAAGCAGTCATAACAGCACTGACATCTGGAGCCAATCGCGCTCGTGTCATTGATGGTCGATCAATAGCGAATGTGGAATCGGCGCTATGTGGCGAAGGTGGAACGGTGGTTTACAAATGAGCGCAAACATTGCAGCATCCGAACAATGGAAAGAGGCTCTTCAAGATAACTACGGAACCCCGGGAATTTTGCTAACGAAAGGCAAGGGAGCTTTTGTTTGGGATGCTGACGGTAAAAAATATCTAGATTTCCTTGGTGGTATTGCTACTAACATCCTGGGACACGCACACCCCGATATTGCCAGCGCTGTTAGCGAACAAATCACTCGTTTAGGGCACGTCAGCAATCTCTATATGCATCCACAAGCGATCGAATTGGCCCAAAAATTGCAAGATCTTGTCGGCGAGCCGAGTGCAAGAGCCTTCTTCTGCAATTCGGGTGCCGAGGCGAACGAGGCGGCTATCAAACTCTCACGCCTAACGGGTCGCAAGAGAATTGTCTCAACCGAGGGATCATTCCATGGCCGAACAATCGGCTCACTCTCGATCACTGGACAAGCGAGCAAGCGAGCTGCTTTTTATCCATTGCTCTCGAAAGTGAAATTCGCGCCGTATGGTGATCTCAATGCACTTCGCAAATTCGTCAACAGAAAAACTGCAATGGTTATTGTGGAAGCTATTCAGGGCGAAAATGGCGTCGTTGTTCCACCTGATGGATATCTTGCCGGAGTCCGGGAGATATGTGATGCCACCGGTGCTTTATTTGTGATTGATGCAGTTCAGACCGGAATGGGTCGTACGGGAGAGTGGTTTGGGTATGAACACGAGGGAGTCAAGCCTGATGTGATCACTCTTGCGAAAGGGCTAGGCGGGGGTCTTCCGCTTGGCGCAATGATTTCACTCGGTTCAAAAGTACCTACCTTCAGGCCGGGCGAACACGGCTCCACATTCGGAGGCAATCCAATTGCGTGCGCCGCAGCTAACGCCGCGATCGATTTCATCGTTGAGAATGATCTGCTCGAACATGTTCAGTGGGCGGGCAGGTATATAAACGATTCTCTCGAGACAATTCCAGGAGTTGAATCTGTTCGAGGTAGAGGCTTATTGCTGGGTGTAGTTCTCAAATCTTCGCAGGCCGTTGAACTCTCGAAGATTTGCATGCACCAGGGGTTGCTCGTGAATGCACCTAATAAGAACGTTATTCGTCTTGCGCCTCCCTTGAACGTCACCAAGAAACAACTCAAAACTTTTGTCGAAGTCTTTGCAGAGTGCGTAAAGGAGCTGCCGCATGCCTAAGAAAGCTGTCAGTACGAAAGAAAACAATTCTGTCCTCAGTGCTTCAAAGCGAAAAGCCATCATTGCCGAACTTATCCAAGCGGGACTAATTTCTTCACAAGGTGATGTAGTGACCGAACTTAAAAAGCGCGGAGTTCTTCTCACGCAAGCAACTGCTAGCAGGGATTTGCAGGAGCTTGGTGCGCTCAAAGGGAAAAGTGGCTCAGGAGCAATTCGATATGCGCTTCCAAATTCCACCCAGAGTGCGATGAGTTCGGGGCTAATCACTTCGGTTACATCGAGTGGGAATACGGTAGTTATTAAAACCCCAACAGCTGCAGCGCAACTGCTTGCAGCAGCAATCGATAGCGCCGTGGCTAATAAGGAACTCGCTGGTGCGATCGGAACAATCGCCGGCGACGACACAGTTTTGGTAATTGCAGCGACAGCAAATGGTGGCGCAGCGTTAGCGAAGAATATTCAGACCAACTTTGGGAAAGGTATTTAAATGGCACTCTGGGGTGGAAGATTTGCAACTGGTCCTGATGAATCGGTAGCTAAGCTCTCGCGTAGCGTTCACTTTGACTGGCGGTTGGCTCCCTACGACGTACGGGTGAATATCGCACATGTAGCCGGACTCAAACGTGCAGGGATTTTGAACGAGTCGGATGCGGCATCAATCACGCATGCCCTCAAGGAACTCGGCGAAGAGATTACAACTGGTGTATTTACTTACAATGATACGGATGAGGACGTTCATAGCGCTATCGAACGTGGCCTCAGTGCAAAGTTAGGACCATTGGGTGGAGCCTTCCGCGCTGGGCGATCCCGTAATGATCTCGTAGTAGCCGACTTCAAGCTTTATCTCATCGACCACCTCCTGCAGATTTCACAAGAGGTTGCAGAGTTAATTGTGGTGATTAATACAAAAGCTAAGAGTGAGATCGAAACCTTGGCTCCAGGCTTCACGCACTTGCAACATGCGCAACCAATACTTTTCGGACATGAATTAGCCAAGCACTCCCATGCGCTGTTGCGAGATTTGGATCGATTGAAAGATTGGCAGACTCGTAATTCAATTTCTCCTATTGGAGCTGGAGCGCTTGCCGGTTCTGCCCTCGTTCCCAATCCTGAAATTACCGCAGCGGAGTTGGCCTTCGGGGGAGTAGCTCGAAACAGCATTGACGTAGTCAGCGACCGCGATTTTGTGGCCGAGGCGCTCTTTGACCTTGCGATGATTGGTGTTCATCTATCGCGCATCGGCGAAGAATTCACGATCTGGAACACTCAGGAATTCTCTTGGGTTACCCTCGACGATGCCTTCTCAACAGGATCATCGATCATGCCTCAGAAGAAGAATCCGGATATCGCTGAACTTGCTCGGGGAAAAGCCGGGCGATTTATCGGCAATCTCACGGCGATGATGACAACCCTAAAAGGGCTTGCCTTCGCCTACAACCGAGATTTGCAGGAAGACAAAGAGCCGATTTTTGATTCGATCGAGCAACTGTTGGTCTTGCTACCAGCGGTTCGAGGAATGATTGCTACGGCCACATTTAACCGAGATCGCATTGGTTCCCAGGTCTCGACGGGCCATGCGCTAGCAACCGAAATTGCCGATTTTCTCGTGCTGGGCGGAACTCCATTTGCTGCGGCACATGAGATTTCGGGGAAGGCTGTTGCATTGGCTCAGACACTTGGGGTTGATGTTCACGAACTTAGTGATGAGCAACTTCTGCAGGTTCATCCAGGACTCACGTCAGACTTGCGCGCGAAGCTATCGGCACGTGCCGCGGTGGAGTCACGAGTGTCGATAAGCGGAACCTCTACAAAGAGCGTGAGCGCCCAACTTGCTGGCCTAGAGGAGAAAATTCGCACATATTCAAGTTTTATTGAAGGCGAACAGAAGCGCTTTTCGGGCATGATGAGCGCATGACAACAGCACTCATAGCTGATCTTGAATGGCGCGGTTTGATCGCCCAAAGCACAGATCCAAAGGCACTTCTCCAGCAACTCGATTCGGGTCCTACAAGTTTTTATATTGGCTACGATCCAACAGCGCCAAGCTTGCACGTGGGCAACTTAGTTGTCCTACTTGTCATGCGTCGATTCCAATTAGCAGGCCATAAGCCACTCCCGCTTGTAGGAGGAGCTACTGGATTAGTGGGAGATCCAAGTGGTCGCAATGAAGAGCGCACACTTAATGACTTGGCGATTGTCGAACAATGGGTAGATCGTATTAAGAATCAACTCTCGAAATTTCTTAATTTCGAATCTGGAACCAATGCAGCAGTGATGACAAACAATCTTGATTGGACTGCACCAATATCAGCGCTCACTTTTTTGCGTGACGTCGGAAAACATTTCAGCGTGAATCAGATGCTCTCTAAAGATAGTGTTTCTAGCAGATTAGAAGCGGGTGGAATTTCGTACACAGAATTCTCTTACCAAGTTCTTCAGGCATTTGATTATCTCGAGTTATATCGTCGCCATAATTGTCGATTGCAAATTGGTGGCAGTGATCAGTGGGGCAACATTGTTGCTGGCTTAGATTTGATTCGCAAAGTTGAAGGGGGAGCGGCTCACTGCCTCACCATTCCTTTGATGACAAAGAGTGATGGAACGAAGTTTGGAAAAACTGCCGGAGGAAGTATCTGGCTAGATCCTGAAATGACTTCACCATATGCGTTTTATCAATTCTGGCTTAAT
>CAIKCJ010000013.1 GCA_903825945.1 uncultured Actinomycetes bacterium | reverse complement strand
AGGACCATGGCTATGACCATGACCGCTAGCAGCTTCCTTCACTTCCTCTTCTGGAGTTTCAAAGACAAGTGCTTCTGTTGTAATAAACATGGCAGCGATTGAGGCAGCGTTTGCAAGTGCTGAACGCGTCACCTTCACTGGATCGATTACTCCAACTTTCACAAGATCTTCATAGACATCGGTAGCCGCATTGAAGCCTTCATTTGGCTTCATAGAACGGACCTTTGCTACAACGACATAACCTTCTTGGCCAGCATTCTCTGCGATCCAACGTAGTGGCTCGTCGCATGCCTTGCGGACAAGACGAACACCAACTGCAGCATCGCCTTCGTATCCAAGATCGTTTTCAAGAGCTGCTGCTGCGTGAACAAGAGCTGCTCCACCACCGACAACGATGCCTTCTTCAACAGCTGCGCGAGTTGCTGAAATTGCATCTTCCAGGCGGTGCTTCTTCTCCTTGAGTTCAACTTCAGTGTGCGCGCCAACCTTGATGACACATACGCCGCCAGCAAGTTTTGCAACTCGCTCTTGTAGCTTCTCGCGATCCCACTCGGAATCTGTATTAGCTAGTTCATTGCGAATTTCGTTAACGCGAGCTGCAACGTCATTCTTATCGCCAGCACCATCGACAATAGTTGTATTGTCCTTGGTGATAACGACGCGACGTGCCTTGCCGAGTAGATCGATTGTTACCTGCTCGAGCTTAAGTCCAACTTCTGGTGTGATGACCTGGCCACCAGTCAAGATTGCAATATCTTGCAACATTGCCTTGCGGCGATCTCCAAATCCAGGAGCTTTAACAGCTGCAGAAGTGAATGTTCCACGCATACGGTTAACGACGAGTGTAGAAAGTGCCTCGCCTTCAACATCTTCTGCGATGATCAACAGTGGCTTATTTGCTTGGGCGATCTTCTCGAGGATTGGAAGGATTTCTGAAAGAGCAGAAATCTTCTGTCCTGAGATAAGCACGAATGCATCTTCGAGGACCGTCTCCATGCGATCTGAATCAGTAACGAAGTATGGAGAGATGTAACCCTTATCGAATTGCATGCCCTCTGTGAAGTCGAGTTCTAGGCCAGTTGTAGAAGATTCTTCAACAGTGATGACGCCATCTTTGCCAACCTTGTCCATAGCTTCGGCGATGAGATCACCAATAGCCTTGTCCTGAGCAGAGATTGTCGCGACATCAGCGATCTGATCTTTATTTGAGACCGGGGTTGAATTCTTTTTCAACTCATCAGAGATAGCTCTTACAGCAGCTTCAATACCGAACTTGATATCCATTGGCTGTGCGCCTGCAGCAAGGTTGCGAAGTCCTTCGCGAACCATTGCTTGAGCTAAGACAGTCGCTGTTGTTGTTCCGTCACCGGCAACATCGTTTGTCTTTTCAGCAACCTGCTTAACAAGCTGTGCACCCATATTTTCGGCTGGATTTTCTAACTCGATCTCTTTAGCGATAGTGACGCCATCGTTTGTGATCAGTGGCGCACCGTACCCCTTGGCAATAACTACATTGCGACCCTTAGGTCCAAGAGTTACTTTGACGGTGTCAGCAAGAATATTGACACCGCGCTCCATGGAGCGGCGTGCGTTTTCGTCAAAACTTAATGTTTTTCCCATTGCGCGCGGACCTAGTTCTTTTCAATGATTGCTAGAACATCGCGAGCTGAGAGAACGAGATACTCCTCGTTGTTGTACTTCACTTCAGTTCCGCCGTACTTGCTATACAGAACAACGTCGCCAACTTTGACATCCATTGGTGTGCGAACGCCATCATCGAAGCGACCTGGGCCTACGGCAACAACTGTGCCTTCCTGTGGCTTCTCTTTAGCTGTATCTGGAATTACGAGTCCAGATGCTGTGGTCTGCTCGGCAGCGCTTGCCTTAACGACAATGCGATCTTCAAGTGGCTTAATGGCTACGGCCATGATGTGCTCCTTTAAATCTAGTTTTCCGTAAATCCGGCTCCTCGCCGGTAGCCATAAATTAGCAGTTACCAACCGAGAGTGCTAAATGAGAACGAGGTGGCCAAAAGCTGGCTACCGAAGGGTAATTAGGCAACACTTATGTTGCGTAAATACCAGCCCCAAGTTACGCTCAAGCCATGCTTCCTACGTTTGTGATCTTCTTACGAGAAGGTATCGAGGCCTCGATGATCGTGGCGATCCTGCTCGCATATCTCAAACGGATCAATCAGCGAGCTCACTTCAGGGATGTCTTTGCAGGCGTCGGCTCAGCCTTTGCCCTCATCTTCGCTGGCGGACTAACCGCTTATTTCTTGATTGAGCGATACAACGGCTCCAATATCCAGACTTACTTTGAGACCGGTACGTTCCTTGTGGCGGCAGCAGTTCTCACCTATATGACTTTCTGGATGCAGAGCCATGCACGAGGTCTCTCTCACGACTTGCAGAGCAAAAGTGATGCTGCGCTTTCGCAAGGCAAGCGCTGGGGACTCGCCATTCTCTCTTTTCAAGCTGTTGGCCGTGAAGGACTAGAGACAATGGTCTTCACCCTCGCAATTATTTTTGCGAACTCTAAACAAGCTGCTGTCCCCCTTCATGGTGGTGCGCTCTGGTTGGGTGCGTTCTTGGGTATTGCTGTCGCGCTACTCATCGCTTTCTTCATTTATAAGTTAGGTGCCAAGATCAACATGCGTCGCTTCTTCCAAGTACTGGGCGTTGCACTTATGGTCTTTGCCGCTGGACTCCTCGCCGATGCAATTCAAAATATGCAAGAGTTGAAGTGGCTCTCTTTCGGCACACGCCAACTATGGAATTCAGGAAGTGTTCTTTCAGAAAATTCCAACTTTGGCGATGCGCTACACAACCTCTTCGGATACTCACAGCAGCCATCAATCCTTCAAGCAATGATTTGGGTCCTCTACATCTTGGGTGGCATTACCCTCTTTATGTATCTTGGACGTAAGAAAAAAGCTAAGAAGGCTTAAGCCCAGGTCGGCTGCGAAAGCGGCACCGTCGACATTGCTTCGAGCCCAATTGCCGAGGGCTTAACACCCGCACTCACGACGAGTGAAGTCATAGCCGCCACCATCGCACCATTGTCCGTACAGAGCGCAATAGGTGGAGTTCGAAGTTCAATCTTCATAACAGCACAACGTTCGGCCGCAACTTCTCGTAACCGCGAATTAGCGGCGACTCCTCCGGCAATGATCAAGCGATCGATTCCGGTCTCCTTACAGGCAGCTAGTGCTTTTGTGAGTAAGACATCGACGACAGCCTCTTGGAATGATGCAGCGAGATCTCCTCTGTGGACCTGTGGACTCTTCTGAAGATAACGCGAAACAGCCGTTTTGAGCCCGCTAAAGGAGAAGTTGTAATCAGATTCGGCAAGCCCTCGTGGAAAATCGATAGCAGCCGGGTTTCCACTTTTAGCTAACCGATCGATCGCTGGTCCACCTGGAAAATCCAAGTCAAGTATTCGAGCAATTTTGTCGAATGCTTCTCCGGCTGCATCATCGATCGTCGCTCCTAATACATGTACTTCGCGTGCGACATCTCGAAGTTCGATGATAGAACTATGCCCTCCACTAACGAGCAAACCAATAGCCGGTTTGATCTCTCTAGTATCAGTGAGCGCATCTACCGCCAAGTGTGACGAGAGATGATTAACGCCAAAAAGCGGTTTATTAAGACCAAGGGCAAGACCGGATGCTGCGCTGGTGCCAACGAGAAGCGCACCAATGAGCCCAGGCCCTGCAGTCACGCCAATTGCGTCGAGATCGTTTAATGAAACTTTCGCTTCATCAAGTGCGCGTGCGATTACAGATTGCATAGCTTCTAAATGTGCGCGACTGGCGATCTCTGGAACGACTCCCCCAAATCGTGCATGTTCATTCACACTCGATGAGATGACATTGGCGAGCAGCGTGCGACCTCTGACGATGCCGACCGCAGTCTCATCGCATGACGTCTCTATTCCAAGTACAAGTGGTCCGCTAGTGAAGGTGCTCATGCTTTGAGCTCCTTGCGCATAACGATGGCATCCACGCCTGCGCCGTAATAGTCGGCACGCTCTGAAATCTTTCTAAAGCCAGAGGCAAGATATAGCGGCTGCGCTTCTACATTTCCCTTGCGCATCTCGAGCATTACTGCTTCAACCTTTTGATTACGCGACCAATCAATCATTCGCTTCAGTAGCTCACGTGCTATTCCTCGGCGTCTGAATTCTGGCGCAACAGTCAACGTCAAAATATCGGTGACATCCCCAAGAACCATCACTCCGGCATATCCCACTACTTCACCCTGCGACTCTGCGACGAGATAGAGGCGCGATTTTCCTGCAAATTCTTCTTTGAACTGCGCCAGCGACCACGGGTCATCGGGATAGCAGGCCTTTTCGAGTCCGTATATCGGGACCAGATCAGTGGCCAGCCATGGCCTGAATTTCACATCTTTTGGAGCGGGATAGGCATCTGGCTTTCGAATATAGATGGGTTCGCGTACTTCGGATTCACTACCGACCAGAGAGGCTATTGCCAGGGCAGAGGGGTGTCCTGAAATGACAGGTACTGCAAATTCTGTTAATTCTTCTCGCTGCACAATACGTGTAGGGGTAAGCAACTCTCCTGCTCGGTAGAGCTGCACAAAGAACTCACGGCGACGAGCATCAATCGCAACAACAAACTCTGGCTCGCTGCGCATCCAGGCAAGTGCTCGAAGGGAATCAACGCCGTGCCACGGAATCTGGCGAGCAGTCGCAAAGCTCTGGGCAAATGCAATGCCAACTCGCAGTCCCGTGAAAGGCCCCGGCCCCATACCCACCGCCACCGCGTCAATCTTGTTCTCGGTTGCTAATACGTGCGCAACTAATTGCGGAAGGATTTCACCATGAGCTAGAGGGTCATCATGATATTTTTCAGAGATAACTATTCCGTCTTTGACGATGCCGACCGTTGTGCGATCAGTTGCAGTATCTATCGCAAGAATCGTGGTCATAGCAAAATCCCTGTCAATTCAACTATGCGTTCGTTCTCACTGACACCATGAGAAATTGTGATGGTGGCGTGATCAGGTGCAATTCGATCGATGAAATCTTCGCCCCATTCAATCACTGTGACGCTTCGAGAAATTCTTGTCTCCAAATCGAGATCGTCAAATACCGCAAGTTCGTGCCCTAGGAGGCGATACGCATCAACATGCACGAGTGGCAGTGCTCCGTTATGGATCTTCGCGATAACAAAGGTCGGTGATGTGACATCAGTGAAACCTAAAGCCCGACCGATTCCTCGAGTAAGCGCAGTCTTGCCTGCACCTAGCTCGCCGCTGAGCAGAATGACATCGCCTGCTTGCAACGTAGCGCCAATTCGTGCGCCCAGTTCCACCATCTCATCTACGCTAGAAATAATCATGTGTAGATACGAGGTACTCGTCTTGCGATTCGCGTGACAATTTCGTAGTTAATGGTGTTGGCCGCCTGGGCCCAGTCGTCGGCGCTATATCCAGCCGGAGAAATAACGCTCACATAATCACCGGCACGGGCGACGCTCTGTGCGCCAAGATCCACAACACATTGATCCATAGATACTCGACCGATAAGTGGTGCACGCACTCCATCGTGAGTGACACCGGCAAGAGGAGTGCTCGAGCGCGGAAGGCCATCGGAATATCCCATGACAACTATCCCCAACGTAGTGTCAGCTGGCGCTATTCCCACGCCCCCGTACCCAATCCGATCGCCTTTCTTCACTGCCTTCACCAAATGCAATTTGGCATAAACACTCATGGCCGGTTGCAAGCCAAGATCCAAAGAATTGCCCATGGTTGTTACATCTGGAGAGAGTCCATACATCGCGATACCCAGACGAATCATCGAGCGATGTGCTTCTGGCAAAGTTAGCGCAGCCGCAGAATTGGCAAAGTGAACGATCTGTGGTGATAACCCTGCTGCGATCAATGCATCGAGTTTTCGAGAAAATTCATCGAGCTGTAGCTGGTTATAACTCTCGCTAGGTTCATCTGCGCGGGCAAAGTGCGACCAGTACCCAATCAGTTCAAACTCTTCTCTGTGAAGGGATGCATACTTAACAAAATCATCCCACTCTTCTAGCACTCCACCGCGATGCATGCCGGTATCAACTTCTATGTGGAGTCGTGGCTTGGTCCCAACGTTCTTGCCAGCAGCCACGACCGCTTCTAGAAGAGATAGCGAAGACACTGATAGATCGATGCCCGATTTTATTGCTGCCTCGAAATCTTCACCCAGTGGTGTAAGCCAAGCAAGTGTAGGCGCTGTAATTCCAGATTCTCGAAGAGCGATCGCTTCTTCAAGGAGCGCAACACCTAACCAGCTTGCTCCTGCGTTGAGCGCTGCTTTGGCTACAGGGACCAGACCATGTCCGTATGCATCAGCTTTAACGACCGCCAAAATTTCTGAATTTGTCCGTGTCTTAACAGCTTGGACATTTGCTTCAATAGCATCGAGATCTACTTCGACATACGCCCGCATTAGAGATCCTCGATTATTACCATCGCAGAGGCGATTCCTGCATCGTGCGAGAGCGAGAGCTGAACATTGGCACCATCTATGCGCTCGGCTATTGCTCCCCTAAAGAGAAAGACAGGACGTCCAGATTCTTCATTAATTATTTCGGCATCGTGCCAGGTGAAAATATCTTTTGCATTCATCGCCTTAGCGAGTGCTTCTTTAGCAGCAAAACGAGCCGCAAGCGAGGATGTCTTAAGCACTGCTTCACGCTCGGTAAAGATCCGCTCACGCAGAGATGGTGTTCGTTCGAGTGAGAGCCGAAAGCGCTCAATGTCCACGACATCAATGCCAATTCCTCGAATCATGAGGGCTGCTTTTTTGAAGGCCAGCCGCGATCTACGGCGATCAAGAAGACAAGGAGTGAGCCACCTAAAAAGAGTCCGCCCAGTAAATCGCTAAACCAATGGGTCTTTCGTATCAGGGATACGACGCACACTGTTGCGGTCATTAGCCCGACAAGCCAGTAAAGCCTGAGACCCTTAAATGGTTTGCGGTTGGTGTAGGTATGGATGAGGTAAGCCAACATTCCCCATGTAAGCAGCGCATTCGATGCATGTCCACTTGGGTAAGAGAGTCCACCCTGATGAAGGTAATCCATATTCAGGCGTGGTTTTGTCCGACCGAAAATTAATTTGGATAGACCGACAACACCATTAAGCAATAGGAGTGCGGCCAGCGAGAGGTTGATCGGACGCCATGATTTAAAACGATAAGCAATCAGAACTGCGGTAGTGAGAAGACATGTAGCGGTAAGACTTCTTAGCCCCAGATCATCGAGAGCAAGCAGAATGTGACTTGGCACTCCTCTGAAAGTGTGGTGCTTGATCGCTTCAATGCGATGATCGAGACGATAGATATAACTCTTAGTCATGACCTGCTCTGTAATAAGTAGGAAACCCACAAAGAGCAGTGCTGATATTGCTAGTGCTCGATTTCGCTCTTGTTTTCTATGAATCTCAAGCGAACCCCAACTCATTCGACAGTAACCGACTTTGCCAAGTTGCGCGGTTGATCTACATCATTGCCGCGGGCAATCGCCATCTCGTAAGCGATTACTTGAAGCGGAACTACAGCGAGCACGGGTTGCAAAAATTCGTGTGAGGTAGGGATTCGAATATTGTGAGCAGCGCTATCTAGATCAGCATCTCCGATTGCAATGACAACAGCTCCGCGAGCCTTTACTTCCATCACATTGCTCGCCATCTTTTCATGGAGTGGCGAACGAGAGGTTGGCATAATGGCAATGACGGGAGTTCCCTGATCGATCAAAGCGATCGGACCGTGCTTGAGTTCTCCTCCAGCAAATCCTTCGGCGTGCATGTATGCAAGCTCTTTAAGTTTGAGTGCGCCCTCGAGTGCAGTTGGGTATCCAACATTTCGGCCGAGGAAGAGCATCGATGTTGAGTCCTTAAACTGGCGAGTGAGCGCGCGAAGGGGCTCTACGGTCTCAAGAATCTGCTCGACCTTGCTTGGTAGCTCAGCGAGCTCTTGGCCAATTTCTTCAGATAATTCTGCGCTAACAACTCCGCGAACACGGCCTAGGTGAAGACCGATGAGATACATCGCGATGAGCTGAGCAGTAAAAGCCTTTGTTGAGGCAACGGCAATTTCAGGACCAGCATGGGTGTACAGAACCGCATCTGATTCACGTGGGATTGTCGATCCATTGGTGTTGCAGACCGCGAACACTCGAGCGCCGTGTGAGCGCGCATAACGCATCGCCATCAACGTATCCATCGTCTCCCCAGATTGCGAGATCGGAATAACCAAAGTAGTTCCGTCAACAGCTGGTTCGCGGTAGCGATATTCGGAAGCTAGCTCAACATCGACAGCAATGTTGGCCCACTTTTCAATTGCATACTTACCGACCAGACCTGCGTGATACGCAGTACCGCAGGCGATGATGACAACTTTTGAGATGCCTTCGAGATTAATTCCCGCGGTGATCTCTGGATCAAGACCAGCCGTGCGACCGATGAGAGTGTCTGCGATCGACTTAGGTTGCTCGTAAATCTCTTTGAGCATGAAGTGTGGGAATCCCCCGCGCTCGGCTGCTGATGCATCCCAAGAAATTTCGTATTCGCGTGGAGTAATAATTGTTCCAGCTAGGTCAGTGACAACGATCGATGATGACGTGATGTCAACAACTTCATCTTGACCGAGCTCAAGTGCATGCTTGGTGTATGCAATAAATGCCGAGACATCTGAGGCCAGGAAGTTCTCGCCTTGACCCACTCCTACAACGAGTGGAGAGTTGCGACGTGCGCCGACAATGCGTCCAGGTTCGTCGGCATGAATTGCGAGCAAGGTGAAAGATCCGCGCAGTTGGCTACAGACCTCGCGCATAGCTGCTGCCAAATCACCGTTATGAGCTTTACGTGCATCGCTCAATAAGTGCACAACAGATTCAGTGTCGGTCTCAGATTTAAATACATGGCCACGCTTTTCGAGTTCGGCACGCAACTCGACATAATTCTCGATGATTCCATTGTGAATCAGCGCTAGCTTGCCTTCATTATCTAAATGCGGATGCGCGTTGGTATCCGTCGGCCCGCCATGTGTTGCCCAGCGCGTATGTCCGATACCACTATGCGCATCTGGCTTATTCGTACCAAGAGTCTCTTCGAGATTGGCTAGCTTGCCAGCACGCTTTTCGATCCAGAGAGGTGCGCCAGGAGTAACGACAAGTGCAATACCTGCAGAGTCGTATCCGCGATATTCCAGACGGCGAAGACCTTCTAGGACTGGTGAGAGAGCCTGGGCCTTACCGGTGTATCCGACAATGCCACACATGGCCTATACCCCCATCAAATCTATGAAACTCTTTTAGTGCAGCTACTCTGCGAGTTCAGATCTTACTAGTGTCGCGATTTCTTGGGCGATATTCTCGGCCACTTCCTTGCTCTGTGCCTCGACCATCACGCGAACCAACCGTTCGGTGCCCGAAGGACGAACCAAGATACGCCCGCTAGACGCAAGTCGACTCTCATGGGTAGAGACTGCCTCAGTGATCACCTGAGAACCCGCAAGCTTCTCCTTCTCGACATCTTTGACGTTAATCAATACTTGTGGAAAACGCTCCATCACTGTCGCGAGCTCTTTGAGCGAACGGCCACTATTTTTTACAGCCTGCATCAAGTGAAGCGCGGTCAAGAGTCCATCGCCAGTGTTCGCGTAATGACGCATGATGATGTGACCAGATTGCTCTCCACCGAGTGAATGGTTATCGGCCAACATCTTCTCTAATACATAGCGATCGCCAACTGCAGTAGTTTCAACATTGATGTCAAGAGCTTGCATAGCCCTAATAAATCCAAGGTTGCTCATCACGGTACCTACAACGGTCTCATTTGTGAGTAGGCCGCGAGATTGCCAATCCGCAGCAAGAATGGCCATGATGAAGTCGCCATCTACTTCATTGCCTTCGTGATCAACAGCTAAGCATCTATCTGCATCGCCATCATGCGCAATGCCGAGATCGGCGCCAACTTCGAGTACTTTGGCTTTGAGGTTAGCTAAATGTGTCGAACCGCAGTCCTCGTTGATATTCCAACCATTTGGTTCGTGAGAAATTGCAATAACTTCTGCACCGGCGCGCGCGTAAGCCTTTGGTGCTACGCGTGAAGATGCACCATTTGCGCAGTCAACAACAATTTTCAATCCAGAGAGATTTGTTGTGAGCGTGTTGAGTAAGTGAAAGAGATATCGCTCAGATGCAGAATTGTCATCGATAACTCGACCAACGTTACGACCTGTTGGTCGCTCCCAGTGCTCTCTCATCCGCGCTTCAATTGCGGCTTCAAGTGCGTCGTCTAACTTGCCGCCACCTTTTGCAAAGAACTTAATTCCGTTATCGGGCATTGGATTATGCGAAGCGCTGATCATGACGCCAAGATCTGCCCCGGTTTCTGCAACTAAATACGCAACAGCGGGAGTCGGTAGAACACCGACGCGATAAACATCTACGCCAGCACTTGCAAGGCCAGCAACAACTGCAGCCTCTAGAAATTCTCCAGAGGCGCGCGAATCTTGTCCAACAATTGCGATTGGGCGATGCCCATCGACATGTTTAAAGGCGCCGATTTCTCCGAGAATGTGAGCGGCAGCAATAGCCAAATCAACTGCTAATTCAGCAGTGAGAAAACCATTTGCTAAACCTCGAACACCATCAGTGCCAAAGAGTGTCATTACAGCGCCATAACAGCGAAAGCGAAATTAACGCTTGCTGTATTGAGAACGCTTACGTGCCTTCTTGAGACCGTACTTCTTACGCTCAATAACACGTGGGTCACGAGTAAGGAATCCAGCCTTCTTAAGTGAAGGGCGGTTAGCATCGCGATCAATCTCATTGAGTGCACGAGCTACACCAAGACGTAGTGCACCAGCTTGTCCAGAAGTTCCGCCACCGTTGATGCGAGCAACAACGTCGTATTGGTTCTCTGCACCTACTGTGCGGAAAGGCTCTGATACCAATTGTTGGTGAACCTTATTTGGGAAATAGTTAGCAAGCTCTTTGCCGTTAACGATCCACTTACCTGAACCAGGTGTTAGGCGAACACGAGCAACAGCTTCTTTACGACGACCAGTTCCGCCACCTGGTGCCTTGATTGCAGCACGGTTGGTTGAAGCAGCTGGTGTTGATGAAGAGTATGAAGTGAGCACTGCTTCATCGTTTGAAGCGTCGACTGTTGTATCGAAATCTGACATGGCTTCTTCCTTTACTTCTTCACGATTTGTGAAACTTGATTGAATACATATGGTGTTGGGTTCTGTGCAGCATGTGGATGCTCTGAACCTGCGTATACCTTGAGCTTTGAACCAACTGAACGACCAAGCTTGTTCTTAGGAATCATTCCTAGGATTGCTTTTTCGATAACGCGAGTTGGATCTTGGTTGATCAAGTCTGCGTACACGATAGAAGTCATACCACCTGGGTAACCTGAGTGATGGTGCGCGAACTTCTGTCCGGCCTTCTGTCCTGTAAGAACAATCTTCTCTGCGTTGATAACAACAACGAAGTCACCCATGTCGATATGTGGTGCGAATGTTGTCTTGTGCTTTCCACGAAGGAGCACAGCTGCATGGCTAGCTAGACGACCAAGGACAACTCCTTCAGCGTCGATGACATGCCACTTGCGGGTGACGTCACCAGCTTTCGGTGTAAATGTGCGCACGAGGTCTCTCTCTTTCTAGTCTTATTAGCGGTAAATACATCTCTCATAAAATCGCTTAAAAAGTCATTTCAACAAGATGTAAGAGGAGCAGGTTACCCGCCAAAGGGGGTTGGGGTCAAAATGAGTCCATCGGGTGAGCTCGCGGGAAGTGGGTAATCCACGCCTACTAGGGTCAGCCCAGCAGCTGGGAAAACGTAGGAATCTGAGACCCGGGCCGCGCCCTTGAGGATCTCTTCCATCCATTCAGGGGCAAATCGCCCTTCCCCCACGCAGACGCCTGCTCCAACAAGATTTCGGACCATATTCCACCCAAAGCCGTCGGCAGCAATATCGCAGATGACAAAGCCGTCGGAATCCCGTGACCAGGAAAATTCCGTCAGAGTTCGGATTGTTGTGGCGCCCACACGGTATCGGCAGAAAGTCACAAAATCGTGTTTCCCAAGAAGCGGCTTAGCTGCCGCATTCATGAGGTCAATATCTAGGGGGCGAAACCAGGTCACGGCATCGAGCCTAGCTAGCGGCATTAGATCGCGATTGTTATCAAGGAGCTTGTATCGATAATGGCGAGCAGTAGCCAAATATCTGGCATCAAAATTGATGGGTGCGTCGCTGACTTTGAGCAGGCGAATATCTGGATCGAGGATCTGATTGATCCGAAATTTAAAATTCTCTGGATCGAAGATATCTGCATCCGGTTGGTAGCGAGATGCGACTGTGTCTGCAGGAATATCGACATGGATAACTTGGGCTGTTGCATGTACCCCAGCGTCCGTACGACCGGCTACAACGCTCTTAACGGGGTAACGGACAAAGCGAGAGATCGCTTCCTCAACAACGCCTTGGATCGTTCGCTGATCGGGCTGGATCCCCCACCCTGCATAGTTGGTGCCGTCGTACGCTAAATCAATTCGTAAACGACGAAACCCGCTCTCGGGGTTGAGAGCGGGTTCGATCATGATACGAGTATCAGTGACTACGTAGTTGCTAATTACTTATTAATTACTATTAATTACTATTGCTTGAGGATTAGTCTTGAACGAGTTCGATAACAGCCATTGGGGCGTTATCTCCGTTACGAGGACCAACCTTTGTGATGCGTGTGTATCCGCCAGGACGTGTAGCAAATTTTGGAGCAATCACAGTGAAGAGTGTGTGTACAACGCTCTTGTTCTGGATTGTCTGCATTACGCGACGACGTGCTGAAAGATCTCCCACGATCGCAGCAGTGATCAACTTTTCAGCCAATGGACGAAGGCGCTTAGCCTTCGCTTCGGTTGTCT
>CAIKCJ010000012.1 GCA_903825945.1 uncultured Actinomycetes bacterium | reverse complement strand
TTGCCAAAGAAGTAATAACTAAGTAACTAGAGGCCCGGTTCTCCGAAAGGGGAGCCGGGCTTCTGGCTTTCTATGAGTGCTTGCATTTATTAACCTGAATCTCTGAAGGCTCACAGGTTTTTCCCACTAGAAATGGGTTAGATTCAGACATGGCAACAAAGCGAAAGCGCCGAGATTCGAGTATCGGCCATCGTATAAACGCCGACTGGGCGTCGATCATCTTGGGTATTGGTTTGGGCTTCACTCTCGCCCTAGAGCTCGATTCCATGACCTCAGGCGATTGGTCGGGTGTATATAGCTCGATCACCTCTATTTCACGCCTGGCAGCACTTACCGGCTCATACTTTGCACTGGTCGGCCTGGTCTTCGTGGCTCGCATCCCGTGGATTGAGAGATCTGTTGGGCATGACAAGCTCGTGGTCTGGCACCGCAAATTAGGTCCCTGGTCGCTCTATTTGATCTTCTTCCACGTTCTCCTTGTCGGCCTTGGCTATGCCGGTGGAGACCGCATCTCGACTGGTTCTGAGCTCTGGCGTATGACCCTTAAGTATCCATGGATGATTCCAGCCGATTTCGCTTTTGGGTTGATGATGCTCGCTGGAGTGACCTCTTATAAGAAGGCTCGCGCCAAGATGAGTTACGAGACTTGGTGGACTATCCACCTCTACACATACCTCGCAGTTGCGTTGGGATTTATGCATCAAGTGTTAACCGGTCCGATGTTCGCTGGTCACCCATTAAACAAACTCTTTTGGGAGGGTTTGTATATCGCGACGGCGGCCGTAATTCTGCTGTGGCGATTTGTAATCCCTGTTGCGCGCTCTCTGCGTCACAATTTGCGAGTGGATCAGGTCGTGGTTGAGGGGCCCGGCGTGGTTTCGATTGTGATGAGGGGGCGCCACTTGGATCGCCTTAATGCTCAAGGCGGACAATTCTTTAGCTGGCGCTTTATTACCAGCGGACAATGGTGGATTTCTCACCCATACTCGTTATCAGCAGCGCCTACCAAAGATTTCATGCGGGTTACAGTCAAAGATCTCGGTGATGCATCAGGTGCCGTTCTCAAAATCAAGCCAGGTACCCGTGTCTTCTTCGAGGGACCATATGGCACATTCGTAGCATCCAAAGCTACACGCGGCCATATTGTTTTAGTCGGCGGCGGAGTTGGAATCACACCGCTTCGGGCCCTGCTCGAAGAGTTTGATGCAACCAAAGAGATTGATGTTCTCTATCGAGTGGGATCGGAAGAGGATCTTGTCTTCCGCAAAGAATTGGATGCGATTGCAGAGTGGCGCGGAGCTCGCGTTCATTATCTCGTAGGTAATCGCAAACAGCACCCAATGAATGCTCGCTACATCTCTAAGTTTGTTCCAGCATTTAGTGATTCCGAGGTATATATCTGCGGACCTACTGGCTTGGTGGAGGCAGTTCGTGATGCCGCCAAAGCTGCCGGTATTCCAAAGGATCGTTTCCATAACGAAGAGTTCGAATTTCATTCGGTTGAGTAGGGGATAACAGGAGAAAATTATGCTTACAAAACGCTTCTTTTTGATCGCTGGCGGTACCGTCGGCGGACTGGGGGCTGTCCTCTCGATTACTCCACCTCAGTT
>CAIKCJ010000011.1 GCA_903825945.1 uncultured Actinomycetes bacterium | reverse complement strand
TCGTTACAAGAATAAGACTGGCTACCGCCGTCGTTCAGGTTTCCGTTCCCAACTTACGCGCGTGAAGATCACCGCGATTGCAAAGTAGGAGGCAAGTAAATGGCAAGTAAAAAGGGCGTCTCCTCGACTCGAAATGGTCGCGACTCCAATGCTCAGTACCTCGGTATTAAGCGCTTTGGTGGTCAGGTAGTAAAGAGCGGTGAAATTCTTGTTCGCCAACGCGGAACAGTTTTCCACCCAGGTAAGAATGTAGGAATCGGTAAAGACGACACACTATTCGCACTATCAGCTGGAGCCGTTGAATTCGGTCGTGCTCGTGGTCGCAAGGTAGTAAACATCGTTCCGGTTGTTGCTTCAGTCGCCTAAATAAGCGGAATTAACTTCAGGCGGGTCCGCGTACTGCGGGCCCGCTTTTTTATTCAGTGAAAAATGCAGATGAATGATGAATACGGAAAGCCTAAAAGATTGAAAGGGGAGTGAAATGGCAACATTCGTTGATCGCGTAACTCTTCATGCCTCCGCTGGTGGCGGTGGCGATGGCTGCGTATCAATTCACCGTGAAAAGTTCGTTCCACTCGGTGGTCCAGATGGCGGCAATGGCGGACGCGGCGGAGACATCATTCTTGTCGTTGATGACGGCGTCACCACACTTCTTGATTTTCACCATTCACCACATCGCCGCGCGACTAATGGTCGTCCAGGTTATGGCGATTATTGCAATGGTGGCGAGGGAGCTGATCTCGTCCTCACAGTTCCTAATGGAACAGTTGTTAAAGATTATTACGGAAATGTTCTTGCCGATTTGATCGGAGCAGGAACTCGCTTTATTGCAGCACAAGGAGGCCGAGGTGGCCTTGGAAACGCAGCGCTAGCTTCTCGCAGACGCCGCGCACCTGGCTTTGCCCTTAAGGGCGAGAGCGGTGAAGAGCGCACACTTATTCTCGAACTTAAATCAGTTGCCGACATTGGCCTCATTGGTTTCCCAAGCGCAGGTAAGTCTTCCCTCATTGCATCGATTTCAGCTGCTCGACCAAAGATCGCTGACTACCCATTTACGACCCTTGCACCAAACCTCGGTGTAGTCCAAGCAGGCGATACTCGCTTCACGGTTGCCGACGTTCCAGGACTTATTCCTGGTGCATCCGAAGGTAAAGGTCTTGGTCTTGAATTCCTGCGTCACGTAGAACGCTGCGCGGCTCTTGTGCACGTACTTGACTGCGGAACACTTGAGACGGATCGCGATCCTGTAAAAGATTTCGACATTATTGAAGAAGAGCTTTCGCATTACGGTGGACTATCTGAGCGCCCACGCATCATTGCGCTAAACAAGATCGATCTACCTGATGGAAAAGCTATGGCCGATATGGTCCAACCAATTTTTGAAGCACGTGGATACGAAGTCTTCCAAGTCTCTGCTGCTGCGCATATGGGTCTGCAGGAACTCACTTATGCAATGGCGCGCATTATTCAAGAAGAGCGTCGACAGAAGGCCAAGGAAGTTAAGACGCGTATTGTCTTGCGACCAGTTGCTGTTAACGACAATGGATTTAAAGTTGTTGCAAATGAGGATCGCTCATTCACAATAACCGGTGAGAAGCCGGAGCGTTTTGTTCGCCAGACCGACTTTGGCAATACCGAAGCTGTTGGCTACTTGGCTGATCGGCTTGCAGCACTCGGCGTAGAGAAAGAACTCTTCAAGAAGGGTGCAAAGCCTGGCTCTGAAGTTCGAATTGGTTTGGGCGATGCCGCAGTTATCTTCGACTGGGAGCCTTCGATTGAAGCTGGTGCCGAGCTACTTGCTGGCCCACGTGGTGGAGACCGACGTATTGAATCTCCTTGGGCTGGTCGCTTTATGGAAGATGACGTTGATGAACTCAGCGAAGATGAAATTTCACGTCAATGGGAGTACGCAGTCCCCAATCCTAAAGATCCGAGGGTTGAAGGCGAATAATGAGTCGTTCTGCGATTACTGCTTCTAAGCGCGTAGTTATCAAGGTTGGTTCATCAACCCTGACCGGAAGTGCTGGCGAAAGTCTTAATCTGCAAGCACTCCAAGCTCTTGTCGATGTCATTGCCCAATTGCGCGAGCAGGGAAAAGAAGTTGTCTTGGTCTCCTCTGGTGCTATTGCTGCGAGCCTCTCCGTTCTAGGACTCACTGCTCGTCCAAAAGATCTTGCATCTCAACAAGCATGCGCTTCGGTCGGTCAAGGTATTTTGATCGCTGCCTACAATCAAGCGTTTTATAAACACACCATAATCTCCTCGCAGGTGCTCCTTACCATCGACGATGTCGTTCGTCGTTCACACTATCAAAATGCCCAACGCACTCTACTCAAGTTATTGCAGATGGGCGTTGTTCCAATCATTAATGAGAATGACAGCGTTGGTGTTCAGGAGATTCGCTTTGGCGATAATGATCGCATCGCAGCGCTGATTGCCCATTTGATTGGTGCCGACGTTCTGGCTCTCGTCACGGATGTTGATGGTCTTTATGATGCGCCACCTTCGCATCCCGGTGCAAAACGTATCTCCGAAGTTCGCGATGCCAGCCGTCTAGGAGATATTGAAATCGGTGGCGTTGGTGCTTCTGGCGTAGGCAGTGGCGGAATGGTCACAAAGATTGAAGCAGCCAAGATTGCGACGAGTGCCGGGGTCTCGATGTTATTGACGACGCTGGATCAACTTGTCGATGCCATGAATGGCAAGGATGTTGGAACAATTTTTCATCCTGTAAAAGATCACAAGCCCTCCAGACTCCTATGGTTGGCTCATGCTGCAACCCCACACGGCAAGCTGATCTTGGATACCGGAGCCACAACAGCTATTCGCGAGCGCGGCACATCGCTCTTGCCAATTGGAGTCACAGCCGTTGTTGGCGATTTCATTGCTGGCGATACCGTGGAGCTCGTCTCACCTAAAGGGGAAGTAATCGCCCGAGGCCTGGTCGCCTTTGATTCTGCTGAAATTCCATCGCTACTTGGCCGCACAACAAAGGAGTTGGGTCAAGCAATGGGTCCTGAGTATGAGCGAGAGCTCGTGCATAGGGACGATCTCGTACTTCTCTAGTCAGGATAAGGTTGACCCATGGCTGCTATTTCGCGTGAAGATGTTGCCCACCTGGCAAAGCTAGCTCGTATCGATATGAACGAGGGCGAGCTTGACCACCTAGTGAACGAACTCGGAGCCATTTTGGGCGCCGTTGCTCGCGTTCAGGAGGCAGCCGCTAGTGATGTCCCGCCAACATCTCACCCGTTTCCCGTCAACAATGTTTTCCGTGCAGATGAGGTGCGTCCAAGCCTGAGCAATGCGCAGGCACTTTCCGGAGCCCCGGCTCAAGCCGAGGAGCGCTTTAAAGTTCCACAAATTTTGGGTGAGGAATAAGAAATGTCAGATGTAACTATTCACTCAACTGCCGCGCAGATGTCAGAGGCGCTTATTGCTGGCAGCACAACTTCTGTTGCTCTCACCAACGCGCATTTTGCACAGATCGAAGCTGTCGAGCCAGCGGTACATGCTTTCTTGCACCTTGATAAGGATGGCGCTCTATCCCAAGCAGCTGAAGTTGATGCCAAGCGCGCTCGCGGCGAGAAACTCGCTCCACTTGCCGGAGTGCCACTTGCACTTAAAGATGTGCTGGCGCAGCAAGGCGTTCCTACAACTGCAGGTTCCAAGATGCTCGAAGGTTGGCGTCCACCGTATGACGCAACAGTTGTTAAGAAGCTCAAAGATGCTGGCGTTGTTATCTTGGGTAAGACCAATATGGATGAGTTTGCGATGGGTTCATCTACCGAAAATTCTGCATACGGAAACACTCACAACCCATGGGATCTCACTCGTATTCCTGGCGGATCCGGCGGCGGGTCTGCTGCTGCGCTCGCTGCTTTCCAAGCACCGCTCGCTATTGGTACAGATACTGGCGGATCTATCCGTCAGCCTGCAGCTGTCACCGGAACTGTAGGAGTGAAGCCAACCTACGGCGGGGTCTCTCGTTATGGTCTGATTGCTTTCTCTTCAAGTTTGGATCAAGCCGGCCCTTGCGCCCGCACAGTTCTTGATACTGCTCTCTTACACGAAGCGATCGCAGGTTACGATCAGATGGATTCAACATCAATCAATGCTCCAGTGCCACAAGTGGTTGCTGCCGCAAAGAAGCTTGATATTAAAGGACTCAAGATTGGCGTCGTTAAAGAACTTCTCGGCGAAGGTTTCCAAGCAGGTGTTCGTCAGCGCTTTGAAGAAGCTCTTGAAGAATTGGTAAAGGCCGGAGCGCAGATCGTCGAAGTGTCTTGTCCTAACTTTGACTACGGTCTAGCTGCGTACTACCTCATCGCACCAAGTGAAGCCTCATCAAACTTGGCTCGCTTTGATTCCATGCGCTATGGAATTCGTATTGGTGATGATGGAACGCGTAGCGCCGCAGAGGTCATGAGCCTTACTCGACATGAAGGTTTTGGTGCTGAAGTTAAGCGCCGAATCATTCTTGGTACTTATGCGCTCTCATCTGGATATTACGATGCATATTACGGTTCGGCTCAGAAAGTTCGCACGCTCGTAAAGCGTGATTTTGATGCCGCTTTCGCAAACGTTGATGTTCTCGTTTCTCCTACCTGCCCAACCACTGCATTCAAGTTGGGGGAGAATACGGATGACCCTCTTGCCATGTATCTCAACGATATCGCCACAATTCCGGTCAACCTAGCTGGTATCGGTGGAATGTCGCTTCCATGTGGGCTTGCTCCTGAAGATGGACTTCCTGTTGGTTTTCAAATTATGTCTCCAGGAATGCGCGATGATTTAATGTATCAAGTCGGCGGTACCTTGGAAGCGGCGCTCGTCTCAAAGTGGGGCCACACATTGCTCTCACAAGCTCCAGCATTGGCAGGTAACTGATATGGCGCTTAATTACGATCAAGCAGTAGCTAAATACGAGCCAACTTTGGGCCTTGAAGTACACGTAGAGCTCAACACTAAATCGAAGATGTTCTGCGGATGTGCAACCGAGTTCGGCGCTTCACCTAACACTCAGACCTGTCCAATCTGTCTGGGTCTGCCTGGCGCGCTTCCTGTTGTCAACGCGAAGGCGATCGAGAGTTCAATTCTGATCGGCCTGGCTCTCAATTGTTCTATTGCGCCATTTAGTCGATTTGCTCGTAAGAACTACTTCTATCCAGATATGCCTAAGAATTTCCAGACCTCGCAATACGACGAGCCAATCTGCGTAAACGGTTATCTCGATGTAGAGATCGAAACCGATGAGGGTCCAAAACAATTTCGTGTTGAAATCGAACGCGTGCACATGGAGGAAGACACCGGCAAGTCACTTCATGTTGGTGGAGCTACTGGTCGTATTCATGGCGCTGACTACTCACTCCTTGATTACAACCGAGCTGGCATCCCGCTGGTAGAGATCGTGACCAAGATCGTTGGCGGAACCGGCAAGTATGCGCCACAAGTTGCGCGTGCTTATGTCACAGAACTTCGGGAGATTCTCCGCTCACTCGGAGTCTCAGATGTGAAGATGGAACAAGGCTCGATGCGTTGTGACGTCAATCTTTCGCTCGCGCCCGTCGGCAGCAACGAATTAGGAACACGTTCTGAAACTAAGAACGTTAACTCGTTGCGCTCGGTCGAGCGAGCCGTGATTGGAGAAGTAATTCGCCAATCCAATCGACTCGAGGCCGGGGAGCGCATCGTCCAAGAAACTCGTCACTTCCAAGAAGAGAGTGGTCAGACACGTTCAGGTCGCTCAAAGGAGCAAGCTGAGGATTACCGCTACTTCCCAGAGCCAGATCTCGTTCCAGTGGCACCAGCTGCCCAATGGATTGAAGAGTTGCGCGCGAGCCTTCCCGAAAAACCATCTACTCGTCGCAAGCGTCTGCAAGAACTATGGAACGTTCCAGCCAAAGAGATGGAAGCCATGGTTAATGCCGAACTCCTTGATGTCGTTGAAGAGACAATCGGTTTGGGATCAGAACCGACTCGTGCTCGATCATGGTGGCTCGGTGAAGTATCTCGCCTAGCTAATGAGCGTGAAGTTGGGCCTACCTTTCTGATCACGCCAGCTCAGGTGGCCGAAGTTATCGCACTCATCGAATCTGGTGAGTTGACCGATAAGTTGGCGCGCCAAGTTGTTGAAGGTGTCGTTGGTGGCGAAGGCACTCCGCGCGAAGTTATCGATAAGCGAGGACTTAAAGTTGTCTCTGATGATGGCGCACTCATGGTTGCAATCGAAGCAGCTATTCTCGCGCAACCAGATACAGCAGAGCGCGTTCGCGGTGGCAATCTGCCCGCAGCTGGCGCACTTATTGGAGCAGTTATGAAGGCAACTGGCGGCCAAGCTGATGCCGCAAAGGTACGTGAGCTTCTGTTGAAGCATCTGGGTCAAGGTTAAATCTAGGAAAAGGACGATAGCCATGAGTGATGAGAAAAATCCAGTGAACAAGATGAAGCCTCGCTCTGGCTTGGTAACAGATGGATTAGAGCGTGCTCCAGCTCGCGGCATGTTACGCGCTGTTGGAATGCAGGATGAAGATTTTACGAAGCCACAGATCGGTATAGCATCGTCGTGGAATGAAATTACTCCGTGCAATCTCTCACTCGATCGCCTGGCCAAAGCATCTCGCAAAGGTGTGATTGATGCCGGTGGTTTCCCAATGCAATTTGGAACCATCTCGGTATCTGATGGAATTTCTATGGGACACGAGGGTATGCACTACTCGCTCGTCTCTCGCGAAGTAATTGCAGACTCTGTTGAGACCGTAATGCAAGCAGAACGTCTTGATGGCATGGTGACATTTGCCGGTTGCGACAAATCGCTGCCTGGCATGATGATGGCTGCTGCGCGTATCGATGTCGCGAGCGTATTTGTTTACGCAGGCTCAACTCTCGCAGGCCAAGTTGATGGCAAAGATGTCACGATCATCGATGCATTTGAAGCTGTTGGTGCATGTGCACGTGGATTAATTACTAAAGAGCGAGTCGACCAGATTGAGCGCGCAATCTGCCCAGGTGAAGGTGCATGCGGTGGCATGTATACCGCGAACACCATGGCTGCTGTTGGGGAAGCGATCGGCCTATCACTTCCTGGCTCTGCTTCACCAGCTGCGGTTGATCGTCGTCGCGATGATTATGCAGTCCAAGCTGGCGCTGCTGTTGTTGAGCTGATTCGCCAGGGGATCACTACTCGTGACATCTTGACTAAGAAAGCATTCGAAAACGCAATTACAGTTGTTATGGCACTTGGTGGATCAACCAACGCAGTACTTCACTTGCTTGCAATCGCAAATGAGGCTGAGGTGGATCTCACGCTTGCAGATTTCCAACGCATTAGCGAGCGCACGCCACTTCTTGGCGACCTCAAGCCATTTGGCAAGTACGTTATGACTGACATTGATCGTGTTGGCGGCATTCCTGTTGTACTTCGCGCACTTCTTGATGCAGGCTTCTTACATGGAGATTGCTTGACCGTAACAGGCAAGACGATGGCAGAGAATTTGGCAGAACTCGCCCCACTCGATGCAGATGGCGATGTCCTTCACTCCATCAAGGATCCACTGTCAGCAGGTGGTGGAATAACAATTCTTCATGGCTCACTCGCTCCTGAAGGCGCAGTCTGTAAGACCGCTGGAGTCGGCGTTGATTTCTTCGAAGGTCCAGCTCGAGTTTTTGAACGCGAGCAGTCTGCGATGCAAGCTCTTGAAAATGGAACGATTAAAGCTGGCGATGTAGTCGTCATTCGCTATGAAGGTCCTAAAGGCGGACCAGGAATGCGCGAGATGTTGATGATCACGGGTGCAATTAAGGGCGCCGGCCTGGGCAAGAGCACACTGCTTCTTACTGATGGTCGCTTCTCTGGTGGTAGCACGGGACTTTGTGTGGGCCACGTTGCACCGGAAGCTGTCGATGGTGGACCGATCGCGTTCATCAAGGACGGCGATCTTGTCAGAATTGATATCAAGAATCAGAAGCTTGATCTCCTTGTTGATGAGAGTGTTCTCCATGCTCGCCGAGATGGCTGGACTCCCATCCCACATAAGTACCGTCGAGGCGTCTTAGCTAAGTATGCGAAGGTCGTGGGATCGGCTTCGCAAGGCGCTGTCTGCTCATAATCAGAGTGGGCTCGCCCTTGCCATTTTGAGATAGATCGTCCACATTTTGAGATCACATCTATAAGGGTTGACGGGTCAACCTTCGCGGTGGACAATTAAGATATGACATCATCAGTGGTGATTCGAGAGCGCGCGATCTAGAGAAATCTAGATGGTGCGCTACCCCTCAGTGGAAACTGAGGGGTTTCTCATTTCGCCAGTGAATGGTCCACATACGAAGGAATAGTCGGAAGGAGATGAACATGTCAGAGCAGATCACCGGAGCCCAGGCGCTTGTGAAAGCACTAGAGCACGTTGGCGTAGATGTGATGTTCGGTCTTCCAGGCGGCGCAATCCTTCCTGCTTACGATCCAATTTATGATTCATCGATCCGTCACATCTTGGTTCGTCACGAACAAGGTGCAGGCCATGCCGCAACCGGTTACGCCCAAGCCACAGGACGTGTTGGAGTGTGTATTGCGACATCAGGTCCTGGCGCTACCAACCTTGTTACCCCAATCGCCGATGCACAGATGGATTCAGTTCCGATCGTTGCGATCACTGGTCAAGTTGCTTCTGGCTCGATTGGCACAGATGCTTTCCAGGAAGCCGATATTCGCGGCATCACAATGCCTGTTACTAAACACAATTTCTTGATCACAAACGCAGATGACATCCCACGCGCTATTGCCGATGCATTCCATATCGCAGGCACCGGTCGCCCTGGCGCAGTACTTGTCGATATCGCTAAAGATGCGCTGCAATCAATGACCACCTTTAAGTGGCCGGCAGAAGTTTCACTCCCTGGCTATAAGCCAATCATGGACCCACAAGCGCAATCAGTAACTGACGCGGTTGCACTTATCGCTCAAGCGAAGAAGCCGGTGTTCTATGTTGGAGGTGGCGTAATCAAGGCCAATGCTTCAAAAGAACTGATGGAAATCGCAGAGCTGGTCGGCGCACCAGTGGTTACAACTCTTATGGCGCTTGGTTCTTTCCCTGATAGTCATCCACAACATCTTGGCATGCCTGGGATGCACGGAACTGTTGCTGCAGTAACAGCGCTTCAGCAATCAGATCTCTTGATCACTCTGGGTGCCCGCTTTGATGATCGCGTCACAGGAAAACTTTCAACATTTGCTCCAAATGCCAAGGTAATCCATGCGGATATCGACCCTGCCGAAATCGGCAAAAATCGCATTGCCGATGTCGCTCTTGTTGGAGATCTTGCACATACGATCAAGGCGCTATTGCCAGTATTAAAGAGTGCTTTTAAGAACGATCGCCCGGACTTGGCTGCCTGGTGGCAGCAGTGCAATAGCTGGCGCGAGCGTTTCCCATTAGGTTACGACGAGCCTGAAGATGGAACTGTTTCACCGCAATACGTTATTGAGCGTATCGGCGCAGCAGCCGGACCTGATGCAATTTATGTTGCAGGCGTTGGTCAACATCAAATGTGGGCATCTCAATTTGTTAAGTACGAGAAGCCGCGCACTTGGCTCAACTCTGGTGGTCTAGGAACAATGGGTTATGCAGTTCCTGCAGCGATGGGCGCAAAAGTTGGTGCACCCGATACTGTCGTATGGGCAATTGATGGCGATGGTTGTTTCCAAATGACAAACCAAGAGCTAGTTACCTGCGCACTCAACAACATTCCAATCAAAGTTGCGATCATCAACAATGAGTCGCTCGGCATGGTTCGCCAGTGGCAGACGCTTTTCTATAACCAACGTTATTCAAATACCGATCTTCACTCTCATCGAGTTCCAGATTTCGTAAAACTTGCAGATGCAATGGGTTGTGTCGGACTTCGTTGCGAGTCAAAGGAAGATGTTGATCGCGTGATCGCCGAAGCAATGGCTATCAATGATCGCCCAGTAATCGTTGACTTCAGTGTTCATCGCGATGCAATGGTCTGGCCAATGGTTGCAGCCGGAACATCAAATGATGACATTCTTGTTGCAAAATCAATGGCCCCTATCTGGGATTCACAGGAGTTGTAATGACTACTACCCATACTCTCTCGGTTCTTGTCGAAAATAGCCCTGGCGTTCTTGCTCGAGTTGCATCACTATTTTCACGACGCGCATACAACATCGATTCACTAGCTGTAGGCCCAACAGAGAATCCACATATCTCACGTATGACCATTGTGATCAAGGTCGATGGACATGCGTTAGAGCAGGTTATCCAGCAACTGGATAAATTGATTAACGTTTTGAGCATCACCGAACTAGATCCAGTTGCCTCGGTTCAACGTGAGCTGCTGCTGGTCAAAGTAACCACCTCGCCGCAGACTCGCTCTCAGGTCCTTGAAACTGTTCAGCTATTCCGCGCCAAAGTCGTAGATGTCGCTCAAGATGCCGTCACGATCGAGGCAACCGGAAATAGTGAGAAGATTCAGGCGCTCCTGCGTGTTCTCGAGCCTTATGGCATCAAAGAATTGGTTCAATCAGGTCTTGTCGCAATGGAGCGCGGATTGAAACCAGGCATGACCTCCCACGAAACATCGCACTAACTAATCCAGATTCATCGACCGAAGAAAAAACCCAACGAAAGGCAGAACCCAGTGGCTACCAAGTATCACGACGAAGATGCAGATCTATCCATCATCCAATCCAAGAAGGTTGCAGTCATTGGTTATGGCTCCCAGGGTCACGCACATGCTTTGAGCTTGCGCGATAGTGGTGTGGATGTTCGAATTGGCTTGGCAGAAGGTTCAACCTCTCGCGCAAAGGCAGAAGATGAAGGACTCCGCGTTCTTTCTGTTGCAGATGCTGTTAAGGAAGCTGACGTTGTCATGCTTCTCGCTCCTGATCACGTACAGCGCCACATCTACAACGATTCAATTAAGCCAAACCTTAAGCCAGGATCCGCACTCTTCTTTGGCCATGGATTTAACATTCGCTTCGGTTACATCAAGCCAGAAGCAAACATCGATGTTGCGATGGTGGCTCCAAAGGGTCCAGGACACTTGGTTCGTCGTGAGTACCAAGCTGGTCGTGGTGTTCCTGTACTTGTTGCTGTCGAGCAAGATGCAACTGGCAACGCTTGGCCACTGACTCTCTCATATGCAAAGGCAATCGGCGGACTTCGCGCTGGTGGAATTTTGACCACCTTCACAGAAGAGTGCGAGACAGATCTTTTCGGTGAGCAAGCAGTTCTCTGCGGTGGCGCATCACAGCTCGTTCAATATGGTTTTGAAACTCTTGTCGAGGCTGGCTATCAACCTGAGGTTGCATACTTCGAGTGCTTGCACGAACTTAAGTTGATCGTTGACTTGATGTACGAAGGTGGAATCGCGAAGCAGCGTTGGTCGGTCTCAGATACAGCTGAGTATGGCGATTACATCTCAGGTCCTCGGGTTATCGATCCAAGCGTAAAGGCCAACATGAAGGCTGTCCTTGCTGATATCCAGAACGGCACTTTCGCTGAGCGCTTTGTTAATGACCAAGAAGCTGGCGCACCTGAATTTAAGTCACTTCGCGCTAAGGGAGAGGCTCACCCAATCGAGGCTGTAGGCCGCGAACTTCGTAAGATGATGTCATGGGTCAAGGGCAACAACAAAGATGATTACCAAGAAGGTGTAGCTGCACGTGGCTAAACCTGTTGTATTAATTGCAGAAGAGTTAAGCCCAGCGACAATTGATGCGCTGGGCCCAGACTTCGAAGTTCGCCATTGCGACGGTGCAAACCGCGGTGAACTTCTTGCGGCTCTCGCTGCCGGTGTAGATGCGGTCCTCATTCGCTCTGCAACTAAAATGGATGCAGAAGCAATATCAGCATCTAAAGGTTTGAAAGTTATTGCACGTGCCGGAGTCGGTGTCGATAACGTCGATATCTCTGCCGCGACTGCGGCGGGCATCATGGTTGTCAATGCGCCAACATCAAACATTGTCAGCGCTGCAGAACTAGCAATTTCATTATTGATGGCATCTGCTCGATTTATCTCACCTGCTAACGCAGCTCTTCGTGCAGGTAAGTGGGCTCGCTCCAAGTACACCGGTGTCGAATTATTCGAAAAGACGCTCGGCATCGTTGGCTTTGGAAAAATCGGTCAACTTGTTGCTGCTCGCATGCAATCATTTGGAATGGATGTAGTTGCATACGATCCATATCTACAACCAGCACGCGCTGCGCAATTAGGCGTTCGCTTGGTTGATTTGGATGAACTACTACGCATAAGTGATTTCATTACGATCCACCTACCAAAGACAAAAGAGACAGCTAACTTAATTGGCGTTGAGGCGCTCAAGAAAGTTAAGCCATCAGTCCGCATCATTAATGCGGCGCGTGGTGGAGTTCTCGATGAAGACGCGCTTTATGCAGCTTTGACTGAAGGACGTGTTGGCGGAGCTGGACTCGATGTTTTTGCAACAGAGCCATGCACCGATTCACCACTCTTTGCTCTCGATAATGTCGTTGCAACTCCGCACCTTGGAGCATCAACTGATGAGGCTCAAGAGCGTGCAGGTATCGCGGTAGCGGTTTCAGTTCGCAAGGCCCTTGCCGGTGAGCTTGTTCCAGATGCGATCAACGTTAAGGGTGGGGCAATCCACGAAGATATTCGCCCAAGCCTTCCTTTGGTCGAGAAGATGGCGCAGATCGCAACTATTTTGGCTGGCGAACTTCCAACCTCCCTCGATGTTCAAGTCAGAGGCGATATCTCTGGCCATGATTGCTCAGTTCTTGCTATGAGCGTACTCAAGGGTGCACTCACCGCAATTGGCGCAGAGTCTGTGACATATGTAAATGCCCCAGGTCTCGCTGCAGAACGCAACATCACTTCATCTGTCACAACAGATCCTGAGAGTCCCGAGTACCGCAGCATGATCTCTCTTCATGCGGCATTTAGCGATGGACGCTTGGTAGTTGTCGATGGAACTCTCATGGGAATTCGTAAGGTCGAGAAAATCATCAAGATTGATGGTTTTGATTTAGATCTTCCACCATCAGAGCACCTACTTATCTTGCGTTACACAGATCGCCCAGGAATTGTCGGCATAGTCGGTAATTTGCTTGGAAAATCTGGCGTCAACATTGCAGGTATGCAGGTTGCTCGCAGCCAAGCTGGGGGAGAAGCGTTGATGGCAATTACTGTCGATACCGACATCGCTCCTGAGATTGTTGCAACTGTCGAAAAAGAGATCGGTGCTGTTTCAGTCCGTTCAGTCACATTGATTGGGTAATTTATGTCTAAAACTTTTAACGTAGCAGTGATCGCGGGCGATGGAATCGGTCCAGAAGTTGTAGCCGAAGGCCTCAAGGTTCTCGATAAAGTTGCAGCCAAATACTCGCTCACATTCAACAAAGTCCACTACAACCTCGGTGCAGCTCATTGGCATAAGACCGGTGAAGTACTTAGTGATGAAACCATGGCCGAGATCGCAAAGAGCGATGTCATTTTGCTTGGGGCTGTTGGAGATCCAACTGTTCCGAGTGGAGTACTTGAGCGCGGACTACTTCTCAAGCTCCGTTTTGCGTTCGATCAGTATGTGAATCTGCGTCCAGCCAAGCTTCATGCTGGCGTGAAATCACCGCTCGCAACAACTGCGCCAATCGATTTTGTGGTCGTTCGCGAAGGAACCGAAGGACCATACGTGGGTGCGGGCGGAAACTTGGCATTGGGTACCGAAGCCGAAATTGCAACAGAGGAATCTCTCAACACCCGCCGCGGCGCAGAGCGTGTAATTCGCGATGCCTTTGCGCGCGCTTCAGCTCGTCCACGCAAGAAATTAACTCTTGTTCACAAAAACAATGTGCTCACACATGCAGGTGGTCTTTGGACACGAACATTTAATGAAGTTGCTAAAGAGTTCCCAGATGTCACAACAGATTATCTCCATGTTGATGCTGCGTCCATGTTCTTTGTTACTAATCCAGAACGCTTTGACGTAGTTGTCACAGATAACCTCTTTGGCGACATCATCACCGATATTGCCGCGGCAATCTGCGGAGGTATCGGACTCGCTGCTTCAGGAAATATCAATCCAACTGGAAAATTCCCATCGATGTTTGAGCCAGTACATGGATCGGCTCCAGATATCGCTGGAAAGTCATTGGCAGATCCAACTGCGACAGTTATGTCTATCGCAATGCTTCTGTCTCATCTTGGTGAGCACCAAGCTGCGAACGATGTCGAGGCAGCTGTTGCGGCAGACCTCGTTGCACGCGGAGATTCAAAGCGAAGCACAGTCGAAATCGGAAACGCATTGGCAGGAGCTATCTAAATGAAGATCAACCTCAATCCAAACCCAACCCCAGTATCTGACGCTGATCGCGAGGCAAAAATTGCTGCCGGCGGTTTCGGTAAGTACTACACAGATAACATGGTGATTGCGGAGTGGAGCGAGGCCACTGGTTGGGCAGATGCAGAGCTCAAGGCGTACGGCCCACTCTCACTCGACCCAGCCACATCTGTACTTCACTACGGGCAAGAGATTTTTGAAGGCATGAAGGCGTATAGCCAGCCTGATGGCGGAATTAGCCTTTTCCGTCCTGAAGCTAATGCCCAGCGCTTCAATAGCAGCGCCGTGCGCATGGCTCTGCCTGAGATTCCAGTCAAAGACTTTGTCGCAGCTGTCGAAGCACTAGTTGAGCAAGATCGCGCATGGGTTCCTAAGAACATTGGTGAATCGCTATACATTCGCCCATTTATGATCGCAACAGAAGTCGGTCTTGGTGTCCGACCTTCCAACCATGCAACATTTTTGATTATCACCACACCTGCATCTGCCTACTTCAATCCAAATAAGGCAGTAACAGTGTGGATTTCCACTGAATATGTGCGCGCAGCTCCAGGTGGCACAGGCGCAGCTAAGACAGGTGGAAATTACGCAGGTTCACTCTTGGCTCAAAAGCAGGCAGCGGCAGAAGGTTGCGATCAGGTTGTTTGGCTTGATGCGAAGGAGCGTCGTTGGGTTGAAGAGATGGGCGGAATGAATCTTTACTTCGTGAAGGGTTCAGGAGATAGCGCAACTATCTTCACACCTAAACTCACTGGAACACTGCTTCCAGGAATCACACGCGATTCAATTCTCTCTGTAGCTGCAGACCTTGGATACACAGTTGAAGAAGGAATGATCTCGGTCGATGATTGGCGCGATGGCGTTGCATCCGGTGAGATCACCGAAATATTTGCATGTGGAACAGCTGCTGTAGTTTCTCCAATTGGTGCTGCTAAATCTGCAGCTGGCACATGGGTTACTGGCAATGGCGAGCCTGGCCCAATCACTCACAAGATTCGCGAAACACTTCTGGGTATCCAACATGGAACTATCGAGGATATACATGGCTGGAACGTTCGTGTCGGTTAACGACTCCTTCCATATCTACGACACCACTCTTCGGGATGGTGCGCAGCAGGAGGGTCTCAATCTCTCCGTTCATGACAAGTTGGCAATTGCGCGCTACTTGGATGAACTTGGAGTTGGTTTTATTGAGGGTGGATGGCCAGGAGCTAATCCAAAAGACACTGAATTTTTTAAGCGAGCACAGACAGAACTCAAGCTCAAAAATGCGACTTTTGTGGCCTTTGGCGCGACTCGCCGACCAGGCGTACAAGCGGCTGATGATGTTCTACTTCGAGCACTACAAGATTCTCGCGCAACAGCCGTAACGCTTGTTGCAAAGAGCCATGATCGCCACGTCGATTTAGCACTTAAGACTTCGCTTGACGAAAATCTCGAAATGATTCGTAGCTCCATTAAGTTCTTGCGTGAAGGCGGGCAGCGAGTATTTCTTGATGCCGAACATTTCTTCGATGGCTATCGCTCTAATCGCGCATACGCACTTGAGGTAGTTCGCACTGCTGCAGAAGCTGGGGCCGATGTCATCGCACTTTGCGATACCAATGGCGGAATGCTCCCGACCGAACTTACTGACATCATCACAGATGTCTTGGGTTCTTCATCAGCTCGACTCGGTATCCATTGCCACAATGACACGGGTTGCGCAGTAGCAAACTCATTGGCCGCAGTCTCTGCGGGCGTCACGCATGTCCAGGGAACTCTCAATGGATATGGAGAGCGCACCGGCAATGCTGATCTCGTAACAATCATTGCTGATCTCGAATTAAAAATGAAAAAGCCAGTACTTCCAGCTGGCGCGCTTCGTGAATCATTCCGAATTTCTCATGCAGTTGCAGAAGTAACTAATGTTGCTCCATCTGCACGTCAACCATATGTTGGTGTATCGGCCTTCGCTCACAAAGCAGGCTTGCATGCATCGGCAATCAAGGTTGATCCCATGATGTATCAGCATGAAGATCCTGCAAGCGTCGGTAACGATATGCGTATGTTGGTATCAGAGATGGCCGGCCGTGCATCCATTGAACTCAAGTCAAAAGAATTGGGAATCAATCTCAACGGTGACAAAGAATTAATCACTCGTGTTATCGACCGCGTGAAGGAGATGGAATCTCGAGGTTTCACCTTCGAAGCTGCAGATGCGTCATTTGAGCTACTTCTTCGCGAGGAAATAGCTGGCAAAAAAGCAGATTTCTTTGCAATTAAGGAGTGGAAAACAACTGTTGATGGGGATTCTGCGGGTGGAGTTACCTCAACCGCGACTATCACCATTGTTTCTCATGGCGAAACTATTGTGGCAACAGGCTCCGGAAACGGCCCGGTTAATGCGATCGATACCGCCCTTCGCTCAGGCCTCACTAAGTTCTATCCACAACTAAGCAAGCTAGAGCTGACCGATTACAAGGTGAGAATTCTCGAAGGCCGCCTGGGTACTGGAGCTGTGACGCGTGTACTTGTGGAAACAAGTGACGGCGATGGCTCGTGGACCACACTTGGTGTTCACGAAAATGTTATAGCCGCCTCTGCGATGGCTCTGGAAGATGCCGTGACATTTGGACTCTTGCGTCAAGGACTAACTGCTTAAACCCGTAGTACGCTCTCGATTGTGAGTAAAGAGTTGATCGCGCAATACGAGGAGCATCTCGTTTTGGTGCGCAATCTTGCCGACAACTCAATCAGGGGCTATGTCAGCGATCTTGAATCCTTCTTGGCGCACTTAGATAAATTAAAGATCGAAGAGTTTTCACAGTTAGAACTCACTCACATTCGTTCGTGGCTTGCCTATCTTCAGTCAACAGGTGCAGCGCGATCAACAATGGCTCGAAGAATTGTTTCTATACGTGCTTTTACATATTGGGCGGCTAGCCAAGGGTGGATCAAGAGCGATCTTGGAGCAGAGCTGGCGATTCCAAAACCTCATCGCACTCTGCCGGAAGTCCTCGACATCGCCGATACCGATATCGTTATTTCAAGTATGCAAACCCGCGCAGATGAAGATCCGAGCCCACTGACGGTGCGAGATCTAGCAATGATTGAAATCTTGTATGCAACAGGCATTCGTGTCTCAGAACTCTGCGGATTAGATTTTCGCTCCTTCGATGAAACTCGAAACACTCTTCACGTTTTAGGTAAGGGCAGTAAAGAGCGAGTCGTCCCTATGGGCATCCCCGCAGTTAAGGCTTTACAAAGATATTTGACCCAAGCTCGCTCGGCGCTGGTCAATGAAGCATCGGGCTCGGCAATTTTCTTGGGCTCCCGTGGCAAGCGAATTGATCAACGAACTGTCCGTGAAGTGGTCTACGAGGCGATGCAAGCGGTCGGCTCCACTATGGGTCCCCATGGATTGCGCCATACCGCGGCCACTCATCTGCTCGAAGGCGGAGCTGATCTGCGCACTGTTCAGGAGATTTTGGGCCATTCATCTCTGGCGACAACTCAGATTTATACCCATGTTTCGCCCGAACGGCTCCAGCGGGCCTATAAAGACGCCCACCCACGAGCCTGAACCACGGGAAGCGTGGATTTTCCACCTCAGAAACTCCCGTAAGATTATCCCCAGCAGGAACCAAGAAATTGGGCCCTGACTTCACGCATCTGACTCGCTCGGCATGGCTGGGGGAGTAACCAATTCGGTCTTGTGAAATCTCGAAAGAGTCGTCATGAGTCGGTGTTCGGATGCTAGGGAACTAGCAAATCGTTAGTTCGACAACCGAGTGCATGCGATTGCGCATGCAATAAAGGAGATTGCCATCATGGCAGTTGTAACAATGCGAGAACTCCTCGATAGCGGCGTCCACTTCGGACATCAGACCCGTCGTTGGAACCCAAAGATGAAGCGCTTTATTTTTGCTGAGCGCAATGGCATCTACATCATCGACATTCAACAGTCACTTGGTCTTATCGACCAGGCTTATGACTTCATCAAGGACACTGTCGCCAAGGGCGGACATATCCTTTTCGTTGGTACAAAGAAGCAGGCACATCAGCCAATCATCGAGCAAGCTGCTCGCGTTGGAATGCCTTATGTCACTGAGCGTTGGCTCGGCGGCATGCTCACCAACTTCCCAACTGTGTACAAGCGTATTCAGCGTTTGAAGGAGCTCGAGCTTCTCGAGCAGAAGAACGATCAAGTTTTGACCAAGAAGGAACTTCTTGTGCTTCGCCGCGAGCGCGAGAAGCTCACAAAGAACCTCGAAGGTATTCGCAACATGACCAAGTTGCCAAGCGCAATCTGGGTTGTAGATACAAAGAAGGAACACCTTGCAGTGCAAGAAGCACACAAGCTCGGTATTCCAGTTGTCGCTATCTTGGATACCAACTGTGATCCAGATGAAGTTGACTACAAGATTCCTGGTAACGACGATGCAATCCGCTCTATTGGACTATTGACTCGCGTTATCGCTGATGCCGCTGTTGCTGGTCTAGCTGCTCGTTCAGCTGCCGCTGCCGCAGTTGCAGATAAGGCTGCTAGCGCATCAGCAGCTGCAGTTGCTGATGTCGAGAAGGAACTTCTTGGCGATGCGGCAACTCCTGCTCCAGCTGTAGATGCTGCCGCTGCTGCTGAGGTTGCAACCGAAGTTTCAGCTAACTAGTACTCATCACTTTTCGATTTCATACGTAATAGGAGAATATATTTAATGGCTAACTACACAGCTGAAGATGTAAAGAAGCTGCGCGAGGCAACTGCTGCGGGCATGCTTGATTGCAAGAAGGCACTTGACGAAGCAGATGGCGATTTCCAAAAGGCAGTCGACATCATCCGTGTTAAGGGGCTTAAGGGAGTTACAAAGCGCGAAGGTCGCACAACATCTAATGGTGTTGTTCTTGCTAAGACCGAGAACAATCTCGGTGTCATGCTTGAACTCAACTGCGAGACAGACTTCGTAGCTAAGGGCGAGCGTTTCGTAGAGCTTGCTAACGAACTTATCGACCACCTTGCAGTGGCAAAGAGCGCTTCACTTGAAGATTTCCTTGCATCAACACTTCCTTCAGGTCAGACAGTTCAGGCACGTATCGATGAGGGCAACGCAACACTCGGTGAGAAGATCGAACTTCGCCGCATTGCAGTTCTCGAAGGTTCACCTGTGGCTCTCTACTTGCACCGCACCAGCCCAGATCTACCACCTCAGGTCGGTGTCTTGGTTGAACTCACAGCGGATGCTCCAGAAGCAGGTAAGGATGTTGCACAGCACATCGCAGCATTTGCACCTCAATATGTTGATCGCGATGCAGTTCCTGCAGAAGCAATCGAAGCTGAGCGTCGTATTGCAGAAGACACAGCTCGTAACGAAGGAAAGCCAGAAGCTTCGATCTCAAAGATCGTTGAAGGCCGCGTTACTGGTTTCGTGAAGGAAGTTAGCCTTCTTGAGCAGGCTTTTGCTAAGGATGCCAAGAAGACCGTTAAGCAGATTCTTGATGAAGCAAAGACCACCGTGTCTAAGTTCCATCGTTTCCGCGTTGGACAGTAATCTTCTCGTATCCCAGTAATTAAAGTTCTAGATAAGGAGCACTCATGAGCGACCACAAAGGTTACACACGAGTGCTCCTTAAACTTTCTGGTGAAGTATTCGGTGGTGCTAAAGGCATCGGCGTAGACCCAGATGTTGTACACGATATTGCAGTACAGATTGCAGAAGTTGCACGCGGTGGAACCCAGATCGCCATTGTTGTCGGTGGCGGTAACTACTTCCGTGGCTCAGAGCTTCAACAGCGCGGCATGGATCGCTCTCGCGCCGACTACATGGGCATGCTCGGAACTGTGATGAACTGCCTCGCGCTTCAAGATTTCTTAGAAAAAGAGGGAATCCCAACCCGCGTTCAGACTGCGATCACCATGGGGCAAGTCGCTGAGCCTTACATCCCGCTACGCGCAATCCGCCACCTTGAGAAGGGTCGCGTCGTCATATTTGGTGCCGGAGCCGGAATGCCTTACTTCACCACCGATACCGTCGCAGCTCAGCGCGCTCTTGAAGTTGGTGCGCAAGCCCTGCTTCTTGCCAAGAGTGGAGTCGATGGCGTCTACTCTGCTGATCCAAAGAAGGATCCAAACGCAACGAAGTACCAGACCATCAGTTTTGATGAAGTCCTTGCTAAATCCTTGGCGGTAGCCGATGCAGCAGCATTTAGCATCTGCCGTGAAAATAAGCTCCCAATCGTCGTTTTTGACCTCAAAAATAAGGGGAATATTGCTCGCGCTGTGCGCGGTGAAGCAATTGGTACGCTTGTCTCTTAGATCCTTGAACGAGTAAACGATTGTGGAGAGTAGAGCGAATGTCTGATTTAAATAGCACCCTGGCTGATGCCAACGAAAAAATGAGCAAAGCCGTTGAGGTAGCTAAAGATGATTTCGCCGCAATCCGTACAGGACGTGCACACCCAGCAATGTTCCAGAAAATTATGGTCGACTACTACGGCACGTATACGCCGCTAGGCCAACTCGCTACATTTGCGGTCCCAGAAGCTCGTATGGCCCTGGTCTCTCCATTCGATAAAGGTGCGATTGCATCTATCGAAAAAGCAATCCGGGAGTCAGACCTTGGCGTCAACCCAGCTAACGATGGTGGCGTCATCCGCGTGAACTTCCCTCAGCTTACTGAAGAGCGTCGTAAGGACTTCATCAAAGTAGCTCGCACAAAAGCCGAAGATTCCCGTATTGCGATTCGCAATATTCGACGTGCTGCAATGGATGCCATGGCAAAGCTTGAAAAAGATGGCGATGCTGGAAAAGATGATGTTGCTCGCGCAGAGAAAGAACTCGAGAAACACACATCTGATCACGTGGCCAAAATTGATGATCTCCTAAAGCATAAAGAGGCCGAGCTTCTCGAGGTTTAATCCTCCCGAAGAAGTAGCCAATCATGGATGACCTGCATTCAATCAACGAAGCGATTAACCAGAAGGCTGGGCGAAAGTTGCTGCCTTCTATCCTTGTTTCGTTATTGATACTGGCACTCGTCTTTGGTTCGCTCAAAGTTAGTCCCGTAATTTTTGATCTCCTCATAGGTGCTGCAATGCTGCTAGGCATCAACGAAATTGTGCGTGCTTATGAGGGTGGAGGAATTCATCTTCCAGAGCTTCCTCTCTATGTGGCTGCGGCAGGCTTACTCGGGGCAACCTGGTACGGAAAGATCTCAGGTCTAGCAGTTGCTTTGGCGATCGCTATACCCAATGTGATGGTTTATCTACTACTCAAATCACCCGTTGATTTTGTGAAGCGATCTACCGCCGCGGTCTTTGCAATCTTCTATATCCCATTTCTAGCTGGCTTTATCCTGCTTCTTGCTCATGATGGCAACCCAATCGGGAAGATCTTTACGCTCGTAGTTGTAGTAAGTTGCAACGATACTTTTGCTTATTTTTCGGGCGTTCTCTTCGGAAAACATCCGCTTGCCCCGCATATCTCACCTAAAAAGACCTGGGAAGGGCTCATCGGTGCCATCGTGGCAACAACGCTCGGCGCTGCACTCGTCTTTCATTTCGCGCTGCATGATCACTGGTGGCTTGGTGCGCTCATTGGGATACTTGGCGTTATTACTGCTACCTGTGGCGACCTCATAGAGTCGGCACTTAAGCGCGATCTTCGAATAAAAGATATGGGAACACTTCTTCCGGGTCATGGCGGAGTCCTTGATCGAGTAGATTCACTTTTATTTACTGCACCGTCCGTATGGTTCGTCTTCGAACTCATTCAACACTTCAAGTTATAAGAGAGCTGTCATGAGCGAAACTAACGAACCTAAAAACTCTGATGCATTAACACCATCTGAGCTCAAACTCATTTTTGATGAGCCAAAGCAGAAGGTAAAGCCGCCTAAGCATTTTGCTGATCTTGATCCAGCAGGGCGCAAGGAGCTCGCGTTGGAGTTAGGCATTCCTGCATTCCGTGCCAATCAAGTAGCGACTCACTTCTTTACTCATCACAACGATGACACTGAGAGCTGGAGCGATATTCCAAAGGATATGCGCGCGCTTATGGCGGAGAAGTTCACACCAAAGCTCATCACGCTAGTTCGCACCATTGAATGTGATGGTGGAACAACTCGCAAGGATCTTTGGCGCTTGCATGATGGCGTACTCGTTGAGAGCGTGCTCATGCGGTACAGCGATCGCACAACCGTCTGCATCTCTTCCCAAGCTGGCTGCGGAATGAATTGTCCGTTCTGCGCAACAGGCCAAGGCGGACTTACTCGAAACCTCACTGCTGGTGAGATCACGGCGCAAGTTGTTGCCGCTGCACGTATCTGCGATTCAGGCGCGCTACCTGGTGGACCGACTCGGCTTTCTAATGTGGTTTTCATGGGCATGGGCGAACCGCTGGCCAATTACAACGCGGTGATCCGTACGGTACGTAACATCACGGCGCCACAACCAGATGGCCTAGGAATTGGTGCGCGCTCAGTCACTGTTTCGACAGTAGGGCTAGTCAATGGAATTGAAAAATTGATGCAAGAAGATATTCCAGTGACTTTGGCTGTTTCACTTCATACGCCAGACGATGAGCTCCGAGATTCGCTCGTACCTATCAACTCTCGTTGGAAGGTAAAGGAAGTCCTGACTGCTGCGGATAATTACGCACAGAAGACCGGACGTCGCTACTCCATTGAATATGCGCTTATTCGCGATATCAATGATCAAGCCTGGCGTGCCGATTTATTGGGGCGACTGCTCAAGAATCGCAATGCTCACGTTAATTTGATTCCCCTCAATCCAACGCCTGGCTCTAAATGGACAGCATCTCGACCAAGCGATGAGGCAACATTTGTATCAACCCTTGAAAGCTACGGAGTGCCAGTCACTGTTCGCGATACTCGTGGACGCGAGATCGATGGCGCTTGTGGTCAGTTGGCAGCTGCAGAGTTAATTAAGTAAGACAGCCAAGACGATGAATAACAGTTTCGCCACCCAAGAGATCATCATTCTTGGCTCAACAGGTTCGATTGGCGTGCAGGCACTCGAAGTTATTGCAGCTAATCCAGATCGTTTTCGCGTCATTGGCTTAAGCGCTGGTGGTTCCAATATTGATCTCTTGATCTCTCAGGCAAAGAAATTCTCGGTTCCTGTTGTCGCCGTAAACTCAAACGGAGATTATGCGCGCTCGATTGCTGGCGAGATTGTTGTTATCGATGGCCCCTCGGCATCAGCCGAACTTTCTGCGATTCCGTGTGACATCGTACTTAATGGAATCACTGGATCTGTTGGACTTGCTCCGACCTTGGCGGCGCTAGGAGCTGGCAATCGGGTTGCACTCGCAAATAAAGAGTCGCTGGTCGCGGGTGGAGATCTTGTTGTTGACGCTGCCCGAAAGGGTGGGGCGCATCGACTATTGCCTGTCGATTCGGAACACAGCGCTCTATATCAATGTTTCCTCGCTGGCAAGAGGAGCGAAGTCAAGCGTGCGATATTAACCGCGAGTGGCGGCGCATTCCGCGACAGAAGTGATCTTGCGGGAGTGAGCTTGCAAGAAGCGCTCGCACACCCAACATGGTCAATGGGCCCTGTAGTCACTATCAATTCAGCAACTCTTGTTAATAAAGGCCTAGAGATCATCGAAGCTCATTACCTTTTCGATCTTGATTACTCGCAGATTGAAGCCGTAATCCATCCGCAATCTGTCGTGCACTCTATGGTCGAATTCAACGATGGTGCAACGATTGCTCACGCCAGCCCACCAAATATGAAGGGGCCGATCGCTTATGCGCTTGGTGCGCACCAAGATGGCACAACAGATCGAGTGAATAGAGCAAGTAATCCGATCGATTGGAGTACGGCTCATACGTGGAATTTCGCGCCTATCGATCCCGTTAAGTTCCCAGCTATAGATCTTGCTCGCCACTGCGGAACCATAGGTGGCGCTCTCCCTGCAGTTTTCAATGCTGCAAATGAGGTAGCAGTTGCTGCATTTATTGGCGAGAAGATTGCCTTTATCGATATAGTCAAAATTGTCAGTCAGAGCGTGGACAAGTTAGCGCATATCGGTGGCAATACGCCTCGGGATCTCAGCGATGTCAGTGCGGTAGAAGATGATGCTCGCCAGGTCGCTAGCGAATTCGTTCAGGCGCTTTAGGTTAGGGGAGTCACAGAAGATGTCTCAGATTATTGGAGTGCTGGCATTCGTTGTCGCTATGTTGATTTCCGTCATGCTCCACGAATTTGGACATTTCCTCACAGCCAAACGCTTTGGAATGAAGGTCACTGAATTCTTTTTAGGATTCGGAACAAAGATCTGGTCGTTCACGCGCGGTGAGACTGAGTTTGGCATCAAGACAATTCCAGCTGGTGGCTACTGCAGAATCATTGGAATGTCGGTCAATGAGGAGCTGACACCAGAGGAGGAGCCACGAGCTTTTATCGCCGCATCGATTCCAAAGCGGCTTGTGGTGTTGGGCGCCGGGTCATTCACACACTTCGTTCTCGGCGTAGTTTTGATATTTGTCATCTTCTTCGGGATTGGTACTTCATCGATCATCCCGACAATCGACACCGTACTTCCGTGCATCAACACAACAAACACAGTATGTGCTGCTGATGCAGCCCCATCGCCAGCAAAAGTAGCTGGGCTCCAACCTGGCGATCAAGTGACCTCGATTAATGGCAAAAAGGTAAAGAATTGGGCTAGTGATGTTCTCGCCATTCGCGCCTCTGCTGGCAAGAGCGTGACTCTTGTCGTTAAGCGCCATGGAGAGCTTCTTACCCTGAATGCGACCCCAGCCACCATTGTCGAAGATGGAAAAAGCATCGGAATGCTTGGATTCACTAGCAAAATTGGGCTAGTTCGCGAGCCGATCGGTCTAGCAACATCAGATACCTATCATCTGGGGGCTAACCTCTTTAAGACGAGCTTTACTTCGCTTATCTCCCTTCCAACCAAAATCCCTGCTCTCTTCCGCCAAACATTCCTTGGCGCTAAAAGAGATCCAAATGGGCTAGTCGGAGTGGTTGGTGTTGCGCAAGCTTCTGCAGCCACAGCAAGTGA
Organism: uncultured Actinomycetes bacterium; assembly: GCA_903825945.1. Taxonomy (GTDB): domain Bacteria; phylum Actinomycetota; class Actinomycetes; order Nanopelagicales; family Nanopelagicaceae; genus PALSA-747. The sequence goes on along the minus strand of CAIKCJ010000011.1, from coordinate 41,979 downwards.
TCACACCATGAGCTTTGGAGAGAAAGCCCAGACCTTCTTGCTCATTATTGCGAGCCTCAACATTTTCGTTGGAATTTTTAATCTCCTGCCTCTTCTTCCACTCGATGGCGGGCACATGGCGGTGGCGATAGCCGATGGCATCCGATTCTGGTGGGCGCGAAAGCGTGGAAAAGCCAAGCCTGCTCCCATCAATCTCGAAGTACTCACCCCCATCACAATTGTGGTTTTTGGCCTTCTCGCTGCGCTCTCTTTGATGCTGCTGGCAGCTGACATCTTCAATCCAGTTCACTTCAATCTTTAATTTAGGGCAGAATAAAGCCATGGTTGATCTTGGAATTCCAGCTGCCCCACTAACTGTCCTTGCGCCTCGCCGAAAGAGCCGACAACTCAAAGTTGGTAACGTTCTTGTTGGCGCAGACGCACCTGTAAGTGTGCAATCTATGTGCACAACTCTTACTTCAGATGTGAATGCCACGCTACAACAGATCGCTGCTCTCACTGCCGCTGGTTGCCAGATTGTCCGCGTTGCGGTGCCGAGCCAAGATGATGCAGATGCGCTAGCTGCAATTGCAAAGAAATCTCAGATCCCGGTCATTGCCGACATTCATTTCCAACCAAAATATATCTTTGCTGCAATTGACGCTGGTTGCGCTGCTGTTCGAGTCAATCCTGGAAATATCAAGCAATTTGATGACAAGGTAAAGGAAGTTGCTAAGGCAGCAGGCGATGCCGGTATTCCAATTCGCATTGGTGTAAATGCGGGCTCTCTGGATCCTCGTCTTCTGGCCAAGTATGGAAAAGCAACGCCTGAAGCACTTGCAGAATCTGCACTCTGGGAAGCATCGCTCTTTGAAGAGCACGGATTCTCAGATATTAAAATTTCAGTCAAACATCACGATCCAGTGACTATGGTTAATGCCTATCGCATCCTTGCTTCCAAATGTGATTACCCACTGCATCTCGGTGTTACTGAAGCTGGCCCTATCTTCCAAGGGACCATCAAGTCCGCGACAGCTTTTGGAATTCTTCTCGCTGAAGGAATTGGAGACACTATTCGTGTCTCACTCTCTGCTCCACCTGTCGAAGAAGTAAAAGTTGGAATCTCAATTTTGGAATCACTCAACTTGCGTCAGCGTAAACTCGAAATTGTTTCTTGTCCTTCGTGCGGTCGCGCACAAGTTGATGTCTATACGTTGGCTGAAAGCGTTCAAGCTGGGCTTCAAGGAATGACGGTCCCTCTTCGTGTGGCTGTTATGGGTTGCGTTGTGAATGGCCCAGGCGAAGCTCGTGAAGCAGATCTTGGCGTTGCATCTGGCAACGGAAAGGGTCAGATTTTTGTGAAGGGTGAGGTCATTAAGACGGTTCCGGAATCAGAGATCGTGGCTACCTTGATTGAAGAAGCCAATCGTTTGGCTGATGAGATGGTTGCCGCAGGCGTTGCTTCTGGAGAACCAACCGTCACTATTAAGTAATTCAACCTTCATTAGATAAGGTTGGCCCATGCTAAGAATGTCTACCTTGCTTTTGCGCACCCTTCGCGACGACCCGGCTGATGCTGAAGTAGCGAGCCATCGCCTCTTGGTGCGTGCCGGATATGTTCGCCGAATCTCAGCTGGTATCTACTCCTGGCTGCCATTGGGCTATCTCACATATCGCAATATTGAGCGAGTAGTACGCGAAGAGATGGACGCAGCAGGTTTCCAGGAAGTTCACTTCCCAGCGCTACTTCCTCGCGATCCATACGAGCAGACCAACCGCTGGAGCGAATATGGTCCAGATCTTTTTCGTCTAAAAGATCGCAAAGGCAATGATTTCTTGCTTGGCCCAACCCACGAGGAGATGTTCACTCTGATGGTTAAGGGTGAGTATTCATCGTATAAAGATCTTCCACTCTCGATTTATCAGATTCAAACGAAGTATCGCGACGAGCCTCGTCCACGTAGTGGAATTATCCGTGGCCGAGAATTTGTAATGAAGGATTCGTACTCGTTTGATATCGATGATGCTGGACTAGAAATTTCTTATCAAAAGCACCGCGACGCCTATGTAAAGACTTTTAAGCGCCTTGGGCTTGATTTCAATATTGTCTCTGCAATGTCAGGCGCTATGGGTGGATCCAAATCCGAAGAATTTCTCGCTCCTTGCCCTACGGGTGAAGATACATATGTGCTCTGCGAAAAGTGTGGTTTCGCCGCCAACGTAGAAGCCATGATCACCAAAGTTGACGCTTATGCTGGTCAAACACCACCAGCTATCGAAGTCTTTGATTCTCCGAACACCCCGACTATTGACTCACTGGTCGAGCTTTACAACGGGTTGTTTAGCGAGCCAATCACTGGTGCTAACACACTCAAAAACGTTCTTGTCATGGTTGATGGCGTTGCAACCTCAATCTTGGTGCCAGGTGATCGCGAAGTAGATCTCAAGCGATTGGGTGCAAATCTCCCTGGCGCACAAGATATTCGAATCTTTGAAGAAGAAGATTTCGCCAAATTCCCTGGCCTAGTTAAGGGATATATCGGACCTCAAGATGCTGCAGCTCAAGGCATCAAGGTCTATGCAGATCCTCGCATCGTTATTGGATCGCATTGGATTACCGGAGCAAATGCTAAGGATAAGCACGCACGCTTTGTCACACATGGCCGCGACTTCACCGTCGAGGCTTTTGTTGAGGCGGCTGAAGTCAAGGCTGGCGACCTCTGCCCAGCATGCGCGACCCCGGTTGTTATTGATCGCGCCATCGAAATTGGACACATCTTCCAACTCGGTCGCAAATATGCGCAGGCACTTGGCCTCACCGTCCTAGATCAGAACGGCAAATCCCAAGTAGTAACCATGGGTTCATATGGAATCGGTGTTTCTCGTGCGGTTGCTGCTATCGCAGAGCAGACACACGATGAGATTGGCCTCAACTGGCCACGTGAGATTGCTCCAGCGGATATTCATTTAGTTGCAGCCGGTAAGGATGAATCGATCTTCGAATTCGCCAATACCCTCGCAACAGATTTAGAGAGCGCCGGAATGCGAGTTCTCTTTGATGATCGCCGAGATGCGAGCCCAGGTGTGAAATTCAAGGATGCCGAACTCATTGGTATTCCGTACATCGTTGTTGTTGGAAAATCTCTGCAAGATGGTGAGATTGAATTTCGAGAACGCAAGAGCGGTGAGAAATCACAGATTCCAAGTGGCAGTGCTGTTGCGACAATAGTCGCAGCGATCGCAGGCTAATTCGTGTCAATCGGTAGTTTCTTATTTCTCTTCCTAGCCGCTGGCTTTGCAGGATTTGTTGATTCAGTAGCAGGAGGCGGGGGGCTCGTGCAGTTGCCCGCGCTCCTACTTGGAGTCGCGAATAAACCAATTCCACTGATTCTTGGCACTAATAAGATTCCATCGATATTCGGCACCTCATCGGCCGCATTCTCTTATTTCAAGAAAGTTAAGCCAGATCTTCGCCTTACTTCCATGATGGCGATACCTGCCTTTGTGGGTTCGGTATTAGGTGCGCACTTGGCATCACATTTTCCAACTGCGGTTTTTCATCCACTCATTCTGACCTTGCTCGTCTTGGTCGGAATTTACACCTGGCGCAAACCTCAGCTAGGAATGCACGAGAACTTACGTTTCACGCATCGCACCAGGCATTATGTCGTTGCGCTCTGCGGGCTTCTCATTGGTTTCTATGATGGCTTATTTGGACCGGGCACTGGAACAATCCTGGTCTTCTTACTCGTGATGGTTATCGGGTACGAGTTCCTCAAAGCATCCGCCACCGCAAAGTTGGTAAATATTGCGACCAACTTTGGTGCAATTCTGACTTTCCAAATCACAGGCCATATCTGGTGGAAACTCGGACTAGCCCTGGCTATTGCCAATGTAAGTGGCGCGATCATCGGTTCACGTCTGGCACTTCGCGGCGGATCACCGCTGGTGCGTAAGGTCTTCCTGATCGTGGTTGCAATTTTGATTACAAAATTAAGTTATGATTGGATATATAATTAGTACTGCACAACTGAATATCAACTAAATAGGAGAAGGCCTGATGACAAATACTGAAGAAATATTCGCCGCTATAAGCCCGGCAATTGAAGCCACAGGTAACGTCCTAGAAGAGGTCACACTCACCCCAGATGGTTCGAGCAAACTCCTGACCGTCATTGTTGATAATGAAAACCACTTAAATCTTGATCAGGTAACGGTTGTTACCAAAGCCATCTCTGATCTACTCGATAACCTAGCGGTGTTGGGTGAGAGTCCATTTACACTCGAAGTCACCACACCTGGGCTAGATCGCCCGCTGACTTTGCCCCGCCACTGGAAGAAAAATCATGGACGCCTCGTAAGCGTGGATCTCACCGATGGTTCAAAGGTTCTCGGACGCGTTGGCGAGGTCTCAGAAATTGGAGTCGCAGTGGGTGATTCCTCAATCGATTTTGCGAATATCAAACGCGCGATGGTTGAAATCGAATTTAAAAAGGTAGGTGAATAAGCATGAGCGTAGATGTAGATGCCCTCCTAGCCCTCACCGTTGAGAAGAATATTCCTCTCGAAAAACTTATCAACACCATCGAAAACTTTGTTACCGAGGCTTATTTGGCGCTGCCTGATGCGATGCCAAAAGGCCGCTCAGTTCTTGATCGCCTCACAGGTGAAATATTGATTCATGTGCCCGTGTTCAACGAAGAAGGTATTTATACCGAGACCATCACTCATATGCCAGAAGGTTTTGATGCGACCATTAAACAGGTCGTGCGCAAGGCTCTCAAGGAGAAGATGCGCGCTCTTAAAGATGCCGATGTCGTCAATCAATTTTCTGGAAATGTTGGAGACATAATCTCTGGCGTTGTTTTGCAAGGTCGTGACACCAGCGTTATTTATGTTGATCTTGGGGGAGCAGAGGGAAAAATTCCCGCTAACGAAGCTGTCCCAACTGAGAGCTATAAGCATGGTGATCGAATCAAGGCTTTCGTCGTCAATGTTATTCAAGGCGAGAAAGGTCCCGAGATCACGCTCTCTCGCACCCATCCACTCTTCGTCAAGAGTCTGTTCGCCCTTGAAGTTCCAGAAATTAAAGATGGCGTCGTTGAAATTATTGGTGTCTCGCGCGAACCTGGTCAGCGCTCTAAAGTTTCGGTGCGCGCTAATCGTTCTGGCGTAAGTCCTAAAGGAGCACTCATCGGCCCTGGTGGCGCACGCTCGCAAGCCGTAATCAATGAGCTCCATGGCGAGAAGATCGATATCGTCGATTATTCAGAAGATCCAGCGGTCTATGTGGCTAACGCCCTCGCCCCAGCCAGGGTTGCCAGTGTTGAGATTGTGGATCTTGAGGCAAAGTCCGCCAAGGTCATCGTTCCCGATTTCCAACTCTCTCTGGCGATCGGCAAAGATGGACAGAACGCCAGGCTGGCTGCTCGCCTCACAGGCTGGCGCATCGATATTCATCCAGATAACCCAGTCGAGCGCCTGCTCAAGCCAAGTGAAATTGCCGCCAAAGAAGCTCGTGATGCCGAGAAGGCTCGTCTAGCCGAAGAGGCTGCAGTAGCTGCCGCTGAAGTGACCGCCCGCATATTGGCTGAGCTCAATGCGTCTTCTCCAGCGGAGCAACCATCCCCCACTAGCGAGTAGACTTGCCCTCAATGGAGCCGATTCGCAGCTGTATCGCGTGCCGGAGCCAGGAAAATTGGAAAGAGTTGCTTCACCTAGTTCAACGCGATGGTCGGGTCATCCCGGATCCAACGCACATGCTAGGCGGGCGCGGAGCTTGGCTACACCCGAAATGTTTCGAGGTAGCTAAAAACCGCAGATCGTTTACTAGGGCTTTTAAGTCCGATGGCGATCTCTCTCTTCACGAGCTTGAAGAATATCTACGTAAAGTTGTTCGCAACGTTCATCCTGAACGTTCCTCATAAGGAGCACACATGAAGGCACATACACAATCATGAGCACCAAGCGCTCATGAGTAAGGCATTTATTTAGGCTTCGGCGAACGACGCAGGGGCCAGTAACAGAAAGGCAACTGTGGCTAAGGTCCGCGTTTACGAATTAGCAAAAGATTTAGGTTTAGAGAGCAAAGAACTCCTCGCAAAGTTACAAGAAGTTGGCGAGTTCGTACGTTCTGCATCCTCAACAATTGAAGCGCCAGTAGTGCGCAAGTTGATGGAGAAGTTTCCAGAGATGAAGACTGCAGCGGAAGCTGCACCTGCTGCTCCCAAGAAGCCAGCTGCTAAGAAAGCGGCAGCTAAAAAGGCTGAGCCAACACAGGCAGAGATCGATGCAGCTATTGCGCAACTCGATGAGAGCACCCGCAATCAACTAGGTATTGCAGCGGGATCAACTGGTCCAGTTCCATCAGCGCCGAAGCCAGCAGTACCTGCTGCGCCTGCCGCACCGGAATCAACACAGGCAGATCTCACTTCGGCAGCAGCACCAACACCAGCATCACCAACGGCACCAACAAATCCCGGTGTGCCATCACCAGCAGCATTTGCAACTCCTCGTCCACCTGCAGCCCCAGCGGCTGGTGGAGTTCCAGGCATGCCACGTCCGCCACGTGCCGGAAACAATCCATTTAGCGCGCAGATCGGTGGAGCAATTCCTCGTCCACCAGCACAACGTCCACTACGTCCGGGAGAACGCCCGCCAATGGCAGGCAATCGCCCAGGTGCAGTGCGTCCTGGTTTTGCAGCACGTCCTGGTGGCGCAGGTGCTCCAGGTTCACGTCCAGGTTTTGCTCCACGTCCTGGTGGCGCAGGTGCTCCAGGAGCTGGCGGTTCGCCATATCGCTCTCCTTCGGCAGCGCCATCAACTGGTCCATCGAACTTTGGTGGCAAGGGTCGCGGCGGAGGTCCACGCGGAAGTACAGCTGGAGCTTTCGGAAAGTCTGGCGGCAAAAAGGGTAAGTCACGTAAGAGCAAGAAAGCGTTGCGTGAAGAATTCGACAATATGGCAGCACCATCACTTGGTGGAGCGGTAATTCCTCATGGTGATGGCAAGACAGTTATTCGTTTGCGTCGCGGCGCATCCTTGATGGACCTTGCGGAAAAAATTAACGCAGATCCAGCAGCGCTTGTGTCAGCGCTATTCCACCTAGGTGAAATGGTCACTGCTACGCAATCTGTAGACGAAGATACATTCAAAATTCTAGGCGGCGAGCTTCGCTTCGTTATCGAAGTTGTTAGCCCAGAAGATGAAGATCGCGAACTTCTCGAAGAGTTTGATATCAATCTCGAGCAAGAGCTCGAAGATATTGATGACGCTGATCTCGTTGTGCGCTCGCCAATTGTGACCGTCATGGGTCACGTAGATCACGGTAAGACTCGTTTGCTTGATGCCATCCGTCAGACCGAAGTAATCAAGTCTGAAGCTGGTGGAATTACGCAGCACATTGGTGCTTACCAAATTCACCATGATCATGAGGGCGTTAATAGAGCAATTACCTTCATTGACACACCGGGTCACGAAGCGTTTACAGCGATGCGTGCTCGTGGTGCCAAGGTCACAGATATTGCTGTGCTCGTAGTTGCTGCAGATGATGGCGTGATGCCTCAGACAATCGAAGCGCTCAACCACGCACAAGCAGCCGATGTGCCGATTGTTGTAGCAGTGAACAAGGTCGATAAGGAAGGCGCAAACCCAGATAAGGTCCGCCAACAATTGACCGAGTACAACTTGATCGCTGAAGAGTATGGCGGCACAACAATCTTCGTAAACGTCTCTGCCAAATCTGGTGAAGGCATCGATGAATTGATCGACAGTATCCTTCTTACGGCGGATGCAGCTCTTGATCTACGTGCAGTTGCCGATGATGCAGCTCGCGGCGTAGCTATTGAAGCCAATTTGGATAAGGGTCGTGGCCCAGTTGCCACAGTTCTCGTTCAACGCGGAACTCTTCAGGTAGGCGATGCAATCGTCGCTGGCGGAGCGTATGGCCGCGTTCGTGCGATGTTGGATGAGAATGGTGAGAACGTCACCGAAGCTGGTCCATCACGTCCAGTACAGGTACTTGGTTTCACATCGGTCCCAGGCGCTGGCGATTCATTTATCGTCGCAGAAGATGACCGCACTGCTCGTCAGATTGCTGAAAAGCGTCAACTTGCGATGCGTAATGCTCTGCTTGCCAAGACTCGTAAGAAGGTCTCACTTGAAGACTTCATGGAGCAATCCAAGGTCAGCACTCTTAACCTCATCCTCAAGGGTGACGTATCAGGATCTGTTGAAGCTCTCGAAGATGCTCTTCTCCAACTCGATGTTGGTAGCGAAGTTGATCTACGCGTTATCCACCGTGGCGTAGGTGCAATCACAAAGAACGATGTGACCCTTGCATCTGCTTCAACAGCCGTAATCATCGGCTTCAACGTGAAGCCAGAACCTCAGACTGCAATCTTCGCTGATCAAGAGGGCGTAGAAGTTCGCTTCTACACCGTCATCTACAACGCCATCGAGGAGATCGAAGCATCTCTCAAGGGTCTCTTGAAGCCAGAGTACGAGGAAGTCATTCTCGGAAATGCCGAAGTACGCGACATCTTCAAATCTTCCAAGGTTGGAAATATCGCAGGTTGCTTGGTTCAAGATGGAGTTATTCGTCGTAATGCCAAGGCACGTACCTTGCGTAACGGAGTGCTTGTTACAGATGGCCTAACCATCGATTCACTTCGTCGATTCAAGGATGATGCCACAGAGGTCAAGGATGGATTCGAGTGCGGTATCGGACTCGGTTCATACAAAGAGCTCGAAGTTGGAGATGTCATTCAGACATACGAAATGCGTGAGAAGAAGCGCGCATAAATGGCCTCTAATCGCGCGCTTAAAGTCGCAGATCGCATTAAAGAAGTGATCGCGACAACGCTTGAAACACGGGTCAAGGATCCGCGTTTGGGTTTTGTCACGATCACTGATGTGCGAGTTACCGGCGACCTTCAACAAGCTTCGATCTTCTACACAGTACTTGGTGATGAGGATGCTCGTGCTGGTACGGCTGCAGCACTTGCCTCATCTCGAGGAATGATTCGTCGTGAAGTTGGATCTGCTTTAGGACTTCGCATCACTCCGACAATCGAATTCTTTGAGGATGGCCTCGCCGAGTCTGCAAGTGCGATGAACGATCTGATGTCTTCAGTGAAAGCTGCGGATGCAGACCTCGCTAAGCTCCGCGAGAGCGCCAAGCCAGTTGGCGATGCCGATCCTTACAAGACACACGAATAATCGGTAGAGCGCCTAATGGATGGTTTTTTACTCGTCGATAAAGCGGGTGGAATGACTAGCCATGATGTGGTGGCAAAGATTCGTCGCAGGTTGGGAACGAAAAAAGTTGGCCACGCAGGCACCTTGGATCCCATGGCGACTGGCGTACTGGTACTTGGTGTCGGAAATGCAACGCGTCTGCTCCAATATGTCGTTGATGGAGTGAAGGCTTACGATGCAACAATCACTGTAGGCAAAGCCACAGTCACAGATGATGTCGAAGGCGAGTTGGTTTTCACGGCCGATCTCGAGCATCTTAAGAACGTGAGCGATGACGAGATCCGATCTTTTCTAGCAACACAGGTGGGAGTAATTGCGCAGCGCCCAAGCTCTGTGAGCGCGATTAAAGTTAATGGAAAGAGTGCACACCAACGTGTTCGTGATGGGGAAGTGGTCGATCTTCCCGCCCGCGAAGTCACGATTGAGGCAATAGATATTCACACGATTACGCGTACCGAAACTGACATCTCCATTTCAGTGAGCGTTCGCTGCTCTGCCGGTACCTATATTCGAGCGATCGCCCGTGATTTAGGTGAAGCCTTAGATGTTGGTGGCCACCTGACAGCATTGCGGCGCACACTCGTTTCTCCTTTTGCTATCGATGAATGTAAATCTTGGGAAGATGCAGAGTTGCTCTCTACGGCAGCCGGAATTTCAAGAATTCTCCCCACGCGCACATTGGATGTCGAAGAACTCAATGAAATTTCATTTGGCAGAGCAATTGATGCCAATTCCACCGAAGAGGTGACCGCGGCGCTCAACGCAGCGGGAGATTTCGCCGCACTCCTAGAAAATCGTGAGCTAGGGAAGAAGAAATTTGCCACACCAACGCTTGTAGCTCTGAAAGGATAAATCCATGACTTCGGTAGCAATTGGAATCTTCGATGGAGTTCATGCGGGTCATCAAGAAATTCTTAGTGAAGCCGCGAAATATGGCTCAGTCACGGTCCTGACTTTTGATCCACATCCCACATCTGTTTTTGCGCCGGAGCGAACCCCATCCTTCTTAGTTTCATTAGAAGATCGGATTGCGCTGCTCAAATCCTGTGGAGCACAAGATGTAGCCGTCCTCCCATTCACAAAAGAGTTTGCTTCCAAGAGCCCCGACGAATTCATTCAAGAGGTTCTCAAGGACCAGCTCCACGCAACCCATGTCACGGTTGGTGAGAATTTCACATTCGGCCATAAGGCTGCTGGCAACGCCGCATATCTCAAGGAGCACTCGGGCCTTGAAGTAAGTGCAGTAAAGCTCTCTGAAAATCGTGGCAGCGCGATTTCTTCCTCTCGTATCCGCACTTTGGTGGTTGATGGCGATGTGGAGCGAGCGAACGAACTTTTGACCCGTAACTTCTATCTCCGCGGCCCCGTTATTCATGGCGAGAAGCGCGGTCGCGAGATCGGCTACCCAACCGCCAATATTGGTCTTGCAGACAATGTGACCATCCCAGCTGATGGTGTTTACGCCGGCTGGCTGAGTGTCAATGGTCAGCGTTGGCAGGCTGCGATCTCAATCGGCACGAACCCGACATTCCCAGGAATTCGCGGTCGCCAGGTTGAGGCATATGCGATCGATCAGAAGGGCCTTGATCTCTACGATAAAGAGGCAAAGCTGGAATTTGGATTCCGCCTTCGAGATACCCTGAAATTTGATGGTTTGGACGAGCTTTTGGCGCAAATGAAGCAGGATTGCCTGCTGGCTAAGCAGCTCACCTCCTTTTAGAGTTTTTTAGAGGCAAGTAGCCTCCCACAGCCTCGATTTCGCCCCCCAAACACGCGCTGGTAGCCTTGGGAGTGCAAAATCTAAAGCGAGTAATTGCGCCTTCGTGATTCACACCGAGGCCCTCGTGACAGCACAAGGAGTGCCAACATGGCTTTACAGCCTGCAGAGAAAAAAGAGATCATCGCAAAATATGGCGCTTCCGCCACTGACACAGGAAGCCCAGAAGCGCAGATCGCATTGTTGTCTCGTCGTATCGAAGAGATTACAGAACACTTGAAGACCAACAAGAATGACCACCACAACCGTCGTGGCCTCTTGCTGTTGGTTGGTAAGCGCCGTCGTTTGTTGCAATACCTTGCAAAGACAGATGTCACTCGCTACCGCGCGATTATCGAAAAGCTCGGAATTCGTCGCTAATTAAGAAAAGTTAAGTACAACTCTCTCGCGCCTGCCACGCGGATCGAAATTGGTCCTCGGTAGTGGTTTACGGACGCAGTGTCTTTTTCATCATTGATGCGCGCTCGCCGTGGACTTCGATCGAAGATCCATTTCAATCTCACCACATAGAACCATATAGATGGGCGAGCGCGAGAGACCTTAAGAAATGGAGATGACCCATGGAGGGTCCAGATGTGAAAGTCGCCGTTGCAACAATTGATAACGGCAAGTACGGAAAGCGCGAGATTCGTTTTGAAACAGGACGCCTCGCAAAGCAAGCAGCGGGTACAGCACTCGTTTATCTCGATGATGACTCGATGTTGCTCTCAGCAACAACAGCATCGAAGAATCCAAAAGACCAATTTGATTTCTTCCCACTGACAGTTGATGTCGAAGAGCGTATGTATGCAGCAGGAAAGATCCCAGGATCATTCTTCCGTCGCGAAGGTCGCCCTTCAGAAGACGCAATTCTTACCTGCCGTCTGATTGATCGCCCTCTTCGCCCAGCATTCGTTAAGGGTCTTCGCCATGAAGTCCAGGTTGTCGTCACAGTTATGGCGCTTAACCCTGACCACATGTACGACGTGCTTGCTATCAACGCAGCGTCGATGTCTACCCAACTTGCAGGACTTCCATTCTCAGGTCCAATCGGTGGCGTTCGCGTCGCTTTGATTGAAGGCCAATGGGTTGCGTTCCCAAATCACTCTGATTTGGATAAGGCAGTCTTTGACATGGTTGTTGCTGGCTCAATCGCTGGCGATGACATTGCAATCATCATGGTTGAAGCTGAAGCGACAACCTCAACAATCAATCTCATCAAGGGTGGCGCTCAGGCTCCAACCGAAGAGATTGTTGGACAAGGACTTGAGGCTGCAAAGCCATTTATTCGCGCTCTCTGCGAAGCACAACTAGCACTCGCAAAGGTTGCTGCAAAGCCAACTGGTGAGTTCCCTGTCTACTTGGATTATCAGGATGATGTTTATGCTGCTGTCGAGAAGGCTGCCGCAAGTGATATCGCTGCTGCTCTCACAATTCCTGGAAAGCAGGATCGTGAGACAAAGCTTGATGAGATCAATGCGTTAATCAAGGAGCATTTCGCCGTTACATTCGAAGGTCGTGAGAAAGAAGTTTCTGCAGCGCTTCGCTCAGTAACAAAGTCTTCTGTTCGCCAACGCGTGTTGCGCGAGAAGGTTCGTATCGATGGACGTGGAGTTCGCGATATCCGCCCAATCACTGCAGAAGTTGAAGTGATGCCTCGTGTTCACGGTTCTGCAATCTTCGAGCGTGGAGAGACACAGATTCTTGGCGTGACCACTCTCAATATGCTCAAGATGGAGCAAATGCTCGACACGTTGAACCCAGAGACAACCAAGCGTTACATGCACAACTACAACTTCCCTCCTTACTCAGTAGGCGAGACAGGTCGTGTTGGTTCACCAAAGCGTCGCGAAATCGGCCACGGTGCACTTGCAGAGCGCGCATTGCTACCAGTTCTTCCTACACGCGAAGAATTCCCGTATGCAATCCGTCAGGTTTCAGAAGCCCTGGGCTCAAATGGATCAACATCAATGGGATCTGTTTGTGCATCAACTATGTCACTTCTTAATGCCGGTGTGCCACTCAAGGCTCCAGTAGCTGGTATCGCAATGGGTCTGATCTCTGATCTCGTTGATGGCAAGACAGAATATGTCGCGCTGACCGATATTTTGGGAGCAGAAGATGCTTTCGGAGATATGGACTTCAAGGTTGCTGGAACTAAAGATTTCGTTACAGCTCTCCAACTAGATACCAAGCTCGATGGCATTCCTGCATCAGTACTTTCTGCAGCTCTTCTTCAAGCTAAGGAAGCTCGCTTATTCATCCTCGATCTCATGATCCAGGCAATCGATGCTCCAGATGAGATGAGCCTCTTGGCTCCACGCATCATCTCGATCAAGGTTCCTACAGATCTGATCGGTGCAATCATCGGACCTAAGGGCAAGATGATCAACCAGATTCAAGATGACACAGGCGCAGATATCACCATCGAAGATGATGGAACTATCTACATCGGTGCTCTTGAAGGATCTCAAGCAGAAGCTGCGAAGGCAATGATCGAAGCTATCGCTAACCCTGTAGTGCCTAAGGTCGGAGAGCGTTACAACGGCAGCGTCGTGAAGCTTGCTACCTTCGGTGCATTTATCTCTTTGGTTCCAGGTAAAGATGGTTTGCTCCACATCTCGCAGATTCGCAAGATGCATGGTGGCAAGCGCATTGAAAACCTTGAAGAGGTTATGAAGGTTGGAGATAAGATCGAAGTTGAGATCAACGAGATTGATCCAAAGGGTAAGTTCTCTTTGGTCCCAGTTCTTGCTGATGGAACAACTCCTTCAGATGCCCCAGCTACTTCAGTATCTGCAGCTGAATAAATAATTAATGGCCCGTACCACTCTGCCTAGCGGCCTGCGAATCGTTACCGAAGAAGTTTCAACGGTTCGCTCGGCTACTTTCGGAGTGTGGGTCAATGTCGGCTCCCGCGATGAGACACCATCTGTCGCGGGAGCTTCGCATTTTCTAGAGCACTTGCTTTTCAAAGGCACTACCCGCCGAAATGCGATGGAGATTTCATCATCGATCGAAGCAGTTGGCGGTGAGATGAATGCATTTACTCATAAGGAGTACACCTGCTTTTATGCTCGCGTGATAGATGTTGACCTGCCATTGGCCGTTGATGTCATCTCAGATTTAATTACCTCATCACTCGTGAAGGCCGCAGATGTGGACTCCGAGCGAAGTGTTGTCCTCGAAGAGATCGCCATGCGCGATGATGATCCATCCGATCTCATTCACGATCTCTATTTAGAGACGTATTACGGTGATACCCAACTTGGACGCTCAGTCCTTGGAACCGTAGATTCCATCAAGAATATGTCGCGCTCTGCAGTTTTTAATTACTACAAGAAGATGTATCGCCCTGAAGACATTGTTGTTGCAGTAGCTGGCAATATTTCGCATAAGAAAGTCGTCAAGCTAGTTGAGCAAGCTCTCGCACGCGATGGCTTCTTGGATGTTCCAGATGCCAAGCCCGCGTTGCGCACTTCTCCCAAAGCTCGCACTCCCGGAAGCGGAACAATCGGTGTGATCGAGCGCAAGAGCGAGCAAGCTCACCTCTTGGTAGGTGTCGATGGAGTGGATCGCAACGATCCCCGTCGCTTTGCAATGAGTGTTCTCGCTTCGGCTCTGGGTGGTGGAATGTCTTCCAGACTATTCCAGGAGATCCGAGAGAAGCGTGGCCTGGCCTACAGCGTCTACGCCTACGGGCAGCAATTTTCAGGTTCTGGCTCATTGGCATTTTATGCCGGCTGCCAACCATCAAAGGCGCTGGAAGTTGTTCAAATAATTCGTGATGTCACCTTGGATGTTGCCGCGAACGGGCTCACCGATGAGGAAATCACTCGCGCTAAAGGCGCTGTCTGCGGTTCACTTGTGCTCAGCCAAGAAGATACTGGATCCCAGATGAGCCGGATTGGCAAGAGCGAGCTCGTGTACGGCGAGATTATGAGTTTTGACGAGATATTGGCATCGATTAATCGCGTGAGCTCCCAAGAGATAAAAGAAATTGCTTCCGCAATACTGCCTGGTCGCTCTACGCTTGCACTTGTTGGACCATTTAAGAGCACAAGTAAATTCGAAAAGGTGATTGCATGAGTATCAAAGTTGGAGTTCTCGGTGCCAAAGGCCGCATGGGTGCCACTACGGTTGAAGCAATCAATTCGGCCTCGGATTTAGAGCTCGTTGCAACTGTAGATCTTGGCGATTCAATGGAGAGCCTTGTTGCCGCAGATGCACAGGTGGTTGTTGATTTCACTCACCCAGATGCAGTAATGAGCAATCTTGAATTCGCGATCAACCACGGAATTAGTGTTGTTGTCGGTACAACTGGATTTGATGATGCAAAGCTTGATCAGGTGCGCGGATGGCTTGCTGCCAATCCGCAGGTAGGTGCGCTGATTGCACCAAACTTTGGATTAGGCGCAGTGTTGATGATGCAATTTGCAGCCCAAGCCTCTAAGTACTTTGAATCTGTCGAAATTGTTGAGCTTCATCATCCCAATAAGGTTGATGCTCCATCTGGTACAGCAGCTCGCACAGCACAGCTCATTACCGAAGCACGTGCATCTGTCCACAAGGAAGCGATGCCCGATGCGACAAGCACATCACTTCCAGGTGCTCGCGGTGCCAAAGTAGGAGATGTCCCAGTCCATTCAGTACGCCTACGTGGGCTTGTAGCTCACCAAGAAGTGATTTTGGGCGATACCGGTGAGACTCTCACTATCCGTCACGATTCGATCGATCGCACTGGGTTCATGCCAGGAGTCTTGCTCGGAGTTCGTAAGGTGGTCCAAACCCCAGGGCTTACATTTGGCCTAGAACATTTCCTCAACCTCAAGTAGTTTTAACGTATCCAATTATCGTAAAGGGAGTAAACATGAGCGAATCACGTATCACTATGTATGGAGCTGATTGGTGTGGAGATTGCCGCCGCTCTAAGCGCTATCTCGATGAACACAACGTCGCTTATACCTATATCGATGTGGAGGCTGACCTCAGCGCAGCTGACAAAGTTGTCGAAATTAATGGGGGAGCTAAATCAATTCCAGTAATCGTCTTTGACGATGGAACACACCTAACAGAGCCTTCTGATATCGCACTTGAAAGCAAGCTAGAGGAACTTTCGATTCTCTAAATCTTTTTTAAATGCGGTACCTGTAAAAAATTGCTGACGTTGCCATTGCCCCGAGAATAATTACGGGGAATGGCAACTTTGCTATTACGGCAATGATTGCGACAGTCAGTCCGGCCAAGCGGTGATCAATCACGATCTTGGTCTTTTCGGTCAAAGTCTGCATAGCTATCAGGCCGCTGAGAAGTACTACGGGAATGTAGTTAGTAATTCTTTCAACTCGCGGTTTTTCAAGCCAGCTCTCGGGAATAAGATGGCCGATAAATTTCAGAGAAAAAGCAGCGAAACTTGTAGCAATGACGACAATCCAGGTTGAACTCAATTAATTCCACCCCGCAAACACTGCGATGATCACGGTGGTTAAGATCGGAACGCCTACTGGGACGAAATGCGTAATTGCTAGCGCCCAAGCAACAGCCACAAGCGCGGTGATTTTGGGACGAAGTTCTTTAAGCCGTGGCCACAAAACTGCGACAAATATGGATGGCGAGGCAACATCCAACCCCCATGCTGCTGAGCTACCAATCTCTTTGGCTCCAACTGCCCCCAATAAGGTGAAGAGATTCCAGAAGAAAAATACTCCAAAGCCGGTGTACCAAAATGCTGTTCGTGCCTGCTCCACATTATCTTGAGCAATAGCCATACCGGTTGATTCATCAATTGTTATGTGAGCAGATACGACACGTTGCCAGCCACGATTTTGAAGCAAGCCGGCCATTCGAATTCCATAGAGGCCATTTCGAGTTCCGAGAAAAGCTCCAGTCGCAAGCGCGCTCCATGGACTTCCGCCGCCTCCGATAATTGCTACCAGCGCAAACTGAGATGCCCCAGAAAATAAAAAGAGCGAGAGTACGCACGCCTGAAGAACCGAAAAGTGGCTGGCGACCGCCACCGCACCGAAGGCGGCGCCCGCAGCCCCGACGGCTAGGCCTACGGAGATGGAGTCGCGTTTGATTGACACGCCGATATTCTGCCGTAATCCCCAGATCTTGTGTGCCTAAAAGATAAGGTGACGACCATGACAACAGTGAACCACGCTGCGCAGGAGCACTTTCCAATCGTCTTTCGCGAAGATATGACGGTTGAGCTGGTGAAAGCTAGCGCGAGCGACTCAGATGTCATCTGGGCTGCGCGTGTATCAACTGCCGGAGATAAGTCACTCGCTGATGTTGATAGCGATGCAACACGAGCTGAAGGTTTGATCAATTACCTTGCTCGCGAGCGTCACGGTTCACCATTCGAGCACACATCAATGACCTTCTTTGTATCTGCGCCAATCTTTGTCTTCCGCGAATTCATGCGTCATAGAATTGCTTCATACAATGAAGAGAGCGGTCGCTATCGCGAACTTCGTCCCACATTTTATATTCCAAGTAAAGAGCGCAAGCTGGTACAAATTGGCAAGGCCGGCGCGTATACATTTGTTGAGGGAACTCCCGAGCAGTACGAGCTAACCGTTAACGCGATCAAGGAAAGTTGTGAAGTCGCCTACGCCAACTACACGAAGATGCTTGATGCGGGTGTGGCTCGCGAAGTAGCTCGCGCAGTATTGCCCGTCACTCTCTATTCATCCATGTATGTGACCATGAATGCTCGCGCTTTGATGAACTTTCTCTCTCTTCGCACATCGCATGAAGGTTCGCATTTTCCAAGCTATCCACAGCGCGAAATCGAGATGGTTGCTGAGCAAATGGAAGCTCATTTTGCAAAGTTAATGCCGATTACGTATGGGGCATTCCAGAAGTCTGGGCGTATTGCGCCTTAGTTTTCTAGGAGTTGCCCAGTTGGCACGATAGAGTAGGGCTATGTCCAGCTCGCATAGACCCACGACTCAGATCCAGCCTCCTTTTGGTCGCCTTATCACTGCGATGGTGACCCCTTTCTCCAAGGATGGATCGATCGATTGGGATGGCGTAGCCAAGTTGGCCGAGCATCTGGCGAATACTGGCCATGATGCAATTGCCGTCAATGGCACTACGGGTGAAGCCCCAACAACGAAGTCTTCCGAGAAGCTTGAGATCATTCGCGTCGTAAAAAGCACAGTGGGGGATCGCGTAAAGGTTCTCTCAGGTGCGGGCGATAACGAAACTTCTTACACGGTCGAGCAATCCAAGCGCTGCGCTGAAGCCGGTGCTGATGGCTTGCTTATCGTTACCCCTTATTACAACAAGCCACCACAAGCCGGAATCGAAGCTCACTTTCGTGCCGTAGCAGATGCAACAGATCTTCCAATCATGATGTACGACATTCCAGGTCGCACTGGTGTAGCGATCGAAGAGGACACAATCTGTCGTCTGGCTGAAGTCAAAAATATTGTCGCCCTTAAGGATGCAAAAGGTAATCCTGGTTCTACCTCATGGGTTATTAAGCGCACTGGATTGCCAGTGTATTCAGGCGATGACATTCTCAATCTTCCGTTACTTTCAGTTGGCGCAGTTGGATTTGTATCGGTCTGTGGCCACGTAGTCGGTAACGACTTGCGTGAGATGCTCGATGCTTGGTTCGCAGGCAATGCTGTACGAGCGCTTGAAATACATCAAAAATTATTACCGGTATTCACCGGAACCTTCCGCACTCAAGGTGCGATATTGACTAAGGCCGCACTCACGATGATGGGCCTACCTGGTGGATCTACTCGTTTGCCACTTGTCGATGCCACCGAAGCGCAGATTGCGCAATTGCGGGAGGACCTTCAACAAGGCGGAGTAACACTTAACTAATGAATCATCCTCACCCAGATTTACCATATCCACCAAAGCTCGCTCCTAAAACCATGCGCGTTGTCGCGCTTGGAGGATTGGGCGAAATCGGTCGTAATATGACCGTCTTTGAATACGATGGAAAATTATTGATCGTCGATTGCGGCGTGCTTTTCCCCGAAGAGAACCAACCAGGCATTGATTTAATCCTTCCTGATTTCTCATATATTCGTGAGCGACTCCATGATGTTGTTGGGTTAGCACTTACCCACGGTCACGAAGACCACATTGGTGCGGTCCCATATCTCCTCAAAGAACGAGCAGATATTCCTGTTATTGGCTCAAAACTCACTTTGGCATTTACTGAAGCAAAGCTTAAAGAGCGTCGAATTACAGCTCCGCTCGTTGAAGTAAAAGCTGGAATGAAGCAGAAGTTCGGCCCATTTGAACTCGAATTTATTGCAGTCAATCACTCCATTCCAGATGCCCTAGCGATAGCTATTCGCACCGATGCTGGATTGATTCTTGCTACCGGTGATTTCAAGATGGATCAGCTTCCGCTCGATGGTCGCGTGACCGATCTTCGTGCATTTGCTCGCTTGGGTGAAGAAGGCGTTGACCTCTTCATGACTGATTCGACGAATGCAGATGTTCCAGGATTTACTACATCTGAGCGCGACATCATCCCTGCGCTAGATCGAACCTTCCATGCCACTTCGCGCCGCGTGATCGTTGCATCATTTGCTTCTCACGTGCACCGCATTCAACAAATTCTTAATATCGCAATCGCCCATGATCGCAAGGTCGCCTTTGTTGGTCGCAGCATGGTGCGCAATATGAAGCTTGCCGAAGATCTTGGTTACCTCGATGTTCCAAGCGGCCTCATTGTTGATGCTAAGAACATCGATGATTATGGCGACAAGATTGTTCTTATCTGCACAGGCTCACAAGGCGAGCCTCTTGCAGCGCTCTCACGTATGGCAAATGGCGATCACCAGATCAAAGTGGGCAAAGGTGACACGGTCATTCTTGCCTCTTCATTGATCCCGGGAAATGAAAACTCGGTCTACCGGGTCATTAACGAACTCACACGCTTTGGCGCAGAAGTAATTCATAAGGGCAATGCTCTTGTGCACGTTTCGGGCCATGCAGCAGCAGGGGAGCTGTTGTATTGCTACAACATTGTGAAGCCTAAAAATGTGATGCCAATCCATGGTGAATGGCGCCATATGCGTGCCAACGCAGAGCTAGCCATCAAAACTGGCCTTGCCCGCACTAACACGATTGTTGTTGATAACGGAATCGCCGTGGATGTTCACGATGGTTATGCAGACGTTGCTGGTGCAGTGCCGGTTGGCTTCGTTTATGTTGATGGCCACAGTATTGGCGAGATCACTGAAGATTCTTTGAAGGATCGACGCATCCTCGGCGAAGAAGGATTTATTTCGGTTGTTGTCGTTATTGATTCTCAGACTGGCAAAGTTGTTGCAGGTCCAGATATTCACGCTCGTGGCTTCACCGAAGATAAGGCGCTCTTTGACGAGGTAAAGGTCATGATCGAGAAGGCTCTTGCTAAATCTGTGGCAAGCGGCATCAACGGTACCCACCAACTACAACAAGTTTTGCGCAGAACAGTCGGAAGCTGGGTTGGAGAAGAGCATCGTCGTAAGCCGATGATCGTTCCAGTTGTGATCGAAGTCTGACCGGAGCGCGGCGCGCCTAGGCGCACCATTTGTACCTTTTCCTTAGGCTTACCTCATTATGGCAAAACGCAAAACTGCACGTAAAAGGTCGACTACCCAAGCTAAGGGCTCAATCCCCAGCGCACTCGCGCGTGGGCTAGGAGTGCTCTGGCGGGGGATAGCCAAGGCAATCGGTAGCTCTATTCGCTTCGTATTCAAAGAAGCTCGAGAGCTTGATGCCGCGCACCAACGCGATGGTTTTGCATTCCTTGTTTTGATCCTCGCCTTACTGGCAGCTGGCGGAAGTTGGTTCAATCTTCATGGCATCGTAGGTCGCGCGCTTGCTTCGGTACTGCTCGGCACTTTTGGTCGCTTGGCCGTTCTCTCACCGCTGTTATTTATTTATTTTGCTTATCGACTATTTCGCGCTCCACATGAAGGCCGTACCAATGGTCGCATCACAATCGGCGCAATTCTTCTCCTCTTAACCAGTACTGGACTTACTCATATTTGGAATGGCTCGGTTGGAGACACTGGCAAGTGGTCAATGCAACATGGTGGTGGCTGGCTTGGATATGCAATTGCTACTCCGCTAGTAAAGCTAGTCACGTCAATTCTTGCTGTACCTATATTGCTTATTATTTTCTTCTTTGGAATTTTGATCGTCACTGCAACTCCAGTTTCACAGGTCATCACGTACATCAAGCGTGCTTTGCATTGGGGTAAGAATCGCGTTGAGTCGATGCGTCCAGACGAGCAGGATGAAGAGTTCGAAATTACCGACACTCCGCCATTTGAATCTCCGATCATTCAAGATCTCTCAGCATTGAATGACGATGAGAACGACGATGAGATCGATGATGAGCCGCAAGAATTTGAAGAGGATTTTGTAGAGCAGCCAACTTCGGTCCCGCATGCAACTGTCATCACGGAGCCAAAGTTCGAACCTAAGAGTGTTCAGAGCGCGCCGGCAAAGCAGATGATCCTTGCCTCGGATACTGCCTACACACTTCCTTCAATGGATTTACTCAAAGCCGGTCCAGCAGCTAAAGCAAAATCAAAGGTCAATGACACTGTTGTAGCAGCACTTGCTCAAGTTTTTGAACAATTCAATGTTGATGCAAAAGTCACTGGATTTATGCGTGGCCCAACGGTTACTCGCTACGAAGTAGAACTTGCTGGTGGAGTTAAAGTCGAGGCAATTACCGCTCTGACAAAGAATATTTCTTATGCCGTCGCAAGTAGTGATGTTCGCATCCTCTCTCCGATTCCGGGCAAATCTGCAGTGGGTATCGAGATTCCGAATGTTGACCGCGAAATCGTTACGGTTGGTGATGTTTTGCGCTCATCGGTAGCGACAAGTGAGCCTCATCCAATGGTTATTGCACTGGGTAAGGATGTCGAAGGTAATTTCATTTGTGCTAACTTGGCCAAGATGCCGCACCTGCTTGTTGCTGGTGCAACTGGCGCAGGTAAGTCTTCGATGATCAACTCACTCATTGTTTCCATTCTGATGCGCGCAACGCCAGATGAAGTTCGCTTAGTCATGATTGACCCTAAGCGCGTTGAACTCACCAGCTATGAAGGCATCCCACATCTGATTGCGCCAATCATCACCAACCCTAAGAAGGCCGCAGACGTTCTTGCCTGGGTTGTTCGTGAAATGGATCAACGATATGACGATCTTTCGCACTTTGGATTTAGGCATATTGATGATTTCAATAAGGCGGTACGGGCTGGAAAGCTCAAAACTCCTGAAGGCAGTGAGCGCATTCTCGAGCCGTATCCATATCTACTCGTCATTATCGATGAGTTGGCAGATCTGATGATGGTAGCTGCTCGCGAAGTTGAAGAGAGCATCGTGCGCATTACTCAGCTAGCTCGCGCAGCTGGTATCCATCTAGTTATTGCAACACAGCGCCCAAGCGTTGATGTTGTCACCGGACTTATCAAAGCGAACGTTCCATCTCGTCTCTCATTTGCAACCTCAAGCCTTGCGGACTCGCGAGTTATTCTTGATACCCCAGGAGCCGAAAAACTTGTTGGCCAAGGTGATGGACTCTTCTTGCCGATGGGTGCAAGTAAGGCAGTGCGTATTCAAGGTGCATATGTCTCTGATCGAGAGATTGAAGGCATTGTTAATCTTGTGAAATCACAGCTACAACCTGTTTATCGCATTGATATTAATGCTCCGGCTGTGAGCAAGCAGATCGAGAATGATATTGGCGATGACATGGATCTTTTGCTTCAAGCCATTCAGCTTGTTGTGGGAACTCAATTTGGTTCGACTTCAATGTTGCAGCGCAAATTGCGCGTTGGCTTTGCAAAGGCCGGACGCCTTATGGATCTGATGGAGAGCCGTGGCATCGTTGGGCCTTCTGAAGGATCCAAGGCCAGGACCGTGTTGATAACCGCAGAGCAGATGCCCGATGTCCTCGAGGAAATTCAAGGGTTCAACTAGCACTCAGGGTGAACTTTTGGGTGAGATCACGCCCAGCGCCTAGACCTGTGTAGTCAGTTTTGACAGCGGCGCGTACCCTTAGAACATGACTGTCGGACTTCTCCTCAGACAAGCACGCGAATCTGCGGGCTTGTCTGTCGATGAGGTCGCAGCGCGCACTCGTATTCGCCCACGAGTTATTCTGGATCTAGAGGCTGGAAACTTAGAGTCATCTGGCGGAATCGCTTATGCGCGTGGACACATTCGTAGCATTGCCAAAGTACTCAACGCTGATCCCGAAGTCCTGGTTGCGCAGTTTAATCAGGAAGCCGATTTGGGTTCACGATCTATGAGTGATCTCTTGGCTGATAACAGTGCGACTGCGCGTCATTTGGACTCGTCGAAAATTTCTTACAAGAAACTTTCGATTGCTGCAATAGTTTTGATAGCACTTCTGATCATTATTCCGGCCGTGAGCTCTTTCTTCCACGGCACACCAAAAATGAGTAAGCCAACTCCTAAACCGTCAGCTTCTGCTCATGCGATAACAGCACCGACTCCGGCGTCCACTCCCGCGGCACCAGTTGCGAGTGCTACTCCTTCAAGCAGTCCGGCAACTTCTCCTGCCACAACGCCAACTACGAGCGTATCGACAATTCCCGCTTCCACGGTCTCGTTCAAAGCTGTGAATGCGAACAGTTGGTTCTCGGTCACCGATTCAAACGGAACTGTTCTATGGCATGGCACTTTATATAAAGGGGCGACGGAATCTTTTAACGTTACTGCGCCCATAGACGTCACAATCGGCAACGCCGGGGCTGTTGATGTCACGATAAATGGCAAGGATGACGGTGTATCAGGCACAATTGGCCAAGTCGTGCACATTCAATACGGACCCGGAGTCAAGTCATAAATCTTCCTAACTCACTGACGGTACTTCGCGTACTCGCCCTGCCGTTTTGCGCATATGCACTTTTCAAAAATGGTGGAGATGACTCTGCCTGGCGAATAATTGCTTGGTGTGGTTTTTTCCTCGTCGAATTAACAGATCTCTTCGATGGACGAATTGCACGGTCACGCAATCAAGTGACAAGTTTTGGAACTCTGCTAGATCCCATTGCAGATAAAGCTGCGATCGGAACAGCGATGATCGGCCTCTCAATTCAGGGCAAGCTCTGGTGGTGGGTAACGATTGTTATTCTGTTCCGCGAAGTAGCAGTCACAGTTCTGCGCTTTGCGGTCATCAGAGGCGGGGTTATCCCGGCGAGCAAGGGTGGAAAACTCAAAACTATGTGCCAAGGGTTCGGAATTGGTTTTTACATTCTGCCGCTGCCTGCCTGGGCACACCTGCCCCGAGATATCTTTATGGCCTTCACGATTGGCATCACACTCTCGACCGGTTTCGACTATTTTAAGAAGGCGCTCACCAAATGAGCAGGGCAATAGATGCCACAGCGCTTGTGCGCAAACTTAAGCGCAATGGTTTGACTCTCTGTGTAGCAGAATCCATCACGGGTGGGGGATTGGCCCAAGTGATCACTGACGTCCCGGGAGCATCATCAGCATTTCTCGGCGGAGTCATTACTTATAGTGATGCCAGCAAGACAAAATTCTTGGCCATTCCTAAACGCACCCTCACTAAGGAGAGCGCGGTCTCAGAGGTTGTGGCACGCCAGATGGCGCAAGCGGCGCGAGCAAATTTTGGCTCAGATTTTGCAATCTCGACAACTGGCGTAGCTGGACCAGGCAAGGCCTATGGCCAAAAAGCAGGAACTGTCTGGATTGCCATTGCCTCCAAGCGAGAGACGATCGCTATTGCGCTCGAATTGAAAGGCACGCGCAGCGAAATTCGCCACGCAACTATTGAGAGTGCAATCGCCAGTTTTGAGCGTATCCTTAGCATGTGACTTTGCTACGTACCCATATCGGCTACTCCTTGCGCGCGACTCGCGTCGCACAGGGGCGCACACTTCGTGATGTCGCCAAGAGCGCACGCGTCTCATTGGGCTACCTATCAGAAGTAGAACGTGGGCAGAAAGAAGCCTCCTCGGAGCTGCTCAATGCAATCTGTCTAGCCCTAGAAATTTCACTTGGTCATGTTCTTGCAGAAGTTGCTTCGCAGGTAGCCGCACTTGAAACTCCACATCTCACGGTGGTTGAAGACGCCGCTTAATTCGCGCATCACCATTCATGGCAACAAACCATAAATCACGCGCAGCGATTCTTGCTGGCGCAAAGGTGGTCATTGCAGAAGTTGGCAGCTATCAAGCAAATATGATCGATATTGCTGCGCGCGCGCAAGTCTCTCGTGCCACTGTTTACAACCATTTCAGCGACAAAGCAGAGATGTTCCAAGAGCTCATTGAAGTAGAGATTCATCGACTCGCCGATTTGGCGCAAAGCGCGCTAACTCCGGCTGATGCGCTTTATCTACTCTCGCGAGCTATCTCCAGCGACAAGGCGCTTCGCCAAATGAGCACCAGTGATCCGGCAGATATTGTCAAACTCATCAGCATGAACGACCATGCGCTCTGGACTTTAACGAAACAATCCTTGCAACACATTTTTGGCGCTAACTGGGCAATCATTCTGCATTGGCTCCTTGGGCAGATTGCTTCACCGCTCACAGATGAAGAGAGTAAGGCCCAGGCTCACCAATTGGTATTCGCGCTATAACTAGCTCACAAGTATTAATGCTTGACTGAGAATCGCTTCAGTGCTTTCGGTGCCCACCAATTCAGATCCCCAAAAAGACGCATAAGTGCTGGAACCAAAAGTGCTCGCACGACGGTCGCATCGACTAGCACTGCGAACGCAACACCCAAACCAAGAACCTTGATGCTTGTGACGCCACTGGTAATAAAGGCCGCGAATACCACCGCTAGCAAAAGCGCGGCTGCGGTAATAATGCGCGCAGATCGCTGGAGTCCGGTAGCAACCGATTCCACATTGCTGTGGCCAGCTTCGTGCTCTTCTTTAATGCGCGAAAGCAGAAAGAGTTCATAGTCCATAGAGAGCGCAAAGGTAACCAACGCCGTCAAGATCACCATTCCGGTATCGAGTGAGCCGACGTTAGTGAACTTACCTACGAGCCATGTCATGTGACCATCAATAAAGATCCATGTAACAAGTCCCAAGCTGGCAGAGAGCGAAACAATATTGAGAAGTACTGCCTTAATGGGCAAGATAATCGAGCCGGTGAAGAGGAAGAGAAGAATCAAAACGCTCAGCGCAATCCAACCAAATGCAAGCGGTAGCGTCTTTGCGATCCCAGCTTGCGTGTCCGTGTAATCGGCGGCAGCGCCACCTACAAGAGTTCCCGCTGGAGCGGGCAGCGTACGTATCGCTGTGATCATTTTCTGGGCTGCATTGGTGCGGGCACCAACTTTGTCGTAGACATCAACACTGACGTATCCATTGCTGATGCTCTGTTGACCGATACCAACAACGTTTGGAACCTTCGCCACTGCTGCCAGATATGCAGGGATAGATGTTGCGTTGGATGTTGTGTGAGGAATGATGAGATGGATAGGAGTCGATTCCTGACTAGAAAAGCGAGCAAGGCTTTGGGCATCTGCAATCGCAGCAATATTGCTTGCTGGAAGTGCTCGACTATCTACTTGCGAGAAGGCGATATCTTTAAGTGGCGCCGCAAAGACCCCGAGAATTATTAAGCAGCCAAGAACTATTGCGACTGGACGCTTCATCACAAAGCGAGCGGTTGTCGACCATCGACCATCTGACTTTGGCGTGATTGCGCTTTTGCGAACAACCATCGAATCAATTCGAGTCCCTAATATCGCGAGCACAGCTGGCAATGGAATAAGCGCTCCCAGTACAGCCATTGCGACAACTGCCACACCTGCATACCCAAAGGATCTTAGGAACATCAGAGGGAAGAAAAGTAGAGATGCGAGCGTCACAAGCACTGTGATGCCAGAGAAGAAAACCGTGCGTCCAGCTGTTGCAACCGTCTGAACGATGGACTCTTCCACCGAATTTCCCGCATGTAGCTCCTCACGAAATCTATTGACAATGAGAAGCGAATAATCGATACCAAGCCCCAGACCCATGCCTGTCGTGAGATTGAGAGCAAAAATGCTGACGCCAGTAAAGAGGCTGATCAAGTAAAGAATAAAGAAGGTGCCCAAGATCGCGCTCACACCTACGACAAGCGGCATGGCCGATGAGATCAAACCACCGAAGATAAAGAGTAGAAATAGAAATGTAAGGGGAATCGAGATCGCTTCAGCCACCCCTAGATCCTTTTTAATTTTCGTGCTGATTGCGTTGTAAATAGTGGACCCACCACCGACATACACGCGCAGTGATTTATAGGTTCCGTCGTATTGCTTCTGGATGCTCGAGGCTAAATCGGTAGATGTCGTTGGGTCTGCGGCCGAGGTGTAGACCAAGAGATAGCCAGCGTGGGCATCGCGACTTGCTAGAGATGGTGCATCGCCAGCGCTCCAGTATGAAAGAGTTTTTGTCACCGTGGCCATTCCAGCGATGCTCTTTTCAAGCGATGCTTCATCGCTGATCACCCCAGGATCGTTGAGTAGTCGACTATGTGTATCGATCACCAGTGAGAGGGCTGGATCTTTAATGTGGAATGTATTTGTCACGAAAGAATCAGCTCGCGCAGAGTCACTCTTTGGATCGGAGTACCCGCCACTGCTCAGTTTCGGAAAGACGAGGGAGCCAACGCCGCCCGCGAGAATTACGGTGAGAATTGAGAGCGCCAAAACGCGCTTGCGATTGCGAAATATAAAGTGACCGAGTCGTTCAAACATAACAATCTCCCGTTGAGTCCGGCGTAGGTTAAAGTGCAACCATTATGCGAATCACAGAATTGCGCTCGCGCATCAATGATTACTTTAGCGACCCAGATACCTACTCACGCGATATTGTCCATGCCGAACTTGGCGGACGCACGGTCAATGAGGCGCTCGCCAGCGATATGGAGATTGGCGATATTTGGAGGGCGATCGTTGCTCACAATCCCGAGATGCCCGCTAGGTACCGTTAAAAATTTCGCTCATGAGCAGTTCACTCCTGCTCGAAATTCGGGTACGACCCGGCGCTTCTCGCAACAAGGTCGGGGGAGCAGCGGGTGACCCACCTAGATCGAGGCCGCCGGCGCCCGGCACCGTGAACTCCTCGGCGTGTCGCTCTAACTGCAATCGCCATTCGAACAGATGTTCGGTAAACTACTTATACCCAACCAGAGCGGTTCCACATTTCCGCGACAGCAAGCCTGTCGCCGTCAGTGGTCTTCCGTACCTTCTGGACCGTACAGATGAACTCATCTGAGTTAAAGAAAGAAAGGTAATAAAAATGGCAACAGATAAAGCTGCTGAGAAGCAGTCACTTGATCGTTCCAAAGCCCTTGATACCGCATTAGCCCAGATTGAGCGTCAGTTCGGTAAGGGCTCAGTTATGAAGATGAGCGATCGCGGGGCAGTAGTTCAGGAAGTTATCCCTACTGGTTCGATCGCATTGGATATCGCACTCGGAATCGGCGGATTGCCACGAGGCCGTATCGTAGAAATTTATGGACCTGAATCTTCAGGTAAGACCACAGTTGCACTCCACGCGATTGCTAACGCACAACGCGCTGGCGGCATTGCAGCCTTCATCGATGCTGAGCATGCACTCGATCCAGAGTATGCGAAGAAGCTTGGCGTAGATATTGATGCACTCCTTGTTTCTCAACCAGATACAGGTGAGCAAGCTCTTGAGATCATGGATATGTTGGTTCGTTCTGGCGCACTCGACATCATCGTCGTTGACTCAGTTGCTGCCCTCGTTCCTCGTGCCGAAATTGAAGGCGAGATGGGCGATTCTCATATGGGTCTTCAGGCTCGTTTAATGTCTCAAGCGCTTCGCAAAATGACTGGCGCACTTCATCAGTCAAATACAACAGCAATCTTTATCAACCAGCTGCGTGAAAAGATCGGTGTCTTCTTCGGAACTCCTGAAACAACAACCGGTGGTAAGGCGCTCAAGTTCTACGCATCGGTCCGCATGGATGTTCGTCGTATCGAAACACTGAAGGATGGCCAAGATGCGGTCGGTAACCGTACTCGCGTCAAAGTTGTGAAGAACAAGATGGCTCCACCATTCAAGCAAGCAGAGTTCGACATTATTTATGGCACGGGAATCTCACGCGAAGGCTCACTCATCGACATGGGTGTTGATGTCGGCGCTGTGAAGAAATCAGGTGCTTGGTATACCTACGAGGGCGATCAACTGGGCCAAGGTAAAGAGAACTCTCGTAACTTCTTGATCGACAACCCAGATCTCGCAAATGAGATCGAGCAGAAGATCCGCGAACACTTCACACCAGTTGCAATCAATGAACAGGTTGACCCTGAACTCGTTGCCGCAATTGACGCAGCTGCTGCAGAGGTTGATTTCTAAGAGATGAGAAATGCCGACTCTCTCGACATTAGTGAACCTAAAGTTCTCTCATATGGCGATTGCATGGATATAGCGCTCTATGCGCTTGCTCCACGCGCTAAGAGTCGCGCAGAGTTAGAGGCACACCTACTTAAGCGAGGCAGCGACCCAGAGGTCGCTGCCTCCGTCTTAGATAACCTGGAGCTGCAAGGGCTGCTCAACGATCTTGAATTCGCACGTATCTGGTCGGAATCTCGTCAGCGCCAGAAAAAGTTAAGTAAGCGCTCGATTGCCCAAGAGTTGCGGGCCAAGGGTGTTCCACAAGAGTTCATCGATGAAGTCATCGAAGAGATCGACGAGGATGCCGAATACCAGATGGCCTACGAGTTGGCTGAACGTAAATATCGATCATGCGCTCACCTCGATGAAGAGGTGGTCTACCGCCGAGTTCATTCGGTGCTCGCGCGCAAGGGCTTTGGCCATGGCCTCACCCAACGAATTATGAAGGAACTTCTCGCTTCCTAAACCTCCTAAGATTAGGGGATGAGCGCACGCACCTTTGTAGTCGAAACATACGGCTGCCAGATGAACGTGCATGACTCCGAACGTATCTCGGGATTATTGCTTGAAGCCGGATATCTACCAGCGTTAGCTGATTCTCAGCCAGACCTCGTTGTATTTAATACCTGCGCAGTTCGCGAAAATGCGGATAACAAGCTCTACGGAAATCTCAGCTTCCTGGCACCACTGAAGAAAGCTAACCCGGGCTTTCAAATTGCTGTCGGTGGTTGCATGGCCCAGAAAGATCAAGATGCCATTATCAAGCGCGCGCCATATGTAGATGTGGTTTTCGGAACCCACAACGTCGGCTCACTTCCAGCTTTGCTTGAACGAGCTCGAATTGAAGAAGAATCTCAAGTCGAAATAAAGGAATCGCTCGAACATTTTCCCTCAACCCTTCCCGTAAAGCGTCATTCTGCTTTCAGTGCTTGGGTCTCAGTCTCGGTCGGTTGCAACAACACCTGCACCTTCTGCATTGTTCCCTCGCTTCGCGGAATTGAAAAAGACCGCCCGATGGAAGAAGTGCTACGCGAAGTTCGCGCAGTAGCAGAGCAGGGTGTTGTCGAAGTAACTCTCCTTGGCCAAAACGTTAACGCGTATGGAGTCGGCTTTGGAGACCGCGGGGCATTCGCAACGCTGCTACGCGAATGTGCAAAGGTTGATGGACTCGAGCGAATCCGATTCATGTCACCACACCCACGAGATTTTACTGATGATGTTATCGAGGCAATGGCTAGCTCACCTAAAGTTATGCCACACCTTCATATGCCGCTTCAATCTGGTTCCGATAAAGTTTTGCAAGCTATGCGTCGTTCCTACCGAACCGACCGCTATTTGGGCATTATTGAAAAAGTTCGAAGCGCCATACCCGACGCTGGAATTACAACCGACATCATCGTTGGCTTCCCCGGGGAGAGCGATGAGGATTTCCAGGGAACTCTCGATGTAGTCAAAAGAGCGCGATTTACAGCTGCCTACACATTCCAGTACTCAAAGCGTCCCGGAACACCTGCTGCAACAATGCCTGATCAGGTCGCTGCCGATGTTGTTGCCGCGCGTTATCAAGAGCTGCATAAACTCCAGCAAGAGATCTCTGGATCTATCAACGAAGCTAGCGTCGGTAACTCATATGAGGTTTTGGCGAGCGATCATGATGGTCGTCATGATCAATCCCGCGCCAGACTTAATGGTCGCACCCCGGATTTCCGCTTAGTTCATTTCGAGGCCGAGAACATTCGCCCTGGAGATATTGCAACCGTGGTCATCGATAGCGCTTCACCGAATTTCATGGTCGGATCACTGCAATCTATTCGGCCAACTCGAGGCGGAGATGCATATGACGCTCGAGTAAAAGAGAGCGGTCCACAACCTTTGATGCTCGGAATGCCGACACTGGCAGCACTAAAAATTCTGAGCGGCTCATGACACTTATTGTCATCGCTGGTGCAACAGCAACTGGCAAAAGTGATCTGGCAGTAAGTCTTGCTCAAAAAATCGGCGGCGAGATAGTCAACGCTGATTCCATGCAACTTTACAGAGGCATGGATATCGGAACTGCCAAACTATCTCAGGCTGAACGTGGTGGCATAGCACACCATCTCTTGGATGTTGTTGATGTCTCTACGGATGTGACTGTCGCGTGGTATCAAGAGTTGGCGCGAGCAAAGGTGGACGAACTCCTTGCAGCAAATATCCCTGCAATTGTTGTGGGTGGAACAGGTTTTTACATCAAAGCACTTTTAGATGATCTCAATTTTCCGGAGACTGATCCAGAAGTGAGAGATCGCTTGACCCAAGAGGCTGAGCACATTGGGGGAGATGCCATGCATCAACGCCTGGCATCTCTCGATCCCGCTGCTGCGGTTGCAATTCCAAAAGAAAATATTCGTCGAGTTGTGCGCGCGCTAGAGGTCATTGAGATCACCGGGAAACCTTTCACTGCCAACTTGCCACGTGAAGATTCAACACGCTATCCCCAAGCGCAACAATTTGGATTAGCTCTTGATCGCTCGCGGCTGGATGAACGCATCGATCGCCGTGTCGAGTTGATGTGGGAAAAAGGATTTGTCAGAGAAGTCGCTGAACTAGTGAAGGCAGGTTTGCTGGAAGGTAAAACTGCACGTGCAGCCCTGGGATATTCACAGATTATTGCAATGGCTCAGGGGAACATCACTGAGAGCCAGGCTAAAGATCTCACCAAGCTTGGAACGCGCCAGTATGCGCGTCGCCAAGAGACCTGGTTTACCCGCGATCCACGAATTACCTGGATTTCTCCCGATCTTGATCACTCGGCTCGCCTTGAGTTGGTAGAACGCGCTATCCTCAAAACTATGAAGGATGCCCAATAAGTGCTCGGTAGCTATGGACACGGGACGCACAATGATTTTGTGATTCTCTATGACCCGACAGATGAACACGAGCTCAATGCGCAGCAGATTGCGCGCATCTGTAATCGCGAGAGTGGAATCGGCTCCGATGGCTTGATCCGCATCGTCAAACGCGATAACAAGTGGTTCATGGATTACCGCAATCAAGATGGATCTATTGCAGAGATGTGCGGCAACGGTATTCGCGTCATGGCTCGTTATCTCATCGAACGCGGGTATCAGCCAGAAGGAATCTTCCCAATTAATACTCGCGCCGGGATCAAGTACTTAGCTGTTCCTGCTCACGATGATATTTCTGTGAATATGGGGCACGTCGAAGAAATTTATGATGATGTAACAGTGACTATCGGCGATCAGAGTTGGCCGGCGATTCACATTAGCGTGGGCAATCCACATGCAGTTGTCTTTGTCGATGAGCTTGCAAGCGTAGGTGATTTAAAAAATGCGCCTGAGGTAGATGGAGATTACCCAGATGGCGTGAATGTGGAATTCGTACAATTTTTGGAAAATGGCGAACTTGCTATGCGCGTCTATGAACGTGGCGTGGGGGAGACTCAATCGTGTGGAACAGGCACATGCGCGGTAGCACTTGCTGCAACCATCAAAAAAGGCGCCAAACTTCCATCACGATGGGTGATTAATCCTCCGGGTGGACGCTTAGTTGTTGAGACAGATGGCCACAACAACGCAACGCTTATTGGACCTGCAGTTATTCTCAATGATGTAGAGCTGGATGCATATCTGTGACACCTCAGGAGCAGAGCCCCAACGGTCGCGATAACGAGCAAGAACCGCTCAATTTAGATATTGATCAACTCCTGCGTGAGAGCGCAATAG
The DNA here is from genome assembly GCA_903825945.1 of uncultured Actinomycetes bacterium. Lineage (GTDB taxonomy): Bacteria > Actinomycetota > Actinomycetes > Nanopelagicales > Nanopelagicaceae > PALSA-747. The sequence goes on along the minus strand of CAIKCJ010000011.1, from coordinate 8,853 downwards.
CCGCCGCAGAGTATGACGCGGAAAATGGTTCACATGAATTTGATGAGGCCAATCAGCAAGAGCTGCAGGACCGTCAGGCCCTGCGCCGAGTATCTGGGCTATCAACTGAACTTCAAGATGTAAACGATGCGGAATATCGCCAGCTTCGCCTAGAAAAAGTGGTTTTGGTAGGAGTATGGACCCAAGGAACCGCAACAGAAGTAGAAAACTCCATGAAGGAGTTAGCAGCTCTTGCCGAAACTGCAGGCTCGCAGGTGATGGAAGGTTTTATCCAGCGTCGTGATCGCGCTGATCCATCTACGTATATCGGTTCTGGAAAAGTTGAGGAAGTAAAGCAATCTGTCATCGCTACTGGCGCCGACACTGTTGTCTGTGACGGTGAACTTTCTCCTGCTCAATTGCGATCCCTCGAGTCAAAACTCAAAGTTAAAGTTATTGATCGCACCGCGCTCATCTTGGATATTTTTGCCCAACACGCAAAATCACGCGAAGGTAAAGCGCAAGTTGAGTTAGCGCAAATGAGTTATATGTTGCCTCGCCTTCGTGGTTGGGGTGATTCACTTTCTCGCCAGGCCGGTGGAATCGGTGGGCGAGGTCCTGGCGAAACCAAGATCGAAACCGATCGCCGTCGCATTAATGACAAGATGGCAAAGCTACGCAAAGAGATTAAAGAGATGAAGGTCGCGCGCGATACAAAGCGACAAGAGCGCACCAAAAATAATATTCCAGCCGTGGCAATCGCCGGCTATACCAATGCAGGAAAGTCTTCCCTGATGAATCGCATGACTGGGGCAGGCGTTTTGGTGGAGAATGCTCTCTTCGCAACACTTGATCCAACCGTTCGTAAAGTCACCGCAAGTGATGGGCGCGTCTATACCTTGGCCGACACGGTCGGTTTTGTGCGCCACCTTCCCCATCAATTAGTCGAAGCCTTTAAATCTACGCTTGAAGAAGTTGCCGCTGCAGATGTGATCGTTCATGTAGTCGATGGTTCTGATCCTGATCCTCGTGGCCAGATTACGGCAGTGCGCCAAGTCATCAATGAACTCGGTGGGGGCGATATTGCCGAGATCATCGCTATCAATAAGGCGGATATTGCTGCACCAGAAGTGCTGATGCAGATACTTCGCGAGGAATCTAATTCCTATGCATTCTCAGCGCGCACTGGCTTTGGAATGGAAACACTTCAGAAAGCAATTGAAAGTGCGCTGCCGCGTCCACGAGTAGAAATTCGTGTCACGATTCCTTTTAGTCGAGGAGACCTTGTCTCAACCATTCATAACCGTGGTGAGATTCTCTCAGAAGATTATTCTGAAGAGGGAACCATTATTCATGCGATGGTGGACAGCGATGTTAAGAAGAAGGTCGATGAATTACTGGGTGCGCTATGAGCGAAATCATTGATCTCAATAACGCGGTCCTTGCAGCTGCGATTGATCGAACATTGGTTTCAATCCTGCAAGGCGAGGTTGTCGTTGTTGCCGCCGAACATGCGTACATGTACCTATGCGATGCCTTTAATCCAACTGCAGTTGAGCGGATCCACACACTCCGTGGCGACAAGCCAGGCACTTCAGCCCAAGTGTTGGTAGGTAACGTGAGTGCCGTAAGTGGCGTTGCCGGGGACTTCGATTCCGAATGGCAGTTGCTCGCAGAAAAATTTTGGCCAGGTCTGCTGACCATGCAGTTGGCCCCGCACTCTGGATTGAATTGGAATCTAGGAGATGATCGAACCTTGGGTGAATTTGCGCTTCGCATTCCAAATCGTGAATTCATCGCCGAGCTGCTTAAGAGAAGTGGCCCACTAGCTGCAGCGAGCGCGTCAGTCCTTGGCAGTGGCCCATCGCGTGAACTCAATTCGGTGCCCGCGCTCTTATCCCAAGTTGGCGTCTGCGTTGATGAAGGAACCCTTCCTGAGGGAGCGGTCTCAACCGTGCTTCGCAGAGCGATTATTGGCGGCGAAGGCGGCATTGAGCTGGTGCGTGCCGGGGCGATCTCACTCGAGCAACTCCAGGCGGTACTGCCCAGCGTGGTACTGGCTCAGTAATAGCGCAACCTGCCCAACTCGGCGGGTGCAGCAAACGGGCTCTGGCCATAATAAGGTTGGCCCATGAGTGATACTTTCTTCGGCCCTGATTTCACAGCTCTCACAGAGCAAGACCCAGATATTGCAGCTCTGCTCCTGACGGAGTTAGAGCGCCAGCGCCATGGCTTGCAATTGATCGCCAGTGAGAACTTCACCTCCCCAGCGGTTCTGACTGCGCTCGGATCAACTCTCTCAAACAAGTATGCCGAAGGCTATCCAGGCAAGCGCTACTACGGCGGCTGTGAAGAGGTAGATAAAGTTGAAGTCATTGGCATCGAGCGCGCAAAGGCGCTCTTTGGCGCAGAGCACGCAAATTTGCAGCCTCATTCAGGTGCAAGTGCGAACATCGCTGTCTATCAGGCCTTTACTAAGCCTGGCGATACCGTGCTTGCGATGTCACTTCCACATGGTGGTCACCTCACACACGGTTCTAAGGTCAATTTCTCCGGCAAGTGGTTCAACATCGTTTCCTATGGTGTGCGCGCCGATAACGAATTAATCGATTATGACGAGCTGCGCGATCTTGCAATCGCCAACAAGCCTAAAATGATCTGCACTGGCGCTACTGCATACCCAAGCTTGATCGATTTCGAGAAGGTCCGTGCGATCTGTGACGAAGTTGGCGCAATCATGTGGGTCGATGCAGCACACTTCATCGGTCTAGTCGCCGGTAAGGCAATTCCTTCACCAGTCCCATATGCAGATGTTGTCTCATTTACAACACACAAAGTTCTTCGTGGTCCTCGTGGCGGCATGATCCTCTCTAAGGCAGAGCACGCTGCTGCAATCGACAAGGCCGTCTTCCCTGGAATCCAGGGCGGTCCAATCATGAGCGCAGTAGCTGGAAAGGCGATTGCACTTAAAGAAGCGTCGGAGATTGCATACCAAGATTATGCCAAGCAGGTCATCGTTAATGCTCAGGCCCTTGCAGCTGGACTCGAGGCTGAAGGAATGCGCGCTGTCTCTGGCGGTACACAAACCCACCTTGCGCTTATGGATATTCGTTCTACCGGAGTCACCGGCAAGGTTGCTGATGAGCGTTGCGGACTCTCTGGAATTACCCTTAATAAGAACGCTATTCCTTACGATCCAGAGACTCCAGCTGTAACAAGCGGTATCCGCGTAGGTTCAGCCGCCACAACTACTCAGGGCATGGGAGTAAATGAGATGAAGCAGATCGCATCACTTATTGCTCGAGCCATCAAAGATGGCGGCGAGCCTGCAAAGGCCGCTGCGATTGCAGCTGATGTACGTGCGCTTACTGCGCAATTCCCTGTCTATCCACGCTAACTCGTTCGTGAATACACATTTATAGATGCGCGATTATTTAGTAACCGGTTGCCTTGCTGCAATTATTTGTTACTTCTTGACGCCGCTGATCAGAGGCGTTGCACTGAAGTCTGGCGCTTTTGTTCAATTGCGCTCGCGCGATGTTCATACAGCAATCACTCCTCGCTGGGGTGGAATCGCGATGTGGTTATCGATGGCGATTACATTTTTGATTGTCGGACATCTCCCACTTATTAATTCTGGAATGACAGGTGAGACTCTAGGAATTTTTGAAGCCGGAACTTTTGTCATGTTGCTCGGAGCCCTTGATGATCGCTTCGATCTCGATGCTGTGACAAAGTTTGCGGGACAAGCTTTGGCCGCTGGAATTCTGTTGCTTCATGGAGTTCAAATTCTCTGGCTTCCGATCAATGGCATTTATACCCTGCCGCCAAATATTGGACAGCTGATCACTGTTGTCTTTGTCATGCTTGTCATCAACGCGGTTAATTTTGTTGATGGACTCGATGGTTTAGCCACAGGCATTGTTGCAATTTGTGCCAGTGCCTTCTTTGTTTTCTCATACGTTTTAGCTGTTAGCAACGGATTCAATAGAGCAGGTGCGCCATCGCTTATTACGGTGATGGTGATCGGAATGTGTTTAGGATTTTTGGTTCATAATTTTTATCCCGCAAAGATTTTTATGGGGGATTCGGGGGCAATGCTTCTTGGCCTTCTTCTCGCAGCATCTGCAATTACTCTGACAGGCCAGATTGATATCAACGCGATATCTAATCAAAGTCAGCGATCTACGCTGGTTCCATTGCTACTGCCATTCACGATCCTTGGAATCCCGTTGCTCGATCTAGGGATGGCGATCGTTAGGCGACTTCGGGCCGGAAGATCACCCTTCTCGGCAGACCGCGAGCACCTACATCATCGCCTCTTGCGCATGGGAAATTCACAGCGTCGGGCTACCTTCATTCTCTATCTGTGGACTGTGATGTTTGCGGCGCCCACGGTTGTGGCTGCATTTGAACCACTATGGGTGGCTTTCTTGCTCGCAGTATTTATCGGAGCGCTCTCGCTTCTGCTTATTTTTAATACCCGTCGGAATAGGCGCGAGCATCTCCTTGGCGTATCCTCTACCTCATGACGCAGCAACGTAATAACGAACGCGCACTATGGTCGATCTTGGCTTACCTGGTAGCAGGCTTGGTTGTTTGGGGCGCAATCGGATACGGAATTGATCACTGGGTTGGTAAGCACCATTACTTCATCATTGGTGGATTAGTGCTTGGACTTAGCTCATCGCTTTATCTTGCATGGCTCCGATTTGGTCGTGACTAATCGTGAGCAATCTAGTCGGCGGCACATCGACAGAAGCCCAACTTGGTAAGGGTGCTGCTATTCCAGCTCTTGTCGTTGGAGTCGTTGGCCTGATCGCATCTTCAATCACTAAAGGCTTATCGGGCTTTTATGGTGCTCTGCTTGCGCAGGTAGTAGTCATCATTTTCTTCGCTGTGCATTTAATGGTCTCTAAGGCATCGCGAACGATGGATCCAACAACGGTCATGGTTCTTGCAATGCTCTCGTACTTTGTGAAGATCGTTCTTCTTGGAGCCATATTCTTATTGGTACTTATTAATGTGAGCGCTACAACCCTTAATCGCACCTGCTTTGGTGCTGTTGCCATTGCGGTCATCGTTGCGTGGCTCAGTGGGGAAGTCCGCGCCTTCTTTAAGTTGCGCATGCAGATGCCGCTTCCCGCAAAAACCCCCGAGAAAAAGAACTGACGCGCAGATGGCTGGCGGCACTCCCGATGATGGAGCTTTCTGGACCATCACCTCGTACCTGATCGCCGGATTGGGATTTTGGGGAGGCTGTGGCTTTGCAGCTGACCATTTCCTCAAAACCGGCTATTGGACGCTTATCGGATTGCTCCTCGGCATGGGTACCGGCTTCTATCTCATCTGGATCCGCTTCATCCGGGACGATCTCAACAAGCCTGATCCGCGCCTAAAAAAGTAGGCGAAAGTCACTATTTTTGCCCCGCTTTTTCGCCCAAATAGTTTGCTAGTAATCCCCTCTTACCTTTAAGGTAAGGCGTCTTCAACCCTCACGGCCCGTTCCCTCGCGAGCCACCGATGAACGTAATGGAGTTGCCTCTTGTCGCTCGCGCTACATCAAACGTTGAGTATGGCTCAGCCAGGCTTTGTGCCTCCTAGCAGCAGTGACTTTTTTTACAACCCATCCTTTGGAAGCTCGATTGTTGCCACCAAGCCAGTCATGTTGCTCCTCTTCTCGGTCATCATCATCACAGCCTTTTTCACACTTTCAGCTCGTAAATCAGCAGTAGTTCCATCTCGCCTCCAATTTGCTGGCGAAGCGGTCTATGGCTTTGTTCGCAACGGAATTGGTCAAGATGTAATTGGAGAAGAGTTCCAGCGCTTCACCCCATTCCTCTTTGCGATCTTTACCTTTATTTTGACCAATAACTTGTTCGGCGTTGTGCCATTCATGCAATTCCCAACAATGTCTCACATTGGTTTTCCAGTCTCGATCACCATCTTCGTATACATCGTCTATCACTGGGTAGCGATTAAGAAGAAGGGCCTTGGCCGCTATCTCAAAGAGATGTGCTTTATGCCAGGTGTACCAAAGCCGATTTACATCATCTTGGCTCCAGTTGAATTTCTTACCTACTTTGCGGTTCGTCCATTGACTCTCGCAATGCGTCTTTTCGGAAATATGTTCGCAGGTCACTTGCTTCTGCTCCTCTTCACCCTTGGTGGCGAGTACATGCTTAAGAGCGCAGCATTTGTGAAGGCGTTCGCTGTTCTTTCATTCGGTCTAGCAATCGGATTGAGCTTCTTCGAAATGGGTATCGAAGCCCTGCAGGCGTACATCTTTACGCTCCTTGCGGCTCTGTATATCGCCGGTGCACTCGCCGACGAGCACTAACCCAGATAAGCACGACCCTCTCACTCGAGAGGCATAAAGGTTTGGCCAAGCACCGGCTCGGTCAATAGTTGAAGGGAAGTAACATGAAAGGCACACTCAGCATCGTGGGCTTTGGTCTTTCGACCATCGGTCCTGGTACAGCAACAGGACTTATTTTCGCTGCCTACATCAATGGCGTAGCTCGCCAACCAGAAGCTCGCAGCATCTTGCAGCCAATCGCATTCCTTGGATTCGCTCTTGCTGAAGCTCTAGCAATTTTCGGTCTCGTTCTAGCTTTCGTTCTCAAGTAAGGATTACCTCTCTCGAGAAAGAGCGGAATATAAATGACCTCCCAATTATTACTTAAGGCTGCGACCGTCTATAAGGACGCTCCAAGCCCTGTTGTTCCAAGCGTTGCCGAAATCATCGTCGGTCTCATCGCTTTCTCAATCCTCTTCATCCTTCTCAAAGTTAAAGCAGTTCCTGCTTTTGAAAAGGCATATGCAGCGCGTACTGCAGCTATTGAAGGCGGAATTGAAAAAGCTGAGTTCGCACAGAAGGAAGCAGAGGCAGCACTCGCTGCTTACACAGCCCAACTCAGCGAAGCTCGTGCAGAAGCACAAGCTATCCGTGAAGAAGCTCGTGTCCAAGGTTCAGCAATTATTGAAGACCTCCGCAGCAAGGCTCAAGAAGAAGCAAACCGCATCACAACTGCGGCTCGTGCATCTATTGAAGCTGAGCGTCAACAAGCTGTCGCTTCGTTGCGTCATGAAGTTGGCTCACTTGCTACAGAGCTTGCATCGAAGATTGTTGGCGAAGCCCTTGACGATCAAGTACGTCAGTCAGGCATCGTTGACCGCTTCCTAGCTGATTTGGAGAAGAGCGAAAAGTGATCGCACTTGGTGGAAAAAGTCGTCAATCGTTGGCGAGCCTTCGTGGCACATTAGATGAGCAGCTCAAGGGAGTCTCATCTGCTGACTGCACCGCCATTTCCCATGATCTCTTCCTCGTTCTCGCTTCGCTTAATTCATCGATTGGCTTGCGTCGCGCATTCACTGACCCTTCACGTGATGCAGCGTCCAAGAGCGCTTTGATCGCTGATCTCTTCGAAAAGTCAGTATCAAAGAGCACAATCGCACTTCTTGAAGCTGCTGTTTCACTTCGCTGGTCTTCACCGGTTGATGTAGCTAGTGCAGTGGAACAGTTAGCTATCGAGTCAGAGGCAACAGCTGCAAATGCTGACAACACTCTCGATCGCCTACAAGAAGAACTCTTTGCGTTTGAGACCCTTCTCGAACAGAACACCGACCTTCGTGGCGCTGTCTCAATCAACAACGTTGAAGCGGCCCACAAGAGCGAACTTCTTTCAGCGCTCCTTGGAAATAAGGTTGCGCCTTCGACGCTTCGCTTGGTCACAGAGTTGGTAAACGCGCTCAATGGGCGCAACATCGAACTTGTGATTGATCTTTATATTCAGTGCGTTGCAGCCCGCCGTAATCGTGCGATTGCCGTGGTTCGCTCACGTTCTGAGCTCTCAACCGCACAGACCGAGAAGCTGGTTGCACTGCTTACAAAGCAGATGGGCCAACCTGTCCACCTCAATGTTGAAATCGACCCAACTGTCCTTGGCGGACTTTCCATTCGCTTCAAGGATGAGATGATCGATGGCACCATCAGTACCCGTGTAGCAGAAGCAGGACGCGCTCTAGCTGTCTAAGGCAGCCCAGAGAGCACTTTTAGATTTCACGATTTACCTAGAAGTATCTAGTTAGAGGAGATAAAGATGGCCGAACTTACGATCCGTCCCGAAGAAATTCGCGATGCGTTGGCAAAGTATGTAGCTGCATACACGCCAAGCGCTGCTGTCCGCGATGAAGTCGGAACAGTTATCGAAGCTGGCGATGGTATTGCGCGCGTGGAAGGTCTTCCATCGACAATGACCAACGAACTTCTTAAGTTCGAAAATGGAACACTCGGATTGGCGCTGAACCTCGATGTTCGCGAGATCGGTGTTGTTATCCTCGGAGAATTCACTGGAATTGAAGAAGGAACCTCAGTACGTCGTACTGGCGAGATCCTCTCTGTCCCAGTCGGCGATGGCTTCCTCGGTCGCGTTGTTGACCCACTTGGTCGTCCAATCGACGGTAAGGGCGAGATCAAGGCAGAGGGCATGCGTGCTCTTGAGCTCCAAGCTCCATCAGTAGTTCAACGCCAACCTGTTAAAGAGCCAATGCAGACAGGTATCAAGGCCATCGACTCTATGACAGCTATTGGTCGCGGACAGCGTCAGTTGATCATCGGTGACCGCCAGACAGGTAAGACCGCCATTGCGATCGATACCATCATCAACCAGAAAGAAAACTGGAAGAGTGGCGATCCAAAGAAGCAGGTTAAGTGCATCTACGTAGCTATTGGCCAGAAAGGTTCAACCATCGCCTCTGTTAAGGGAGCTTTGGAAGAAGCTGGCGCAATGGAGTACACAACAATCGTTGCTTCACCCGCATCAGATCCAGCAGGCTTCAAATATCTGGCTCCGTACACTGGTTCGGCTATTG
>CAIKCJ010000010.1 GCA_903825945.1 uncultured Actinomycetes bacterium | reverse complement strand
GTACATTGCATTAACCACACCCTGTACTAGGGCAGGGTGAGCATTAATCCAGTCGGTCATTCCATAGACAGAGGTTGCAACATAGTTGTAACCCAAAGCTGACTTGGTGAGATCCCCATAGCGCAAATCGGTCAGGACATAGTGAGCCATAGTGGCCATACTTTACAGGAAATCAGCAGCAGTGCCGTGAGAGTCTAAACTCGCTTAATCACCATCGATGCACCCTGACCAACGCCAATACAGAGTGTTGCCAGGCCGATCTCTTGATCGTCGGACTCCATTCGGTTGAGCAAGGTACCAATAAGGCGACTGCCCGATGACCCCAACGGATGTCCTAAAGCGATAGCTCCGCCGCGGTTATTCACAATGCTCTCATCTAAACCTAGTGCGCGAATGCACACTAAGACCTGAGCGGAGAAAGCTTCATTGATTTCAACGGCATGAAGATCGGCAATCTTCATTCCCAGCCGAGTTAATAATTTTTGCGTTGCAGGTACTGGACCAAATCCAAATTGATAAGGAAGTACACCTGCTGCATCAAAGCCAATAATCTCTGCACGGGGTATGAGGTTAAATTTCTTTAAGGCTATTTCAGAAACTACCATTACTGCACTTGCGCCATCAGATAATGGCGAGGCGCTGCCAGCAGTAATGATTCCTTCATTGGAGAAAGATGCCTTGAGATTTGCTAGTGCATCTGAATTAGTCGATTCGCGCACCGTCTCATCCATGGAAAGTGATTCACCTCCAGGTACATGAATTATAGCGTCCGAGAAGAATCCAGATTTCCATGCAGCTGTAGCCCGCTGGTGAGATCGCACCGACCAGGCATCGGAATCCTGGCGAGTGATCCCATGCTCTTGCGCTAAGCGCTCGGTCGCCTCACCCAAGGAAAGTACTGACCGGCCTGCGTCATGTTCTGCCATCTTTGGATTTACAAATCGCCAACCCAGCGCGGTATCAAACATTGGTCCCGGCTTTGCCCAAGCCTTACTTGGCTTCTCAGTGACCCATGGCGCCCTCGTCATTGATTCGGCGCCGCCAGCGATAACAAGATCTGTTCTACCCGAGGTGATTGCCTCAGCCGCTGATGCGATCGCTTGAAGACCGGAAGCACACAATCGATTAACCGTATAGCCAGGAACAGTTTCAGGTAGTCCGGCAAGAAGTAGTGCCATTCGAGCTAAATTGCGATTGTCATCCCCTGATTGATTGGCTGCTCCCAAAATAACTTCATCTACATCGGAGCCAAATACCTGATTTCTCTCCAGTAACGCAGAGATCGTCGATGCCGCGAGGTCATCCGCACGAGTATTAGCAAGCGCTCCCCCATATTTTCCAACATGGGTACGAACAGCATCGACGATGTATGCGGTCATGAGATTTATACCAAACTCAGTAAAGACTTCATGGTCTGAAGAAGTGCTATGTACGGATCGTTAGGTAGATCGTGGCTGCGCCAGCCGACAAAGTTATCGGGGCGAACTAACACGCAACCAGCTTCACTTACTTCGCGAATGCGAGCCCAGTCGTCATAGAGATCGGTGTAGGTATGACCCGGACCAATGATGTATGGCGCAATTTCTATACCTAACTCCGCAGAGACTTCGTTAGCAGCATTTTCCCATTCACCTCCAGAAATTCCAGTGAAGAGTGCGAAGCGACCCTGCCCACCCAAATCTTTAGTGCTCACTTTGTAGCCATCTTTACCTAACCAGACGTGAGGAAGACGAGCCCCAGGCCAAGTTGTTGGGTGATAAAAGAGCTCTGGATCCTGGGTGTAGGCAGGCTCTGGTGTTCCATCTGAAACAACTGCAGAAGATGCGTAACGCTGGCCCATTTCTACGCCATGTGCATTGAACTCATAATCTTTAAGTTCCAGCGCCTTGCGAAGATCATCACGACGCTTTGCACCTTCTGGAGTATTGTCGCGACGAGCTTCAATATTACGGCGCATCACTACCGGATCATTTGTGCCAAGAACATCGAGTGCCTCGAGTATTGCCCCGAATTCTTCAATGCTCTTATTTGCACGCAACACGATCTGCTTACCCACTGGTGCTCGCTCTGCAGTGTATGAATTAAGTAGCGCTTCGCCAGCTTTGCCTTTGAGAACATATGCCAGCTTCCATGCCAAGTTGTAGGCATCTTGAACTGAAGTGTTGGAGCCCAAACCATTTGATGGTGGATGTCTGTGGGTGGCATCGCCCATTGCAAAGACGCGCCCCTTGCTATATTCCTTGGCATACATCTTGTTGTTTCCCCAGACCGAAGTTGAAGTAATTTCCACTTCTAGGCTTTGATCGCCAACTAGATTGCGAACAACAGAGATTGCCATCTCATCAGTTACTTCCGGTGCGGGCTTGCTAATGTCGTAGCCCCAGACAATGAGCCATTCATTCCAAGGACGCACCATGCGAACAAGGCCCAGACCAATTCCACCAATTGTTGAACCTGGCTGGAGGACCCAGTAAAGAACACTTGGACGGTGAGCTACAAACTTAGTGAGATCGGCCTTGAAAACGATATTCATCGAGCCAGCGACATCCATCTGACCTTCCATCGGAAGTCCAGCCTGCTCGACAACCTTGGATCGCCCGCCATCGGCGCCAATTAAATACTTGCTACGGATCTGATACTCCACACCTGATACTCGATCCAGGACTGTTGTTGTCACACCAGTTGCATCCTCGACATAGCTGATGAACTCAGTGCTGAAGCGAACCTTCGAACCTTGTTCTGCAGCCCGTGTGAGCAAAATTGGCTCTAGTAGATCCTGCGGAATATCGCAGTTTAGTGTGGGGCTAGAAAGGACGTAATCAGCTTCGCGGCGAGGATGAATTCCCCAAGTACGAATACGTCCAATCTCCTCCCCAATCAAACTGGTGCAGAAGACGGTATCACCCATAAAGCTATGTTCAGTGGCCTTCTCCTTGACATCAGCTTCGATCCCGAAATCGCGGAAGATCTCCATCGCTGCCTGATTGGTGATGTGAGCTCGTGGTGTATTTGCTGTCCACTGGTACTTAGTAATCACAATATGATTGACCTTCTGGCTCGCTAAACCAACTGCCGTGGTTAAGCCAGCAGGACCTGAACCT
>CAIKCJ010000009.1 GCA_903825945.1 uncultured Actinomycetes bacterium | reverse complement strand
GGACTTACCTACGAACCTTTGGCGAGATTTATTGCCCAATGTATGGCTGTGAGTGGCAGCTAGGTTGTAAAGTCCGCGCTGTATCTGTTCACCCCTAGCCTCTTCGGATGCCCTCTCAAATCGGAGGTCCTTTAATGGCAAGCTCCCACAAGCACGCAAACAATGAACACAAACTCGCACCCAATGTTTTGGGTCTATTTGAGTCTGCTGTCATGGGCGTTGCAGGATCTGCTCCCGCTTATTCAATCGCAGCAACAACGGCTGGTTTAGTAGCAGCAGTTGGTTTAGCTGGACCAGCATCACTTCTCTATTGCGGAATCGCAATGTTTGGAATTGTCTTTGCCTTTAATTATCTAGGCCGCACAGAATCAAATTCAGGCGCAACATATGCGTGGGTTCGTCGCGGACTGCATCCAGCACTTGGCTACATCGCAGGTTGGTCGTTGATTGTCTGCTCTTCCATCTTCATGGTTGCAGCCACACTTCCGGCAGGTTCATCTTTCTTAGGGCTTTTCTCTCAAAGCCTCTCGAATTCAAAGGGCTGGGTAACACTCTTTGGTACAGTCTTTTTCTTGTTGATGGTCGCAGCAGTTGCTTTCGGTGTAACAATCACCGCAAAGGTGCAGGTCATCATGTCAACAATCGAAGTCGGATTGCTCTTGCTTTTCGGAGTTCTCGCAATCTTCCATAGCCACCCAGTTCATCCATTCTCATGGCATTGGTTTGCATGGTCTAATCCATTTGGCTCTAAGTCAGTCTTCTTCGCCGGTGCACTTCTTGCAGCTTTCTACTATTGGGGCTGGGATGTAACAGCTAACCTCAACGAAGAAACCAAGGGTTCTAAGAAGACTCCTGGCCAAGGTGCAATCATCGGAATGATCATTACATTCTTACTATTTGAAGTGTTCACGGTGGGATCAAATATGGTCCTTACGAATAAGCAGGTTAGCGATAACGCAGCCAACGTTCTTGGAGTACTCGGCCAGGAAGTCTGGAAGGGCAATGGCGGCAAGCTCCTTGTTGTTGCTGTGCTTCTTTCAACCGTTGCGACGCTCGAAACCCAGCTCATTCAGGTGACTCGCACACTCTTCTCAATGGGTCGCGATCGCACTCTGATCAGCCAGCTTGGCCACGTTCATAAGAAGTATCAGACACCTGTTGTTGCAACTTTGACCATGACAGTTGTCGGACTTGGCCTGTTTGTGGGATCACAGTTCATTGGCTCGATCGGCACAATCATGGGCGATGCGATCTCAGCAATCGGCCTGCAAATCGCGATTTATTATGCGCTCTCTGCATACGCTGTCGTGGTCTTGTTCCGCAAAGAAATGTGGAAGAAGCCGAAGAATTTCTTGTTCATGGGACTGTGGCCACTGCTTGGTGGCGTCTTTATGACCATTATGTTCTTCAAGGTTTTGCCTACTCTCAACACCACTACCAAGTGGATTGGACTAGGTTCAATCGCTATCGGACTTATTCCAATGTTCTGGTATTGGTCACGAGGACATGTCTATTTCAAGCTCCCTACCAAGGCCGAGCGCATTGCAGTACTCGATGATCTCGAGGAGCTGCTCTAATTTAGTTATCATCAAGTTATAAGGAATTAACTCGCTTCACCTCCCACACTTTGAGGGATGAGCGCAAGATAATGGCGGCATGAGAAGAATTATTTTCAGCGCCGCCATTGTCATTTCTACAATTGGCTTAGTCGCTACTCAGGCACCAGCATCTTTCGCTACGGCTACACGCCTAGGCACAGTTAAAACGACAACAGTTGGCCTTGATCAAAAAACTGTGACGCTCACCCCGCCAACATCCAACTCACCCGGCACTTGGGTGATCTCAGTAGCTGATCCAACAATCGCTTCAGTAAATGGGCTCACTCTTACCTTACTCAAAGCTGGCTCAACTCAGATTACCTATACTCAACAAGCATCCGGAAGTTTCAATAGCGATTTTCGAATGGCTGTTCTGATTGTCCAACCAGGAACTCCAGTAATTGGTGCCTGGGCACCTCTTCACGCTGCACTCTCTGCTGGAACATTCACGATCCCAGCCCCGGTATCAACTTCAAACGGCTCTTGGTTCTACAGTCTGAGTAACAATTCAGTTGCGGGACACCCAATCGCTACCGTCTCTGGCTCCACAGTGACACTCGATGATGCCGGCACAGTGGCGATTAATGCGACCCAATATGCAACAGGCAATTGGAAGTCGACTACTGCCACAACTACTTTAACCATCACCGCCATTACGCCGATTGTCGGAACTTTTACCGATATCACGATTGCAAAAGACAGCATCTCTTCGGTCACTCTCATAAGCCCAACATCGACAAGTAGTGGCACCTGGCAATTCACTTCATCTGATTCAAGCATCGCCAGCATTTCCGGATCAACCCTGACTCCACTCAACGTCGGTCAGGCAACTATCACCGCTTATCAAGCGCCTGTAAATGGCTATAGCAGCGCACGAGCAACAATGACAGTTACGGTCACGGCTGCTGCGCCTACAGTGGGAGCGTTTGCGTCAATTGCTTACACACTTGGATCGATCGTAGGAAATACACTCACTCTCACAAACCCAACATCGAACTCACCAGGTGCTTGGAGTTTTAGCGTTGGCGATCCAACAATTGCGAGCGTCTCTGGAAACCTCCTCACGGTAGTAAAGGCCGGAACAACAACGATCACGGCAACGCAGCAGGCTTCTGGAAACTACGGCTTATCTGCTCCACAAACGGTTGCACTCGTCGTCAACGTGGCCCCTACCTATACGGTCCTACCTAACTTAAGCCAAGTAGTTGGAGATCCTGCTAGAACTATTACTCCGCCAACATCACCATCTTCTGGTGCATGGACGATGAGCTCGTCAGATTCCACAATCGCTTCTGTTAATGGACTATCTCTCGCTTTTGGCAATGCAGGTACTGCAACAATCACCCTAAGTCAGGCAGCAGCTGGTGCTTACCTTGCTGGCAAAATAACATTCACCGTCTCTGTCGCTGGATTAGTTCCAACCCTCGCAACCTTTGCTCCAATCACAATTGGAGTTGGTGACAAAGTTGTTTCTATCCCTAACCCAACCTCAAACTCCACCGGTACATGGAGTTATTCAGTAGCGGATCCAACAATTGCAAGCCTTGTTAATGGCGTATTAGTTGGTATCAAAGCTGGCAAGACCATGATCTCTGCAACCCAAGCTCCCGCAGGCAAATATGGACAATCCAATACTGTGCAAGCAGTGCTCACTGTCTTGCCTGCGCCTACAGTTGGATCTCTGCCTAATCTCTCTCTTGTTGCTGGAGCAGCAGCAGCCTCTATAGCTAACCCATCATCAGATTCAACGGGTGCGTGGACATTCCAAAGCGCAGATAGTTCGGTGATCACGGTCAATGGTTCGAGCATTACTCCGGTCGCAGCAGGCAAGGCAGTAGTTATTGCCACGCAAGCTGCAACACCTACCTTCGGTGATGCGACAGTAAGTTTTACGGTCACTGTGAGTGCGGCCCCAAAGCCAGCGGCGGCTGCATCACCAGCACCAGCGAAAACAAAGCCTGCTAAGCCAGTTGTGAAAAAGAGCAGCACTAAAAAGTCCACCACTAAAAAGGTTGCGACCAAAAAAGCAGTAGTAAAGAAGGCTTCTTCAGCAGTCGTTCCGGTTGTCACAGTCTCAAGTGCTGGCCATGCGATCAAGGTTGCGGCCAAAGGTGGCGCAGTAGTTGTCACTATCAATGGTGCCCCAGCCAAGGTCGGTTCTAACACTGTAAAAGCAGGAGACAACTTGGTGATCGTCGAATTTGATAACAAAGTTATCTATTCTCGTGTCATCACTATTAAATAAACGTTTAGACTGAGCTCGTGCCCGATCTACGACTGCTGCTAGGAATCGCTGTAGCCAAAACGGCTAGCGCTGCCTCAAAGGCTGTCGGTAACAAGGGCGAGACTCTCTCTGGACGAATTCTCCTGAAGTTTCAACCTGATGCAATTGCGTTGCTGGCTGCCAAGAAGAAAATCGTCTTAGTCTCTGGCACTAACGGTAAGACCTCAACAACTAAAGCCGTTGCAGGGATAGTTCGTCAACTCGGTGAAGTAACAACAAGTGGCTCGGGTTCTAATCTTTCATGGGGCGCTGCAAATGCCCTGATGAGTAAAGCGCCGTATGCAGTTCTCGAGATTGATGAACTTCACTTACCATCAGTGATTGCGCAATGCGATCCTGAAATTGTCTTACTGCTCAACCTCACTCGAGATCAGCTTCATCGTATGCATGAAGTGAAGCGAGTGGCCGATCGCTGGCACGTTGAGTGCGCCGACGCCGAAAACACACTATTCATCGGTGATATCGATGACCCATATATCAACTATGCGATGGCCCAAGCTCATAACGTTGTTCGTGTGTCATTCGGTGGACGCAAGCATCAAGATGGCGCAGTCTGTCCTCGCTGCGGCAAATACTTAGTGTGGGTGGGCGATAAATATTCATGCGTCTGTGGGCTGACAAATAAGATTACAGATCGCAAATTCCCAAAGGGAAACGCTGCTTATCGCAATGCGACTCTGGCTAATGTTGTGGCAGAAGCGCTAGGTGCACCTCCGATTGAATTTAGTCAAGAAGAGCTCGAACGCTCTGTAACCAAAAACTATGGCGAGAAGACTGCTTATATTCGTCTCACAAAAAATCCTGCCTCCTGGACCGAAGCCCTAGCTGGTCAACATAAGAGCGATGTCATTCTTATCCTCAACGCCCGCCAAGTTGATGGCATTGATACGTCATGGCTCTGGGATGTCTCCTTCGCGGCACTTAAAGGTAAGAACGTGATTGTCTGTGGTGAGCGTGCACTCGATATGGCTTATCGCTTACACGTGCAGGGGATCGAATCGGTTGTTGTAGAAACATTTGAGCAAGCGCTACCTCTGACTCGCAGCAACGAAGTCTCAGTCTTGGCTGCTTACACCGCCTTCTTTGGGTTGGTGATGTGATGCTAGAAATTATTCGCATTCACAACGAACTCCTGGGTACGTATGGCGACCGTGGCAATGCAGATGTACTTGCCTTCCGTGCCAAGCTGGCTGGTATCAAGGCTCGCATCACCGATATTTCATATCCAGATGAGCTCCCAAGTACTGGTGATATTTATCTGCTCGGCGGTGCCGAAGATGCTGCGCAAGCTCTTTCACTCGAGGCCATGAAAAAGAAGATGGCGCTCAACAAGGCAGTCAAGAAGGGCGCCGTAGTCCTGGCAATCTGCGCAGGATTTCAAATTCTTGGCTCGACATTCATCTCTCGCGACGAAACTGTCGAAGGTCTTGGGTTACTTGATGTCACGACTGCGCCAGGCTCTCGCAGATTAGTTGGTGATATTGCTATAAAGTCTAAATTTTTCGCTGAGCCACTGACGGGTTTTGAAAATCATGGCGGCGTCACAACGCTCGGTAGCGATGCGACCCCTTTCGGCAGGGTCATTGCAGGTAACGGCAATGGCATAGCTGGCGTTGATGGCATAGCTGGCGTTGATGGCGCTGTGAGCGGCAACGTATTTGGTACCTACCTTCACGGGCCTGTGCTTGCACGCAATCCAGAGTTCGCCGATCTCTTGCTGGCGCGTGCGCTCGGCGCTACGAATCTGCCAGCAAGTATTGAGGCTAACGACGAGCTCGCGCAGCGTTATGCCCAATGGCGCAGGTCGGTTATTAAGTAGGTTACAATTAGGTGTTGCATCCGCGACACGCTGGCTACTTCCCCCGATATAGCCAAGCATTTAATGAGGACCTCTGATTCTTCACTTGAAAGTGAACTCACGTCCGTTTGCGAGTCTTAATCACTAAGCACCACGAGACACGCATCTATGTCTCGATTGGTATAGCTATGTCTAATTCGCCTGAAATCACTTTCCGTTCTCTTGGAGTTACTCCTGCCCTGTGCGATGCACTAGAAGCAGAAGGCAAAACATCTCCATTCCCTATCCAGAGTGCAACACTTCCTGACGCAATCGGCGGACGCGATGTCCTTGGCCGCGGTCAGACCGGCTCTGGCAAGACCCTCGCTTTTAGCTTGGCCATGATGACCCGCCTTAACGGTCGTACCGCCAAGCCTCATAAGCCACTAGGACTCATCCTTTCTCCTACCCGTGAACTCGCAGTGCAGATCAACGAAGTTGTTTCTCCACTTTCACGCCGCATTGGTCTCTCATCACAAGTTGTCGCTGGTGGCCTTTCTTACATCGGCCAGATCCAAGCTCTTAAGCGCGGCGTTCCTATCATCGTTGCAACCCCAGGACGTTTAATCGACCTTCTCGAAAAGAAGCACATTGATCTTTCAGATGTCATGGTCACTGTTCTTGATGAAGCAGATCAGATGGCTGACATGGGCTTCTTGCCTGTCGTTAAAGAGATCTTGTCACTTACTAAAGACAATGGTCAGCGCCTCTTATTCTCAGCAACTCTTGATCGCGATGTAGATGCACTTGTTAAGCGCTTCCTCAAAGATCCAATCACTCACTCACTTGAGAATGAAAAATCTCGTTCAGTTGATATGCAACACCACATCTTGATCATGGATCAAGGTCATAAGGATGAAGTATCAACACAAATTGCTGCTCGCGAAGGTCGCACAATTTTCTTCGTACGCACAAAGCATGGCGCAGATAAGTTGGCCGACAAGATGCTTCGTAGCGGTGTACCAGTTGGCGTACTCCATGGTGGCAAGTCTCAGGCACAACGCACCCGCGTTCTTAAAGCATTTAAAGATGGTCGCGCTAACGCACTTGTAGCAACCGATGTTGCTGCTCGCGGTATCCACGTTGATGATGTTTCACTTGTTGTGCACGTCGATGCTCCAGCAGATCACAAGGATTATCTACACCGTGCAGGCCGTACAGCTCGTGCTGGCGCAACAGGAACAGTCGTCACTCTTGCTACACACAAGCAGAAGAAGGCAGTCTTTGGAATCACTAACCGGGCAGCGGTGAAGTTGATCGAAAACCAAGTCCGCCCTGGTGACACCACGCTCGTCCAGATCACAGGTGCACAAGAGCCTTCTGGAATTCCAGTTATCGTAGAGGCCGAAAAGTCATCTCGCAGTGATCGTAAGCCAGGTTCTCGCAACCGCACTCCACGCGAAGGCAACTTCCGCCCACGTAGCGCTGGTGGCGGACGCGAAGAGCGTCCAGTTCGCACCGAGCGTAAGTTCGGCGAAGATCGCTCAGAGCGCACAGATCGCACCGAGCGCTCGTCATCACATGAGAGCGCACCACGTACATTCACCAAAGCTGATCGCACGCTAGAGCGTCAAGAACGTTCATTCCGTCCAGAGCGATCAGAGCGATCAGAACGTCCAGCCCAATCATTCCGCGCACAGAGCGAAGATCGTCCTGCTCGCAGTGAGCGCCCATCGCAAGGTGGTCGTCCATTCCGCAGCGCTCCAAAGAAGTGGGAAGAGAAGGCACGTCCGGCAGCTCGCGATTCACGAGATACCCGCGATTCACGAGATACCCGCGACAGTCGTGACAGTCGTGATGCACGCCCAGTCCGTGATTCACGCGATGAGCGCGCTCCGAAAGCTGGCAACCGTGGTCGCGTCGAAGGTCTAGACCGTGCACCAAAATCAACAGCACGTATGCCGCTTGAAAAGCGCATCGCAATGGAGAAGGCAGAATCACGCGCACGCGTTGGTAAGGCTGCTGCATCTGCTGGTGGTTTTAAGAAGAAGCCAGCATCAGCTGGTGGATTCAAAAAGAAGAGCGCAGGCCGTCCAAAGCCTAAGCGAGGCTAATCTCTCTATCGAAATATTTCGCAAGGGCGTCCTGGTTATGGCTAATAACGAGGACGCCCTTCGTCTTTTTAATCTGCGTTAATAGATTAACTATTGCCTCTGTATAGAACTGATCTTGTGCGCTAAACGGCTCGTCTAACAAGTAATACTCAGCTTCTTGGCTCAAGGCCAAGGCCAAGCTGACTCGCTCGATCTGGCCCGTAGAGAGTTCTGTGACATTCTGACCTAGAAGCTCTGTGAGTCCAAGTGAGTCAATAACGAGTGGAATATGCGTAGCTCGCCTCTTTTTAGGCACAAACTCCAAGACTTGGGCCACCGTGAATGCCAGCGCAAAAGAGCGACGGGCTGGGGCGACCGAGCGCAAAGTAGCTTGCTCTTTAACGTTTAGCTCTGCCAGCTTCTTCCCATCGATAGCGATTTCACCAGAATCTGGTTGCAATAAGCCACCAATTAACTGAAGCATCGTTGTCTTGCCAGAGCCATTGGGGCCAGTGACGAGCACTGCTTCTCCAGTATTGAAAGTTGCAGAAAAATTAATCAGTACCAATTTCTTGCCACGGCTAAATGAAACGTTCTTAATCTCAATCATGGCTCACCCATGATTCTCGCTTTAAGCGCAACAAGACAATAAGAGCAGGTGCGCCTAAGAGCGATGTAAGAAGCCCTAACGGAATTTCGTTCGGCTCAAAGAGTGTGCGGGCCAATAAATCTGCAAGCAGGAGAACACACGCTCCAATTAAACCGCTAAGCGAGAGCATGCGACGATGCGCTGGCCCAATCATCAATCGCACGATATGTGGAACCAAGAGTCCCAAGAATGCAATAGAGCCAACTGCACTTACTGATGCGCCAACCAAAAATGCTAGAGCTAGTACAGCCCACAAGCGAAGCCGGCGTGGATTTACTCCCATGTAATGAGCTGAGTGATCGCCAAGTGAGTAGATATCTAAACGTCTGGCTACAAAGAAGGCCGTGATAATTCCGACCTCAATATATGGCGCAATCATTCCAACTGTTGAGTTGTTGAGAAGTGAGAGCGATCCGAAGTCCCAGAACGAAAGAGATTGAATTCCTGGTTTGGCGGACATGCTTATTAATAAACCTGCAACAGAGGTCAGAATTGAGGAGAGTGCAATACCGGTGAGCAAGAATCCAAAGCCACGGGCTGGTGCTAGCCATTGCACGAGTAGTGCGGTAAGAGCTGCGCCGAGCACTGCGGCCGCAACGATTGTGCGGGTTGCGAATGTCCCCACTCCAGTAGCTATGACAGCGATAGTGCCGAGCGTTGCTCCACTTGATAAACCAATCAGAGTTGGCTCTGCTAGCGGGTTGCGGAATATTCCCTGTGCGATTGAACCAGCTATTCCCAGCCCTGCGCCGATAATGATTGCGCCAAGTGCGCGTGGAAAGCGCAGCTGCCAGACAGTAGTTGCATCAACGTTGTTCTTGCCGATCAGCGACCAAAGCGATTCGTGGATATGAACAATTCCGGTAGTGAGCGAGAGAATAAAGAGCGCCAACATCACTAGTAAGGCGCCGATATAAATCATGATTTTCTTAGTTTTGAGCGTCATCGGTTACGCACTCTTCTTCGCTGCAGCGATGAGAAGGGGACGAAGTGCTCGCGCCATGGGAACACTTCTAGGACCAAATGAAAGCAGGAGTGAGTCATCCACCGTTACTACGGCGCGATTCTTACCTGCGGGTGTTTGGGCGATTCCGGGAATCTGCACCAATCCATTAATGCCACCCACCGAAACAAGTCCCTTAGTCATCAGGAGCAGAACATCCGGTTGGAGTTTGATTAACTCTTCAGAGGTAAGCGCATTGAAAGGGAGTTTAAGTTGCGCAGCACCCACATCGGTAAAGCCGGTGGCTTTTAGTAATGAGTCCGCGCCAGATCCCGCTCCACCGATCAAATAGATAGAAGCGGTGCCACGCAGGTAGAGAAATGCAACTTTGATGCCAGTACTTGGATAGTGCAGTGCTTGAACTTGCGATGCCAAGAGCACGCCAGCTTTAGGAACACCCAAAGCGTTTGCGATCGCCACCTCTTTAGACACAATTGCACTGAGCGAGTAAGAGTCGCTAATTGTGATCATCGGGATGTGCGATTGTTTGAAGGTCGCAAGTGCAGTAGCTGGGCTCGTATTCGAATCGATAAAGATGAGATCAGGGCTTTGCGAGAGAACCGTTTCTGACGATACCTGCATGGCAGATTCATCGATAGGTACTTGAGCGAGTGCTGGCATGGTTGAGGCGATATCGCGTCCTACCAAAATGTTTTTATAACCGAGTGCGGCAATAATTTCTGCACTGCCATCGGCTAGTGCTACGACTCGCTTGTATTTCGGGGTTTCACCACTATGAATAATCGGAAGTGCGATATCTGTGTCAGAAATATTGGTCACATTTTTAGCCGACACTGCCTGGCTCGGTGTTATGTATAACGAGAGAAGAGCTGTGGCTATGAGCGTGGAGATTGCGAATAACCGACTCTGGCGCATCATGAAATAATTATCGCACTGTCTTGACCGACAGTGGTGAGAAAAGTGTCGGAGCAAGAATCGCACGCGCCAAGTACATTATGGATATGAAATTAGTTCGCAGCGCTGCATTGCTCACCGCACTTCTGGCGCTCACCGCAACAAGTACAGCAGCCACATTTGCAGCAAGCAACCCCAGCTCCACAGTTGGCCTTCAGGGCCAGACACTCACAGTCTCAAAAGTCAGTGGAGTAAAAAGTGGCGATACATTGGTAGTCACCGGAAAGGGATTTGATACAACTGTCGGAATTTATGTGGCAATGTGCAAAGTGGTTGCGCCAACACTTCTTCCAAGTCCATGTGGTGGCGGAGTAAATCAATCAGGTGCATCTGCCGCCAGCTTTTGGATCTCGTCTAACCCACCAAGCTATGGTCGTGGCCTCGCAATCCCGTACGGTGCCGGTGGCACATTTAAGGTCAATCTCAAGGTATCTCCGATGATAGGCACACTTGATTGCCGCAAAACCGCTTGTGCCGTCTACATTCGCGCAGATCACTTACGCACCCAAGATCGCACACACGATGCGCATGTTCCACTCAATTTTTCCAAATAACCCCCTATACACAGAAGATAAAAGAGGAAAACAATGAAAAAGAAGATGATCGCAGGTCTCTCAATCGCTCTTGTGATTGCAGCAGCGCCTCTTGCTAACGCAAAGGCAACTGTTACAGCAACACCACTCAAAAACATTGCTCAAAAAGGCGGCGTCGTTACATTTAAGTTTGCAAAGATGCCAGCAAAGAATGGCCTATACATTCAAGAGTGCATGGCTCCAACAACTAAGGGTGCTGCTCCTACAGTCTGTGATTCAGATCAGACAACTCAAGCGTGGGTAAGCGCTGCTAAAGCTGATATCGCACAGGGTGCAACATCAGCAGCAGGCAAGGTGCTAGAACACCCAGTCCCATACTTCACAAATGCAGATTGTGTTCACACAACATGTGTTTTCTATATCTCTAACGATCACACAGCTGCAGCAGATCGCTCACAAGATCAGGTAATTCCTTTTACCTTCGCAGCAAAGTAAAAAAACTCTAACGAACTAAGGCTCGCAGACCCGCTAGTGCGAATGTAAGAGCGCTAGCGATCTGCGCGTCTGGATCTGCGCCAGCATCAATGCGCATACTTGCTGCATCAGATATCGCAGCCAGCAGCGTGCCAGCTGTGCGTGGATCAGCTACACCCGTTGCAAGAATTGCTCCTTGGAGCGGTGCAAGGAGCGCGCGGTGCTCTTGCGCAATATCTTCACTACGTGATTGTGATGTTCCGATTGCGTTCAAAGACTTAACGAGCATATGTCGGCCATCGGCTGCATAACGCAAACCTTCTTCAAGCCAGAGTGCGATCTGTTCAAATGGATCTTGGGTCACAGAAATGGCCTGAGTAAGGCGTGAGTTGAAATAGCGAAGCTCTTCAATCACAAGGTCGGCAATCAAATCTGCGCTAGATGCAAAGTATTCGTAAATAGAGGTACGAGCTAGGCCAGCCTTCTTGGCTACTGCCGAGACAGAGACCGCGCTTGCTCCTTCATCCATCGCCAACTCCAGCGCAGCAGCGATGAGCTCTTGCCGGCGACTCTCGCGATGGAGAGCCAGGGTTGGGGCCGAGATTTTTGGCATGGCGTAAGTATCCTCCTTCGCCCTTAATTCATCCACTCTTAACCTTCGCT
The DNA here is from genome assembly GCA_903825945.1 of uncultured Actinomycetes bacterium. Lineage (GTDB taxonomy): Bacteria > Actinomycetota > Actinomycetes > Nanopelagicales > Nanopelagicaceae > PALSA-747. The sequence goes on along the minus strand of CAIKCJ010000009.1, from coordinate 49,990 downwards.
GAGCGCCTCCGATTAGATTTTAGTTGAACATTAAACTACCCTATGCTTACAACGAGATATTCAACGCTTGTATCTATCGAAACAGAGGGAATTACATGTCAGATCTACTCCATATTGCAGTTAGCCCAATGGGCGACCACTCAATCTCACGTGCCGTTGATGGTGCGTTTATTGAGGCATTCAAGGCTCGTCACGCGACCGCAGATATCATCACCCATGACCTTGCGATCGAATCAATCCCACACCTAGATGGCGAAGCTATCGGTGCTGGTTACACACCAGAAGATGCTCGCAGCGTAAGCGCAGCAGCCAAGCACAACTATCGTCTTGGTCTTATCAAGGAAGTTAACGAAGCGAAGCACATCTTGGTTTCAACACCAATGTGGAACTTCTCAGTTCCTTCAGTTCTTAAAGCTTGGATCGATCAGATCATCATTCCTGGTGCTGTAGCAGTTACCGGCAAGGTCACTGTCATCATCTCTCAGGGTGGTTCATATGCTCCAGGTGCACCACGTGCAGGCTGGGACTGGGAGAGCGGCTTCATGAAGCAACTCTTCGAATCAATCGGCGCAACTGATATCGAAGTTATCGTCTCTGAGTTTGGTCTAGCTGGAATCGCTCCAGGACTAGAAGCTTTTGTTGATAACAAGGCAGCATCAATTGCAGCAGCTAAGACCGCTGCAGCAGCACGCGCAAGTTTGTAATAGCGCTTAATTAATTACTTGTAAGACTTTGCGTATCAGATTTACTCTGACGTGAAGTAAGGAACCGCGATGACACAACAGCAACAAGTGTCATCGCGGTTCCTGTTACAAGGTAGCTAGTAATACGTGTGTGGGAAGCTGGTGCAATCCAGTCGATTGCTAGCCCACCTATCAACTGCCCGGTGACGCTAAAGAGTACGAAATTAAGAATGCCCAAATGCTTCACGGTGATGGCACTCATTGCGATAAAGACTAAGCCGAGTGGTCCACCCATATAGACCCAGGGATTATGCGGCAGCGCACCTATATGTCCACCCCGAGATAGATTAATTGCTAGGGCCACAATAAGAACGAGCGTTCCCATTAAGAAATTGACGAACGTTGTCGCTAGCGGACGCTGCGAGACCACATTCACACGACCATTAAGTGCCTGCTGAAATGCGACAACACCACCGACTAATAAAGTCAGAAGGATCGGTAGAAATTTAAAGGTCGAGTTCTTGAGATCTGGATAGACCGCAATCGTGACTGAGATCAGGATGATCACTGTTGTGAAAGCGCGAATAGGTGTGAGGCGATGCTTGCCAGAAGGCGAGAGTCCCATGAGATCTACGATGATCGAGAGAGTTGTTTGACCACCAACAATGCAGATTGTGAAGATTGCTACGCCGAGTGTGGGGACCAGCGTTGATTGTAAAGCGACAAAAAATCCACCGCCCATTCCGCCGAGAATCTCCCACCACTTCAACCTACGATTGCGTAGCGAACTCCAAATAATTTTGAGGCCATCTCGATCTGGCTTATAAAAGCCACAGAAGCCAATCAGAATTACCCAGCCAGAGATAAATGAAATGATTGCCGCTGCAACGCCATTATGAATGTCAGTTGAGAGTTGGCCATTGAAGCGTGATTGCAAGGTTGTGAGGGCGCCAACAATGCTCGCCAAGATTGCAAACAACATAGGAGGGTTTCCTCTAGTTAGTTAACGCAAGGGATATTTGAACCATCAACTGAATTGCCGTTAGCGCCATTGTTTGTGGCAGCTGTAGAAATTGCCTTTGCTGCCTTTGTTGTGCTGCTCTTTGTAGCACCGCTTGCTGATGTGGCAGGTTTTGGAGCAACAACAGGATAGAAGAGATCATGTACATACTTCTGGACGGTTGGAATATCGATGATGTTGACATCTTGGCCATTACGAAGCGCATAGCCAGCAATTGGCAAGGTATGGAAAGTGATATGACCACCGGTCAAGGCTTTTGCTTGTGGCAAGAAGCCAAGGACATCCCAGCCGCTATCAATAACGACATCCTTCTTGGCTACATTCAGAAGGTTTTGAAGTTTTCCAATATCGCCAAAAAGACCTTGGGTGCGGAATTTTGTAATTACGCCAGTAATAAATGCTTGCTGGCGGTGGGTTCGATCTAGGTCGCCATTTGGAAGCCCGTGACGCTGACGGACGAACTCGAGTGCTTGCGCACCGGTGATTGTCTGAAGCCCCGCTGGGAAAACAGCGCCAGAGTATTGTGAATCATTAACTGCGTGGTTCAGACAGACCTGGACACCACCGACGGCGTTGGCAAGATCGTAGAAACCTACGAGGTTGACTTCAGCAAAGTGATCGATAGGAACGTTGAGCAAGGTGCTAATTGTTTTGATCGTTGCTGTGCGTCCAACATCGCGACTCTGTTGCTCGCGCGCAGGGTTTTGGACACCAGCCTTAATCAACTTCAATTCAGAGTCATATTTGGCTAAGCCATAAGCCTCTTTAATTTTCTGCATCCCATAGCCCTGAACAGCTACATAGTCATCACGCGGAATAGAGATAGCTACAGCGTGAGAGCCATCAGCTGGGATGTGAATCAAGATCATGGTGTTGGTGTTGTATCCACCGACTTGGCTTGATGAGCCCACATGCATGATGTCCAAAAGTTTGCGAGGCAGGTCAGAGCCATCATTCGCGCGGCGAGAATCTAGGCCAAGAAGAAGGATGTTGACATCCCCACCAGCAGATTTCACCGAACCATTGAGGACGTTAGAACGCGGAATGGAGGTACCAGCGGTCCGGTCAAGGAGATAGAAGCTGAGCGAAAGAAGGGTGATTGCAATCGAAAGGGTCGCAATAGTCTTTTTCGCACGCATGGGGTGATCTTACATTTGAATAGGCCAACCGATAAACTTTGGCTATGAGTATGAGCAATAAACAGAGCAGAATCAGCGTTTTTAATGAAAAGCTGGCTGCCCGAATCACTTCGGGTGTTGCGACCATGTGGTGCGCCTACATCTTCGCGATTATTGCTCTCATCTCGCTCCCATCAGCCATTAAGACTGGCGATATCGTCACAATCGTTGCTTGGGTTGCCCAGACTTTCCTGCAGTTGGTGCTGCTCTCGATCATCATGGTGGGTCAGAACGTTGCCTCTGCCAGCGTTGAGCAGAAAATCAACGAGACCCACACTGCCAGCTTGGGTGAATTCGAGTTAGCAAAAGAGGCTCGCCAACTCAACAATGAGGAGATCAAAGAGCTGAAGGAAATCGCACGCGATATGCATGCACTTCTTAAACGTCTTGATGCAACTCAAAAGTGAGCTTACGTAGAACACTCTCCCACGCCCACGTAAAGCGGTTTTATCTCTCACGGCTGATCTCTAGTTTTGGTAATGGCATGGGGCCGATTGCACTCGCCTTTGGACTGCTACATCTTCATCGCGCTGGCAACCTTAATTCAGGTGCGCGCGAATTAGGTTTTGTTCTTGGCGCGCAAACACTCGCCATGCTCTGCGTGATCCCATTCGGTGGGGTGCTTGCGGATAAATACGGTCGCATCTTTATGATTGGAGCAGCCGACATCATCGGTGGTGCGGCGTTAATTGCGCAAGCTTTTTATTTTCATACTGGACATGTCCCGATCGCTGCACTTTTCATCTGCAACTCCGTCTTTGGGCTTATGTGGGGAATTTTTTGGCCAGCATTCTCTGGAGTACTTCCATCAATACTTCCTGAAGAGCTGCTCCAGCAAGGTAATTCGATCAATCAATTTATCTCAAATGGATCTCTCATCATTGGCACTGCGGTTGGTGGTTGGCTGATCACAGCATTTGGTAGCACTCTTGCACTAGCGATCGATGCGTCAACGTTTGTTATTGCCGGAAGTTTGGTCATTGGTCTGCGACGTTTGACCCCACCGCGTGAGCAGACTGGGACATCGATGTTCACTGACCTGCGTGAAGGTTGGCACGTCTTTCTCTCATTTCGTTGGATTGTCGCAACAGTTGCTGGATTCTCATTTTTTGTATTGGTTTGGGCGGCAACAGATAGCGTGCTTGGGCCACTGATCGCTGTTAAATATTTCCACGGCCCAAAGTCGTGGGCGTTTGTCATGAGCTCTGAGGCGGTGGGGCTGCTCGTTGGATCGTTGGTCGGAATGCGGATCAAAGTGAAGTATCCAATGCGCTTTCTCACGATCATCACCTTCGTATTTCCGCTCTATGTATTCACCTTGGCAAAACCAGAACGACTGTGGATCATTGCCGCTGCAGCTTTCGTTACTGGCGTAATGCTGGATCTTTGGGGTTCTATGTGGAGCACCGCGATGGCGCGCGAAGTCCCACGAGAGGCGCTCTCTCGGGTTTCGGCTTGGGATGGGCTGGGCTCCCTGCTCTTGCGCCCAGTTGGGTTAGCCATTGCAGCCCCGCTGGCCTCTCTTATGGGCCTTACCCGGGTGCTCGAGCTCTTCTCGGTGGCGAGTGCTCTCATTGTCCTGGGAGTGCTGGCGATGCCCTCTGTCTGGCGCATGCAGCTCACAGAGAGCTCGCAGGAATCCTCAACTATTCTTTAGGTATTGCGGGCTTAAATAGGGCCCTGCACACTCATAAATCTGAAGATATTTGAGAGGTAATGCCAATTATGAAGAAGATCCAAAGTTTGGGAACGCTATCTAAGATCGCCATTGGCGTCGTCATCGGAGCAACACTTGTAGGCGGCGTAGCAACAGCCGCTGGTCAATTCTCTGGGGCAGTCGTCAATGCTTGTGTGGATAACAGCACCGGTGCGCTCTACGCCAACGCGGGCTCTAGCTCCACTGTCTGCCCTGCTGGTCGTAGCGCAGTGACTTTAGGTAGTGGCAGCGGTATCAAAGCGATCGTTCCTAAAATTGAACCTTCAGTAGTGACAGTCAATGTCACAGCAAGTGATGGAACGGGCGATACGGGTTCTGGTGAAATCATCAAGAGTGATTCGACCGGCAGTTACATCGTTACCAACAATCACGTCATTGATGCTTTCGCGCAAGACAGCGCCACGTATAAGTTGAGCGTTGATCTCAGCGATGGTCGCAACATCACCGCAACGATCGTTGGCCGAGATACTGCATACGATCTAGCTGTCTTGCATGTCAGCACACCTAATTTGCCAGCAATTGCAATTGGCGATTCATCCACTCTTTCAATTGGTGACCCCGTTATTGCATTCGGTTCTCCACTAGGACTAGATGGAACTGTTACTGCTGGAATTATCTCTTCACTTAATCGTCCAGTGACAACCCAGAGCGATACATCAAACACCCAGTCCTATGTTGATGCGATTCAGACCGATGCTGCGATCAACCCTGGTAACTCAGGTGGTGCACTCACTGACTCGATGGGACGTCTTGTCGGAATCAACTGTGCGATCGCTAGTCTCAATGGCCAATCAACTAGTGGCTCAATCGGGCTCGGCTTTGCTATTCCAATTAACGAAGCAATGCGCACCGTGAATGAGATCATCACAAGTCCAACTCATACGTCGACTCGTCCAGTGCTTGGTGTCTATTTCGACACGTCTTACACCGGCGTCGGAGCGAAGATTTCCCAGCTTGTGACTGGAGACCCTGCAGCGCTCGCTGGAGTCCCTATCGGAGCCGTAATCACCAACATTGCTGGCACTCGTATTCCGGATCAGGAAACTGCGATCGTGAAGATCCGCTCGTATGCACCTGGAGCAAGTGTTTCGATCACCGTCACTCTGCCAACCGGCGGAAGCAAGGTCTATCAACTCACTTTGGGATCGGCCCCATCTAATTCCTAATTAGTAGCCAACCCGATTACTGCTTCTCCCGCTTTTCGTGACAGACTCTAGATAGTGAACCTGATAAATCTAGAGTCTGTCTCTAAAGCCTTCGATATTCGCCCACTACTAGATGGCGTCTCTCTTGGCGTGAACGAAAATGAGCGGATAGGAATTGTCGGTCGAAATGGTGGCGGTAAAAGCACCTTACTTAAAATCATTGCCCAAACACTCGAACCCGATTCAGGTCGCGTATCACGATCTAATGCAGTGAAGGTCGGAATACTCTCTCAAGCTGATACTGCGGCACCAGGTGCAAGTGTTCGCGAAGTTGTTCTCGGCGATATTCCAGTTCATGAGTGGGCCAGCAATAGCAGAATCCGCGAAGTACTGACCGGCCTCTTTGGTGGTTACAGCGATGAGTTGTTGGATCGCGATTTTCATTCGCTCTCTGGTGGCGAGCGTCGCCGAGTCAATCTTGCAAAGTTATTAGTCGATGAACTTAACCTGATTTTGCTCGACGAGCCAACCAACCACCTCGATGTCGAAGGTGTTGCCTGGCTTGCTGAACACCTAAAGAGACGTAGCGATCTTTCAGTGATTGTTATTACTCACGATCGCTGGTTCTTGGATGAAGTTGCTGATGCAATCTGGGAAGTCGTTGATGGAAAAGTTTTGGAATACGAAGGTGGATACTCTGCCTTTGTTCTCTCTAAAGCCGAACGTTCGCGTCAGGCCGGTGTCGAAGAGAACAAACGCAACATGCTCATTCGAAAAGAGCTTGCATGGTTGCGCCGTGGCGCTCCAGCCCGTACTGCAAAACCAAAATTCCGCATCGAAGCTGCCAATACCTTGATCGCCGACGAGCCTGCGCCACGTAATGAGGCAGATCTACTGAGTTTTGCAGCCAACCGCCTTGGCAACACTGTCTATGAACTCCATCAGGCATCCATTAACGCGGGTGACTTAGAGCTGCTCGATAGCATTTATTGGAATATCGGTCCGGGCGATCGTATTGGCATTGTGGGTGTGAATGGCGCTGGCAAAACCACACTCATGCGTGCGATCTCCGGTGATCATGCCATTAGCGCTGGCAAGCTGGTCACGGGCGTAACAGTTAAGCGTGCCTTCCTTTCGCAGCACCTAGAAGAGCTTGATCCCACATGGAGAGTGCTTGAAGCGGTTGAGAAAGTCGCAACTCGAGTAGAGCTCGGCAACGGCAAAGAGCTGTCAGCATCTCAGCTCTGTGAACGGTTGGGTTTCAATAAAGATCAGCAATGGACCCCGGTAAGGGACCTCAGCGGTGGCGAGCGTCGCAGGCTACAACTCACTCGCCTGCTCATGGATAGCCCCAATGTTCTTTTGCTTGATGAGCCAACAAATGATTTTGATGTCGAAACACTTACTGCGCTAGAAGATCTCTTGGACTCATTCGCAGGAACCCTGATTGTGATTTCTCACGATCGCTACTTCTTGGAGCGAGTATGCGACACATTTATCGGCCTAGTCGGGGATAAATCAATTCGTGATCTCCCACGAGGAATCGAGGAGTACTTAGCTCTTCGTCGCAAAAAGAGTAGCTCCGAAAATTCAACCAGTAATTCAAGTAAGAAGTCAGGGAAGAAGCAGCTAAGCATTGTGGAAGAGAAGGCGCTCAAGAAAGATATTGCTCGACTTGAAAAGCAGATGGAACGTCGTGATGAACGTATCGCTCAGATTAAGTCAGAGCTAGATCTTCATGCAACGGATTACACCAAACTGGCTGAGCTCAATACCGAGTTAGAAAATTTGCAGAAGGAATATGCAGCGCTTGAAGAAGAGTGGCTTCTTCTTAACATGTGATTAGTTAGAGCTGGACATCGCGCAAAGTTTGCGCAGCTTGCTCGGGTGTGAGATCCATAATGAAAGCACCCATCGCTGATTCAGATCCAGCTAAATACTTAAGTTTGCCGGGTGCGCGGCGCACGCTTGTGATCTGCCAATGAAGCCCGAGGCTATCTCGACCAACGCGCACCGGAGCTTGGTGCCATGCAGCGATATAGGCCATTGTGATACCGAAAACCCCATCAAGGCGAGTCAGCACTTCTTTAGCAATCTCCGGGAATGCATCTGCTGAAGCGGTAGAGAGCGCTACTAAATCTGGGACAAACTCCTTCGGAGCTACATGTATTTCGTATGGATAGCGAGCTGCAAATGGGACATAGGCGATCCAGTGTTCATTTTGTGCAATAACTCGAACTTCATCATTGATCTCTCGGTCAATAATGTCAGTCAATAGCGGACGGTTGTGCTTGTCGTAATAATCCTGGGCCACGACCAACATCCGTTGTGTGCGAGGAGTGATAAACGGGTAGGCGTAGATCTGGCCATGCGGATGATTGAGAGTGACGCCAACTTCCTCGCCACGATTTTCGAAGATAAAAACTTGTTCGACATAAGAGAGCTTGGAGATTTCGCGGGTGCGATCACGCCACGCTTCCATGATGGTACGAATTTGTTGTACTGAGAGATTTGCAAAACTACCTTCGTGCTTATCTGAAAAGACGACAACCTCACATCGACCAGCAGCTTGATGTATTTCTGTCTCTATTCCTTCGTTGTCCGCCATGGTCCAGCCTTCATCTGGCTCTGCAAATGAAGGTGAGCGATTTTCAAAGACAACGACTTCATAATCGCTATCCGCAATCTCGGTTTTTAAGCCATCACTCGTAGGACAGAGTGGGCACAATTCTTTTGGCGGCAAAAAAGCTCGACGTTGTCTATGAGCTGCCACTGCGATCCACTCGTTAGTTAAAAGATCTAGGCGAAGTACCGCAGTTTCTGGACGTGGCTCAAACTCGCGCGTATCGATGGCGTTGCGCTCTCTGGCAACACTGTCGTAGTAGAAAATTTCGCGGCCATCAAACATTCTGCATTCATGACGCGCGATGAAAGACATGGGTTGATCTTAACTGAGAGCGTGGCAAGATAGGATTTACTCATGAGCGAAAAGAAAATTTGGTGGCGTGATGCTGTTATTTATCAGGTCTACCCGCGTTCGTTTAAGGACAGTAATGGGGATGGCGAGGGTGATCTAGGCGGCGTTATTGCAGGTATTCCATATCTGGCCGATCTCGGGGTGGATGCCATCTGGCTCAGCCCCTTCTATAAGAGCCCCAATAAAGATGGTGGCTACGATGTCTCAGATCCACGCGATGTAGATCCACGATTTGGCACGCTCGATGATGCCAAGAAGCTCATCGACACCGCCCATGCCCACGGAATTAAGTTCATCGCAGATATTGTCCCTAACCACTTCTCATCCGAACACGAGTGGTTCAAGGCTGCTCTAGCGGCCCCCAAAGGATCGCCTGAGCGCGCTCGCTTCCAGTTTTACGACGGTCGTGGTCCAAACGGGGATACCCCACCAAACAACTGGATCTCAATTTTCCGCGGCCCTTCATGGACTCGCGTAACTGAGCCTGATGGATCTGCCGGTCAGTGGTACTTACATCTCTTTGATTCCAGCCAACCAGATCTCAACTGGGAGAACCCAGATGTCGAAGCTGATTTTGAGAAGACGCTTCGTTTCTGGCTCGATCTCGGCGCAGATGGATTCCGCATCGACGTTGCCCATGGATGTGTCAAAGAAGAAATTAGTATCGATCACCGCGACCCAAATCGATTGATCGATGCGCTCCGCCTGGACTTCTTGGATATCACAACAGAGGAGCGTGCCGGCCTGCTCTCTGATGTTCCATTTTTCGATCGCGAAGGTGTTCATGACATTTATCGCAAGTGGCGCAAAATATTCGATAGCTACAGCGGAGATCGCATGAGCGTTGCTGAGGCGTTTGTCTATCCATCATCTCGCGCGGCGCGCTATGTACGTAGCGATGAGTTGCACCAAGTCTTTAACTTCAACTTCATGATGCTGGGCTGGGATGCCAAGATCATGTCAGAGAGCATCAAGACCACCCTGGAAGAACTTAAAGATGTCAAAGCTCCTGCGACATGGGTGCTCAATAACCATGACACTCCACGTGTTGTTACTCGAATCGGAAGTCCACGCAAAGCACGTGCGTTGGCACAACTCATTCACTCACTTCCTGGTGGCGTGTATATCTATCAGGGCGAAGAACTCGGTCTACCGAGCGCTGATCTTCCTGATGCCACTCGTCAGGACCCCGCGTTTATTCGCAGCGGTGGCACTGATAAAGGCCGCGATGAATGTCGAGTTCCACTTCCTTGGGATTCCACGCAACCGCATTACGGATACGGAACTGGCACTCCCTGGTTGCCACAACCAGCTGACTGGGCTCAATACTGCATGAATGTTGAAGTTGCTGACCCTGGCAGCTCACTTAATTTCTACAAGCAGATTCTGCAGTTACGTCGTGGCAACGCTTCTCTGGGTGGCGAAGGCGCAATTACTTGGATCGATAGCGAACCAGAGATTATGCATTTCACTCGTGAGCCAGCTCTAGAAGTAGTTGTAAATACCTCTTCTGTCGAGAAGTCAGTAAAGGTGGCCGGCAAGAAGATCCTGCTTGCATCTCATGAGGGAACAAGCGCAACAGACGGTGTCCTGCAGTTGCCTGCAGATACCACCGTCTGGTTAGAGCGTTAAAGCTTTACTACGTACTTATTACTTAACGGAACCTGCTAGCAGGCCACGGACAAAGTAACGCTGGAGTGAGAAGAATACGATCAGCGGAACTGCGATCGTCACGAAGGCACCTGCTGTGAGGTATTCCCAGTGAGATCCCCATGTTCCAACGAGACCAGCCAACTTTGCATTCACTGGCTCGATGCCCTCTGTACCAGCTGAGAATGAGAGCGCAACAAGCAAGTCATTCCATACCCAGAGGAATTGGAAGATACTGAATGCTGCGATCGCAGGCACTGATAGTGGCAATACAATGCGGCGGAAAACTGTGAAATGGCTAGCGCCATCAACGTGAGCAGCTTCCATCAAGTCTCTTGGTAGAGAAGAGATGAAGTTGTGCAAGAGATAGATTGCAAGAGGCAGCGCGAACATTGTGTGCGGAAGCCAGATACCAGCAAACTTTCCGGCGATTCCTAATTTTGGAATCAAGGTCACTGTTCCTAGGTGAACTCCGCCTGTAAAGAGTTGGAGTAGTGGGATCAACGACATCTGAATAGGCACAATCTGAAGTGCAAAGATGAAGAAGAAGATGAAGTCACTTCCGCGGAACTTCACCCATGAGAGACAGTATGCAGCCATTGTCGCGATGGTGATTGGGAAGAGAACTGCGGGAATTGTGATGACAAGTGAGTTGATGAAGTATGGCAATACTCCATTGGTAAGCCCGCTCTGACCATCGCCAAAAAAGACCGCATGGTAGTTAGCGAGAGTCAGGTGAGGGTGGATGAAGATATTCCACCATCCGTTAGTGACGATGTCTTTCTTGTCACGAAATGACGTTGTGAAAATACCCAGCGTTGGGATCGTCCAGAGCGCGGCGATTGTCCACACGGTGATGGTGGCAAATTTGCTGCCGAGCAGTTTGCGACCAGGGTTGCTTTCGGCAAGTCCCTTAGCGGCTCTCTTGGGGGTTCGTGTTCGATTCAGAATACTCATGCGATTGACCGCTCTCTACGCAGGTTATAGATGTTATAGATCAAAATTGGTAAGACCATGACGAATAAGACAATCGCCATAGCTGAGCCGCGACCAGTATCGAATCGAACAAATACCTCTGAATACATCTCGTTGGAGAGGACGGATGTACCAAAGTTTCCACCCGTCATGGTGCGTACGATGTCGAAGAGTTTGAGAGTAGTAACGACCATAGTCGCTAAAACCACAATGAAGGTGCTGCGAACCATTGGGAAGGTAACGCTTCTAAATTGCTTCCAGCCGGACGCACCATCGAGCGCTGATGCTTCGACGATATCCGCCGGGACAGCTTTAATCGCAGCGGAGAGAATCACCATTGCGAATCCAGCCTGAACCCAGATGAAAATCACCATAAGTAAGAATGTGTTGAGCGGCTGAGTCAAAATCCAGTTAGTTGGTGAGAAACCTAAGTGCCTAACAATTGTCGAAAGTAGACCAGTTTGTGGCTGACTTGGGTCTGCAAAGTTGTAGACAAATTGCCAGACAATCGATGCTCCCACAAATGAGATCGCCATGGGCATGAAGATCAATGATTTAGCGATTGACTCACGACGCATGCGGTCTAAGAAGATTGCCAAAATTAGACCGAGTGCTGTTGTGATGAGTGGGGTGATAACTAGCCAGAGAATCGTGTTGCGAAGAACAATGCGCATATCAGGATCAGTGAAGATCCACTGATAATTCCTAAATCCAACCCACTTTGTTGAGTATGAGTTCTTGAAACTAAAGAGGAATGTTTTGATCGCAGGGCCGACAAGTCCAAATGTCAGCAATACAAGTGCGGGGCCAAGAAAGATTGTGATAGCAATTGGCTTCTGCTTCTTACCGTTTGCGCGTCCAGCGATAAAAAAGATTGCGCCAAGCACTGCCAAGAAAATGGCAATGGCGGCGATCATCTGTCCAATCTTTGGAAGATTCGCACTCCAGAAACTACTCACACACTCTCCTTCGATAACTGACTGATATCAAACAATCCCCGTGAAGGAGCCTACTTTAACTTGTTTTAGAGGGTTCGGAAAACTTAAGGAGATAAAAAAACTGGCCGATACCCGAAGGTACCGGCCAGTTTTACTTCTACTGGGACTAGCTAGTTCTAGAGACTAGAAGTTAGTTAGTTGGCCATGAAGCATCGATTGCCTTAGCAATTGTTGTTGCAGAAGCGCCAGTTGCGAACCAGTTTGTAAGCTGAGTCCACTCTGTGCCTGCACCAACTGCTGCTGGCATTGCATCAGATGCATCGAAAACGAATGTAGAAGACTTGTCAGCAAGGTACTTAGCTGAAAGCGCATCTAGAGCGTTTGAGTATGCTGAGTTAGGTACACCAGTGTTAGCTGACAACCATCCACCGTTTGAACCAGCAGCCTTAATACGGCTAACAGCCCATTGTGGTGTTGAGAGGTATGTCTGAACTTCTTGTGTTGCCTTGTTTGAGTTGAATGCAGCGTAGAACTCTCCGCCACCTTCTACTGGAGTTGTAACAGCTGGGTTGATTCCTGGGAGGTAGTAAACCCATGCATCACCTGTTGGTGAGACAACGGTACCTGTTGGGAATGAAGCAGCGTAGAAAGATGCCTGCTGGAGTTGCATGCAACCACCTGTAGGAATGTTTACGCCAGCGTTCTGGAATGTTGTTGTAGCGATTGTTGAAACGGTACCAACATACTTAGAGTTACCCATCCAGCCCCACACTGTGTTCATAGCGTGGATGATTGGAGCATCTGAGAACTTAACTGTGTGGTTGATCCAGTTGTTGTAAACAGTTGCGCCAGCTTCGCGGACAACCACTTCTTCCAACCAGTCAGTTGCAGGCCAACCTGTTGCTGAACCTGAACCAAGACCGCCACACCAAGCTGTCTGCTTTGCAGCAGCCATCTTGTCTGATTGAGCGAGCATCGCAGCCCATGTTGTTGGAACTGTGTAACCGTACTTAGCGAATTGCTTTGGTGAGTACCAAACAAGTGACTTGAGGTTAGCTGAGTTAGGAGCAGCATAGAACTTGCCGTTTACTGATCCTAGGTCACGCCAGCTCTTTGACCAGTAACGGTTAACGTTGTTGGTCACTGCTGATGGAGGTGTTGCTACCTTGCCTGTTGCAACCATTTGTGCAAGGAGGCCTGGCTGAGGGATCAAAGCTAGATCTGGAGCTGTTCCGCCAGCGACACGTACTGGAAGTTGTGACTCGAATGAGTTTGAACCGTTCCAGTTGATTGTGATTCCTGTGCAAGCTGTGAAATCTTTTGAAGCAGCCTGGTAGCGAGAGAGTTCATCGCCGACAACAGAGGTGAATACCTCTACTGTTGCGCCCTTGTTAACGGCATAACCAGAACCAACGTTGGCACATGCTGCACTCGAAGTTCCAGCGTTAGCTGGAGCCACGAATGTTGCAACAAGCGCAACGGTTGCCGCAGCAACAGCTACGAGCATTCCTTTTTTGCGAATCTGCATTTTTTATCCTTCTTAAGTGAGGGTGATCCAGCGGCCCGTGCTCCCCATGAAGCCCGATCCCCGCGTGTGCGCTAATCTTGCCAGAACGATCTGCCCCAGATGAACAAATACTGGGAAAATTCAGGTCCAAAGAGATAACACTTCTGTAATAAACAGCCTCAACACTCATAAAGGTCTAAAAAAGGCCTGAAAGAAGCTCATCTGGCCTAGTTAGAGGGCGTTTTCGCTGATTACTCGGGAATACCAGAGGGCTGAGTCCTTAAGGGTTCGCTTCTGGGTGGTGTAATCAACGTAGATAATGCCAAAACGCTTGGAATAGCCCAGTGACCACTCGAAATTATCCATCAGCGACCATTGGAAATATCCACCCATTTTGACCCCCTGGGCGATGGCTTCTTGGATCGCCTTGAGATGGGCATCGAGATAGTCAATGCGGCGCTGATCGTGAATCTGACCATCGCTGCCTGGTCCATCGCCAAATGCACAACCATTTTCGGTGATGAAAATTGGGGGTAGAGCAGCCCCGAATTCCTTGCTCCAGCGAACCAAAATATTTGTCAGTCCAGCAGGAGTAATAGGCCAACCCATATCTGTTAGCTCCCCAACTGGTTCAACAGGAGTGGAGTCGACGCTGAGTCCGAGCAAGGCGGAATTATCGAATTGAACGGGGTTCGCGCTATCTGATTTACCGACGCGGGTATCGAAGTAGTAGTTAATGCCAATCCAGTCATTATCAATCTTTGCAATCTCCATATCGCCAGGCAAGATTGCATCGGCTAACTCTGCGCCAAATGTCTCAAATAAAATCTCTGGGTAAGTACCAGTGAACATCGCATCCATCCAGAAACGATTTTGAACTGCATCCAAAATCTCACTTGAACGAACAAGATCTGCATCAGTGAGATCATCGGCAGGGTAATTGGCGTGATTAACAACCGGACCAATTTTAAGATCGCTACGCACTGCACGCATGGCGCGGGCTGCAAGCGCGTGTGCAAGCACGGTGTGGTGGGCAACTTTAAATGCTGTTGCGCGATCAGCAATTCCTGGAGCGTGAACACCTAATCCATGTCCTAGCCAGGCCACACACCACGGTTCGTTAATTGGTGCAAAGTGTTTTACGCGATCGCCAAAATGTTCGGCGACGGCTGCCGCATATTTTCCAAACGCATCCAAAGTCTCTCGAGAGCGCCACCCACCTTTATCTTCGAGCGCTTGAGGAAGATCCCAGTGATAAAGCGTTACATACGGAGTGATGCCTGCCGCAATTAAGGTGCTAATGATGTTGTCGTAGAAAGCAAAGCCGCGCTCTTCTCGGATGTCATCACCATTGGGAAATAAACGTGACCACGAGAATGAGAGGCGATAAGCCTTAATTCCAATCTCTTGCATGAGTGCAATATCAGTTGGGTAGCGGTGATGGTGATCGCACGCAACATCGCCGGTATCACCGTTGAGAGTCTTGCCAGGTGTGTGGCTAAATGTGTCCCAAATAGAAGGGCCGCGGCCACCCTCTTTGGCGCCACCTTCTACTTGATAAGCAGCTGTTGCCGCGCCCCAGAGAAAGTCGGTAGGAAAATTAGTCATGGCGCAGCGCTCCTTATTAGGTATTTATCTGGTTAATTTTTTGGTGCCGCAGCGCGAACAGCAGCTGCGACGTTTGTGACAACTCGTGGATCAAAGACACTCGGAATAATGAAGTTGGCGTTGAGTTGTTCTGACGACACACAATCGGAGATGGCATTTGCTGCTGCGACCAACATTTGGTCAGTGATTTTGTGAATATGACCATCGAGCAATCCGCGGAAAATTCCTGGGAATGCCAAGACGTTGTTGATCTGGTTGGGATGATCGCTGCGACCGGTTGCGACGACTGCTGCATATTTGCGCGCAATCGATGGATCGATCTCTGGATCAGGATTGGCAAGTGCGAAGACGATTGATCCCGCTGCCATCGAAGCGACATCAGCTTCTTTGAGAACGTTTGGTGCACTCACACCAATAAATACATCTGCACCGTTCATTGCATCTGAGATGCTGCCATTGAAATCGCCGGGATTGCAATTATCAACAAACCATTTGCGCATGATGTCATCATCGCTCTTTGCTTCGCGCACCACGCCATCTTTATCAAAGCCAATGATATTACGTGCTCCTGATGCAACCAAAAGTCGTGCCACCGCAGTTCCTGCAGCTCCAGCACCAGACATAATAATTTTTACATCGGCAATGTTTTTCTTCACGAGCTTGAGTGCATTTTGCAAAGCTGCGAGCACAACGATTGCGGTGCCGTGTTGGTCATCATGGAAAACTGGGATATCAAGTAGTTCGCGCAAGCGACGCTCAACTTCAAAGCAACGTGGCGCAGAGATATCCTCGAGATTAATTCCACCGTAAACCGGAGCGATAATTTGGACAGTACGGACGATCTCATCAACATCTTGGGTATCAAGACAGACCGGCCAAGCATCTACATCGGCAAAGCGCTTGAAGAGGGCAGCTTTACCTTCCATGACGGGCAGCGCAGCCTCGGGGCCAATATTTCCAAGGCCGAGAACAGCAGAACCATCGGTCACTACAGCCACTGTATTTCGCTTAATCGTAAGGCGGCGAGCGTCTTCCTTGTCCGCAGCAATAGCTTGTGAGATGCGAGCTACGCCCGGTGTGTAGGCGCGGGACAAATCATCACGAGTTTTGAGCGGAACCTTGGAGGTCACCTCAATCTTGCCACCGAGGTGAAGTAGGAACGTGCGGTCACTAACTTTACGGACTGTGAGTAACGGGTTCTGTGCAATGGCAGCAGTGATGCGCTGAGCATGGTCGCTATCGTGAGCATCGCATGAAACGTCTACGACAACGCGGTCAATCTGTGACTCAACGACGTCTAGCGCAGTGATGCTTGCTCCAGCTGCAGTTATAGCCGCGGTAATTTCGGCTACTGGCTGGGCTGATGGCGGCCCATCAACGCGGATAGTGATTGCATAACCAGGACTTGTTGATTCCATTACACCACTCCATATAGTCGATCGCCGGCATCCCCGAGACCAGGGACGATGTAACCATTTTCGTTGAGCTTGGTATCAAGTGCCGCAGTAAGAATGTTGATGGTGATATCAGAATCTAGATCGCCAAATTCTTTTTCGAGCGCCGCAACTCCTTCTGGTGAGGAGATGATGCAGATAACCGTTATGTCTGATGCGCCAAGATCAAGCAGGTAATGAATTGCTGCGACAAGCGTTCCACCCGTAGCAAGCATGGGATCTAGCAGAAAGCATTGACGTCCATGCAGATCTGCTGGCAAGCGATTGGCATATGTTGATGGTTGGAGTGTTTCTTCATCACGCACCATTCCTAAAAATCCGACTTGGACAGATGGAATCAAGCGAACCATTCCATCGAGCATGCCAAGTCCTGCGCGCAAGATTGGGATAACAACGGGATCTGGTTTTCTCAGAAGCGCACCGTCGGCCATTGCAACAGGGGTACGTACTTGGGTTGGAGTAGTTTTTATTTCGCGAGTTGCTTCATAAGCCAACAAGGTGACGATCTCGCTGATGAGTTCACGGAAGATAGACGTTGGAGTCTTCTCATCTCGAAGGACCGTAACTTTATGTGTAATTAATGGATGATCTGAGACGTGAACTTTCATACCCTTCACTTTACAGTGGGGGCCTGCCCTTGTCGCTAGCGGATAACGGTGAAAGAATGTGGTCATGGACACCGTCGAAAGCTCTGGTAATTCTTCACGGAACGATGACGACTTTGGAGTTATTGCCTGGCACGAGGATGGGGTCTGGAGCGTCTCCCAACTAGCGGGAACCCGAGATTTGAGTGAGATCATCGACGTCCTTAAAGGTCAGCAGACCAACGGTGGCGCTGTCGCACTGATTGCGATCGATGAGGAGTTCTTCATCATTGCCCGCGCACGCGGTACACAGCTCCAAGTAATGGTGAGTGATGTGACTTACTCGGCTGAGTACGACATCGCTGCCGATGTCATCGATATGTTGGATCTGCCTTATCCAGAAGAAGATGATGAGCCACAACCTGGGGGAGATATTGCCCTTCTCACCGATCTTGGTGTGAGCGCTATGGAGCTAGAACTCATGAGTGATGATTTGGATCTCTATCCAGAGGAGCAGATCACTGCGCTCGCTCATCGCTTGGGATTTGGTGAACAGTTCGACGAAATTTATGAGCGACCATAAATTCAAAGCTCCTATGGAGCAGGCGCTAGAGATTGCGCGGCAAGCTTTACGCAGCGGGGATGTCCCAGTTGGTGCTGTTGTGCTTGATGAGAGTGGCGCAGTCGTTGGCGTAGGACACAATCTGCGTGAGGCTGAACATGATCCAACCGCGCACGCCGAAATAATTGCAATGCGACAAGCAGCTAGAGCACATAACAATTGGCGCTTAGATGGTCACACGCTTGTTGTCACTTTAGAGCCATGTGCGATGTGTGCTGGTGCGATTGCGCAATCACGCATCGCAACTCTGGCTTTTGGCGCGTGGGATGAGAAAGCTGGCGCAGTTGGATCCGTCTGGGACATTCTGCGCGACCCACGAAGTCCTCACCGCGTCGAGGTTGTCTCAGGCATAATGAAGGATGAGTGCGCCGAACTACTGCAGATTTTTTTCCAGAACCTGCGCTAGCTCTTTAACGCGTCCCGCTAGCTCTTTAACGCGTCCCGCTTATTCTTTAACGCGTCCCGCTTATTCTTTAACGCGTCCCGCTTAGATAATGATTTCGTACGATGGATTGAGGATCACGAGCGATCCTTCATTCTCTCCCACCATTCCTTCGGCACAGACAGTTGATCCGATCTCAAGGCCAGTCACTTCACGGCGACCAATGAACTGAAGTGTGATTCCGCCAGTCTCATCCCAGATCTCAACTTCCACATGCGGAGATGAGTTAGCGGCCGCATTGCGGATTGATGTGACATGGCCACGAACGTGAGCTCGGTGACGCCAGGCCGCTGCAGAGATTGGTTGGACATCTTCTGCGTAGTGGCTGGTCTCAGCATCCACATTAGGGGTGTCCTCAACTCGACGAGCCTGAGGCTTTGGCGCTTCATCTTTTTCAACGAGATCAGTTGTAGCTTCATCTTTTCTATAGATGCCACGACCAGAGATGATCTTGTCGACGTCGAAAGGAATAATCGTTGCAACCACGCGTGGTAGTTGTGAGATAGGTGCAGAAATTGCTTCAGCTGTGCGATCGTGAAGCAGGCGACCTAAGAACCCAGAATAGGCACGACGAGGCAACAGCAGAGTGAGTTCGACATCTGGCGCAGTCGTTGCGCGAATTGCATAATCAACAGCAGCATTTGCAAGGCGGCGATCAGGGCAATCAATCATCTCGAGTGAGACATCTGCGAGTGCAGGATTTTCCATCCAGGCGCGCTTGACTTCATCGGCGTGCTGATCATCGATAACAAAGTGGACTGCCTCGAGACTGCGTGGGTTGAGGCTGCGGGCATAACGCACTGCACCAACTGTTGCGATATCTACTGAGTCAACGAGGACTGTCACAACGTGACGAGAAATCGTAACTGCGCGAGAACCATCTTGATTAATCTTGAGAGCAGATTGCTCCATGCGATATTGGCGGTTGAGACGAATCAAAGCCAGCGTAGCGATTGGGAAGATAAGAACAATGAGCCAAGCACCTTCGGTGAACTTAACAACTGCGAAAATAATAACGACAGCGAATGAGACGCTTCCAGATAGGAAGTTGATAAAGAATCGAACTTTCCAGTTCTTCTCGCGACGGGTCCACGCACGTTTGGCCATTCCAAATCCAGCCATTGTGAAACCAGTGAATACACCGATGGCGTAGAAGGCGATCAACTTAGCGACGTTAGAACCAATAACGATGAGAAGTGTCGATGCTGCAATTGTTAAGAAGATGATGCCGTTTGAGAAGACCAGGCGATGTCCACGCTTGGTGAGTTGGCGAGGCAAGAAGCCATCTTCGGCAATGAAATTCATCAAGAATGGGAATCCGCTAAATGGCGTATTGGCACCGGTATAGAGGATCAACATCGTTGAGAACTGCACGAATAAGTAGAGAACGTGGCCCAAGGTGCCGTGGCCGAGAACGACATTGGCGATCTGTGAAACGACAGTAGGTGTTCCGGCTAAGTATGGAACAGCATGAGTTGCTTTTGCGAAGAATGAGATTCCAAGAACGAGGCATCCCAAGATGCTCGCCATGATGACTGTGGTGCGGCGAGCGTTGTTACCTTCAGGTGCTTTGAAGAGCGAGACGCCATTTGAAATCGCTTCGAGGCCGGTGAGCGATGAGCCACCGTTTGCGAATGCTTTGAGTAATGCGAAGATTGAGACAGCGGTAATGAGCTGTTGTGAGTGCCCAAATCCAACGTTGCCCGAGTTAACCACGACGTGATGCAGAGTGTGTGCAAATTCGCGATAGATGCCTACGACGATAACGATAAAAACAGAGAGTACGAAGAGATAAGTAGGCGCAGCAAATACCCGACCAGCTTCTTTTACGCCTTTGAGGTTTCCGTAAAAGAGAATTGCGACAACACCTAATGTGATTGCAAGTGAGTAAGAAGCAAGACCCGGGAAGGCAGAGGTAAGCGCAGAAGTACCCGCAGCGGTTTGGACGGCAACGGTCACGATGTAATCGAGCATCAGTGCCACGGCTGCGATTTGTGCGACTACAACACCAAAGTTGTCTCGCGCCACGACATAGGAGCCGCCGGTCTTTGTGTAGACCATCACGACCTCTCGGTATGAGAGTGTGACGATTAACAAGACAGCCAGGACGACCATCGTCATTGGCATCAAAATGCTAAAGCCAGCTAAACCAAAAGCAGGTAAGAGGTAATACAAAATATTCTCGGTGCCATAGGCGGCAGATGAGATGCAGTCGGAAGAAAGAATGCCGAGCGCAAAAACTTTCGAGAGTCTCTGGTGCGAAAGAGTGTGACGGTTAAGCGGACTTCCGAGGAGTGCTTTCTTTACTTTGTACGAAAGCGGGTCTCTCAGGTGCGCATGATCTGCGAGAGCTTGAGGCTTTGGGGCGTCGTCAATCCAGGCTTTTGGCACGGTGTCCTTCTTGTACTGTGAGGGAGAGCAGAGTCAGATTTTAGGACGTGATCTAGCACAACACCATCATGCCGCCATCTTCGGAAATTGTGAAATGTGAATACGTGCCTGTGAGCTCATAGCGAAGAAGCAAATCTCCATTGCTAAGAACAAGAATTCTCTAAGCCAGGAACAGAGCCCGCAATAAAAAGTGGCGGAGGATGAGGGATTTGAACCCTCGAGACTTTCGTCTACGCGTGTTCGAGACGCGCGCACTCGGCCGCTATGCGAATCCTCCGGGGATACTTTATAGGTCAGGGCGCAACGACAAATCTGGCGGAGAATGAGGGATTTGAACCCTCGAAAGGTTGCCCTTTACACGCTTTCCAAGCGTGCGCACTCGGCCGCTATGCGAATTCTCCAGTGCAGGTCCTAAGACCAACGGGTCGTAGCCTATCGGCTCTAGAAACTATGATTACCCCCAGATCCTCCGTGCGGCGCTACCGTACTGAACTCCCCCAGGGCCGGAAGGCAGCAAGGGTAGGTCCGCTCTAGCGGGTGTGCGGAGGGTCCCTTTATTTAGCAGTATTTAGTTAGGAGCACTGTGTCTCTCGCCCTGTATCGCAAGTACCGACCATCAACTTTTGGTGAGGTCATCGGGCAAGAACATGTAACAACGCCGCTCTCAAATGCGCTCGCCTCTGGCGCAATTCATCACGCATATTTATTTAGTGGTCCTCGCGGTTGCGGTAAGACTTCTAGTGCTCGCATCATGGCTCGAAGCCTCAATTGCGAACAGGGACCGACTCCCAATCCATGTGGGGTCTGCCAATCATGTAAAGATTTAGTTGCAAACGGCCCGGGCTCTCTCGATGTCATGGAGCTTGATGCTGCAACACACGGTTTGGTTGATGACGCTCGCGATCTTCGCGACAAAGCATTCTTTGCACCAGTGCAATCGCGTTACAAGATTTACATTATCGATGAGGCCCACCAACTCGGACCCGGCGCTGCTAACGCATTGCTGAAAGTTGTAGAAGAGCCACCTCCCCACGTAATTTTTATCTTCGCTACAACTGAACCAGATAAGTTGATCAGCACAATTCGTTCGCGTACACACCACTACCCATTCCGCCTGGTTCCACCTGGAGTACTTGGTGAACACCTTGAGAAGATCTGCGCTCTTGAGGGAATCAAAGTTGCGAAGGGTGTGATTCCATTAGTAGTCCGTGCAAGCGGTGGTTCTGTTCGTGATGCACTTTCTGTGTTGGGTCAGCTACTTGCTGGCGCAGGAGCAGACGGTGTCACCTACGACATCGCAGTTCAGCTCTTGGGATTCACCGATGGCGCACTACTCGATGAAGCGATCGATGCACTTGCCGCTCGTGATGGCGCAACGATGTTTGCTGCAATTGATAGCGTGATCGAATCTGGCTTAGATCCACGCCGCTTCACTCAAGATTTCTTAGAGCGACTTCGTGACCTCATCATTGTTGGTGCGACAAAAGATAAAGCGTCGCAATTGCTGCGCGAGCTACCAGAAGATCAATTAGAGCGAATGGCTACTCAGGCCAACATTATTGGTGCCGCAACCTTGATTAGGGCAGCGGATATAACCGCTGAAGGCCTCACCCAGATGCGCGGTGCCACTGCGCCCCGCTTGATTCTTGAGCTTATCTGCGGCCGAATTCTTCTTCCGGCTGGTGATGATTCTGCGGTGATAGCACGCATCGAACGGTTAGAGCGTGGCGTCAATCTTGTTGCACACACACCTATTAATGATTTAACTCCTGCGCCATCAGAGATCAGTGCACCAGTTGCTGCTCCTGCGGCGGTGCAAGCACCAAAAGCCGCACCAAAGAAGCAAGAAGTTAAGACTGCTCCAGTTGTACATGTTGCAGAACCAGTTGCTGCACCTGTTGTTCCATCAACGCCAGTTGCACCAGCAGTTGTTCACAACGGCCCGGTAGATATTGCTGCGCTACGTCGCTTGTGGCCAGATGTCATTGAGAATGTAAAGAAGCGTCGCAGATTGACCTGGTCACTACTTGCTGCAAGTGCTCAAGTATTGGCCGTCGACGATAAAGCGATCACGATTGCAATCGTCAACGTTGGTGCACGTGATTCATTCTTGCGCAGTGGCAGTGATGAGATTCTTAAAGCTGCATTCACCGACATCACTGGCCTCAACTTGAAGATCGAAGTAATCGTCGATGGCAGCATTAACGCTCCAACTTCAGAACGAACAGTCGAAGAACATGATGATGCCGATGCGCTTTCCGGTACTGCGCTACTTGCTCGCGAACTTGGTGCACAAGTCATCAGAGAATTCGAGCAGTAACTATGTATGAAGGCGCGATTCAAGATCTCATCGACGAGCTAGGGCGATTGCCTGGCATTGGTCCTAAATCTGCACAACGCATTGCATTTCATATCATTCAATCCGAACGCGTAGATGTATCGCGACTTGCTGATGTTCTGCGCACAGTCAAGGAGCGTGTGAAGTTTTGTACTACATGCGGCAACATCTCCGAAGAAGAGCTCTGTCGAATCTGTCGTGATCCTCGTCGTGAGAACTCCACGATCTGTGTTGTTGAAGAATCAAAAGATGTCATGGCGATAGAAAAGACACGCGAGTTTCGCGGTACGTATCACGTGCTCGGCGGCGCGATCTCGCCGATCGATGGCGTTGGCCCCGAGAACCTGCGCATTCGCGAATTGATGGTTCGCTTGGGCGATACCAATATCCAAGAGGTCATCATCGCTACCGATCCCAACCTAGAGGGTGAGGCAACGGCCTCGTATTTGATCCGTCAGATCAAGCCTTTGGGCATCAAAGTGAGCCGTTTGGCCTCAGGTCTGCCTGTTGGTGGAGACCTGGAGTACGCCGATGAGGTCACTTTGGGCCGTGCATTTGAGGGTCGAAGGACGATCGAGTAACGAAACTGGCTTTTATCTCATTATTTGATACGTTCCCTTGTCTTAATATGTGAGATTTTTTAGATTAAAGTCCCATAAGCCCACATGTTCTGCCAAAATCTTGCCATGAGTTTGATTGTTCAAAAATATGGCGGCTCTTCCGTCGCTGATGCCGAAGGGCTAAAGCGAGTCGCCAATCGGATCGTGGCCACCAAAAAGGCTGGCCATCAGGTCTGCGTCGTTGTCTCTGCCATGGGTGACACCACCGATGAGTTGATCGACCTCGCTAACCAAGTCTCACCAATGCCAACAGGCCGCGAGCTCGACATGCTGCTGACCGCAGGTGAGCGCATTTCGATGGCGCTTCTTGCGATGGCTATCGGCAACTTGGGTCACGAGGCGATGTCATTTACTGGCTCCCAAGCCGGTGTCATCACAGATAGCACCCACGGCAAAGCGCGCATCATCGATGTGACCCCAGGTCGCATCCAAGAAGCGCTTGAGACTGGACATATTGCAATTGTTGCTGGCTTCCAAGGAATCTCTAGCGATACGAATGATGTAACAACTCTTGGTCGCGGTGGTTCAGATACAACCGCAGTTGCATTAGCTGCGGCGCTAGAAGCAGATGTCTGCGAAATTTATACAGATGTCGATGGCGTCTACAGCGCCGATCCTCGCGTCGTTCCAGCGGCTCGCAAACTCACCACTGTTACTTACGAAGAGATGTTAGAACTTGCTGCAAGTGGCGCAAAAGTTCTTCACCTTCGCTGCGTTGAATATGCGCGTCGATTCAATCTTCCTATTCACGTACGTTCATCTTTTTCTAATCACGAAGGCACATGGATTGTTAAAGACCATCCAGAAGGAGCAGGCAATATGGAACAGGCGATTATCAGCGGAATTGCACACGATAAGAGCGAAGCGAAGATCACCGTTGTTGGTGTTCCTGATCGCACGGGAATTGCTGCGCGAATCTTCCAAGTTATTGCAGATGCAGATATCAACATCGACATGATCGTGCAGAATGTTTCTGCAGCAGCAACAGGTCTTACAGATATCTCTTTCACCTGCCCTAAGACAGATGGCCCTGAAGCGATCGCACTCCTCAAGGAGATCCAAGGCGAAATCGGATTTGGTTCTATTCAATATGACGATCAGATCGGCAAGCTCTCACTCGTAGGTGCCGGTATGCGCTCTCATCCTGGTGTGACAGCAACCTTCTTTGCCTGCCTTGCAGATGCAGGTCTTAATATCGAAATGATTTCAACGTCAGAGATTCGTATCTCAGTAATCCTGCGCGATACAGATCTTGAGAAGGCAGTGAAAGCGGCGCACACCGCTTTCGAATTAGATTCCGAAGACGAAGCCGTTGTATATGGAGGAACAGGTCGATGACACAGAAGAAGCTCCCATCACTCGCTGTTGTCGGTGCAACCGGCGCAGTAGGAACCGTCATGCTCGACATTCTGACCAAGCGTCCAAATGTTTATGGCGAGATTCGTTTAATCGCATCAGCGCGTAGCGCAGGCAAGAAGCTCATGGTCCGCGGTGAAGAAGTTGAAGTAGTCGCTATCTCTCCAGAAGCTTTTGATGGCATCGATATTGCCATGTTTGATACACCAGATGACATCGCCGGAGAGTGGGCGCCAATCGCGGCTAGCCGTGGCGCAGTTGTTGTCGACAACTCAACCTTCTTCCGCATGGATGATCAGGTTCCACTTGTTGTTGTAGAGATCAACCCAGAAGCGATCAAGAATCGTCCAAAGGGCATCATCTCTAATCCAAACTGCACAACCATGACAATGATCGTTGCGATGGGTGCACTTCACAAGGCATATGGCCTTAAGGAACTTTTCGTTTCTTCATACCAAGCAGTCTCAGGTATGGGCGTTACGGGTCCAGAGACTTTGTACGATCAGATTCAACAAGTTGCGGGCAAGCACTTAGGTGTCGAACCTGGTGACCTACGTACCGTAATCAAAGATTTCGGTGCATTCCCTGCGCCACTTGCACTCAACGTTATTCCTTGGGCTGGTTCACTCAAAGACGGAGGATACTCATCTGAAGAGACCAAAGTTCGTTTTGAATCACGCAAGATTTTGGGACTTCCTGATCTCAAAGTTGCAGCTACCTGTGTTCGTGTCCCAGTGATCACGACTCACTCACTGTCAGTTCACGCAATCTTCGAGAAGGAAGTAACTCGCGAAGCTGCGCAAGCGCTCCTCAAGAGTTCTGCCGGAATTGAACTGCTTGATGACCCAGAAAAGGGAATCTGGCCAACACCAAACGATGTCGTTAATACTGATCCAACCTGGGTCGGCCGCGTTCGTCGTAGCCCTGATGATTCACACGCACTCGATCTCTTCATGTGTGGAGATAACTTGCGCAAGGGTGCTGCCCTCAACACAGCTCAGATCGCTGAGTTGGTTGCAGCCGAATTCACTGCATAAATCAGAGATGCAAGAAACTTTCGAAATCTCAGTTGCTCTTCAATGGGCGACTGAGATTTTTGGTTCGAGCAACGTTCCTAAGTACTACATCTCGCCAAACAATTTCTTAAACGCCTATCGCAACGGGAGCTCCTTCTCATTTACGGTGAAAGGCGACCCGGTTTATGGACATGCTTATGGTTCTGCCCCGTACTACGACCCACGTTGGGGAAAAGTGGCAGTGGCAGATGTACATCCCGAGCAGATTCTTGGTGCCAAACCACGCTATGGCTTTGAATTTTGGGCACTTCAGACCGCCATTGCAAACGGGGATCCGCGCGCTTATTTTGAGGTAATTACAGATGCAGAGTTGATTAATCAGATTCTCGATAAAAGCGCACCAGATTCATCGGTCAGACCAGGTGGCAACGAAGAAATTTTCTGGGGTGGTATCCGTAACGAGGCTGGTGAAGTGGCTTCGATCGGTGTCCTTGTGAAGTGGGAATCAGGGCAATATGTCGTTGCATCTGTTGCTACACGCGAAGAAAATCGTGGCAAAGGTTACGCAACCGCTTTAGTCGCGGCTATGGGCGCGCGTGCTTATTCTCTAGGTATTGCAGAGATTGGTTTAGGCGTTCGTGATAATAATTTTGCTGCTAAGCGCGCTTATGAAAAAGCAGGATTCATGTGCCTTGCTGCTTTTACAAACTACTTTCAAGAGTAATCAGCGAAACCTCGGGTGGTGAAGCCACGCGGATTCTGGCGAAGGGTGATGTACCCATACCGGCCGAAACATTGAGCCATGGCTCACCCTCAACACGTGTGACTCCGCGTGCGCGCCAATGAGGAAGATCGCAATTAGTCGTAAGCGCTCGTGAACCACCAAACATTGGCAGACGTACTTGCCCACCATGAGTGTGTCCGGCAAAAATCATGTCGAGTTGATCCTTGGACATCGCTTCAATGAGTCGCAAGTAAGGCGCGTGCGTAACACCAATTGCAAGGTCGCAACGTCCTGGTTCACCTGCAACAAGTGAGTAGTCGTCGCGTTCTAAGTGGGCATCGTCGGTGCCACGGGCTTCAATCACAGTGCCATTGATCGTCAGAGTTGTGCGCGAGTAATTGAGGTCGCTCCAGCCGCGATAAGTCAGCGCGTTGCGAAGTGATTCCGTTGGCAGATCTGGCCCTAAAACTCGCTTGCCATGGTCCTTCTTCAAATAATTGAGTGGATTTTTGAAACGAGGCGCGTAATAATCGTTCGAGCCAAAGACGAAAAGCCCTGGCAGATCGAGTAGCTCTCCAAGAGCATCGATAAGAACTGGCACAACATCAGGGTGCGCCAAGAAATCTCCTGTGCTGATGACCAGATCGGGTTTGAGTGCCGCCCACGTTTTGATGTCGGCAATTTCGCGCGCGCGCCACGGAGTCAGGTGGAGATCGGAAAAATGCAGGACTCGGATTGGTGCGTGTCCTTGGGGAAGGACCGGCACGCTAGCTTCACGCAGTTGATAACCCATAGGCGTGAGAAGATACCGCTATGGGACTTAAAGAGACACTCCAAAGCGATCTCACCGAGGCGATTCGTTCTCGCGATGAGCTCACATCGGGCACGATTCGTATGGTTTTGACCGCAATCACCAACGAAGAGGTCTCCGGCAAGACGGCTCGCACATTGAGCGATGCCGAGATCATTACGGTTCTATCGCGCGAAGCAAAGAAACGCCGCGAGGCAGCAGAGGCATTTGCCGATGCAGGTCGTGCTGATCGCGCAGCACAAGAAAAATCTGAAGGCGAAGTGATCGCTCGCTATCTTCCAGAACAACTCTCGGAAGATGAGATTAAGAAATTGATTACTGATGCAATTGCACAAACAGGTGCATCAGGGCCTGCAGGTATGGGTCAAGTCATGAAGTTGATATCACCACAAACAGCAGGTAAGGCAGATGGTGGAATGGTTTCAAGTTTGGTCAAAGCAGCACTTACTGGAGGAAATTAAATGAAGTTTGAATATGTAACAGTTCCACTTCTTACGCATGCAACAAAGCAAATCTTAGATACATGGGGTTCAGAAGGATGGGACCTCGTACAAGTAGTACCTGCCCCAGGGGGCGGAGATAACCTAGTCGCCTACATGAAGAGAGAAGTGAAATAAATGGATGTTCGCGCAAAGTTGGCAGAACTTAATCTGACGCTCCCAGTTGCATCGCTACCAGTGGCTGCATATGTGCCAGCAGTTCGTACCGGCAATCTTGTTTTCACCGCGGGTCAGCTCCCACTTGTCGATGGAAAAATTCCATTTACCGGAAAAGTTGGCGGTCCAGTTACTCCTGAGCAAGCAAAAGAGATGGCAACCATCTGTATCCTCAACGCACTTGCTGCAGTAGAGCTTGTGGCCCCTGTTGATTCGATCGTGAAAGTTGTTCGCGTCTGTGGTTACGTCAATGGCGAACCTGGCTTTATTGCTGCTCCTGGTGTTGTAAACGGTGCTTCAGAAGTCTTGATTCACATCTGGGGCGATGTCAACGGCAAACATGCGCGCACCGCAATTGGTGTTGCTGAGTTGCCGCTCGATGCGCCAGTAGAGATCGAACTAGTAGTAGAAGTTGCCTAACGAGCCCTTATTAATCGGGTTTTAACGTCCGCGCTTAGTTAAGCGCTCGACATCGACGACAAGAACGGCGCGTGGTTCTAACTTCACCCAACCGCGCGCTGCGAAATCAGCAAGCGCTTTATTCACAGTCTCGCGTGATGCGCCAACTAATTGAGCCAATTCTTCTTGAGTCAGATCGTGATTAACGTGGAAGCCATCTTCTTTCTGGCTACCAAATCGAACACCTAGATCGATGATTGCTTTTGCCACACGCCCTGGAACATCAGCAAAGACCAAGTCGGCCAGAGTTTCATTAGATTTACGCAGACGTTGCGCAAGGCGACGCAAAATTTCAAGTGAGACTTGTGGGTGGCTAGTAACAAGGCCAATGACTTGATCGTGCGCAAGGGAGACCAAACGAACATCGGTCACAGCTGTCGCTGTAGAAGTGCGAGGTTCTGGATCAAAGAGCGAGAGTTCGCCGAACATCTCGCCAGGTCCAAGAATCGCTAGAAGATTTTCGCGGCCATCACCACTTGCGGTTCCAAGTTTGATTTTGCCACTGACAACAACATAGAGACGATCTCCAGAGTCGCCTTCCTTGAACAAGGTCTGACCTTTAGAGAGTTTGATAGCGGACATCGACTCGCGCAGTGTTGCTGCAGACGCGTCATCGAGTGCGCTAAAGAGAGGAGCACGGCGGATAGTTGCGTCGTCTTCTTTTAGGTTGGCCACGGCACAACACTACCCCCGCGTACGAGTGCGGCCAAATTAGTACCCTACTCGTATGTCAGCGGCACTTACGGAGAAGCAAAAAAAGGCTCGTGCGCTTTATCGCGCTCTCTCTAAGCGATATCCCGATGCCCATTGCGAACTAGATTTCATAACACCATTTCAGCTCTTGGTCGCTACCGTGCTCTCGGCGCAGTGCACCGACAAGTTAGTTAATAAGGTAACTCCGGCTCTCTTCAAGCGCTACAAAACTCCTAAAGCGTTAGCGGGCTCGAACATTGCCGAACTAGAAGAGCTCATTCACTCCACAGGTTTTTATCATGCGAAGGCTCGCAACTTGCAGGGCTTGGCGCAGCAATTGGTCGAGGAGTACAACAGCATCGTCCCTAGCAGCATCGAAGATCTCACATCGCTTCCGGGCGTCGGTCGTAAGACCGCGAATGTGGTGAGAGGTCATGCCTTTGATATTCCGGGGATCACTGTCGATACTCACTTTGGCCGACTCTCGCGTCGCTTCGGTTGGAGCACATCGCAAGATCCGGTGAAAGTCGAGCACGAAGTCGGCGCACTTATTCCCGAGAAGGAGTGGACCAATCTTTCACAGCGAATGATCTGGCACGGCCGCAGAATTTGTCACGCTCGTAAGCCAGCATGCGGCGCCTGCCCGCTTGCAAAACTCTGTCCAGCCTACGGAATTGGGGAGATCGATCCCGAACTCGCACTAAAGTTGGTCAAACCAGATTCCGCTTTTCGTTAGGAAGTAATGTGAACATAAAAGTAACTTCTCGTACCGTTCTCCTGTCTGGCGCTCTTTTACTCAGCGGACTTCTTGTACCAACAAGCGCCGATGCTGCACAAAGTGGAGTGGTGAGTTGTTCAACAATCAAAGTTGATAAAAGTGTGACCAAGGGAATCTCATTGCCATGTTTGGATTCAAAGAGCAACGTTGTTTTCCAAGGTATTCGTGGACCTGTTGTGGTCAATGTTTTTGGATCATGGTGTGAGCCATGCCAGGAAGAGATTCCACACTTTCTCGATTTAGCTAAGAGCAAGAAAGTCGCGATTGTCGGTATCGATGTCGAGGAAGCTAATGTGCAAGCTGGACGAGCATTTGTTGCTAAAAAAGGTATGAATTGGCCTATTTTGTTCGATGTTAATTCTGTAACACGTGGCCTATTTGGACTGGGCGTACCAGTGACATGGTTCATCGATGCCAATGGCAAAGTCACATATCGTCAAATTGGGTTAATTCACTCAGATGCCGTCCTTAATGGAGAAGTCACGAAATATTTGGGAATTAAGCTCTAACGATGTTGCACAACTGGGTAAATGACATTTTTATAGTGGCATTTCTCGCATCGATATTTCGTGGCTGGCGTGCGGGTTTCCTCGTTTCAATTTTTGGAGCGATTGGATTTATTGCTGGTGGGCTGGGTGGCTTATATATCGGCCTCCACTATCTGCATCGTTGGACCAGCGGCGTGAGCAAATTTGCACTTTTGCTTCTGATGATCTCCATTGGCTCTTGGATCGGTGAAGTTCTTCTCAAAAAGATCGCAGCGGCATTTCACAAGAAATTGCTCTTCGGACCATTTAAATGGGCCGACTCAATGCTTGGCGCAACTTTCTCGCTCGTGCGCACAGCGGTAGCGCTCTTGGTCATGGCTCACTTAGTACTTATTACGCCATGGTCATGGGCGCAGAAAAATGTGCCCACAAGCAGTATCTACACAAAACTCAACTCGTACTCGCCTGGATTGATTAAAGAGATCACCAAAAAAGCAGAAGCCATTAAGTAAATTCTCAGCAAAGTGGCTTACCCTCATCTCATGAAAAGGTTAAATTTCACAGCGGTATCTACGATCGCGCTTGTCGCGTCAGTACTTGTCGGTGGCAACGCAATTGCAGCCACGGCAGCCACGGCAGCCACGGCAGCCACGGCAGCTAAGACAGCTAAGGTTGGCGGAACATGTGCCACTGCTAGCGCAACCACAACTATTGCAGGCAAGAGTTATAGCTGCGTGAAAGCGCTCAGCGGAAAACTCGTCTGGACTCTTAAGAGCTCATCAGCTCTAGGTGGCGCAGCTAAGCCATCTATCGCAGGTGGCGCCGCCGGCGGACCTTCTGATGAAGGTAGCGCAGCTGACATTGCGCGCCATGCAGCGATGAAAAAGTACAGCGACTGCCTCGTTGCTCATGGCGGAACGGCTATGACACTCGGTGGTCCCGGCGGATCTGGTGGATTCCACAGAGCTGGCGGCCTACCAGGACAGCCTCCAGCACCGGGCCAGCCGGGTCAGACAAGCCACATGGGACCAATGGGTCCAATGGGCGCCAACGAACCTGCTGCAGCCCTAACAGCTTGTGCCTCACTCGCACCTAAGTTCGGTGGTCCTGGATTTGGTGGACACCACGACTTTAGTGGTGCACAGCCAGCTCCAAGCGCATCTGCTAACACACAACAGTAGCCACAGCGTAAAAAAAGCCCCTCACGAATATGTGGGGGCTTTTTTCATTGAATCTTTTGAGTCTTTTTAATCGTCAGATGTTGATGATGCCAATCCGCTTTGTATTAACTTCATAACATTTGGATCTGCAAGAGTTGTCGAATCTCCTACTGCACGATTTTCGGCAACGTCTCGTAACAAGCGACGCATAATTTTTCCAGAACGCGTCTTTGGAAGTTCATTGACAACCAAAATTCTGCTTGGACGTGCGATAGGTCCAATATGTTTAGAAACGTGCGCCTTGAGATCTTTAATCAATTCATCACCACCCACACTTGGAATTCCACCGCGCAAGATGACGAACGCAACGATCGCCTGCCCTGTCATCGCATCGGTAGCGCCAACAACCGCAGCTTCTGCAACGTTTGGATGGGAAACAAGCGAGGATTCAACTTCGGTTGTTGAGATGTTGTGGCCCGAAACCAACATCACATCATCAACACGACCAAGCAACCAGATCGCGCCATCTTCATCGAGCTTGGCACCATCGCCTGCAAAATATTTTCCTTCAAAGCGAGACCAGTATGTCTCTTGGTAGCGTTCATCACTGCCCCAAATTCCACGTAGCATAGAAGGCCATGGTTCGGTCAAAACTAAGTAACCACCACTTCCATTGCC
The DNA here is from genome assembly GCA_903825945.1 of uncultured Actinomycetes bacterium. Lineage (GTDB taxonomy): Bacteria > Actinomycetota > Actinomycetes > Nanopelagicales > Nanopelagicaceae > PALSA-747. The sequence continues at coordinate 17,321 of CAIKCJ010000009.1, read as the reverse complement.
CAGCGCTACTGCTTCATCGTTGACTACTTGTGCACTAATTCCTGGCAGTGCACGCATCGCAGATCCAGGCTTACAGACAGTCACACCCGGAAGCGGTGAGATCATGAGCGCGCCGGTTTCGGTCTGCCACCAGGTATCAACGATTGGGCACTTACCGCCACCGATGACATCGCGATACCAAATCCACGCTTCAGGGTTGATTGGTTCACCGACAGAGCCAAGTAGTCGAAGTGATGTGAGGTCGTGAGCCTTAGGGAACTCTTCGCCCCATTTCATCCAGGTACGAATAAGAGTTGGAGCTGTGTACAAAATAGTTACTTTGTATTTCTCAACGATCTCAAAAATACGCCCCTTTGTTGGAGTATCTGGTGTTCCTTCATACATCACTTGCGTGGTGCCATTAATCAGTGGCCCGTAGACAACATATGAGTGTCCAGTAATCCAACCGATATCGGCGGTGCACCAATAAACATCCTTTTCGGGTTTGATATCAAAGACCATGCGATGTGTGAATGATGTTTGGGTGAGATAGCCACCAGTTGTGTGGAAGATACCTTTTGGCTTGCCAGTGGTTCCGGATGTATAAAGAATAAAGAGCGGATGTTCTGCATCGAAAAATTCTGCAGTGTGCTCTGCTGATTGGCGATCGACAATGTCGTGCCACCAGATATCGATTGCTGAATTAAATGGAACATTTTGACCAGTGCGCTTGAAGACGAGAACGTTGCGGACATTGTTTGGTTCCATCGCAAGTGCTTCATCAATAATTGGCTTGAGTGCAAAAGCTGCCCCTTTGCGGAATCCACCATCAGCAGTAATGACGAGCGTTGCATCTGCATCTTTAATGCGAGTTATCAGAGAGTCTGCGCTAAAGCCACCAAAGACGACAGAGTGGAGCGCACCGATGCGAGCGCAGGCCAACATCGCAACTGCAGCTTCAGGAATCATCGGCATATAGATCGCCACGCGATCACCAGATTTAACTCCGAGTTCAATCAGAGCATTGGTAGCCTTCTTAACATCATGGAGCATCTGTGCATATGTGATTGTGCGTGCATCACCAGGTTCGCCTTCAAAGTAGAAGGCGACGCGATCTCCGCGACCTTCAAGGACATGGCGATCTAGGCAGTTGTATGAAGCATTGAGTTTTCCGCCAATGAACCATTTAGCAAATGGCGGCTTCCAGTCGAGAACCTGATCCCACTTCTTATCCCAATGCAGATACTCGGCCTGCTTGGCCCAGAAGCCAAGGCGATCGGCGGCTGCTTCGTCATAGAGCGCAGCGGTTGCGTTGGCCTGGGCTGCAAACTCTGGCGATGGTGGAAAAGTGCGATCTTCGCGGGAGAGGTTTTCGAGTGAGCTCATATCTCGAGGCTACGCTCAGGTTATGAGGGCTTCAAGAGACTGTTAGTAACAAAAATGTTATGAAGATTTCTTGTGACGCAACCCACTTTTCCAGGCCGGGCGAGGATAATAAATATGGGTCATCAAAGCCGATGACTGCAGTTTTGAGTTGAGAGAAGATGAAATGGCAAATTCGCATATCGCTAATCCGGCCCCTCTGGGCCTGGCGGCATTTGGTGTCACAACAATTTTGCTCAGCAGTGCCAACGCAGGACTCTGGGGTGGTGTCGGCGCAGGTGCCGCAATCCCAGCAGCGCTCTTTTACGGCGGATTGACCCAGCTTCTTGCTGGAATGTGGGAGTTCATGCGAGGCAGCACTTTTGGCGCCACCGCATTTAGCTCATTTGGAGCCTTCTGGCTGACCGTTTGGTACGGCCTCACCCATGGAATGCCTGGATTTGGAGCTGGATTGGGAGTCTTCTTCATGTGCTTCGGCCTGGCGACTTTTGTACTCTGGGTCTGCGCAATCAAGATCGATATTCATCACAACCTCTTGTTCTTGGCCCTCACAATCACCTTTGCCTTCTTGGCGTATGGCAACTGGGACCACGGCCATTCTGGTGCAGTGAAAGTAGGCGGTTGGACTGGCCTTGTAACTGCAGTTATCGCGATCTATATCGCAGCTAAGACCCTCATCAATGACTCATGGGGTTCAACAGTTCTTCCATAATCACATGCAATAGTTATTAAAAGCCCTGATCAGGGGCGTTTAAGCAGTATCCACAGGTCGGGTCGGCTCCACATAGCGGGAGTCGGCCCGACCTTATTCATCCCGCTTTCTCCTACCGTTGCCGACATATCAGGCCCGCCTCTGGGCCTATCGCGCACCATGATTTAAGGGAGAAAAAGAGATGCTCAGCGTATTTGGGACCGTATTTAAGGTGGTCAGCCATCTTCACACCCTAGAAGTAGCCACAAGTTGGCTGCTCAAGGGGACCAAGGTACTTTTTCATAGCAATGTGGGATTTTTAGGGCTCAGCTCGCTTATGAACCACCTAGGACTCAACTAAGCTCGAATGACCTTAGCTCATTGAGTAAAAGCAGAGTTCCTGCCGTGAGTGGTTTTCCAATCCGCCCCTAAATGTGGTGGGATTAGCCGTAAGCCAGACCGCCTGACCCAATGATGTGCCGCCGGTGGACGATTACGGACCAGTTCCACGACTATTTGGGAGACTCACCATGCCAATTGCAACCCCGGAAATTTATGCACAGATGTTGGATCGTGCCAAGGCTGGCGCCTTTGCTTACCCAGCAATTAATGTCTCATCATCACAGACTTTGATCGGTGCTATTCGAGGATTCGCAGAAGCAGAATCTGATGGAATCATCCAGATCTCATGGGGCGGAGCGGAATACCTCTCTGGTTCAACCGTAAAGAACATGGTTGATGGAGCGGTTGCGCTCGCAGAGTTCGCGCATGTTGTTGCGAAAAATTACAACGTTAACATTGCAATCCACACAGACCACTGCCCAGCAGAAAAGTTGGATGGCTTCATGCGTCCACTTCTTGCGATTGGCGCAGAGCGTCACGCATCTGGCCAGAAGCCACTTTTCAACTCACACATGTGGGATGGCTCAGCAGTATCAATGCAAGAGAACATGACTATCGCCAAGGAACTCCTTGAGAAGTCTGTTGCTGCAAACACAATTCTTGAAATCGAAATTGGCGTAGTTGGCGGAGAAGAAGATGGCATCGAAGCGAAACACGATGCAAAGCTCTACTCAACACCTGAAGATGCGCTCTTGACCATCGAAACTCTCGGTCACGATGCGAAAGCTCGTTACATGGTCGCTGCAACATTCGGAAACGTTCATGGCGTTTACAAGCCAGGAAACGTTGTTCTACAACCAAAGATCTTGCGCACACTGCAAGATGCAGTTGTCGAAAAGCTTGGTCTTCCAGCCGGATCAAAGCCAATGGATCTCGTATTCCACGGTGGTTCAGGTTCACTTCTTTCTGAGATTCGCGAATCACTTGACTATGGTGTTGTGAAGATGAACATCGATACTGACACCCAGTATGCATTTACACGCCCAGTTGTTGATCACATCTTCAAGAACTATGACGGCGTTCTTAAGATCGACGGCGAAGTTGGCAACAAGAAGGCTTATGACCCACGTGCATGGGGCAAGGCTGCTGAAGCCGGTATCGCAAAGCGTGTTGTCGAGGCTTGCGAAGACCTTCGCTCGGTCGGCACCACAATCAACAAGTAATAATTAATTAATTATCAGCTGTAATAAACGGATCAGAATAGGGACACAATGCCTGCTTTAGTACTGCTCGGAGCTCAATGGGGCGATGAAGGCAAGGGTAAAGCGACCGATATCCTCGGCGATCGCGTTGATTATGTAGTGCGCTACCAAGGTGGCAATAATGCTGGACACACAGTTGTTATTGGCGACCAAAAGTATGCACTCCATCTTCTTCCATCGGGAATTTTGAGTCCCAACGTTGTGCCCGTCATTGGTAACGGCGTTGTCATTGATCCATCTGTTCTGCTGGAAGAAATTCGCGGACTTAACGAGCGAGGTATCGATACCTCAAAACTTAAGATCAGTACCAATGCGCATTTGATTACTCCGTATCACCGCACCATCGACAAAGTGACCGAACGTTTCTTGGGTAACTCCAAGATCGGAACAACTGGTCGAGGAATTGGTCCGGCATACGCAGATAAGATCAATCGCATTGGTATCCGCGTTCAAGATCTCTTTGATCCATCAATTTTGCGCCAGAAGATCGAAGGCGCGCTTCGCGATAAGAACCAAGTTCTCATCAAGGTATTTAATCGCAAAGGCATCGAAGTCGAAGATGTGCTCAATGAGTACCTCGGTTATGCCGAGATCTTGCGCCCTTATGTTTGCGACACAGTGCTACTGCTTGACCAGGCGCTTAAAGCAGGTAAAAACGTGCTCCTTGAGGGATCGCAAGGAACGCTGCTCGATGTCGATCACGGTACATATCCATTTGTTACCTCATCTAACCCAACTGCTGGTGGTGCATCAACCGGTTCTGGAATCGGACCTACAAAGATCACTCGCGCGATTGGCATCATCAAGGCCTACACAACTCGCGTTGGTAGCGGACCATTCCCAACTGAACTCTTCGATGAAGATGGCGAGAAGCTTCGCAGCATCGGTGGCGAAGTTGGAGTGACCACCGGCCGTGCACGTCGTTGTGGTTGGTATGACGCACCTATTGCTCGTTATGCAGTTCGCGTCAATGGACTTACTGATTTCTTCTTGACCAAGCTCGATGTACTTACTGGCTGGGAGAAAATCCCAGTATGTGTGGCCTATGAGATCGATGGTGTTCGCGTAGAAGAGCTTCCATCATCGCAATCTGATTTCCATCACGCCAAGCCAATTTATGAATACTTGCCAGGCTGGACCGAAGATATCTCCGGTGCCAGAAAGCTTGAGGATCTTCCTGCAAATGCTCGCGCATATGTGAAATTCCTTGAGGATATCTCAGGTGCACCGATGAGTGCCATCGGCGTAGGACCTGGTCGCGATGAGACAATCGTTGTAACGGACCTCATTTGAGAGTTCTGCTGATTGGTTCAGGGGGGCGCGAGCATGCACTTGCCGCTGCCCTTATCGAAGACCCACAGTTAGAAGCTCTCCACGTAGCACCAGGAAATCCAGGTATTGCAGCGATTGCAATCTGTCATGCAATTGATACCGATGACAACGCAGCAGTTGTCGCACTCGCGCAACAGTTAGAGATTGATCTCGTCGTAATCGGCCCCGAGAAACCTCTTGTCAATGGACTAGCCGATGAGCTGCGCTCAGCCAAAATCGCATGTTTTGGGCCATCTGCAGCTGCAGCCCAGCTCGAGGGCTCCAAGGATTTCGCCAAGCAAGTAATGGCGGATGCCGGAGTCCCGACTGCAAAGAGTTTTACCTGCACCAATCAAGCAGAAGTTGAGCACGCGCTCGATGCATTTGGTGCACCTTACGTCGTCAAGCACGATGGTTTAGCTGCAGGAAAAGGTGTAGTTGTAACGAACGATCGCGCAGAAGCACTTGTTCATGCACTGCTCGCGCCGCGTGTAGTGATCGAAGAATTTCTCGATGGACCAGAAGTTTCTCTCTTTGGGATTTCTGACGGTATAAATATTGTGGCTATGCAGCCCGCCCAAGATTTTAAGCGCGCATACGATGGCGATCATGGCCTCAACACCGGCGGAATGGGTGCTTACTCGCCACTTCCTTGGGCGCCAGCAGATATCGTCGAAGAGACGTTAGTGAAAGTACTTCAACCAACAATTGCCGAGATGAATGCACGCAGCACCCCATTTGTCGGTCTGCTCTATGCCGGACTTGCACTCACTTCAAAAGGGCTGCGCGTTATTGAATTCAATGCACGTTTTGGCGATCCCGAAACAGAAGTTCTGTTGCCGCGCCTTCGTACTCCGTTGGCCCAGCTCCTCTACAAAGCCGCTACTGGCGCACTAGCAGGAGAAAAACTTGAGTGGTCCAGTGATGCTGCTGTCACTGTCGTATTGGCATCAGAGGGATATCCAGAATCTCCTAAAACCGGAGAACCGATTACAGGCGTGGATCGCTCACACATCATCGAAGGAACATACATTTTCCACGCCGGAACAACGATGCGAGATGGAATCTTGCACTCATCTGGCGGTCGAGTTCTTACAGTCACCGGACTGGGCAAGGATCTGACGCAGGCTCGATCCAAGGCCTACGAAGTAATCTCTGGCATCACTTTACGAGGTAGTCATTACCGTAAAGATATTGCCCTCGCTGCTTCCACTAATGCACCACAATCAGGGGAGAAATAAAGATGAGCGTTTTAGCTGATCGTTACGCATCGCAAGCAATGCGAGATATTTGGAGCACTACATCCAAGATTATTCAGGAGCGCAAATTGTGGATCGCAGTCATGCGCGCGCAATCTGGCCTCGGACACCCGATCCCTGATGATGTTATCGCAGCTTATGAGCGCGTTATCAACACCGTTGATCTGACATCGATTGATGCTCGCGAACGAACCACTCGCCACGATGTAAAAGCTCGTATCGAAGAATTTAATGATTTAGCCGGATATGAGTCTATCCATGCAGGAATGACATCTCGTGATCTGACTGAGAATGTTGAAGCGATGCAGATTCGCGACGGTCTGCTTTTGGTTCGCGATCGCGTTGTTGCCTCACTCGTTCTGCTTGCAGATCGCGCGGCTCAATACATTGATCAGCCAATTGCTGGTCGCTCTCACAATGTTGCAGCACAAGTGACCACACTCGGAAAACGTTTTGCTAGTGCCGCCGAAGAACTTCTTTTCGCTTATGAACGTCTAGAGCAACTCATTGAGCGCTATCCAATTCGTGGCATCAAAGGCCCAGTTGGTACAGCACAAGATTCAGTTGATCTGCTCGGTTCAAGTGATGCTCATGCCAAGTTAGAGCAAGAGATTGCTGCGCACCTGGGATTCAATCGTGTGCTGGATTCAACTGGCCAGATCTACCCTCGCTCATTTGATTTCGATGTAGTCACCACATTGGTCCAGCTAGCTTCTGCCCCATCATCTCTTGCGACATCAATTCGATTGATGGCCGGAGCTGAGCTGGTGACTGAAGGATTTAAAGCTGGCCAAGTTGGATCATCTGCCATGCCACATAAGATGAATACTCGCTCTTGTGAGCGTGTAAATGGCCTATCTGTGATCATTCGTGGCTACGCCTCAATGGTCGGAGAAATGTCTGGCGACCAGTGGAACGAGGGCGATGTTTCGTGCAGCGTTGTTCGCCGAGTAGCACTTCCAGATGCTTTCTACGCGATTGATGGACTACTTGAAACATTCATGACAGTGCTGATGGAGTTTGGTGCATTCCCAGAAGTCATCACCGCTGAACTCATTCGCTTCTTGCCATTCCTGGCCAGCACCAAAATTCTGGTGGCAGCAGTGAAAGCTGGAGTGGGTCGCGAAGTCGCGCATGAAGCTATTAAGGAACATGCAGTTGCGGCAGCCCTGGGAATTCGCGAAGGAAAACCAAATTCAATGTTGGATGCCCTTGCAATGGATAATCGAATTCCATTGGATCGTGCTGCGCTCGAAGCGCTCCTTGCAGAGCCACTGGAATTTACTGGTGATGCGCGCGCCCAAACCGAACGAGTTATTAAGCGCGTGGAAGCGATCGCATCACTCCACACTGGCGCAGCGAGTTATCGCCCAGGATCGATCAGATAATACTTATGACAACTCCAACTTTTATTGAGGTCCCTGGGTGGCAACACCAACGCAGCGGCAAGGTGCGCGATCTCTACACCAATGATCGTGGCGAGTTGTTGCTTGTTGCTTCCGATCGAATTTCGGCATTTGATTACATCTTGCCAACAACAATTCCCGGCAAAGGTATTTTGCTGACTCAGCTCTCACTATTCTGGTTCGAGATGTTTGCAGACAGTGTGCCCAACCATCTCATCTCAACCGACGTTCCCGATGTTGTGGCCGAGCGGGCGGTCATTGTTAAGCCACTTGAGATGTTCCCGATTGAATGCGTTGCGCGTGGATACCTCACTGGCTCTGGCTGGGTGGAGTATCAGCAATCTGGTTCGGTCACCGGAATCCCACTTCCAGCAGGACTTCAGGACGGTTCCAAGCTCACAGAATCTATCTTTACACCAGCAACCAAGGCTGAAGTCGGAGATCACGACGAGAACATCTCGTTCGATCGTGCACGTTCGATCATTGGCGACGCAGATGCCCAGACTCTTCGCACTCTGACGCTTGAGCTCTATGGCATGGCACATGACTATGCCGCTACTCGCGGGATTATCCTGGCTGATACCAAGTTTGAATTTGGTCGGGATGCAGAAGGTAAGATCTGCTTAGGCGATGAGGCCTTGACCCCCGATTCTTCACGTTTTTGGTCTGCTGATACTTATAAGCCAGGCGTTGCCCAAGCTTCATTTGACAAACAATTTGTCCGTGATTGGCTGTTGCAATCTGGTTGGGATCGCAAGAGCACGCCTCCACAATTGCCCCAAGAGGTAGTGGAGAAGACACAAGAGCGTTACACATCCGCCTATACCCTGCTGACCGGAAGGACCATCTAATGGCCACCATCATCGTCGAAGTAATGCTTAAGCCCGAGATTTTGGATCCGCAAGGCCAAGCAGTTGCATCAGCGCTGCCACGTCTTGGATTTAATTTTGCTAAGTCAGTGCGTCAAGGCAAGCGTTTTGAAATTGTTGTTGATGGCGAGCCCACTCATACACAACTTGCAGAAGTAGAAGCAGCAGCCGAGAAGTTGCTCTCTAATCCAGTTATCGAAACTTACGTTGTTAAGGTCGAAAAGTAATGCGTATTGGAGTTGTCACCTTTCCAGGTTCACTCGATGATTCATCAGCGCTGCGCGCAATCCGTTTAGCTGGCGGAGAAGCAGTTCCGCTTTTTCATGCAAGTGATGATCTTAAGGAAGTTCAGGCAGTCGTTCTCCCTGGTGGATTTTCTTATGGTGATTATCTTCGCTGTGGTGCGATTTCGCGCTTTGCCCCGATTATGGAGTCCATTATTGTGGCGGCCGAGCACGGTTTTCCTGTCCTTGGAATCTGTAACGGCTTTCAGATTTTGACTGAATCACACTTGCTTCCGGGCGCTTTGATCCGCAATCAGGATCTTCACTTTATCTGCACCGACCAGCCAGTGACGGTGGAGAACACCAATACCCCATGGACCCGTGGCTACACACAAGGCCAACGCATTGTTATTCCAATTAAAAATGGCGAGGGTTCGTATCAAGCTAGCGCAGAAACCTTGGCAGAGCTTGAAGGTGAAGGCCGCGTTGTCTTGCGTTATGCAGATAAGAATCCCAATGGTTCTCAGAACAACATCGCGGGTATTACAAATGCTCGAGGCAATGTTGTTGGAGTTATGCCTCACCCTGAGCAAGCAATCGAATCGCTCACTGGCCCAAGTGAAGATGGCTTAATTTTCTTCTCATCGATCCTACAAAGTTTGGTGGCTCGCTAACATGGCACTCGATACAGTTTCAGTTGCGCAGAGCACTCCGGATAACAAGCAACCTTGGCGCGAGCTTGGACTCAAGGAAGACGAATACCAGAGCATTCGCGAGATTCTGGGTCGTCGCCCAACATCATCAGAACTAGCTATGTACTCGGTGATGTGGTCAGAGCACTGCTCATACAAATCATCGAAGATTCATCTCAAGCAATTTGGCGAGAAAGCTGTCAAGAGCGATGCGCTGCTTGTAGGTATTGGTGAGAACGCTGGCGTTGTCGATATCGGACAGGGCTACGCAATCACATTTAAAATTGAGTCGCACAATCACCCATCATTTGTTGAGCCATATCAAGGCGCAGCCACAGGTGTGGGTGGCATTGTCCGTGACATTCTTACAATGGGTGCTCGCCCAATTGCCGTAATGGACCCACTTCGTTTTGGATTAGCTGATGCGCCCGATACTCGTCGCGTCCTGCCTGGCATTGTTGCTGGCGTTGGAGGCTACGGAAACTGCCTCGGGCTACCAAACATTGGTGGAGAAGTAGTTTTTGATGAGACATACGCCGGAAACCCACTAGTTAATGCTCTTTGCGTTGGCGTCATGAAGCACTCAGATATCAAGCTGGCAACCGCGCACGGAACAGGCAACCTCGTTGTTCTCTTCGGTGCCAAGACTGGTGGCGATGGAATCGGTGGCGTATCTGTTCTTGCTTCCGAGACCTTTGCCGATGGAAAGTCAGCTAAGCGCCCTGCTGTGCAGGTCGGTGATCCATTTGCCGAGAAAGTTTTGATCGAATGTTCGCTTGAAATTTTTGCTGAGGATCTTGTTGTTGGCATTCAAGATCTAGGTGGCGCTGGACTGTCTTGCGCCACAAGTGAGCTTGCATCTGGTGGCTCTGGCGGAATGGATATTCAGCTCGAAAAGGTGCCGCTACGCGATCCATCGCTTTCTCCAGAAGAAATTTTGATGTCCGAATCCCAAGAGCGCATGTGCGCAATTATCGAGCCATCCAAGCTCGCTCGCTTCATGCAGATTTGCAAGAAGTGGGATGTCACCGCAACTGTTATCGGTGAAGTGACATCTGGTGATCGCCTCAACATTACCTGGAATGGTGAATTGATTGTCGATGTTCCACCTCGCACTGTCGCGCACGATGGTCCGGTCTATAACCGACCAATGGCTCGTCCTGCTTATCTCGATGGGCTCACACCAATCAGTATTCCACTGCCACAAACACCAGCTGAGATCAAAGATGCAATCCTCAAATTAGTTGCATCTCCAAATATCGCTGACAAATCATGGGTGACAGATCAATACGATCGATATGTTCGAGGTGATTCTGTTCTCTCACAACCAGAAGATTCAGGAATGATTCGTATCGATGAGCAGAGCCATCTCGGCGTTGCTATCTCGACCGATGCAAATGCCCGCTGGTCTTACCTAGATCCATACGAAGGCGTAAAGCTTGCTCTGCTTGAGTCTTGCCGCAATATCGCTGTGGGTGGCGCAAAGCCGCTCGCGATCACTAACTGTCTCAACTTTGGTTCGCCTGAAGATCCAGGTGTGATGTGGCAATTTGCCGAGACCGTGCGTGGGCTTGCTGATATCGCACTGGAGATGGGTCTGCCTGTTACCGGCGGAAACGTTTCGTTCTACAACCAGACCGGTTCAGTAGCGATCTTGCCAACTCCCGTAATCGGAGTGCTTGGAGTAATTCAAGATGTTCGCACACGTACCAAGGTGGGACTTCCAAAGGCTGGTCTAGATATTTACCAACTCGGTACAACCGATGCCAACTTCAGCGGAAGCGAATGGGCATACCTCCACGGACAGATTGGCGATAGCGCTCCACGTGCAGATGTTGACCATGAAACACGTTTGGTCAATCTTTTGCTCGAAGGTCAACCACTCTTTGAATCAGCACATGATCTCTCTGATGGTGGATTTGCTGCTGCGATCACAGAGGTGACCCTCAAGCACAATATTGGCGCAACAATTGAATTCGTTGGCGATATCGCCGCCGAACTCTTTGCTCAGACTCCTGGTCGCGCAATTATTTCGCTCGAGCCACATAACGCTGCAGCGCTCAAAGCGCTGGCAGAGAAGCATGGAATTGCGATCAATCGCTTAGGACAATCTGGTGGAGATGTATTGACCATTAATGGTGCTCATATTCCGCTCGATGAACTTCGCAAGGCTCATACCGAAACTCTTCCAAAGCTCTTCGGTTAAAGGCGAATCCTGATGGCGCGCGATCCTTTGGTACTTGCCCAAGTGAAGGCTGTGCTGGAAGAGATCACTCAGATCGCGCCAGGTAAATCGGTCGAGCTTCGTATTCCACCTTTTGCAGCGGTGCAATGCGTTGCTGGTCCAAAACATACGCGCGGGACTCCACCCAATGTTGTCGAGATGTCGGCTGATGTTTTATTCGCTCTGATTGACGGAAGTACTACCTGGGCGGATGCTCTCTATGCGGGCGATATCTCGGCCAGCGGTGAACGCTCTGATTTATCTGACCTTTTCGCGAAAGCGGCCGCAACAATTAGGATTGCAGAGTGACCCGCCGCCCGGATGGAAAGCTCACCTTTGAGCTCTTCGAAGAAGAACACTCTCCTCAGGATGAGTGCGGAGTTTTTGGCGTTTGGGCTCCTGATGAAGAGGTTGCAAAACTCACGTTTTACGGGCTTTATGCGCTCCAACATCGCGGCCAAGAGTCCGCGGGTATCGCGACTTCTGATGGAAAACGAATCGTTGTATTTAAGGATATGGGTCTGGTTTCTCAGATCTTCACCGAAAATGATCTCGCGACCCTAACCGGAAAATTAGCTATCGGCCATTGCCGTTACAGCACCACAGGATCTTCAGTCTGGGCCAATGCACAACCAACTCTTCGCTCCACAAATCACGGCACACTCGCTCTTGCTCACAACGGCAACCTCACAAACACAGGAGATCTCGCCGAAGAGCTTGCAGGAATTATTACTGAAGAAGAAAAGGCCCACGGCCTACAAGCAACAACTGATACCGAAATTATGACCGCGTTGATTGCCGCGCAAGAAGGCAAGAGTTTTGAAGCATCAGCGTTAGCAGTTCTTCCAAAACTTAAAGGCGCTTTTTCCATGGTCTTCATGGATGAACACACATTGTATGCAGCGCGTGATCGCAACGGCGTACGTCCATTAGTTATTGGCAAACTCGATCATGGTTGGGTTGTTGCTTCCGAATCTGCAGCGCTCGATATCGTTGGTGCATCGTTTGTTCGTGAAGTTGAGTGCGGAGAATTTATTGCGATCGATGAGAATGGTCTGCGCTCAACTCACTGGGCCACACCAGAACCTAAGGGTTGCATCTTTGAATATGTTTATCTCGCTCGCCCAGATACGTTGATTGCTGGTCGCAACGTTCACACTACGCGCGTTGCACTTGGTGCGCAGTTGGCCAAAGAACATCCAGTCGAGGCAGATCTTGTTATTCCGGTTCCAGAATCTGGAACACCTGCTGCAGTTGGATATGCGCGCGAATCTGGCATTCCTTACGGCGCAGGACTCGTCAAGAATTCGTATGTCGGCCGCACATTTATCCAGCCTTCACAAACTATTCGCCAACTTGGCATTCGTCTCAAGCTCAATCCGCTACGTGATGTTATTGAGGGCAAGCGCATTGTTGTGGTCGATGACTCCATCGTCCGCGGTAACACTCAACGCGCCCTAGTTCGCATGCTTCGCGAAGCAGGCGCGCTTGAGATCCATGTCCGAATCTCATCTCCACCAGTGAAATGGCCGTGTTATTACGGCATCGACTTTGCTTCGCGCGCCGAGCTCATCGCCGCAGGACTCGAAGTAGAAGAGATCCGCCGTTCTATTGGCGCAGATTCACTTGGTTATGTCTCACTCGAGGGGCTAGTCGAGGCGACCACAATTGCCGAATCAAAGCTCTGCACGGCCTGCTTTAATGGTCAATACCCAATTGAGATTCCAACTGACTTGTCCGCCGGAAAAAATTTGCTCGAGATTGTGAACCGATACGAATGAGTACTTACGAAGCAGCCGGGGTTGATATCGAAGCAGGCGATCTCGCCGTTCGATTAATGAAATCGCATTTAGCTAAAGCTCGTCGTCCAGAAGTTATTGGTGAGATCGGTGGCTTTGCTGGACTTTTCGATGTGAGTGCTCTGAAGAATTTCACACGTCCACTCCTTGCAACATCAACTGATGGAGTTGGAACAAAGACAGAGATCGCTCGCCTGATGGGCAAGTACGAAACCATTGGTGAAGATCTCGTTGCAATGGTTGTTGATGATTTAGTTGTCTGCGGCGCAGAACCGCTTTTCATGACCGATTACATTGCGGTCGGCAAAGTATTTCCAACACGTATCGCAGAGATCGTTTCCGGTATTGCGGTCGGTTGCCAGAAAGCAGGCACAGCACTTGTCGGTGGCGAGACCGCGGAGCACCCAGGTCTACTTGGTGAAGATGAGTTTGATATCGCAGGTGCTGCTACTGGTGCGGTTGATTACGATAATTTACTCGGCGAACATTTAGTTCAAGAGGGCGATGTGCTCATCGCGATGGCTGCATCTGGGCTGCACGCCAATGGTTATTCACTGGTCCGCCATATTCTCAAAACTAAGAACTTGCGCGTGGATCAAGAGATCGTAGAGCTCGGCGGATCACTCGGTGAGGCGCTCTTAACCCCGACCGAGATTTACTCACTCGATTGTCTTGCCCTGCACCGTGGTCTTAAGGACAAGCTGCACGGCTACTCACACATCACCGGTGGCGGCTTGGCAGCCAATACCGCGCGCGTGATCCCTGCTCATTTGACCGCAAAATTCGATCGCAGCACCTGGTCACTCCCGCTGATCATGGAGTTTTTGGCTCAGCAGGGTGGGGTGGCTCAGCCTGATATGGAGAAGACCTGGAACGTGGGTGTTGGAATGGTGGCCATCGTGGCCCGCGATAGCGCCGATCTGGCCCTTCGTAGCCTGGCGGCCCGCGGCATGAATGCTTGGGTTTGTGGCGTAGTTGAGCGTAGAACTGGCCTGGAAGGCTCAATTTTGGAAGGTACCTACCAGGCGCGATAACCTTCGCACCTGAAGATATTTAATTGCACCTAAAGATTCATCAAGAGTTAGGAGGTCATAGCCATGGGGCGTGGCCGACAAAAAGCTAAAGCGACCAGAGTCGCACGAGATCTCAAATATTCAGGCCCAGAAATGGACCTTGATCGTCTTGCAAAAGAACTTCACGGAGAGGCTCCTGTAGCCACTAGCCAAACATCCATGGCTGTTGATGAAGACGATCCATACGCGGATGACAACTACGCGCAACGCGCGTAGCTCATACCCAACTCGCGTGCAGGTTTAATTGATGCGTCCGACTCCATATGTCGCTTCGCTTCGCATTTACGAGCCAATTGATAGTTTCGAACCTGCCGAGCAACTTCGTTGGAATTCAATTCCCATTACGGCAACAACGGGTATTGATGAACAATCGCGCGCAATGCGTCGCACAATAACTGTCGAACCTCCTGCACTCGTTGCAGATGGCGCGCACATTTTGGAGTTCGAGGGCAAGCGATATGTCGCTCCTTGGACAACAGTTACTCGTTGTATAACCGCGCTAGAAGATTTTCAAGCGAGTATGCCAGAAGCTGTTGGCAAATTCTTTGTACCATCCAATGTTGCAGAAGCTATCAGTATCAACGCCGAAGAAGTCGAAGACAAAGTTCCTTATATCAAAACCGATACATGGATGATTCCTCCACGTTGGTTTGGACTCTTTGAACCGGATGAGCGCTTGCGTGGCGAGACGGTTGATGGTCCATTTACCGTGATGCGCACATCGATTGCCAATGCCAAACGTCGTTGCATGTTTACGCATCAAAGCGTTGTATCGGCATTTGGTGAAGGACCTATCGAAGAAGAGATTGCCGATCTCTTGGAGTGGCTCAATATTTTTCATGCTGAATCAATTGTCGAATGTGATTACGGTGGACTCGCCGGGTACCTCGAAAAGATTTTGATTAACGATGGACTAGGTGGGCTTGAGGCCGATACTTCTATCGAAGATATTCAGCTCTCACTTAACGGCTTGGCATCTGGTTATGGAGCCAAGGCGGGCGAAGGCTATGAACGCCTAGTCTCTCGCTGGCGCAAGGTAGCTGCGATGGAGCAGTCGAACTAGGTTCTTTTCGGGCTCTTTAGTCTCTTTTCGGACCCAAATTGCTCTCTTTCTGCGTCTAACAGAACAAAATCGCACAAATCACTTGTCAGTAAGCCGTTGACCTGTGAATACTTGCCCATATCGGGCCAAAGCCGTCTAGATGTAGACGAATTGGACATGTAATTGTGATCGCTAGCAACCAAAAGGAAGGAGCGAGATGTCAGATCAAGAAGTCTTGCTGACCCCTTCAGAAGTTGCTGCGCTCTTTCGCGTAGACCCTAAGACAGTCACACGTTGGGCAAAGGCCGGAAAACTCACAAGCATTCGAACACTTGGTGGGCATCGTCGCTACAAGGAATCAGAAGTAAAGGCGCTTTTGAATTCCATTCCGGGCGAGGCTAAAAGCTCTACCGAATCACGCTAAGTACTTCCTATGCATATTCCTCTGTGGCAATACTTTTCTCTTGCCGTCACCACATTTGTCATTGTTGGAGTGCTGACGCCAGTAATGCGTCGCTACGCAATTCACAAAGAAATTTTTGATCGCCCATTACTTTCACACAAGACACATAGCGAGCCTGTGCCATACCTCGGTGGACTTGCGATCATCATCGGCGTTATGGCCGTTAGTTATGTTGGACTATTTGTTAAAGTTTTTTCAGCGAAAAATTTCTGGCTAGAAAGTTCGGCGCTTCTGCCTGCGCTCATCCTGGGACTCATCGGGCTTTGGGACGATATGAAAAATCTTCGTCCAGGTCCACGCTTTCTGGCACAAAGTTTGGCTGGAATATTCACGGCTGTAATTCTGGTATCGACCAAAACAATCGGTAATCCAACAGGATTTAGATGGGTCGATATTGTCATCACGATTGTATGGATTGTCGGTATCTGCAACTCGATTAACTTTTTTGACAATGTTGATGGCGGGGCAGCAGGCACAGTCGCAGTATCCGCATCGGCGCTGGCTTTTTTGGGCTACAACGGGCATCAGTATTTTGTGACAGCGTTGTCTTCTGTATTAGCTGGCGCGACCATTGGATTCTTATTGTGGAACAAGTCTCCGGCGCGTATTTATATGGGCGATGCTGGCGCGCTTTTTCTGGGTATTTTGATTGCGATTCTCACGATTCGCCTCGAGCCAAATGCTCAAACAAAGTGGACTTCTTTCTCGACGCCACTACTGTTGCTTGCAGTCCCGATCATGGATACATCAGTCGCCGTGCTCTCGCGCTTGCGTCGAGGAGTTTCGCCGTTTCAGGGCGGCAAAGATCATCTTTCACATCGCCTGATTCGCGCAGGAGTCTCACGTCCGATTGCAGTGATCGCTCTCTGGGCGCTTACGGGCTTTTACGCATTTTGTGCGGTCCTAATTCCACTCGTACCGCGTAAGCCAGAAGAGTTCATAGTCGGGACAGCATGGGTGTCGTGGATAGTGCTATTTGGGTTATTTATACAAACCGCCGATACACAGACGGTGCAGGTTATGGAGAGACCTTCGGAGTAATAGATTTAAGCGATTTAAGAAGTGTATAAAACATGTACAAAAGAGTGGCTCGGGACAGGATCGAACTGTCGACCTCACGATTTTCAGTCGCGCGCACGTACCAACTGAGCTACCGAGCCAATATTTAATTTGAAAGAGATTCAAAAATAAATCTTTAATTAAACCTCTAATTAAATAAGAAGAGAGCGTGTGGACACTCTCTTCCCGTAGTCATTACCTCCGAAGAGGTAGTAACCGCGACCCAGACGGGACTTGAACCCG
>CAIKCJ010000008.1 GCA_903825945.1 uncultured Actinomycetes bacterium | reverse complement strand
GTTCCACCAAGAGCAACAGCAAGTGATGCTACTGTAAGGCCAGAGTGAGTTGGGACAGTAAAAGTTGGTGTGATCACGTTAGTGTCAGCAGCACCTGTTGCAGTTGCAGTTTCTGTGTAACTCAAAGTAACAGGCGTACCGATCGAACCTGTAGTTGGGTTAGAAGTCGAAGCGGTTACAGTCGTCGCGGAAGCGTTTGCAGCGACAGTCGAAAGACCACCGAGTGCAGCAGCTACAGCAGCAACAAGCGCAATACGCTTAATTGTTGTCTTTGTAGACATGTGTTTCCTTTCAAGAAAACAGTCGAAAGAAAGAATTTCTCCCTCTCGGCTTGGATAAAAACTGCCCTCTCATAGGTAATGAGAGGGCAGTTTGAAGATTTAGTAAGGCTCAAAAAGCGCCACCACACCGTTTTAACCTTGGTTTTTAAAAAACTCCAGTGCTTATCTGCCAATTCGGGTGCAGCGCTGGAGCTATGGGAACGCCATATTCGAGGGTGATGGCCCGGGCCATAGTTAGGTCGTGACTGGTTGTAGTTGGTGTTTGGGTGCAAATATCCGAGGGTGCTTAGTAATCTTGGGGCATGGCTTCCACATCGAAAAAGCAGCAACAGAAGAAGGCCGCAGGCACGGATGAGAACCGCCAGGCCATGAACTGGCTGGTCTGGGGTGGGTCGCTGGTGACCCTGCTTTTCTGGACCACATTGAACGATCCGTTCAATGCCCCCAAGAGCTGGATATTGGGTGTTGGTGGGTTCTGGTTGCTTGGCTGGGTTGGGTATCACGTCAAAGGCGCGATCAAGAATCAGGTTTTGCTGATTGGGTCTGCACTTGCCGCTGTATATGCATTCTTCTTTATCGTGGCGTGGTTGTTTACGGACAATAAGTACATCGGGTTTTTTGGCGACTACCAGCGCCGCACCGGATTGTTGTCCTATCTCTGTTTGATTATCTTTTTGGTTGCTACCTCTTATTTGATTCGTATCGGCAGTGTTGCGCGGTTGGAACGTGCCGCTGTGATCGTTGGGTTTATTACAGGCTTCTACGGGCTGCTCCAGCATTACAACGCAGACTTTGTGAAGTGGAACAATCCGTACAACTCTGTCTTATCGACACTAGGTAATCCAGACTTTGCAGCTGCAGTGATGGCGATCTTCCTAGTTGTTTCATTCGGTGTCGCAATTCAAATGAAGCAGCCCCTGTGGTTGCGTGGGCTTGCTGGTGTGAACGTTGTTTTGTTACTGGTTGTTATTGTCTTCTCGCAGGTACGCCAGGGATTGTTGGCTGGTGCTCTAGGTGTAGCAATCATTGTCATTGTGTGGGTTTGGCAGCGACATAAGATTGCTGCGTGGGCATTGACCGCGCTAGGACTTGTTGGTGGTTTGCTCGGTCTTGCTGGCATGCTCAACATGGGGCCGCTGACTAAGTATTTCTATAAGGTCTCTGTGACCTACCGTGGTGACTACTGGCGTGCAGGCTGGAATATGTTTGTTCACCATCCGCTCTTTGGTGTGGGTCTTGATCGCTTTGGCGCGTACTTCCGCCAGTACCGCGACGCTACCCAGGTGGCTCGTCGTGGTCCAAACGTCATCTCCAATGCGGCCCACGATGTGCCTGTGCAGCTTGCCTCTACAGGCGGAATCTTTGTAGTTCTAGCCTTCTTGGCGCTGACTTTCTTCATCTTGTGGCGCGGTGTTGTGGCGCTACGTAAGACATCGGGCGCCGATCAGATTGTTGTTGCAGTCATCTTCGGTGCGTGGGCGACCTATGAGGCGCAGTCACTCATCTCTATCGATAACCTAGCTATCGCTATCTGGGGTTATATTTTGGGTGGAGCGGTTATTGGTATCTCGGTATTGCCGGGGACCGAAGTGAAGGTTGCGAAGGCAACAAACACACACATTGTGCAACCGCTTGTCTCTTCAGTGCTTGCATTGATGATGCTTATTGTCGGAATTCTTTTCTTTGAATCAGAGTCAGCGATGCATACCCTCGCTGGCATCGCGATTCCAAAGCAACAAAACCAGCTTGCGACATATGAGCAATATGCGCTCAAGCCGCTGGGCTATGGATTTAAGGAACCAAACTTCGAGGTCACTATTGCAGGTGATCTAGCGGGTGCTGGGTTTGCACCTAATGCCATAACTCAATTGCAGGGTGTGATTAAGAGCGACCCTCATAATTATGACGCCCAAGATATGCTCTCGCGCATCTTTGAGTTCCAGAAGAATTATGGTGCTGCTGTTCCTATTCGCCAGACCATGGTGAAGGAAGATCCATTTAATAAGACCTTGTCGACACAGCTCAGCACTGATATTTCTTCGGCCACACCTTCTGTGAAGAAGTAGCATGAAGGTATCTGTTGTTGGTCAGGGCTATGTCGGGCTGCCACTAGCAATCGCTGCTGCCAATGCGGGGCATGTGGTTGTGGGGATCGATACCAATCCTGATTTGGTGGCGTATTTAGATAGCGGTCGATCGCCCATCAGAGATGTGGCCGATACCTTCATAAGTAGCGTCTTAGGCTCGTTTTATAGCGTGAGCACTGCCTACGAATCAATTGGGTCATCAGATGTCGTGGTGATCTGTGTGCCAACACCGCTAGATAGCTCGCATGAGCCTGATCTAAGTGCGCTTACCTCTGCGCTGGGCTCTGTTGCATCGCAGCTTGTAGCAGACACGCTTGTGATCATTGAATCCACTGTTGCGCCGGGTACAACTCGTGGGTTGGTTGCAGATATTTTGAACCAATCTGGCGTGGGATACGAGTTGGCATATTCACCAGAGCGTATCGATCCAGCCAACAAGACCTGGAACGTGACCAACACGCCTAAGCTTGTTGCGGGACTTACAGATAGCGCACGCGATCGTGCTCTGGCTTTCTACTCTTCATTTGTTTCCTCAGTCTCAGTCGGCAGCTCTGTCGAGGTAATCGAGACCGCCAAATTGCTAGAGAACAGTTTTCGTTTGGTCAATATCTCATTTATTAATGAGATCGCGGGATTTTGTTCCAAGCTAGGGATCGATGTCAGGGAAGTTATCGATGCTGCAGCAACTAAGCCATATGGCTTTATGCCTTTCTATCCAGGTGCTGGAGTAGGCGGACATTGCATTCCAGTCGATCCTTCGTACTTGGTGGCGGCTGCACGAACCGTGGGTGCTCCTATGCGATTTATTGATCTGGCTAACGATGTGAATCTTTCGATGCCGTCCTACTTTGTTGGTGTTGCTAATGGCATGTTGGGCTCACTTGTTGGTCGCAAAATTTTGGTTGTGGGAATCGCCTATAAGCCAGAAGTAGCTGATGTGCGCGAAACCCCCGCAGCTGGGCTGATCTCGCTGCTTCGCAAAGCTGGAGCGCTGGTGAGTTGGCACGATGAATTAGTTGGCATCTGGAACGGGGAGCTGACATCACCGCTCTCCGCGGGCTATGACTTGGCAATATTGGTCAATCCTCACACGGGTACTGATCTAGGCTTACTTGGCGATACCCAACTCCTTAATACACGTGGTGGTTACTAGTGAAGTATTTAGTTACAGGCGGCGCGGGCTTTATCGGCTCACACCTCACCGATGCGCTGATTGCACGTGGGGATAGCGTGATCTGCCTCGATAACCTCTCTACCGGTAACTCCCACAATATCGAGCATCTGGTAGGTAATCCTTCGTTCGAATTTATCTCGGGATCAATCCTGGATGTCGGTTTGGTCGACAGCGTGGTGGCACGAGTGGACCACGTCCTTCATTTTGCAGCAGCGGTTGGGGTATTCACGATCGTTGATAAGCCACTGGAATCGCTAGTCACCAATCTGCGCGGGACTGAAAATATTCTAGAAGCTGCCCACAAACATGGCGCCGAAGTTTTAATCGCATCCAGCTCCGAGGTCTATGGCAAAAATGGTGGCGGTCCTCTTAATGAAGAGTCCGACCGCATCGTGGGCTCTCCACTCAAGAGTCGGTGGTCGTATTCAGAAGCAAAAGCGATCGACGAATCAATGGCCTATTTTTATTATCAAGAAAAGCGCTTAGCTGTGCGCCTTGTTCGTTTTTTCAATACCGTCGGTCCACGACAAGTGGGGCACTACGGAATGGTTGTGCCACGCTTTGTTTCGGCGGCGCTAGCGAAGGAACCGCTGACTGTGTACGGAAGTGGATCGCAAAGTCGTTGCTTCTGCCATGTTTACGATGCAGTGGCCGGCGTATTAGCTGTGATCGATTCCGATGCAACGCTGGGTGAAGTTTTTAATATCGGCAACGACGATGAGATCACGATCGAAGATTTGGCACGCGAAGTAATCGAACAGACTGGCTCATCGAGTGTGATTGAGAAAGTCTTGTACGAGAAAGCCTATGCACCAGGATTTGAAGATATGCAGCGCCGAATTCCAGATATCACCAAGATTAAGCGGACGGTGGGCTGGAGCCCTAAGCGCGACCTAAGTGTCATTATTAGCGATATCGCCGAATTCCTTAGAACCGCACATTAATGAGCATCATCTACACTAGGCGCTATGTCTGAGACGGGTGCGATGCAGGTCTATGACTCAAGCATCCGCCAAACCCCAGTGATCTCCCAAGTCAGAGCAATCTGGGAGAACCGCGGGCTCCTTCGCCTCCTTGTCGTTCGCGACCTCACTGTTCGCTACAAGCGTTCGGTTATTGGCGTCTGGTGGTCTCTGCTCAACCCACTCTTCACAACCGCCGTCATGTACTACGTCTTTAATACAGTCTTTAAATCCAAGCTCCCCGGCGGCGCACCATTCCTGCCTTACCTGCTCTCGGGCGTATTGCTCATGACCTTCTTCAACCAAGGGCTGACGATGGGCGCAGACTCGGTGGCCACTGGTGCTGGAGTTCTGACCAAGGTCTATGTACGCCCAGAAATTTTTGCAGCATCCGCTGCTATCTCAAGCGCCGTCAACTTCATTATCGGTTTAGCTCCGCTGACCATTGTTCTTGCGATCTACCGCAAGACGCCTACCTGGCACTTCCCGATGGCCATCCTTGTCATTGGTTGCATGATTTTATTTACAACTGGTCTCTCACTACTTCTTGCTATCGCGTATATCAATTTCGATGACTCCAGATCTCTGATCAATATCTTCTTGATGGCGCTGCAATATATGACGCCAGTCTTTTACCCAATCAGCGTCCTTGGACCTCATACCCGCGATGTCATCCAGCTCAACCCGCTGGAATCTTTCTTGCAGATCTTCCGACACGAATTTGGTAATGGCGGAGTCTCGACCCTCTTTAACTGGGAGATGATGTTCGCATCATCAGTAATTGCATTCTTTGTTGGCTTCTATGTATTTATGAAGCGCTGGCCGAAATTGATGGCAAAACTATGAGCAACGAAAAAATTGTCGAGGTTACCAATGCAAAGCTGGCGTACCGTCGCACGCGCCACCGCGTCTCATCTCTCAAGCAGACCGCGATCGACACCATTAAGCGTCGCATGTCCTATGAAGAATTCTTCGCACTCAACGGGGTCTCATTTGATATTGCGCGAGGCGAGACTGTCTCTGTCATCGGTCGCAACGGCGCTGGCAAATCCACACTTCTTAAAGTAGTGGCGCGAGTATTGCCACCAACCTCTGGTCGCGTGATCGTTCGCGGACATGTAGCCCCAATGATCGAACTTGGCGCAGGCTTCAACCCAGAACTCACCGGCGCTGAAAACATCGTTATGTATGGAACTCTGCTTGGTCGCACCCCGAAAGAGATGCGCGGACGTATCGAAGCGATCGCCGATTGGGCCGGACTGAGTGAGCATATGGATATCCCCATCCGTGCGTACTCCTCTGGAATGACTGCCCGCTTGGCTTTTGCCACGGCTACCGATGTGACCCCGGATCTCTTGCTGATTGATGAGATTTTGTCTGTCGGAGATGAAGATTTCCGCGACAAATCAAAGGCTAGAACAGAAGAGATGATGAATAGTGGCTGCGCAGTATTGCTGGTCTCGCACGACTTAGAGACCGTGCGCAAGATGTCATCGCGCGCCATCTATTTGGAGAGCGGCCGTCCAAAAGCGTTTGGCTCGCCCGATGAAGTGATCGAGACATATTTAGGGGATGTGCACCATTAAGGTTTTACATATCATCGCTCGAATGAATGTTGGCGGTACTGCTCGCTATGTGAGTGAAGTTGTTGATGCGATCCCAGGAAGTCTGCTTGCTACTGGGTATGTCCAAGGCGCTGAGATCGAAGATAGTTCTGTCTCTGCGGTGAAAGTAATTCGCCTTAAACATATGGGCAGAAAGATCTCACCGTTCAATGATCTGCGCGCATTAGTTGAGATCTATAGAGTGATTAGGGAATTCCAGCCGGATATTGTCCATACTCATACCTTTAAAGCTGGTCTCCTTGGACGCTCTTTGCCTGGCGGACAATATAAGCGCATACACACATTCCACGGACACCTCTTTGCGGATCAATCATTTTCTACACTTGCTAAAGAATTCATCATGATCTCTGAAAAGTTATTGGCCAATCGATGTGCGCTGCTTATTACAGTCGGTGCAAAAGTTGGTGAAGAGCTCCGCGCTCAAGAAATTGGTCTGGACCAAGATTGGATCTCGATCCCACCTGGAGTAAACGCGCTGCCACATCATGAAAAATCTGCTGCGCGCACAGAACTCTTATTGCAACACGTTGCATTGCCACACGATGCCGTCCTCGTTGGATGGATGGCGCGGATGACATCTGTGAAAAATCCAGCACTGCTACTGGAAGTTGCAGCTCGACTTCCGGACGTGAACTTCGTTATGGCTGGCGGTGGAGATCTCCTTGAGTCAATCAAAGCCGGCGCACCTGCCAACGTCAAAGTGATCGGCTGGAGCGATGCCCAATATTTCTGGTCGGCGGTAGACATTGCGATCTCGACATCCGATAACGAAGGAATGCCGATCGCGCTGATTGAGGCCCAGTTAGCTGGACTACCTGTCATCGCAACCGATGTCGGTTCCAACGCCGAAGTCGTAGAAGATGGCCAGACGGGAATCGTTACATCACGAAAGGTGGATGAATTGGTGGCTGCCGTTTCTCAATTGGTCGCCGATCGTACGCTTCGAACGGCCATGGGAGCGGCTGGGGCCCAGCGCGCAGAGCGTGAATTCTCTATGCACCAGATGATTGAGGCTCATAAGCAGGCCTACGCGCGGGTTCTTGCTAGCCGTCGCTAACGCTTCATTTCGCTTAAACTAGTAGCCTCCACACACCTAGCTCCCACCTTTCTCTCAGGAAAGCCCGATTATATATCCCTATGACAACGACCAAACGTCTGGCACATCGCGCCGGTATCGGTGAGCGCTACAACGCCGACTGGGCCGCAATTGTTTTGGGCGTTGGCCTGGGACTCACTGTCGCGATCGAAATTGAATCAATGTCGGCTTCTGATTGGCACGGGGTCTATCCCACCATTACATCTATCTCACGGTTGGCGGCTCTGGTCGGCTCATATTTTGCTCTGGTCGGCTTGGTACTGGTTGCGCGTATTGCATGGATCGAGCGCTCTGTCGGTCATGATCGCTTGGTCAGGTGGCATCGCAAACTTGGTCCTTGGTCTTTGTATCTCATCTTCTTCCATGTCTTTCTTGTAGGACTTGGCTATGCCGGGGGAGATCGCGTCTCGATCGTGGTGGAGCTCTGGCGTATGACCATTAAATATCCATGGATGATCGAAGCTGATCTTGCTTTCGTCTTCATGATCGCGGCGGGAGTGAGCTCCTACAAAAAAGCTCGCGCCAAAATGACGTATGAGACTTGGTGGAGCATTCATGCTTTGACTTATGCAGCGATCGCTTTGGGATTTATGCATCAAGTATTAACCGGGCCGATGTTTATTGGACATCCACTCAATAAGTATTTCTGGGAAGGTCTCTACATTGCTTCGGCAGGTGTAATTGTTCTTTGGCGAATAGTGATACCAATCGCGCGCTCGCTGCGTCACGATCTAAAAATTGACCATGTCATGGTTGAGGGTCCTGGCATTGTGTCGATCGTGATGCGCGGGCGAAGCGTGGAGAAGCTTCGTGCCCAGGGTGGCCAGTTCTTTAGTTGGAGATTTCTCCAGCGCGGACATTTATTAGTAGCACACCCTTATTCACTCTCTGCTGCACCTCAACAGGGGTATATGCGCATTACCGTAAAAGATCTTGGCGATCATTCCAGCGATGTCATCAACCTCAAGCCAGGTACTCGAGTATTTTTCGAAGGTCCTTATGGAACATTTGTTGCTGGCAAAGCATCGCGTGGCCATGTTGTTCTGATTGGTGGCGGAGTTGGCATCACACCACTTCGTGCGCTCTTAGATGAAGTTGATTACACCAAAGAAGTAGACCTTCTCTATCGCGTCCACAGCGAGAAAGATTTGATTTTCCGCAAAGAGCTCGATTCAGTTGCAGAACATCGTGGGGCACGTATTCACTACCTTGTGGGCTCGCGCAAAGAGCACCCGATGACTGCTGCATACATCTCTAAATTTGTCCCAGCCTTTGCTGATTCTGAAGTCTATGTATGCGGTCCAAAGCCACTTGTAGAAAGGGTCTTCCAGTCAGCTAAAGATGCTGGTATTCCAAAAGATAAGGTACATACGGAGGAGTTTGAATTCCATGCTATCTAAACGTTTTGCGCTGATCGTCGGCGGCACCATTGGTGGACTCGGCGCTGTAGTTTCTATTACGCCTCCACAATTTGGTAGCTCAGGTGGTTTGAGCGGTGGTTCGCTCTCGGGCGCTTCACTCTCAGGTTCTTCAAGCAGCGCAGCTGCTACAACTGGTCCTGCAGCAACGCCTGCTGCGGCACCGGCAGCAGCGAGTACGCCTGCTGCAACAACCGCGACTACAACCACCACGACTACAACCACCACGACTACAACCACCAAGAAGAAGGCAAAGAAGAAAAAAGCCGCCACTTCCACAACAAATTCTGCTGCTTCAACAACATCCGCTAACGCAACCGCGCAGAGCGCTACTCCGACGCCTGTTGCAACAACAGCAGCGCCAAAAGCTGCAAGTGGTGCTTCAGGAACATTCACCGGAGCAGCTGCAGATACTCGCTTTGGTGCAGTACAAGTCCAGATCACAGTCTCGAATGGCAAGATCACCAACGTCACTGCGCCGCAATATCCAACAGAATCTTTCCGCGATCAGCAGATCAACGCGCAAGCAATCCCATATTTGATTCAAGAGACGTTGCAGGCACAGTCTGCAAATATCCAAGGAGTGGGTGGCGCTTCTTACACATCCGAAGGCTTCTACCAGTCACTTGTCTCTGCGCTCTCTAAAGCCGGTATGTAATGAGTGAACTGACTCGTGTCGCAGCTGAGATCGATGTCTGGGGAACAATCCTTTATGCAGAGGCAGCATCATCGAGTGTGGATGCGAGTGAACTCAATGCTGGGATCGAAGAACTTAAGGCTTATGTGAAGAAGGTTGATGAGATCTTCTCGCCATTTAAATCCGAATCCGAAGTCTCCAAACTTCGTCGCAAAGAGATCGACATCAGCGACGCTAGCCCACAGATGCAGGAGGTCTGGCAGCTCTGCCTTGCGGCCCGCGAACTTACGAATGGCGCATTTGATCCATGGGCTGTGAAAAAGGGTTTTGATCCGTCGGGGTATGTAAAAGGTTGGGCGGCCGATCGCTGCATCGCCATCCTTAAGAAATATGGCGCCGAACATGTCCAGATAAATGCAGCCGGTGATCTCTCGCTCGTTGGTGGGGTAGAGCCAGGTCAGCCATGGTCGATCGGGATCCGGGATCCAGAAAATAAATTCAAGGTAGTCAAGGTTTTTGAGATCACCAGCGGCGCGGTTGCGACCTCTGGTCAGTACGAAATTGGCGCCCACATCATCAATCCGCGCGATGGCTTGATCGCCATCGGGGCGGCCAGCGCCACAGTCATGGGTCCAGATGGCGGATTAGCCGACGCCCTAGCCACGGCGCTCATGGTTGATGGCAAGGATGGGGCTGGGATTTTCATGAAGCCAGAGCTCAAGGAGTACTCAGCGTGGGTGATCGAGCGCCATAGCGATACCGCTTGGACTATTCCGCTGGATCGATAATCTCACAGCCAATTTACAGGTGGATAACGGGTAGCGGTAGGAATTGGCCTCTACCTTTGGCTCATGAATAAATCGCGCATCCGAATTCTTATCGTAAATCTGGTGGTCGTTCTGATCGCTGCTGGCGTTGGTTATTGGGGCTGGAGTTCTCTTCACCCTAAAGCTGCTGCGGTAGCCGCACAGACCACAACCGCATCTGTTGCAGATGTTCAATCGACAGTCTCTGCTTCGGGAACAGTATTAAGCCCTGGTGATGTTGGAGTATCTCCTTCGGTCTCAGAACCAATTACAAACATTTACGTAAAGGTCGGTCAGCATGTTAGAGCGGGCACATTGATGGCCACTCTCAATTCTGTCACGCTCCTTGATTCACTCAACCAAGCTAAAGCGCAGCTTGCAACCGAGCAGATCACATTTAATTCAGATAAGCAGGCAATCTCTAATGCCCAACTTAATGTTGCGCAACAGATCAGCCTCAATGCAACAAATGAAGCCACTGATCAAACCAATGTAAGTACAGCGCAACAAACACTGACAAACGATCAGACCACCGCTCAACAAAATGTAGCGGTCTATGCCTCAAACGTTGCTACTGCTAAAGCCGCACTCGATGCAGCAAACCTCAATTTCAATAACTACGAAGGCCTCTATGGTCCTTCTGGCATCACAGTGCCATTCTGCGAATCTATCGACACAATTAACTCCAACTGCACTCAGCTGATTTCCTACAATTCTGCAGTCAATAGCGCGCAGACTCAGTACAACAACTCTTTGATTACGCAGACACAGAGCCTTGCAAAAGATCAACAGACAATCATCAAAGATCAGGCAGCCATTGCTTCGGCACAAACAACGCAATCAATCAATATAAAGAAGGATGCTGCTTCACTCGTCTCTGCTCAAAATGCAGTTGTCTCAGCTCAGAATCAATTTGATCTCTTTAAGGCTCAAAACGGTATCGATTCAGATACGCCTGCAGCGACAGATTTCCAGGTCGCACAGTCTGCTATCGGCGTAGCTGAAAACAACTACAACCAGGCTTTCATCAAAGCTCCCGTAACAGGTGATGTTGCTTCTATCTCCGCCGTTGTGGGTCAAGTAGCCCCAACAACTACTGTTTCTACTATCGGTAGCGTTAGTGGATTTATCGTCCTAACAAACGTAGCTGGACTAGAAGTCTCTGCTGGTTTCTCTGAATCAGATGCTGCAAAGATCAAGCCAGGTGAGGAAGTTTCCTACTCCTTTACTGCGCTTCCAAATGCAAATGCAACCGGCAAGGTGATCTCGATTAATCTCCTTCCGACAACATCACAGAGCGCAACGACCTACACCGTATACTTCTCAATCGATGGCACTGTCACCGGCCTTAAGCCTGGAATGACGTCGACTGTTCAGGTCCTCGTCAACGATGCACCGAATGCACTCTCGGCCAATCCGCAAGCGATCACAACTTCAGGTAACGCAACGGGCGCAACGTCGACGGGGATCGTCAATGTCGTGACCATGAAGGCTGGCAAGCAGGTTCTGACCCCAACTCCAGTCGTTCTTGGACTAGTGGGTGACTCACTTGATCAGATCATCTCTGGCGTAAAGGCCGGCGCAGTACTTGCGATCAAGTCATCTGCCTCCTCTGTCTCATCAAGTGGCTTCCCATCAGTCGGTGTGCCTGCTGGTGGCGCTGCAGCAGCGCTAGGTGGCGGCGGAAGATTCGGTGGATAATGACAACAGTTATTGATGTTCAACATGCCGTGAAGCAATACGGCATGGGTGACTCATCGATCTTTGCTTTGGATGATGTCAATCTAAAAGTCGAGAGCGGTGAATACGTCGCAATCATGGGCCCATCGGGTTCGGGTAAATCAACGTTGATGAATATCATCGGAGCCCTCGACATCATGACATCAGGGGAGTATTACCTCGATGGCATTGAGATCTCTTCGCTCAACGAGAATGGTTTGGCGATCCTTCGTGGCCGCAGAATCGGATTTATCTTCCAATCTTTTAATCTGATTCCCCGGACAACCGCACTCAAAAATGTTGAACTCCCTATGGCTTATCAAGGTGTCAAAGCTGCCGAGCGCAGAATGCGTGCCTTAAAAGCCCTAGAAGTAGTGGGTTTGGCTGACCGCGTGGATCATGAGCCAACTGAGCTATCAGGCGGACAACAGCAACGCGTGGCGGTTGCTCGCGCTCTGGCTACTCGTCCAACTCTTCTGTTGGCAGATGAGCCCACTGGCGCGCTTGATTCCAAATCAACAAGTGATTTGCTCGATCTCTTCGATCAGATCAACGCTGCGGGTCGCACGATCGTTGTGATTACTCACGAACAGGATGTCGCCAATCGCGCCAAGCGAGTGGTCCGAATGCGCGATGGCAAGATCGTTAGCGATGAACTCAACAAGGAGCGTGTTGCGTGAGTTTATTTGAGATCGTTAAGTTCGCATTGCGCGGCCTCACAATCAATCGTCTTCGCACCTTCCTGACAACTCTTGGAATCATGATCGGTGTGATGTCGGTGATTGTTTTGATCGCTGTCGGTAATGGCTCTGCCAAGGCAGTTCAGACTTCGCTCGATCGACTTGGTACCAACTCGATCACTATTCGTTCTGGTGCATCGGGTGGCTTTGGCCCTCGCTCACGAGGTGTTGCGAGTAACACTAAGCAACTTACTGTTGCCAATGCTTATGCACTTATGAATAAGACGCTAGCTCCAGATATTAAGCAGGTCGCGCCAATTCAAAATGCGAATGCCACATGTGCTGTCGGTGCAAACACCACTACGCCCGGAACATTTGTCGGTTCCTGGCCATCGTATTTCGAGATTTCGAATACTCCACTCCAAAAAGGAAATTTCTTCTCAGTCGAAGATGTGGCCCAAGGAAGACGAGTTGCAGATATCGGTGCGACTACCGCGACCGCTCTCTTTGGTACCGATAATCCAATTGGCAAAGTAATGAAGTGCGGTGGAATTCCATTTACGATTGTTGGGCTCACAGCTGTCAAAGGTTCCTCGGGTTTTCAAGATGGTGACTCATTGGTGGTTGCGCCGCTGACTGCAGTGCAGAGCACCCTGAGTGGTGCTACTAGCGCGCTCTCCAACATCACCGCTGAGGCGAGCTCATCCAAAGTGACGACCCAGGCACAAGCCGAGATCAACACCGTCATGGATCAGCAACACCAGATTCACAACGCTTCAAAGCGTGATTACTCCACCTTTAACGCGGCCCAACTACTGGCGACATCGTCATCGAGCGCTCAGACATTTACCGTCTTGCTTGGTGCGGTAGCAGGTATCTCATTGCTCGTTGGTGGAATCGGAATTACTAACATCATGTTGGTAACAGTGATTGAACGGACGCGCGAGATTGGTATCCGAAAAGCAATTGGAGCACCAAAGAGCGCGATCCTGACTCAGTTCCTGATTGAGGCAACGATTCTCTCGGTAGTAGGTGGTTTATTGGGGGTAATCGGCGGCTACATCGGTTCCAACTTTACGATTGCTGGCACAAAACCAGTTATCGAACCACTATCAGTTATTTTGGCCTTCGCTGTAAGTATTCTCATTGGAATCTTCTTCGGTGGCTATCCAGCAAGTAGAGCAGCATCACTACGACCAATCGAGGCACTTCGTTATGAGTAATGACAAAAACCCAACGTCTCCAGAAGATTTCGACCTCTTTGCTAATCCGGTTGATAATCATCTCGCCGAAGAATTGGCTAAGGGAACATTCTCTTGGACAAATAAGTACACAAAGATTCTCGGTGTACTCACTGTTGCTGTAGCACTGCTCTCTGTCGGTGCTTGGTACGGCCATCACTCTGCAACAAGCAGCTCTGCAACAGGTGCATCCTCGCTTCGTTCTACTTTTGCACGACTCGCATCCTCCGGTGGATTTGGTGGAGGTAGCGGCGGAGGAAGTGGATTTGGTGGAGGTAGCGGCGGAGGAAGTGGATTTGGTGGAGGTAGCGGCGGAGGAAGTGGTTTCGGTGTTCGCATCACCGGTTCGATTGCAAAAGTTTCGGGAAGTACAGTGACCATCACTCTTGCTGACCCAACTCAAGCTGCATCACTGAAAGCTGGCGACAATGCTCGCGTCACCGATACTGGTGCTGCAGGAGGAGCTGGTGGCGGATTCGCTGGTGGCGCTGGTGGCGCTGGTGGCGCTGGTGCCGCAGGTGGAGCAGTTGCAGGCGGTACAGGTACGACAACTTCTAAGAGCGGTACACATTCAGGTTATAAGGGTGGCGCCTCTGGCACATCTGGCACATCTGGCGGGGCTGGATCGGCTACTTCTTCTGGAGTTCCTGCCGGTGCTCCTGCTGGTGGTTCTGCAGCTGGGGGCGGTGCTCGTGGTGGCGGAATGTTTAGCAATCCTGCCTTAACGACGTGTCTCACAAAGGCTGGCGTGAGCATCACACCTGGCCAACGTCCTAACTTCCAAGACCCAACCACTATGGCTGCGCTCCAAGGCTGCATGAAGTCTCTCGGATTGTCATTCGGTGGAGGTGCTGGCGGAGGTGCTGGTGCTGGCGGAGGTTTTGCGGGTCGTTCTGGCGGAACTTCTGGCGGTGGAGCCCCGGGAGCTGGCGCTCCGGCAACCTCAGGTGCACCTGCAACAACTAATCCGTAGAGCGCGTCTGGAATTAATTCTGATTGAGTGTTGATTGACTAGAGTTGCCCGGTGATCACAACCACCGGGGGCTTTAGCAGCGAAGGACTTCTTCGTGAAGAGGCACTCCTTCAGCTCGCCTCGTTCTCGCTGAATTATGCACTTGATCTGGGTGAGATCGCACTCGCTCTTGCTCGTCAACGCGACCTACAGATCTCAATCGACGTTCGACTACTGAATGAAACCCTGCCCGAAGGGTGGACCGTCTTTCATATGGCGCTGCCGGGTGCAAAACCCGAACAGCCTTCGTGGATTGCGCGCAAAGCCCGCGTCGTTCTCGCTACCGGGCACTCAACAATGTTCGAGCGAGTGTTAGCTGAAGAACAGGGCATCGATTGGTATGAATCAACTGGCCTGCCAGAAGTAACACATGCAATTCATGGTGGCGGACTGCCAATTAATGTGACGGGATCAGGCCTCACCGGAATTTTGATTATCAGCGGATTACCACAAGTAGAAGATCATTTATTTGGGGTAGAAGTCATTACACAGTTTTTAGCACGACAAGGAGAGTTGGCATAAATGGCATCAGTATGGGTAGCAGGAGAAGCACTGATCGATCTCATCCCTCAGGGAGATTCTCGCGTTGCAATCGTTGGTGGCGGACCAGCTAATACCGCCAAAGCTCTCGCTCGACTGGGTTTTGATTCCTACTTCATTGACGGAATTTCTACCGATGCCTATGGCAAAGCGATTCGCGCAGAGCTACTGGCAGATGGTGTACATCTGGATTACACACTCAAGAGCAAGCTCCCAACATGTACAGCGACAGTAACTCTTGCTGCTGATGGCGGAGCTTCCTATGAGTTCCTGATTGAAGGCACCGCCACATTTGAATTCGATGAAAAGTGGCTACCAGATCCAACAAACCCACCTGCTGTAACCCACGTCGGCACGCTCGCCACAATCGTAGAGCCTGGTGCAACCAAGCTTTTTGATTGGATGAAGAAGATCAAAGCACCGCTGGTCTTTGATCCCAATATCCGCCCTTCGGTTATCAGTGATCGCGCGCAATATCGTGGCGTTGTCGATAAGTGGGCCACCATTTCTTCTGTCATCAAGGTAAGCGAAGAAGATCTGCAATGGCTATATCCAGGAACAAGCATGCATGATGTCGCAAACAACTGGCTTGCCCAAGGTGCCGCGCTCGTTGTCGTCACGCTCGGCAGTGAAGGACTCGCTGGTTTCACGCGAGCCGGAGAAGTTCGTGTGCCAGGAGTTCGAGTCGAAGTCTCTGACACTGTTGGTGCTGGCGACACTGTTGGCGCAATTATCGTTGAGGGAATTATCGAACATGGTTTAGCTCATCTCACCGGAGATGTACTTCGCCAGGTGCTTACTCGTGCTGCTCAAGCAGCATCAATCACAGTTTCTCGCCCTGGAGCTAATCCACCTACAAAAGAAGAGTTGGTCGGCTACTAATGCAACATATCGATGGCCAAGAAATTTCAGTCGGCATTGATCTAGATCAAGGTGGACGTATCGCATCGCTGCAATGGCGCGATCTGCAATTCGCGGTTCCGTTTCGCGGAACACCGCTCTCATGGGGTTGGTATCCGATGGCACCATGGGCTGGTCGAATCAACGAAGGTTTAATCACCGGAGCTGACGGCACCGAACACACACTCCCAACGACATGGGCGCCACCACACGCTATTCACGGATACGCATTTACATCTGGATGGGAAGAAGTTGGCAAAGGTCGCGCGCGCCTAGAACTTCCCGCTCCCTACAACGGGGCAGTTGTCGAGCAGACAATCGAGGTATTAGATGATGCAGTTCGCTGGATCTTGGAATACGAAGCTAATGGTTGTGACATTCCAGCATGGCTTGGAATGCACCCTTGGTTCCCACGGGAGTTATCGCGTGGCGGTGAGGCCGAAGTGGAGTTCAGCGCAGGTCGCATGCTCAAGCGTGATGAAGAGGGTCTTCCCACTGGTGAATTCGTTCCTTCGCCACCTGAGCCTTGGGATGATTGTTTTACCGATATAAAGGGAATTCCATCAGTCATTTGGCCAGGTGCTGCGCGCATTACAGTCGAATCAGATGCGCCTTGGTGGGTTGTTTATACCGAAGATACTGAGGGTGTATGCATCGAACCTCAGACCGCGCCGCCCGATGCAGCTAACCTCGGAATCACTGGCGACCACTATTTAGAGGCTCTATTTACATTTAGCGAAGAGTATTAAACATTCATTTCTCGTGTCAGCCCGAGGTTTTTAACTCAAGGATGGGAAACTTTTCCTTACGTAAACTCTGGAGGCGGTATGAGAATTATTTCGCATAAGTATGTGGGAGCTGTCATTGCTGCCGCAGTAGGTATCACAACTTTCATAGCGCCTATTTCTCAAGCTGCAACGCCGACTCCTACACCTACCGTCATTCCAGCCGTCACGGGTGTGAGTGCAATGTGGGATCCCAAAGTTGGTTTCTTAGTAAGTTGGACACAGCTTGCCACAACATCAGGTGTGAGTTCCTACGTAGTCACAGCGAACCCATCTGGCGCAACATGCACGGCTACTGCATTTGCCAATCAGTGCATCTACTCCAACAGCACAGTGCCAAATCCTTTTAAACCCCAGACCCCTTACACATTCACAGTGGTTGCCAAGAGTGCAACAAGTTCGAGTGCGCCCTCACAACCTTCGGCTAGCACAGCATGGTTGGGTCAGCCAGATTACCCAACAACGTTAGTTACTCAGACAATAAGTAATACAGAGATTGATGTGACCTGGGTTCCGGGAATCGGTACTGGCGGAGCACCTGTGTATGGCTACAAAGTTTATGCATGGCCTTACTACAACACTGCTCTGCAGACGATGCAGCAAGTAACAGGTACATCAGCAAAATTTACGGGTCTAACTCCAAGCACCTGGTATGAATTTAGCGTTGCAGAGTGCAACGCATATGGCTGCGATAGCTCAGATCCTGCAGATCAATACACAACACCGCTAACAGCAACCCTTACGGCTACACATCCTCCAGCCATTGTTGGAGGTGGCAATGCATCTACCACCTGCTTCAACGCAATTCTCAATGGTGGTACCGCTAGCACTTCTGTGACCCTGACCAAGGCTGCAAATCCATGCCCAGCAATCGCAATCCTTCCAGCATCCTCTTATCCAGTCGTCATGCCGTCAGCAACTAATTTCCCAGTGCCAGCACCTGTCAATCGCTTTACAAATCTATCGTCGTTGATGCTCTTTATGGCCTCAGCACAATCACTCACAGTCTGGGCGAAGTATGGCGATTTGATGCCAATAGCTCCGTATTTCAATAACTATGGCGTCCTTAATTCGCAATCTGTTGTCACCCTGGCAAGCAAGACCCAAACGACATGTGCGATTTCGGGAATGAACATTCACCTGCTTGCTGCGGGAACATGCACACTCACATCACAAACCGGTGGAGATACATGGTATTTGCCGAGTGCACTCACAACCGGGTCGTTCACAATCACGAAGTAAAGAGCGAGAGTTAGACGCTCTCGTTTACAAATGCATCACGGGGTGAACCGCTGATTGTGAAGCGGTAGCCGACATTACGTACTGTGCCGATGATCGCTTCGAACTCTGGGCCCAACTTTGAGCGCAGACGACGGATATGCACATCTACGGTACGAGTTCCACCGAAGTAGTCGTAGCCCCAAATTTCTTGCAACAACTGAGCGCGAGTAAATACTCGTCCAGGGTGCTGAGCCAAGAACTTGAGGAGTTCAAACTCTTTGAAGGTGAGGTCAAGTGAACGGCCACGAATCTTTGCGGTGTAAGCAGTCTCATCAATAACAACTTCACCAGTGCGAATTTCGCGAAGTGATTGATCAAGTGACATTGCATGATCTTTAAAGCGTCCGATCGCAATACGGATTCGCGCTTCGATCTCGGCTGGTCCTGCCGTATCCAGAATGACATCATCAGTGCCCCACTCGCTACTGATGGCGGATAATCCGCCCTCTGTAACAGCGACAATGAGCGGTGAGCTAAGCCCAGTAGATGTCATCAAACGCGCAAGCGCCTTCATTTGAGGAAGTTCTTTGCGTGCATCGAGAATGATGCAATCAGATTCAGGAGCATCGATCAGAATTGAACTCTCGGCGGGCAAGATGCGAATATCATGCTGAAGCAAACTCAGCGCAGGAAGGACCGCTAGATTAGCGGGAGAGCTAATCGCACTGGTCAATACCAAGATGCGCGCCATAAGGATCCTAAGAATACCCATACAATTACGGCATGGCACAACAGCATGAACTCCGCGAAAAAGGCCTTCGCCTCACCCCTCAACGTGAATTGGTATTACAAGCAGTTCGCACACTGGGTCATGCCACACCTGAAGAGGTCGCGGCCAAGATTCACCAGACGCATCCCGGGATCAATCTCTCCACTGTGTATCGCAACCTTGAAACTCTCGAGAATGTTGGACTTGTTCAACACACTCACTTGGGCCATGGCGGTGCGACCTATCACGCAGCAGAAGAATTGACGCACCTACATCTCGTCTGTGGTGTCTGCGGAGAAGTTGGAGATGCTCCGATCGAGTCCTCAGCAAGTTTCGTGCAGGGTCTACTCGATGATTACGGCTTCCATACCGATGTCACTCACTTCGCCATCTATGGCACCTGTGGTTCCTGCTTTAACAAAGCCTAAAATTACTTCTATGAGCGCCGTACTTGTCGAAGATGGTCCAGACAAGGGTGCAATCTGGCATTTCGGTGAACCCAATCACGAACAACGCGCACTAGAGCTCGGAACAATCTGGGCTGATCTTTCGCACCGCGGTGTTATTGCAATTACAGGTGCAGACCGCATCACGTGGATTAACAACATGACCACACAAGAACTAACGACACTCCCCACAGGTACATGGACCGAGTCACTCTTGCTCGACGCTAATGGTCGAATCGAACAACAATTTTTCCTAGCCGATGATGGAACCACAATGTGGATTCACACTGAGCGTGAAAAAGTAGCTGAGTTTGTTACTTTTCTGAACAAGATGCGATTTATGTTGGATGTCGATGTCATTGATGCCACTGGTGATTTTGCTGTTGTGCGCACTCCTGGGGTTACGGATGCAATCGGTGGGCCGTATGCGATTATCGAACGCGAGAAGCTTGAATCTTTCACCGAAGAGCTGGATCTAGGAAATAAACAGATCGGAATATGGGCGCTAGAAGCGCAGCGAGTTGCTGCTGGGCGAGCTCGTATCCTCTTTGAGACCGATCACAAATCCATTCCCAATGAGCTGGGATTTATTAACACTGCGGTCCATATGAAAAAGGGTTGCTATCGTGGCCAAGAGACTGTTGCAAAAGTCTTTAATTTGGGCCACCCGCCACGTCGCTTAGTTCTGCTACATCTAGACGGCTCGATGGTTCATATGCCGGCTCATGGCGACAAAATCACGTTGGACGGTAAAGAGATCGGATATATCGGCACTGTTGCTCGCCATTTCGAACTTGGGCCAATTGCACTTGCTGTCATCAAGCGAACTACGCCCGTAGATGCAGTTCTAGAGATCGATGGCGTTAGCGCAACGCAGGAAGTTCTGGTCCCCGCAGAGTAATCTTGACCCATGGTGGTCTTCGATTCATTGCTCCTGATCGGGGGATCTGCAGCCTTTGGGCTTGTGATGATCTTCTTTGGTCTACGGGGCGCAATTCGAATTTGGAAGAGCTCGCCGTCTCTGGCGAAGGGCACGGGGCAACGAACACGGGAAGTGGGCAAAAAATAATGGCTTTTACAATTCCTGAGGGACTTCACGAAGATCTTTATCCACTTGCATGGCTCGTTGGAACCTGGCGCGGCAAGGGGCGTGGCGAATACCCAACAATCGAGCCATTCCAATACGCCCACGAGGTGACTTTCAACCACGACGGTCGCAACTTTCTTAACTATTACTCCCGCTCATGGATTATCGATGACAATAACGAGATCGTGAAGCAATTCGAATCAGAGACAGGTTTCTGGCGTCCAAAGCCAAATAATGTTCTCGAAATTGTGATCGCTCATAGTTCGGGTATGGCCGAAGGTTGGGTTGGTGTTCATAGCGGACCGAAAATCCAACTCGCAATGGACCAAGGTTATTCATCGCCATCTACGGACATTGTCACCGCAGGATCACGACTCTACGGTTTAGTCGAAGGCGAACTTTTCTATGCCTACGACAAAGCATCTGATGGTCACACGCTTCAGGCATATCTTTGGTCGACTCTAGAACGCCAAGCAGAATAGAAATAGGTTTTTCGTGAACCAAGGATTTGGGGAAGTACTCGTAGAAGTTACTCGCGCCGGAGTAGTCGAATCAGAACATAAAGGCCATTTTGTTTTGTTACATAAAAATGGCTCGGTTGCGGCTAGTGCTGGCGAAATAGATTCAGTGATATTTCCGCGCTCGACTGTAAAAGTTATGCAAGCATCTGCGATGGTGCGCCATGGACTCAAACTTTCACCAGAGCAACTAGCAATGGCTCAGTCGAGCCATTCGGGATCGCAAGCACATTTTGATGTTGTGCAATCAATACTCAAAGACGCTGGTCTTGACGAGAGTTATCTTCGCAACGCAAAAGATCGCCCGCTAGGTACTGCGGAGAAAGAAGCATGGGGAGATAAAGAACCCACGCGTCTTGCACATAATTGCAGCGGTAAACATTCTGCAATGCTTGCAACCTGCGTAATTAATGGCTGGGATTTAGAGACCTACCTAGATCCAGCGCACCCTCTTCAAGTAGCCATTCGCCACGAGATGCAGGAACTTAGCGGTCGTCTACTCGAGATTGTCACTGCTGATGGCTGCGGGGCACCACTCTTTGGAATGACAACCCACTCTCTTGCCACAGCAATTCATCGAGTCACAGTTTCTACGGATCTGGTGCACCAAGAAGTCATATCGGCAGCTCGCAGCTATCCAGTGATGGTTGCTGGTGTCGGTCGAACCACAACCGTGGCGATGCAGCGAGTCCCAGGGCTCTACATGAAAGATGGCATCGAAGC
Source organism: uncultured Actinomycetes bacterium (assembly GCA_903825945.1). GTDB lineage: Bacteria > Actinomycetota > Actinomycetes > Nanopelagicales > Nanopelagicaceae > PALSA-747. The sequence goes on along the minus strand of CAIKCJ010000008.1, from coordinate 13,873 downwards.
GGTAGAAGTATTTTCTCTGGCAGATGGCCGTACCTGCGCCTTCAAAATTGCTGATGGTGGCCTACGTCCGTTCGCGGTAATAAATAAAGCCGTATTTTCTGCGTGGGGAGTGGATGCCGGGATCGACATTGCACCAATTATGGGTGGATCTGAAGTAGTCGGGGAAGTGCGGACGACCTTACACTTATGAGATGAACGGCCGCATTGCCACCTTGATGGTGCACACCTCGCCCTTAGAGCAAGCGGGCACAGGTGACGCCGGAGGAATGAATATCTATGTCGTCGAGAATGCCATCAAAATGGCTGCCGCAGGTGTCGAAGTAGACATCTTCACTCGTGCAACTGATGTCAATCACTCCGCTGTGGTTGAGATCGCGCCAGGCGTTCGAGTCCGCCACATCGAAGCCGGGCCATACAAAGGGTTATCGAAAGAAGAGCTGCCGTCGCAATTAGGTGCACTCACTCACGGCATGATGGATACTTTAAGCACGCTTCCAAAAAATTACTACAAAATTCTTCACTCGCATTATTGGATTAGTGGACAGCTTGGCTGGATGGTCTCGGAGCAAACTCAGATTCCACTCGTCCACACCATGCACACAATGGCTAAGGTGAAGAATCTCAACCTAGCTGAAGGAGAAAGTGCAGAGCCACTTACACGTGCAATCGGCGAAGAGCAGATTGTTAAGAATGCAGCTGCGCTGATCGCTAATACCGATGCAGAAGCCGCAAGTTTGGTCTCACTCTATGGTGCGTGCCCAGATAATGTTTTTGTTGTTACACCGGGTGTAGACCTCCAACGCTTTACGCCAGGTACTGGAAAAGCAGCCGCTCGCGCGAAATTAAATATTGCTCCCGATGCTCAACTATTAACTTTTGTCGGTCGCATTCAACCGCACAAGGGTCCAGAAGTATTAGTTCGCACTGTTGCCGAAATGGTTTCACACAGCCCACACCTTCGCGCCAAATTAGCGCTGGTCATTATTGGCGGTGCATCTGGTAGTGGTAGCAGCGAGCCCGATCGCCTCAAATCACTTGCAAAATTCTTGGGTGTAGAAGACATAGTTCACTTCATGCCACCGGTATCGCGTGATGTGTTGCCAGATTGGTATCGCGCTGCAGACCTGGTCTGCGTACCTAGTTATTCAGAGAGCTTCGGCCTCGTTGCACTAGAAGCTCAAGCATGCGGAACACCTGTTGTTGCAACTGCGGTCGGAGGGCTGCGCACCGCTGTGGCCGATGGAATCTCGGGCTCCTTGGTCGATGGCCATGATCCGCGAGCCTGGTCTGCGGTGATCTCGCGCCTGCTTGCTGATCCTGCTCGCAGAATCACGTTGTCACTTGGCGCTATGAAACATGCCTCGAACTTCGGTTGGGATCTGGCAGCTCGCAGAACTCTTGATGTCTATGACTGGGTGCTGTCAGAGCGACAGGATTCATCTATTAAACTGCTCTCATGACAACACAATTGATCTTGCTCCGCCATGGTGAGAGCGAATGGAACGCTAAGAATCTCTTCACTGGCTGGGTGGATGTTGCACTTTCAGATAAGGGTCGCACTGAAGCTGTGCGCGGCGGAGAGCTCCTGAAAGAGCGCGGTCTCTTGCCTAACGTTGTCCATACTTCACTTTTGCGTCGTGCAATCAATACCTCTCAGATTGCGCTGGACAACTGTGATCGTTCCTGGATACCAGTGCGCCGTTCTTGGCGCCTGAATGAACGCCACTACGGCGCGCTGCAAGGAAAAGATAAGGCTCAAACACTTGCCCAATATGGTGAAGAGCAGTTCCAATTGTGGCGTCGTTCCTTCGATGTTCCGCCTCCACCGATTGATGATGCCGACCCATACAGCCAAGCGAGCGATATCCGCTATGCAAATCTTGGTGACGCCTTGCCTAAGACTGAGTGCCTTAAAGATGTTATTGTCCGCATGATTCCTTACTGGGAAGATTCGATCACCAAGGATTTGGCAGAGCACAAGACAGTGCTTGTGACTGCTCACGGTAATTCACTGCGTGCACTTGTAAAGCACCTCGATGGAATTTCTGACGCAGATATTGCCGGACTCAATATTCCGACTGGCATCCCACTCTTCTACGAGCTCGATGATCACTTCAAGCCGGTGAAAGCTGGTGGCGAGTATCTAGATCCTGCCGCTGCTAAAGATGCAATCGCGGCTGTCGCCAATCAGGGCAAAAAGTAAAACTAATAGTTAACTTTTAAGAATCAGCTTTCTTGGCAAATTCACCGGTCTCGGTGTAGTACACGCGCTGCGCGATAGAGACCACGTGATCTGAGAAACGCTCGTAGTAGCGACTCAAAAATGCCATGTCTACTGCTGACTCCACCGAATGTTTCCATGTTGGAGCAAGAAGTGAGCCGATAAGAGTTCGCTGCAGCTTGTCCATCTCGTCATCATCTTTTTCGATTTCGAGTGCGCGATTGATATCGCGGAATTCCAATACGACTGCCAGCTTTTCAACAATACGACTTGCCGCTTTGCCCATGTCGGTCACAATCGCAACCGTATCTTCGGGCACTGCCTTATTTGGAAAACGCATGCGTGCAAGTTTCGCAATGTGATGAGCGAGATCGCCCATGCGCTCAAGATCAGCACTAATGCGAAGTGAAGAGACCAACGTGCGCAAGTCTGAGGCAACAGGTTGCTGACGTGCCATCAAGCTAATAGAACGTTCATCTAAATCGTGTTGGATCGAATCCACCGCTACGTCATCTTGAATAACTTTTTCGGCGGTCTGTAGGTCGGCAGTTAAGAGCGCGAGAGTTGCCTGCTCAATTGCATCTTTGACAAGTGCCGTCATTTTCAGCTGCTGAGCGGTAATTCCCTCTAGCTCTTCGTGGAAGATATCGCGCATGGGGCGAGGGTACTCGCTTAGGAGCCCTTCTTGCGCGCAGAATGTGAACAGCGATTAAACAATCTCCAAAGATTTGGGGTTATTTTCACAGGTTAGGCCGTTCTTGTACCCGGTGGTCGGGTCAGGCTCCTACGATTAGCCCATGGCTTGGTTGAAATCCCGCTCCCCTAAGGGCGATAGCGCTCGTGGGCAGCAGGCTCATGCCCCTGCCGTCGCCCAGCACGGGGTCGACCAATCAGAAGGACTCTCTGAAAGCCTCTCCCAGCTGCTGACAAATATAGATGCCGAGAGCATTGTGCTCACCCAAGGTGAGGGTGTCATCATGTCCACCCCAGGTATTGAGACATATAAATTAGTGCGCGATGGTCGCTTAACAAACGAGTCGCTGCTCATGTTGGTTCGCGCGGTGCGTCGATTCGGAAAGCGCCAAGAAGCCACACTCGAACTTCCTCGCGGCCCAATCGGTAGCGGAACCCACGACCTTCTCGTGCGAGTTGTTCCGCTCGATACTTTTGGAACTATTGCAATTCTTATTTTTGATGATTCAGAGATGCGCCGACTTGATTCTATTCGTCGCGATTTCGTTGCAAACATTTCACATGAACTTAAGACTCCAATCGGAGCACTCTCAATTCTCTCTGAAGCAGTGTTGGGCGCAGCAGATGATCCTGAAGCGATCGCCAAATTTGCAGCGCGTATGCAGACAGAGTCAAAGCGTCTGAGCGATCTGGTTCAGGAGATTATTAATCTCTCCAGGCTTCAAGATGGAGACCCGCTCAAAAATGCCCAAGATATCGAGTTGCGCGACGTTATTCAGGAAGGAATCGACCAGTCGCAGATGCGCGCGGATTCACGAAATATCGAAGTAATCCTCAGTGTTCAGAATGATTGCTCGATTAAAGGCGATCGCAGCCAGGTATTGATGGCTATCTCAAATTTGATTGAGAATGCAATTAACTACAGCCCCGAAAAGACACGTGTTGCAATAACACTTCGCTCACAAAACGGGCTCGTTGAAATTTCCGTAACAGACCAAGGAATTGGTATTCCCGAGAAGGACTTAGAGCGCATCTTTGAGCGCTTTTATCGCGTAGATCCAGCGCGTTCTCGTCTCACTGGCGGTACTGGACTTGGGCTCTCGATTGTTAAGCACGTAGCAACAAACCATGGTGGGGATGTCTCTGTCTGGTCGGTTGCTGGCGCTGGCAGTACTTTCACACTTCGTTTTCCTGAACCACTTCAACTAACCGCCGCGGAGGCAATGTAAATGACAAAAATCCTTGTAGTAGAAGACGAAGCATCTTTTTCTGATGCACTCGCCTATCTCTTGGGTCGTGAAGGTTTTGAAGTATCAGTAGCTGACAATGGCAACGCAGCTATTGAAGAGTTTGATCGCCACGGTGCAGATCTCGTGCTGCTAGACCTCATGCTTCCGGGTCTGCCAGGGACTGAAGTCTGTCGTCAATTGCGTACACGCTCCAATGTTCCAGTCATTATGTTGACCGCTAAAGATAGTGAGGTCGACAAAGTTGTTGGGCTCGAGCTAGGCGCAGATGATTACGTCACCAAGCCATACTCAACACGCGAACTCGTTGCGCGAATACGTGCAGTATTGCGTCGACATGGAGATGAAGACACCGGCGTCACAGATGGAACTCTTGCAGCTGGACCTGTTCGAATGGATATCGAGCGTCACGTCGTTACAGTCAATGGCACGCAACAACAGTTGCCGCTGAAGGAATTTGAATTACTGGAATTTTTGGTACGTAACTCTGGTCGCGTGCTGACTCGCTCACAGTTGATTGATCGCGTATGGGGTAGCGACTACTTTGGTGATACCAAGACTCTTGATGTTCACATCAAGCGTTTGCGCGCGAAAATTGAGGAAGATCCGGCCAACCCAGTATTTATCCAGACAGTCCGAGGACTTGGATATAAGTTCGAAGGTTAAGTTTTACTTGTGTTTATTTAGAGGCAGAAGGTGTTGGTGATGCAGGTGCAACCAACTTGCCTGAACCAACGTTGGCAAAGTAATCAGCTTTTGCACGAATAATCGCACTCAAAGTAGCTCTGGCAGCGTTCTTAAATGTCACGATGACAGGAACACGATCGCCTGGTTGTGCTGAGAGCGAGGCAACTGTGCCTGAGGCATTTGAGGAATCTCCGCTAAAAATTACTGGCTTATTTTGAAGAAGTGGGAATGAAGCAGCTGAGAGTGTGGCTGCAACGCCATTGACTGTTATGCCCGTAAGCGCATCTGGGGTAGCACCTTCATTAATAAATGTTCCAACTAGCGCAGCGCTGCCATCTGGCTGAGCCACGACCACGATATCGCGCACTGCAATCGAACCTGAGTTGGTCTCGACGCCATCGCTTACCTGCTTAATATTGCGAGTAGGGGCATCTGGGCCAGTAGCACCACAGGCGCTAAGTAATAGGACTGATGCGGCTACGACTACAAGGCCGGCGCTCTTCTGAAGGCGAGTATTGGTCACGGGTTAAGAATACAGGTAAAAAATGAACGGACTCTTGACAAATCGAGCAGTTGTACTTTCGAAGAATGTGACCTAGGAAACGCTGGTAGAATTTGGATCTACCCCAAGGAGCCAGATTAATGTCATTCAAAGTCGGCGAAACAGTTGTTTACCCCCATCACGGTGCGGCGCTTATCGAAGCTATCGAGACTCGCACGATCAAAGGCGAAGAGAAGATCTACTTGGTCCTCAAAGTCGCCCAGGGTGATCTGACTGTCCGAGTCCCAGCTGACAATGTGGATCTCGTGGGTGTCCGTGACGTAGTCGATAGTGCAGGGCTAGATCGCGTATTTAGCGTCCTACGCCAGCCTTATACCGAGGAGCCAACCAACTGGTCTCGTCGCTACAAAGCCAATGTCGAGAAGCTCGCTTCAGGTGATGTCATCAAGGTAGCCGAAGTTGTCCGCGACCTTTATCGTCGCGACCTCGATCGTGGCCTATCAGCCGGAGAGAAGCGCATGCTCTCTAAGGCAAAGCAAATTTTGGTTTCAGAGCTCGCTCTTGCTGAGCACACTGACGAAGCAAATGCAGGCGTCATCCTTGATGAGGTTCTCGCTTCCTAGTTAGCGCTTGCCTGCGAATATATTATGAATGAATTGATTGCAGTCATCATTCCAGCAGGTGGCAGTGGAGAACGTTTAGGCGCAAACATACCTAAAGCGTTGGTCAAGCTCGCAGGGAAAACTCTCATTGAGCACGCCGTTGCACAGATGGCACCAATCGCAACTCAGATCATTGTCGCAGCGCCAGCAGGTTATGAAGAAAATTTCGCGCAACTCCTCGGTGAAGGTGTCGATGTAGTAACTGGTGGCGTAAGCAGGAGTCAGAGTGTGAAAGCTGCGCTCGCGGAGATAAATCCAGCAACGCGCTACGTTTTGGTGCACGATGCTGCACGTGCACTTGCGCCTACCTCACTTGCAGTCGATGTTCTTGATGCACTTCGTGCAGGTGAGCACGCAGTTATCCCAGCACTTCAGGTTGTCGACACAATGAAAAAAATTGATAGTAATGGTTATGTCGTTGCAACTGTTGATCGCAACGAATTGCGTGCAGTGCAGACTCCCCAAGGTTTTGATTACTCCACACTAATTTCGGCTCACCAATCGGGCACTGATCACACAGATGATGCCGGAGCGGTTGAAGCGCTTGGGGTAGAAGTAAAAACCGTTGCCGGAGTTGATCGCGCGCTAAAAATTACAACACCGATTGATTTAGCGATTGCCAACAAGTATGCAGTTAATGGCGCCAATGAAAGTGGAATCCGAGTAGGTGTGGGCACGGATGCTCATGCCTTCTCTCAGGACCCAGATCGCGTAATGGCTCTGGTAGGGCTTATCTGGCCTGGCGAAATTGGAGTCGATGGACATTCCGACGGTGATGTCGCAGCTCATGCGATCTGTGACGCGCTCTTGGCGGCAGCGCAGTTAGGGGATTTGGGGAGCAACTTTGGTACCTCGCGTCCAGAGTATGAAGGCGCAAGTGGTGCGCAATTACTGCACGAGACTCTCAATCTCATCTCCGCGGCTGGATTTGCTATTAATAATATTGCCGTTCAGATTGTTGGCAACCGACCAAAGATTGGTCCACGTAGAGCAGAAGCTATTGCTGCGCTATCGAGCGCACTTGGCGGCGCACCCGTCTCGGTAAGTGCGACCACCACTGATGGGCTCGGATTTACAGGCGAAGGCAAGGGAATATCTGCCATAGCAACTGCGCTTTTAAGTTCTACCGCCTCAAGCCATTAGAATTGCCTAATGTCTGCGCCACTAAAGTTATATAACACCGCGACCCGAGCTGTGAGTGAGTTCAAGCCACTCGTGCCAGGTAACGTCGGTATTTATCTCTGTGGTGCCACCGTTCAAGCACCGCCGCATATCGGACACGTCCGTAGCGGAGTGAACTTCGATATTTTGCGCCGTTGGTTGTTAGCCAGTGGTTTTGATGTCACATTCATTCGCAATGTCACAGATATCGACGACAAAATTTTGCAAAAGTCTGTGACCGAGGCGATGCCTTGGTGGGCTATTGCCATGAAGTATGAGCGCACATTTACCGAGGCGTATAGAGCTCTCAATGTTCTGCCTCCAACCTATGAGCCACGCGCTACTGGTCACATCACTCAGATGATTGAACTCATGCAGAAACTCATTGAAAAAGGTGCGGCATATGCGCCGGGCAATGGCGATGTTTATCTAGAGGTAAGAAAACTTTCTTCGTACTTAACTCTCTCAAATCAAAAGCTGGATGATCTGCAATCAGCCGAAGATACTGAAAATACTTTTAAGCGTGATCCGCGCGATTTTGCACTCTGGAAATCTGCGAAACCAGGGGAGCCATCATGGCCAACTCCATGGGGCGATGGTCGACCAGGTTGGCACATCGAATGCTCTGCAATGGCTCACACATATCTGGGCGAGAACTTTGACATTCATGGTGGCGGACTCGATTTGATCTTCCCTCATCATGAAAATGAGATCGCCCAATCACAAGCAGCCGGTTACGGCTTTGCCAATATCTGGATGCACAACGCGTGGGTTACTGCTTCTGGTGAGAAGATGTCGAAATCCTTAGGTAACTCACTTCAGGTGCACGAGCTACTCAATAAGGTCCGCGGCATAGAGCTTCGCTGGTACTTGGGAAGCGCGCACTATCGCTCGATGCTCGAGTTCTCTTTTGAAGCGCTAGAAGAATCCGCCGTGAATTTCCGCCGTATCGAAGGCTTCTTAAAGCGTGCCATTGAGGTATTGGGTTATCGCCCAGATCCAGTCATAGCTCCAGAATTTGCTGCAGCCATGAATGAGGATCTAGCTGTCCCACAGGCTCTCGCGCTCATTTCGGAGAACGTTCGCCTAGGAAATACAGCAGTCAATTCTGGTGATACTGCTGTAATAGCTACGCAGGCTAGTGAAATTCGTGGTGCACTCGGCATCCTTGGATGCGATCCATTCGACCCTATTTTCGCTTCCGACTCTGGCGTTAGTTCGCAAGTGCTCGATGGATTGGTCGCGTTAGCACTTGAGCAGCGTAAGGCAGCTCGCGCACGTAAAGATTTTGAGAGTTCAGATGCAATTCGTGATCAATTAGCAGCAATAGGAGTCATCATCGAAGATACAGCCGCAGGTACACGTTGGAGCATTAACTAGTGCGCCCGGGCAAGAAGCGTCGCGAGAGCGAGGCAGCGCAAACAAACAAGAAGCGCGAACAAACTCGCCGTCCAGAATCTCGTCGCGAAACACGTCCAAGCTCTGATGCTGTGGCTGGTCGCAATCCCGTACTAGAAGCGCTGCGCGCAAAAGTACCTGCGAAGGAACTTCTGATCGCAGAACGCGCCGAAATCGATGAACGCATGAGCGAATCTATGCGCTTAGCTAAAAATCAGAATCTGATTATTAAAGAAGTTGCGCGCGGAATTCTCGATGGACTGACTGGAACAACCACGCACCAAGGCATCGCACTAGTGATCCTGCCATTTAAGTATGCGACCTTCGAAGATTTGATAGATAAGGCTAAGAGCCCTGGACTTCTTATCGGTCTAGATGGCGTTACGGATCCACATAATCTTGGAGCAATCGTTCGTTCAGCTGCAGCATTTGGAGCAGATGGAGTTGTCATTCCAGAACGCCGCACCGCTGCGATGACGGGCTCTGCCTGGAAATCATCTGCCGGCGCAGCAGCGCGTCTACCAATCTCACAAGTCACGAATTTGGTGCGTTCACTTGAAGATGCCAAGAAAGCTGGATACTTCGTTGTCGGTCTCGATGCCGAAGGCGACGAGGCGCTGCCTAAGTTCTCACTCGCCCAAGAGTCGGTCTATGTCATCGTAGGAAGTGAAGGCAAAGGTCTCTCTCGTTTAGTGCGAGAGAAGTGCGATCTGATTCTTTCGATTCCGATGCAATCCAGCGTTGAATCGCTCAATGCGAGCGTTGCGACAGCGATCGTTCTCCATCAGATCTCTGCTAGTCGTGCAGAAGCGGTCACTGAGTAATTCTCAGGTCACTTTTATCTAACTCAACCACAGAAAATACGCTTAAAAGACACCTTCTATTCACCTAACTGAGGGAAAATACCCCCATGTCGCACGAGATTTCAGTAGATCCACGCGGTCGCCTTATCGATCGCGAATTGACCTGGCTTGCCTTCAATCAGCGCGTCTTGGAGTTAGCCGAAGATCCTGCGACCCCACTTCTTGAGCGCTGCCGTTTCCTTGCGATCTTCTCATCCAACCTCGACGACTTTTACATGATCCGTGTGGCCACTCTCAAGAGAAAGTTAGAAAGTGGCGTTACTAAAGTCAACACGGCAGGGTACACACCTAACCAGCTGATGACAGAGATCTCTCAGAAGACGCAAGAGCTCTTGCAGCGTCAATCACGCGCATTTCATGAAGTTATCTTGCCTGAGTTGGCGAAGTATAAAATTGAAATTGCGACGTGGGCATCTCTCAATGATGCAGAACGCGCCGCAGTCAACAAGGTATTTCATACCAAGATTTTCCCAGTGCTCACACCGCTAGCTGTTGATCCTTCGCACCCATTCCCATACATCTCTGGTTTATCTCTGAATCTCGCTGTCGTAGTAACTAATCCAGAGACACAAGAAGATTTATTTGCACGCGTAAAAGTGCCATCTAATTTGCCTCGCTTTGTTGAAACTGGCAAAGAGGGATCACGTCGCTTTGTGCCGATGGAAGAAGTGATCATCGCTAACTTGTCCGAGCTCTTCCAGGGCATGACAGTGAAAGATCATTACACTTTCCGCTTAACTCGTAACGCCGATCTCGAACTCGAAGAAGAAGAGTCTGAAGATCTCCTTGCTTCAATGGAGCAAGAGTTGCTCCGTCGTAAATTTGGTCCACCTGTGCGCCTAGAAGTAGATCGTGATATTGAGCCAGAGTTGCTACGCACGCTTATGGATGAACTCAACGTTAAAGAAGAGGACATCAGCCGCTACAAAGAGCCGCTTGATCTCACCGGTCTTAACCAGATCGCAGACATCGATATGCCAGAGCTTCGCTTCCCGCCATTTAGAAGCCAAGTTCCGCCTGATCTGCGCGATATCGATAGTGACTCCACAGATGAATTCTTTGATGCGATCCGACGCCGCGAGATCATCTTGCATCACCCATATGAGTCATTTACGGCATCAGTAGTGCGCTTCCTGGAGTCCGCAGCGACTGACCCCCATGTGCTTGCCATTAAGCAGACCCTCTATCGAACATCTGGTGACTCACCGATCGTGCAGGCACTGATCGAGGCAGCAGAAGCAGGTAAGCAAGTTCTTGCGGTTATCGAAATCCGCGCGCGCTTTGATGAGCTCGCAAACGTTCGCTGGGCTCGCAAATTGGAAGATGCTGGTGTTCACGTTGTTTATGGCCTGATCGGCCTTAAGACACACGCCAAACTTTCGCTGGTGGTTCGCCAAGAGACCAATGGAATTAGACGTTATGTGCACATGGGCACAGGTAACTACAACCCGAAGACTGCTCGCTTGTACGAAGATTTTGGAATTCTCTCTGCAGATCCAGTCCTGGGAGAAGATGTCAACAAACTCTTCAACCAACTCTCTGGATTCGCACCACAAACTGCATTTACTCGTCTCTTAGTTGCACCTCGCACTATTCGCTCAGGCCTGATGGAGCGCATTGACCGCGAGATCGACAATCACAAGGCTGGCAAACCTGCACTCATTCGCATGAAGCTGAATGCGATTTTGGATGAAGGATTTATTGAGGCGCTCTACAAGGCTTCGGCTGCTGGTGTAAAAATTGAATTGATTGTTCGTGGCATCTGCGCCATACGCGTTGGAGTCCCAGGTCTATCAGAGAAGATCACTGCTCGATCAATTCTCGGGCGCTTCTTGGAGCACTCACGTGTCTTCCACTTCCTAAATGATGGAAACGATGAGATTTACATTGGCAGCGCAGATTTGATGCATCGCAATTTGGATCGTCGAGTGGAGAGTTTGGTTCAGATTACTCAGAGCGACCACAAGCGATTCCTGCTCGGAGCTCTCGACTCATACCTCTCTGATGCCACAGTTCATTGGACTATGCAGCCCGATGGCACATGGCTTGAGGTTAAGACCGATAGCCAAGGAGCTAGATTGAAGGACTTTCACACCAACGCCATCGAGTGGTATCGAGCTCGCGAATGACCCCTTCTGTAATAGCTGCAGGCGGAGTTGTCTGGCGCCGCAATCTCGCAGGTGAAGTTGAGATCTGTGTAGTGCACCGCCCACGTTATGACGATTGGTCTCTGCCTAAAGGAAAACTTGAAGAAGGCGAACCTCTCATCGCATGCGCGTATCGCGAAATCATGGAAGAGACAGGCTTGGAGGTTCAGTTGGGACCTCTCGTTGATTCTGTTGAATATTTTGTTCCAGATGGACTCAAGCAAGTCACTTACTGGGCAGCGAAAGTTGTCGGAGATGTTCCACCATTCACCCCAAACGATGAAGTAGACGCGATGGAGTGGTTGCCACTCGAGGAAGCCGACGTTCGACTCACTCGCGAGAGTGATCGCGAGGTCCTGCAGAAGTTTGATGACATTCCTTATGACTCATACCCACTCATCATGCTCCGCCACGCTAAGGCGCTGGAACGTAGCGAATGGCAGGGTGATGATGAAGATCGCCCACTTGATCTGATTGGCCAACAACAAGCCAAGCGCATGCATGCGATCTATCAAGCCTATGGAATTGAGGAAGTGCATACTTCTGATGCCGTTCGCTGTTTTGATACTGTTGCGGGAATCTGCCGCATTTTAAAGCTAGATCCCATAGTCAAAGGCTCTTTGAGCGAGTACACATTTAAGAAGAATAAAGAGAAGGCGATCGAGTACGCCAAAGACCTAATTAAGATCAATCAAGCAGCACTTCTCTGCAGCCATAACCCGGTGCTTCCACGAATGATGGAAAAGCTCACCAAGAAAATCGATTTTGATTATCCAGATAACAAACTCCAGCCTGGCGAATCATGGGTGGTGCACCACGATAATAAGAAGGTGTTGCAGGTAGATCGACTAGATGCACCAAATATCTAGGACTATCTAGGACTATCTAGGTCTATCAAGGCGATCTAAAACCATCTAACCGCAGGATCAAATTTACTTGATGGGCTTATGGAATTCAGAGCCTGATTCCATCCAGTCCATCCACTTAAGTACCACACCTTCGCGAAGAGCCCAAGGACAGATCTCTAATTCACGTAAATCCAAATTACGCATGACGCTCTCGGTGACATATGCGCCAGCAACAATCTGGCGAGCACGATTGCCAGACACACCTGGTAGACGGGCGCGCTCTTCATAACTCATTCCCGAAAGACGACTGGAGATCTTTCGGATTGAATCAACTTTGATTGTCTTGCCATTTCCATCAAACCAGTCGCCACAGAGTCTTGCCAATGTTCGCAGAGTCTTGCTTGTCGCGATTGCTCGGTCTGTGTCCTGATGTTTTACAAGGGCAGGTAATACTGATTCGAGTTGGCTTTCGATATGTTCGCGCATGGCGCGAATTCCCTTTTCTGCATAAGGATCGCCACTCAAGAATTTCTGTGTCAAACGAGAAGCGCCAAGTGGCAGCGAGGTTGCTACTTCTGGAGACTCATCTACTCCCACTCCGATTTCCAGCGAACCACCACCTATATCGACAACGAGGAGTCTTCCACTCGACCAACCAAACCAGCGCCGTGCTGCTAAGAAGGTGAGCTTTGCTTCATCTTCACCGCTGAGCACCTGAAGATCAATCTCAAAATCTTGATTCATTTCCTTAATGATGGCCTCGCCATTACTGGCTTCACGTAGCGCTGATGTTGCAAATGGAAGTAACTCTTCAACTTTCACACGACGGGCTTCATCGACTGCACGCTTAATAGTCTTTCGAAGTGTCTCTATTCCTTGCGCATTAATTTCGTTAGCTGGAGTAAGGAACTCGGTGAGACGCAACTCTTCTTTGTAGTTGAAAGTCGGATTAGGGCGCGCGCCGGGGTGTGTGTCGACCACCTGTAAGTGGATGGTGTTTGACCCAACATCGAGGACTCCAAGGCGCATGGGGAGAACTTACCGAATGGCGCGAGATTTGGCGTGGAGCACCTTCACCCATGGCTCATGAACCCCATCAACCCCATCAACCCCAAGCACCAGGCCGGTTAGGAACTATTCTTTTCTCGTGTAATAATTACGCCTTCACCAGCGCCTCCCTAGCTCAGTGGTAGAGCATCCGCCTTGTAAGCGGAAGGTCGTCAGTTCAATCCTGACGGGGGGCTCCAGTATTTTGTAATGCTTTCACGCATTTTTGTAGGTTTTTATGGCCTACCGCCTAGAGGTTTTCCCATGACTTTTCCCATTGTCCAATTTTGTTCACCTTTGCTCATTTTTCAACAAATAGCGGTATTGGCTTCCTTTTGTCTAAGAGCACCGTGATACGACATGAACCCACACGACAACCCGTTCCTCGACTACTCCT
>CAIKCJ010000007.1 GCA_903825945.1 uncultured Actinomycetes bacterium | reverse complement strand
GTCGTATTGAGCGCGGTATCGTCAAGGTCAACGAAGAAGTTGAAATCGTTGGTATCCGTCCAGATTCACAGAAGACAACTGTTACAGGCGTAGAAATGTTCCGTAAGCTTCTTGACGAAGGTCAGGCTGGCGAGAACGTAGGACTTCTACTTCGTGGAACAAAGCGTGAAGATGTAGAGCGTGGTCAGGTTGTCGTTAAGCCTGGTTCAATCACACCTCACACAGAGTTCAACGCGAACGCATACATCCTTTCAAAGGATGAAGGCGGACGTCACACACCATTCTTCAACAACTACCGTCCACAGTTCTACTTCCGTACAACTGACGTGACCGGTGTTGTAACACTTCCTTCAGGTACAGAGATGGTCATGCCTGGCGATAACACCGAGATGACCGTTGTTCTCATCCAACCAATCGCTATGGAAGAAGGCCTTCGCTTTGCTATCCGTGAAGGTGGCCGCACAGTAGGTGCTGGTCGCGTTACAAAGATCAACAAGTAATTACTAGCTAATTACTAGCAAGACTCCTCCTGTTCGAGTAGAGCGGTGTAACAGCCGCTCTACTTAGGAAGAGAAGTAAGAGAGTAATAAAGAGTTGCAAGAGTTTTGAAGAGATTTGAAAGATTATTAAGTAGTAACTAGATGAAGGAGAAAGACGATGGCGGGACAAAAGATCCGCATTCGGCTCAAGGCTTACGACCACGAAGTGATCGACACATCAGCGAAGAAGATCGTTGAGTCTGTTGAGCGTACTGGTGCAACTGTCGCAGGTCCCGTTCCGCTGCCAACAGAGAAGAACACCTTCTGTGTTATTCGCTCTCCTCACAAGTACAAGGACAGCCGCGAACACTTCGAGATGCGCACACATAAGCGCCTCATCGACATCATCGATCCAACACCTAAGACTGTTGATTCATTGATGCGTCTCGATCTCCCAGCTGGCGTCGACATTGAGATTAAGCTGTAAGGGGACCTGACACATGACTACTACACAATCACAGGGCTCTGCGATCAAGGGAATCCTTGGCAAGAAGCTCGGTATGACCCAGGTCTTCGATGCAAATAACAAGATCGTTCCAGTAACAGTTGTTGCTGTTGGCTCAAACATCGTTACCCAGATCCGCACACTCGAGAATGATGGCTACACAGCTGTCCAGCTCGCATTCGGTGCTGTTGATCCTCGCAAAGTAAACAAGCCTGAGGCTGGACACTTCGCCAAGGCTGGCGTAACACCACGTTCCGAGGTTGCAGAACTTCGCACAGCGAACGTTGATTCTTATTCAGTCGGACAAGAGCTTGGCGCAGATGTATTTGCTGCCGGCGAATTGATCGATGCAACTGGCACATCCCGCGGTAAGGGATCTGCTGGTGTTATGAAGCGTCACGGCTTCTCTGGTATCGGCGCTTCTCACGGTGTAGACCGTAAGCACCGTATGTCAGGTTCTATCGGTAACCGCACAACACCAGGTCGCGTTTTCAAGGGAAAGCGCATGATGGGCCGCATGGGTGTAGATACAGTCACAACACAGAACTTGCTCATCCATTCTGTAGATACAGAGAAGAATCTGATTTTGGTTCGTGGTGCTGTTCCTGGTGCTACCAACTCAACAGTGTTCCTTCGCTCAGCTGCGAAGAAGGCTGTTTCAGAAACTATTACAAAAAAGGCAGGTGCATAAGCCATGGCTTTGACAATCGATATCAAGAGCGCTGAAGGCAAGAAGGTTGGCGACGTCAATCTTCCTTCAGAGATCTTCGATGCGCAGACAAACATTCCGCTTATCCACCAAGTAGTTGTTGCCCAACTTGCAGCAGCTCGCTCTGGTACAGCGAAGACAAAGACTCGCGCTGAAGTTTCTGGTTCAGGTAAGAAGCCTTTCAAGCAGAAGGGAACAGGTCGTGCCCGTCAGGGTTCTGTCCGTGCTCCTTTGCAGCGTCACGGTGGTGTTTCACATGGTCCAGTACCTCGTAAGTACGATCAACGCACACCAAAGAAGATGATTGCCGCTGCTCTTCGTGGAGTTCTTTCAGATCGCCAACGCGAAGATCGCATCCACTGCGTCTCATCAATCACAGAGACACCAACAACACGTGGTGCAATCTCTGCAGTTCGTCAATTTTCAGATCGCAAGAATGTTCTTGTCGTTCTCTCACGTAATGAAGATGTTGCATGGCGTTCACTTCGCAACGCTGACAACCTTCACCTCATCGTCAACGATCAACTCAATGCATACGACGTTCTCATCGCTGATGACATCGTCTTCTCAGAGAGCGCGATCCGCGAATTCATCGCCGGCCCAGCTAAGGCAGCAGTTGCCGTAGCACGTGAATCAGAAGTAGTAGAGGTGTCCGCATGAAGGACCATCGCGACGTACTCCTAGCTCCAGTTGTCTCTGAAAAGGCATACGGATTGCTAGATCAGAACAAGTACACATTCTTTGTTGCAAAGGATGCTAACAAGACAGAGATCAAGATCGCTGTTGAGAAGGTATTCAATGTCAAGGTATTGAGCGTCAACACAATGAACCGTCAGGGCAAGCGTCTTCGCACTGCCAAGGGTTTTGGTAAGCGCAACGACACCAAGCGTGCGATCGTGCACGTTGCTGCCGGCGACCGCATCGACATCTTCGGAGGTCCTGTCTCCTAAGGGAGCGGGGCTAGAAGAAGAAGAGGAAGATAAAAAATGGCATTACGTAAACTCAAGCCGACCACTCCTGGTCAGCGCGGCGCTAGCGTTCCTGATTTCGCAGAAATCACACGCACAACTCCTGAGAAGTCATTGGTTCGTCCAATCCACTCAAAGGGCGGCCGTAACGCATCTGGAAAGATCACTGTTCGTCACCAAGGTGGCGGTCACAAGCGTGCTTACCGTCTGATCGATTTCACTCGTAACGATAAAGATGGCATCCCAGCAAAGGTTGCCCATATCGAATACGATCCAAATCGCACAGCTCGTATCGCTCTTTTGCATTACGCAGATGGCGAAAAGCGCTACATCATTGCACCGAATAAGCTCAACCAAGGCGACAAGGTCGAGAACGGTCCATCAGCGGATATCAAGCCAGGCAACAACTTGCCTCTTCGCAATATCCCAGTAGGTACCGTTATTCACGCAATCGAACTTCGCCCAGGTGGCGGAGCAAAGATTGCTCGTTCAGCAGGCGCAAGCGTTCAGCTTGTTGCTAAGGATGGCCCATACGCACAGCTTCGTATGCCATCAGGTGAAATTCGTAACGTAGATGTTCGTTGCCGCGCAACTGTTGGTGAAGTTGGAAACGCAGAGCAATCAAATATCAACTACGGAAAAGCTGGTCGTAAGCGCTGGTTAGGCGTACGTCCAACTGTTCGTGGTGTCGTTATGAACCCAGTAGACCACCCACACGGTGGTGGTGAAGGTAAGACTTCCGGTGGACGTCACCCAGTTTCACCTTGGGGTAAGCCAGAAGGTCGCACGCGCAAGAAAAAGGCGAGCGATGCACTTATTGTCCGTCGTCGTAAGTCGAACAAGAAGCGATAGGGGAGCGACTACAAATGCCACGCAGTCTTAAAAAGGGTCCATTTGTGGACGGTCATCTTCAAAAGAAGGTTGATGCTCAAAACGATGCGAACACCAAGAATGTCATCAAGACATGGTCTCGCCGTTCGATGATCATCCCTTCAATGATTGGCCACACCATCGCCGTTCATGACGGCCGCAAGCACGTTCCAGTTTTCGTCACTGAAAATATGGTTGGACACAAGCTCGGTGAGTTCTCTCCAACACGTACATTCAAGGGACACGTCAAGGATGATCGGAGAGCTTCACGTGGCTAATACACCAAAAGCAACGAATCCAACTGATGCAATCGTCGCGCAAGCAGTACTGCGCAACACTCGCGTAACACCTCAAAAAGCTCGTCGTGTGGTCAACTTGATCCGCGGAGAGCGTGTTGATGTTGCGCTGACAACACTGAAGTTTGCTCCTCAAGAGGTTGGTGAAGATCTCTTCACACTTTTGAATTCAGCAGTGAACAACGCAAAGCAGAAGAACCCATCACTTCGTGATTCATCTTCTCTCTGGGTTGTAGAAGCACTTGTCGATGAGGGCGCAACAATGAAGCGCTTCCGTCCACGTGCTCAAGGCCGCGGCTTCCAAATCTTGAAGCGCACAAGCCAGATCACACTCGTTGTCTCTGATGACCGCGGATACCGCCCACATGGTGGTCGCAAGGTTGTCAATGCAAAGGCGAAGGCTCCAGCAATTGCTAAGCCAGTTAAGTCTGAAGGGAAGGCCGAATAAATGGGTCAAAAAGTCAATCCACACGGCTTCCGTTTGGGCATCACAACTGAGTTCAAGTCACGTTGGTATGCAGAGAAGCTTTACAAGGATTATGTGAAGGAAGATATCGAGATCCGTCGCATGATGAACAAGGGTATGGAGCGCGCAGGCGTTTCACGCATCGAAATTGAGCGCACACGTGAGCGTGTTCGTATCGATCTCTATACAGCTCGCCCTGGAATCGTCATCGGTCGTCGCGGCACAGAAGCTGATCGCATTCGCATGGATCTCGAGAAGCTCACAGGCAAGCAAGTGCAACTCAACATTCTTGAAGTGAAGAACCCTGAAGTTGATGCGCAACTCGTCGCACAGGCAATTGCCGAGCAGCTCTCTGCTCGTGTCTCTTTCCGTCGCGCGATGCGTAAGTCAATGCAGGCAGCTCTTAAGGCTGGCGCTCAAGGTATTCGTGTTCAATGTGGTGGACGTCTTGGCGGAGCTGAAATTGCTCGCTCAGAGTTCTACCGCGAGGGCCGCGTTCCACTTCACACACTTCGCGCAGATATTGATTACGGCTTCTATGAGGCTGCAACAACATTCGGTCGCCTAGGCGTCAAGGTCTGGATCTACAAGGGTGAAGTTATCGAATCCCGCGCAGAGCGCGCCGCATCAGCACTTGCTGCAGCACGCGCACCAAAGCCATCACGCCCATCAAATAATCGTCAACAACGTGCACCTCGTGGAGAAGTTACCTCTTCAACACCAGCTTCACGCGCTGAAGCAGCTGCCGCTGCGCCAGCAAGCACAGAAGGAGCGGCTGAATAATGTTAATTCCACGTCGCGTAAAGCACCGTAAGCAGCACCACCCAAAGCG
>CAIKCJ010000006.1 GCA_903825945.1 uncultured Actinomycetes bacterium | reverse complement strand
GGTCCTGGTGGTCACTCACACTAATCTGATCCGTCAGAAAAAAAACCGGCCCGTGTCGTAATGAGGGGCCGGTTTTTTATTGATTCAGATAGCTATTAGGACGCGCTATCCATATGTAGCGGAATGACCTGCGCGCTCAAACGCGATTCACGTGAAGATTCACGAGCCTGGCGCTCAATAATCAATTGGCGATCTTCTTCTGAAAGGCCGCCCCAAATTCCATATGGCTCTTGTACGGAGAGCGCATGTTGACGGCAGGCTTCAATCACGGGGCAAGTGGCGCAGACTGCTTTCGCATTCTTCTCACGATTGGCGCGACGAGGACCGCGCTCACCATCTGGATGAAAGAACATCTCAGTTGGTAGTTCGCGACATGCACCCTTCTCTTGCCATTCCCAAGCGGAAAGAACTGGGCGGGGTAGACGTGAAATTTCAGCCATGACCTTCTCCAAACTCCTTAAGGGCGGGTACGCCGTATGGCCCAACCATACAATCGTTTCATAAGTTGTTCAAGTGCCTACCCTCAAATTTCTGCGAGGAGGCTTTCTTTTCTCACCTTCGAGTGGCGCAAAGCACCTTTGTGCAGGAGCATTGGGCCATGACAAGGCCCATGACAAGACGCATGGAGAGTCGCATGGAGAGTCGCATGGAGAGCCAGAACGAGGGTCAGTTAGGCCAGGCAAGCAGCCTTGAAGCCACGCTGCCGCCCGCTGGGCTCACCGTTGCGGCCGTTGCCAGACGGATAGGCGTCGCTCCAGCCACGCTGCGTACATGGGACAGGCGTTACGGCTTAGGGCCTACCAAGCACACACAGGGCTCTCACCGCCGGTATAGCGAAGAAGATCTGGCGCGATTGACTGCGATGCGCAGACTGATTGTCGCAGGTGTATCTCCTGCCGAGGCGGCAGCTCAAGCGATGACATTTTCAGGAGCACCAGACTTTGCGGACGAGCGGATCTCGACCGAGTTCGCTGGCGATCTCATCGCCCTGCTTAAGAGAGCATGCCTCTCCCTGGATCGTGCAATTGTCGAAGACGAGATTGCAGCTGCAATCAGTCGCGATGGCGTAGGTGCCACCTGGTCAAACGTTTTGGTGCCGCTTCTCAAAGAGGTCGGAGATGATTGGGCCAAATCCGGCAAGGGAATTGAAGTTGAACATATGCTCAGCGAAATCATTTCTCGAGCGCTGGCAGAAAGCTCCTGCAAGGTCACCAACCCGGTAAACCCAACCCCTGTGCTGCTGGCGTGTGTGGGTGAGGAGAACCATCACCTAGCGATTAGTGCGCTCGCTGCCTGTCTGGCGCAGGATTCGATCCAAGTTCAATACCTCGGCGCGCGGACACCTCAGGTTGCAATCAATGAGACGGTCCGCAGAAGTGTTCCACCGGCAATCTTTCTTTGGGCCCAGCTAGCCTCGAATGCGAATCGTGCTTTTGTGGATGATCTGCCATCTGTTCGCCCCACCCCTCGAGTTATTCTCGGTGGACCTGGATGGAATGGAGTTCAGTGTGAGCGGGCCTATGTGGCACACGATCTTGGTAGCGCTCGCATAGAGATCGCTCGAGCTGTGGGTATTTCAAGCCACTAGACTTCCCCAATGATTGATAACGCCCGGGAAAAAGTCCTGATGACGGGTCTGACATACGATGATGTGCTTCTGCTGCCAGATGCCTCCGATGTCGTTCCAAGCGAAGTAAGCACGCAGACACGCCTTACCCGAAACATCTCCCTCTCAATTCCAATCGCTTCCTCAGCGATGGATACTGTGACGGAATCTGAGATGGCAATCGCGATGGCAAAGGCCGGTGGAGTTGGAATTTTGCACCGCAACCTCTCGATTGCTGATCAGGTCAAGCATGTAAAGCTCGCTAAAGCCCAAGGGATCGTAGGCGCAGCGGTAGGCGTTGGTGAAGATGGTTATGCACGCGCGGTCGCACTTATTGAAGCTGGCGTAGATGTCGTCGTTGTTGATACCGCTCATGGACATCACCGTGGCGTACTCGATGCAGTTGCTCGCATCAAAAAAGAATTCCCGCACATCGAAATTATTGGTGGCAATGTTGCTACACGCGCAGGAGCGCAAGCTCTCATCAATGCTGGTGTTGACGCAGTGAAGGTTGGAGTAGGTCCAGGTTCAATCTGTACTACTCGTGTTGTTGCAGGTGTTGGAGTTCCACAAGTAACTGCGATCATGGAAGCGCACAAAGCATGTGTGACGGCAGATATTCCATTGATCGCTGATGGCGGACTTCAATATTCTGGGGATATCGCCAAAGCAATTGTCGCTGGTGCAGACACCGTAATGCTTGGATCACTGCTTGCAGGTTGCGCCGAATCACCAGCTGACCTCATTGAGATCAATGGCCGCAAATTCAAGGGCTATCGCGGAATGGGTTCACTCGGAGCGATGCAATCACGTGGTGAACAAAAGTCATACTCTAAAGATCGTTACATGCAAGACGATGTCCTTGCTGAAGACAAGCTAGTTCCAGAGGGAATCGAAGGCAAGGTTGCGTACAGCGGTCCGGTTGCCACAGTCCTTCACCAGCTTGTTGGCGGACTTCGTTCCGGAATGGGTTATGCAGGGGCTGCAACAATTTCTGATCTTCAAACTCGCGGACAACTTATTCAAATTACAGCGGCTGGTCTTCATGAGAGCCACCCACATGACATTCTTGATGTTGCAGATGCGCCAAATTATCGTGGCGGAAAGTAGGTAGGAAATGAACGAGATCGAAATCGGCCCAGGAAAGCGCGCACGCACCGCATACTCATTTGATGACATCGCAATAGTTCCAAGTCGCCGCACACGCGACCCAGAAGAAGTCTCTATTCAATGGCAGATCGATGCTTACAAATTTGCACTTCCTATGCTTGCAGCGCCTATGGATTCTGTGGTCTCACCCGAGACTGCGATCGCGATTGGCAAGCTCGGCGGAGTGGGAGTCCTTGATCTCGAAGGGCTATGGACTCGCCATGAAGACCCACGTATCCAACTGGGAGAAATTGCATCATTGCCACAAGAGCAAGCGATTCGTCGCATGCAAGAGCTTTACTCAGCTCCTATTCAAGAGAGTTTGATTAAAGAGCGTATCGCTGAGATTCGCGCAGCTGGTGTCACTGTTGCAGCAGCTCTCTCTCCGCAGCGCACCGCAGAACTCCACAAGCTTGTCGTTTCAGCAGGTGTAGATCTCTTTGTTATTCGTGGAACGACTGTGAGTGCAGAGCATGTCTCGAGTAAGACAGAGCCGCTGAACTTAAAGAAATTTATCTACGAACTCGATGTTCCGGTCATTGTTGGAGGATGCGCTACTGCATCAGGTGCGCTGCACTTGATGCGTGCCGGTGCTGCTGGAGTTCTCGTTGGATTTGGTGGCGGAGCTGCTCACACAACTCGTACGGTTCTTGGTATTGCAGTCCCTATGGCATCTGCAGTCGCAGAAGTTGCATCAGCGCGACGCGACTATATGGATGAATCTGGTGGACGTTATGTTCACGTCATTGCCGACGGCTCTGTTGGTCACAGCGGTGATATCGCCAAGGCGATCGCATGCGGCGCAGATGCTGTGATGATGGGCTCACCACTTGCTCGAGCAGTAGAAGCACCCGGCAAGGGCTGGCACTGGGGAAGTGAAGCGCACCATGCAGAGTTGCCTCGTGGTAATCGCGTTCACGTGGGAACTGTTGGTTCACTTGAGGAAATTCTTACAGGTCCGTCTCACACCGCAGATGGCTCCATGAACCTCTTCGGTGCACTTCGTCGCGCTATGGCTACATCCGGCTATGAAAACCTTAAAGAGTTCCAACGTGTTGAGATCGTCGTTCAGTAATGAGTGATCTCGTACTTGTCGTAGATTTTGGTGCTCAATACGCGCAGTTGATTGCGCGTCGCGTTCGTCAGGCGAACGTGTATTCGGAGATTGTTCCTTCATCGATGCCTGTGTCGGAGATGATCGCAAAGAAGCCAAAGGCAATCATTCTTTCTGGCGGGCCATCAAGCGTTTACGAGCCTGGTGCGCCAACACTCGATCCAGCGCTCTTTGATCACAAGATTCCGACTTTTGGAATTTGTTACGGCTTTCAGGCCATGGCAGCTGCACTCGGTGGCGTTGTTAGCCAGACGGGTAAATCTGAGTTTGGACGCACCACTGCTACACAGAGCGTCGAGTCAACATTATTTTCAGGGTTAGATAACGAGTTCCGTGTGTGGATGAGTCACGGTGATTCTGTTACTCAAGTTCCTGCCGGATTTATATCAACAGCAAAGACTGAAGATACTCCGATAGTGGCTTACGAAAATGCGGATGCAACTCTGGCTGGCGTTCAGTGGCATCCAGAAGTTTTGCACTCAGAACACGGCCAAGAGATTTTGCGTCGATGGCTGGTAGATATTGTTGGATGTAACCCAACGTGGACGAGTGAAAATATTGTTGCCACAGAAGTGGCAAAGATTCGCGCACTGGTGGGGGACAAGCGTGTTATCTGCGGTCTCTCCGGTGGAGTGGACTCAGCTGTTGCTGCAGCGATTGTGCAGAAAGCAATCGGCTCTCAACTCACATGTGTCTTTGTGGATCATGGCCTACTGCGTGAAGGCGAAGCAGTTCAGGTCGAAAAAGATTATGTCGCAGCAACCGGCGTTGATTTGATGGTTGTGGATGTGCGTGAAAAATTCCTTAACGCACTAGCTGATGTCACAGATCCTGAAACAAAACGCAAAATTATCGGCACCGAATTCATCCGCACATTTGAAGAAGCTGCGCGCACTATTTCAGCAAGCGGAACCGTAGATTTCCTTGTTCAGGGCACGCTCTATCCAGATGTTGTTGAATCTGGTGGCGGTACTGGTACTGCAAACATTAAGTCACATCACAATGTAGGTGGGCTCCCAGATGATCTTCAGTTCACGCTCATCGAACCGCTTCGTACCCTCTTTAAAGATGAGGTTCGTGAAGTAGGCCTAGAGCTTGGGCTTCCAGGTGAGATCGTTTGGCGCCAGCCATTCCCAGGCCCAGGCTTGGCTATCCGAATCATTGGCGCCGTAACTGAGAATCGACTTAGCATTTTAAGAAAAGCGGATTTGATCGCTCGCGAGGAATTAAAATTGGCAGGCCTGGATCGAGAGATCTGGCAGTGCCCAGTCGTGCTACTCGCTGATGTTCGAAGCGTAGGAGTGCAAGGAGATGGCCGCACATACGGACATCCAATAGTTCTACGCCCCGTCTCAAGTGAAGATGCAATGACTGCAGATTGGAGTCGACTCCCGTACGATGTATTGGAGAAGATTTCAACACGCATTACAAATGAGGTCCGCGAAGTAAATCGAGTCACACTCGACATTACAAGCAAACCGCCAGGAACTATTGAGTGGGAGTAAAAATGAAGATCAAAAATATGCTTTCAATCGCTGCAGCACTCACTGTCGCAGCCAGTCTTGTTGGCACACCTTCATATGCTTCTATCTCGACAAATGCCTCTAAGGTTGTTTGCTCTGCAACTACAGCAGTAGGTCATCAACCAAAAGCGATTCCTACTCCTAAGGTAACTCGCACCTACACAAACAAAACTTTTACGCTTGTAACCAACTGTGGAAATATTGTTATTGCAGCTGACGGCAAAGATGCACCAGTAACTGTTCAGGTAATGCAAGCTCTTGCAACAGCCGGTTACTTCAATAATTCACTCTGCCATCGCCTGACTACTGCTGGGCTCTATGTCTTGCAGTGCGGCGATCCAACCGCGAGCGGCTCCGGCGGACCAGCTTTCACTTATGGTAACGAGAATCTTCCTGCTGCAACTGCCAACAACTATCCTGCTGGAATAGTTGCGATGGCTAATACAGGCCAACCAAATTCAAATGGAAGTCAGTTCTTCTTGGTTTACCAGAACACAACTTTGGCACCGGGTTATACCCGTTGGGGAACCATCATCAAGGGTCTCAACATCGTGCAAGCAATTGCAGCCCAAGGTGTTGCTGGCGGCGGAAGTGATGGAACTCCAGCGGAGAAGATCGCCATCGAGAGTGTTTCAGTTCGCTAGGTGCATAACCAGGTATCCGCATGAGGAAGAGGTTCATGGCCGCAATCGGTTCTGTTGCGTTGGCCATCCTTTCGTCATCACCCGTAGGGGCATCTCAGGGGATAGCGCAACCGATAAAAGTAGGTAATAGCTGCTTTACTGCTAAACAATTAGCCAGCCTCAATGGCCAAAAGCTAATCTGCACGAATGTGAATCCGCGACTAAATGTATGGAAAAAATATATAGCTCCAAGTAAAACTCAGTCCCTAGCTACTCCCAGCGTGGCAATGCCGCCGGTTGCTGCTATTCAAATCCCGGACCCTTCCATCTCTTCGCAAAGCGTCTTTCAAAATCCCCAAAAATGTGAACTCACTTCATCGGTCCAGGATGCAAATCTTGGATACCAGCGTTCCTCTTCATGGATGTCGACACAAGGAACTCTGAATATCGGCGTTATATATGCATCGTACTTGGATGCCACGCTCAATCCTGCAGCCATTAAAGAGTATGAAACCATCCAAGAACCTAATGCAGCGCAGTTTTATAAAACCGAAAGTTATGGCAAGTTATCCCTGAAATTTGTGTCATCAGCGAAGGTCTATTCAATCAATTCGAGCACAGCTTCCTACAATTTAAAGTCTCAAACCCCCAATTTCAACGGCCTTATTTCAGATGCGATGAACACCGCTAAATCAGAGTACGATTTTAAGAATATCGATGAAATATTATTGGTAATGCCAGACCAAACCGTTACCCAGGATCTTGGTGCCGTCACTGGCGCCAATACCCAATTCGATGGAAAAACATTTCCTGATTCGATTGAAGGCGCATACCTAAACCCAAGTAATGGTCAATTGGTTCACCCGGATTATCTAACACATGAAATCGGGCATACCCTTGGACTGATTCATCCAAACCTCAGCGGTCAGATGAATCAATTAAGCGCCGGTCTTTTTGATGCATATGCATGGGATGTTATGGGTTGGGATGAAGCGGTTGATCCCGGTTTTTACACCTGGGAGAAATTTATATTTGGTTGGATTGATTCCAGCCAGGTGGATTGTCTAGACGCTCCACCCGATCAAAGTGTCACTGCATACCTGTCTGCGGACGAGAAGTCTTCTGCTGATACAAAAATGATGATGGTGAGAATTTCAGATTCGAAGGCATTGGTTGTCGAGTCTCACCGAAATGATGCTATTAATCATCTTTCAGCAAGCCAAGAGGGGGTACTTGTATACACAGTCGATGTGAACAAGGGATCGGATCAAGGCGCGATTACAGTGATTTACAACAAGCCTAAGATTGATGCAGGGATTGCTAAATTTCTCATCGGAACTCTAGACCAAGGAGATTCTGTCACCAGTAACGGTGTGAAAATTACAGTTCTCAAGCACTCTGCAGATGGTGATTTCATCTCTGTAACAAAACAGAGTTAGCCGACTTTCACAATCTTGAAAGTCTCGGCGTAGCGACCTGCGGGAAGTCCTGCGGCTTCACCGTTTCGTAGACCCCATTCGCGGATGCGATCATCGAGTTCTGCATTGTGTGCGGTCTGACTTACGTGCGCCTTGATTGCTGCTAGTTTCTTGTCGAAAGTATCAGTGATGTCGACGACGTGGTCGGTTTTTTCAGCCATGAAAACCCACGCCTCGTTAATCTGCCATGGCTCCAACTTTTCATCATGTAGGAGATCTTCAAAGGCAAACTGGTTTCCCGAATCTGGATAGATCGCTTGGATTGCTGCTTCACCCGCGGCTAGATGATCTGGGTGGCTGGCTCCGAGACGATCCCAATTGCGCTCTGGGCTCTGGATAAGCATGCGCTGTGGACGAACCGTTCGGATTGCGCGAACGATATCTTTACGGAGCATGATTGTTGGTTCGAGCCAGCCATCGCGGTAATTAAGGAAGTTGATATCGGTGACACCGAATACAGCACCAGCCGCACGTTGTTCGCGCTGGCGTATTGCACGCATCTCTTCACGAGTAATAGATGGATCAACTCCGCCCTGGTCACCGTTGGTGCAGATGTAATAACTAATTGAAATACCTTTTGCGGCCCATTGTGCAATCGTTCCGCCGGCGCCAAAATCCAAATCATCTGGGTGTGCCGTAACTACGAGGATGCGCTCGATTTCACTATCAGCAAGTGGTTCCATGGGTAGATCTTACCCAGCAGATACACTCCGCCCATGTCTTTAACCTCCCTCGTAGATGACCTCAACCCTCAACAACGTGAGGCAGTCATCCACGCCGGCACACCACTTTTGGTCGTAGCCGGAGCTGGATCGGGAAAGACGCGAGTATTGACTCGCCGAATCGCTTACTTGCTCGCCGAGCGAGGCGTAGCCCCGTACGAAGTATTGGCTATCACCTTCACCAACAAGGCCGCCGCCGAGATGAAAGAGCGCGTGGCCGACCTAGTTGGCGAACGTGCCAAATCGATGTGGGTTTCCACCTTCCACTCCGCTTGCGTGCGGATGCTTCGACAAGAAGCATCGCGCTTGGGCTACTCCAATTCATTCACGATTTATGATTCGAGTGACAGCGTTCGCTTGCTGACAGTGATCATTCGCGAGCTCAATCTCGATGCCAAGCAATATGTCCCACGCGCAGTCGCGGGGCTGATCTCTGCTGCTAAAAATGAATTAATTGGCCCGGCGAATTATCTACAGCAGACCACTAACCACTTTGAGCAAACAGTGGCAGAGATCTACGCGCTCTATCAAAAGCGACTTGGTTCATCCAATGCGATGGACTTTGACGATTTGATCGGAAAGACTGTCGAGCTGCTTCAGCGTTTTCCTGAAGCACGTTCTCGCTATCGCTCTCGTTTTCGCCACATATTGGTCGACGAATATCAAGATACTAACCATGCCCAGTACGTACTGATTCGCGAGCTTGTGGGAACTCCCGAAGATGGATTCCCTATCGCCGAACTATGCGTAGTAGGAGATGCAGACCAATCGATTTACGCATTCCGAGGCGCAAATATTCGCAATATCTTGCAGTTTGAAGAAGATTATCCAAATGCTCGCACCGTCATGTTGGAGCAGAACTACCGATCCACACAAAACATCCTTACCGCCGCAAACGCTGTTATTTCAAATAACGAAGATCGCCGCGAGAAGAACCTCTGGTCACAAGAGGGTAAAGGCGAATCCATTACCGGGTATGTCGCTGAGAGCGATCACGACGAGGCAAATTTTGTCGTCGGGGAGATTCGCAGATTACGTGATGAGGGAATATCAAATCCGGGTGATACCGCAATTTTCTACAGAACAAATGCACAATCGCGTACCTTTGAAGAGACCTTCTTGCGTTCGGCAATTCCATACAAAGTTGTTGGTGGAGTGCGCTTTTATGAACGCAAAGAAGTGAAAGATCTACTGGGCTATCTACGTGTGGTCGTTAATCCAGAAGACGAAGTTTCGCTTCGCCGAATCATAAATACACCAAAGCGTGGAATTGGTGATCGAGCTATTGATGTCATCGATCTGCACGCTCGAGCTATGGGAATCTCCTTTTGGCAGGCTCTGAACGATGCCTCCTTCGCTGCCGATATTCCATCCCGCTCTTTAGCTTCGATTAACGATTTCGTGCATTTGATTGGATCACTGCGCACGCTCGTAGAGGCAGGAACCAAGCCGTCTGTTATTGCTCAAGCTGTTTTGGAGCAGAGCGGATTGCTTGCGGAATTGGCAAAGAGCGTTGATCCGCAAGACGAAGGTCGGGTCGAGAATCTCCAAGAACTCGTTGCGGTAGCAACTGAATATGAGGAGAGCGAGATGGAAGATGGCGAAGAGATTTCTCTCTCCGGATTTCTAGAGGATGTCTCACTTGTTGCTGACTCAGATCAAATTCCTGAAGGCGAAGATCATGGCGGCGTTGTCACAATGATGACCTTGCACACTGCAAAGGGTTTGGAATTCCCGACTGTCTTCTTAACCGGAATGGAAGAGGGAATTTTTCCTCACTCCAGAACGCTGGGGGATAAGAATGAGATTCAAGAAGAACGTCGCCTTGCATATGTAGGACTCACTCGAGCTCGTAAGCGCCTCTACCTATCACGGAGTGAACATCGATCTTCTTGGGGAACTCCTACCTACAACCCACCATCACGGTTCTTGGCAGAAATTCCAGATGAGGTCATTTCATGGAATGAGCGGACGCGGTCGTTGGCTCCCAAGCTCACTTCTACGCGTTCATTTGGACCGCCACCTAAGGCGACCGGTAAACGCGATAACACCGGAATGGTGCTGGAGGTCGGAGATCGTGTGTCCCATGACACATTTGGATTAGGCAAAGTGATCGCCGTGAACGGTGCAGGCGATCGAGCTGAGGCCACAATTGATTTTGGAAGCACGGGAGAGAAGCGGTTGCTGCTTCGATACGCCCCCGTCGAGAAGTTGTAGTTCAATCTAAGGACCGTTGGTTAGTAGGATTCACGCATATATCCAGCAAGTTCAGTTCCATCAACTACTCCTTGTCCGGGGTAGGCGAGGTCAAAACAGATTGGGGAATCCGTGGATCTCTTTGAGTATCAAGCTCGAGATCTCTTCGAATCACATAACATTCCAGTTCTTGCTGGAGCGGTAGCTACAACACCTGAAGAAGCAGGCAATGC
>CAIKCJ010000005.1 GCA_903825945.1 uncultured Actinomycetes bacterium | reverse complement strand
CTTCAGTGTCAGACCGATGTCATCGAGTCCTTCCATGAGGCGCCAGCGGGTGTAATCGTCGATCTCAAATGGGTAGACAGAGCCACTAACACGAACGTTCTTTGCCTCTAGATCAACAGTTACTTCCGTTGCTGGATTTGACTCAATCGCATCCCAAATTTTTTCAACATCTTCTTGTGGCAGAACTACTGTGAGAAGTCCACCCTTTTGGGAATTGCCACGGAAGATATCTGCAAAGCGGCTTGAGATGACAGCTTTGAAACCATAGTTTTGCAGAGCCCATACAGCATGTTCACGCGAAGAACCTGTTCCAAAATCTGCACCTGCTACCAAGATTGTTCCATGAGCAAATTCTGGTTTGTTGAGAACAAATTCAGGGTCATTGCGCCATGCAGCGAAAAGACCATCTTCAAATCCACTCTTGGTGACTCGCTTGAGATAGACCGCAGGAATGATCTGATCGGTATCAACATTTGAACGACGAAGTGGAACTGCTGTCCCGGTGTGAGAAATAAATTTTTCCATTTTCTTCGTTCTCCTTAAAGATCAGCTGGGGATGAGAGGGTTCCGCGGATAGCAGTAGCAGCTGCTACCAGTGGACTGACAAGGTGAGTGCGTCCACCCTTACCTTGACGTCCTTCAAAGTTACGATTTGACGTAGAAGCTGAACGCTCGCCAACGGTGAGTTGATCGGGGTTCATTCCTAAGCACATAGAACATCCGGCTTGGCGCCACTCTGCTCCGAAATCAAGGAAGACTTTATCGAGCCCTTCACTCTCTGCCTGCAGACGAACTTTGGCAGAGCCGGGTACAACGAGCATGCGCACGCTTGGAGCAATCTTCTTGCCTTGAAGCACATCAGCTGCTGCGCGTAGATCTTCGATACGACCATTGGTGCAGGAGCCAAGGAAGACTGTATCTACCTTGATTGATTTAAACGGCTGGCCAGCTTCTAGGCCCATATAGGTTAGGGCACGTTCTGCTGCTCCTACTTCTTCAGGATCTGTAAAGTCGGCAGGGTTAGGAACATTTCCGCTCAGTGGCGCACCTTGTCCAGGATTAGTTCCCCACGTAATGAATGGTGAAAGTTCGGCTGCATTGAGAGAAATCTCGACATCAAATTTCGCATCATCATCACTCTTAAGTGTCTTCCAATATTCAACTGCTACATCCCAATCAGCGCCAGTAGGCGCATGTGGCTTGTTCTTCACATACTCAAATGTTGTCTCATCTGGAGCAATCAGGCCCGCACGCGCACCTGCTTCAATCGACATGTTGCAGATGGTCATGCGACCTTCCATGGAAAGATCACGGATCGCTGAGCCGCGATATTCAAGAACATATCCTTGTCCCCCGCCGGTACCAATCTTTGCGATGATCGCAAGGATGATGTCCTTAGCAGTTACACCCTGAGGCAAAGAACCTTCAATGTTGATTGCCATAGTTTTTGGACGCACAAGAGGGAGCGTCTGCGTTGCGAGAACGTGCTCAACTTCCGAAGTTCCAATTCCAAATGCAAGCGCACCAAATGCACCATGCGTGGATGTATGTGAGTCGCCGCAAACAATTGTCATTCCAGGTTGGGTAATACCTAGCTGTGGCCCAACTACGTGAACGATTCCTTGGTTGGCATCGCCGAGTGAGTGAATGCGAACACCAAACTCTGCCGCGTTCTTGCGCAGTGTTTCGATCTGCAAGCGTGATACTGGATCAGCAATTGGTTGATCAATATTAAGTGTTGGAGTGTTGTGATCCTCTGTGGCGATCGTGAGATCGGTGCGACGCACTTGGCGATTAGCAAGACGTAGTCCATCAAATGCTTGTGGTGAAGTAACTTCATGCAACAAGTGGAGATCGATATAAATTAGGTCAGGCTCACCAGCTACTTCACGAACTACGTGATCTGCCCAAATCTTTTCGGCTAACGTCTTTCCCATTATTTCTCCTCTTGTTACTTGCATCTCATTATTTAAGATGACAGTATTAGATTATGGACAAGAAGAATAGCGGAGTCGGCGTACTAGACAAATCCGTGCGCATCCTGGCAACCCTTGAAGCCGGACCGCACTCACTCTCAGAACTCGTAACCGCTACCAAAATTGCTCGCCCTACAGCTCATCGCCTAGCGGTAGCCCTGGAATTTCATCGATTAGTCACACGCGACCTCATGGGTCGCTTCGTATTAGGTGCGCGAGCTGCCGAGTTGGCCTCTGCTGCTGGCGAGGATCGGCTCCTTTCCGTTGCAGCCCCTGCCCTCTCTGCCCTCCGCGACGCATCGGGTGAGAGCGCGCAGATCTATAGACGCCAAGGCGATCAGCGCATCTGTGTTGCCACAGCAGAGCGACTTTCAGGTTTACGCGATTCCGTGCCTGTTGGAACTGTTCTTACGATGCAAGCAGGATCTGCTGCTCAAGTGCTACTGGCTTGGGAAGATCCAGAGAAATTGCACCGCGGTCTTGTCAATGCCAAATTCACGGCAGCAAGTCTTTCTGCCGTGCGTCGACGTGGTTGGGCTCAATCAGTGGGCGAACGTGAAGCAGGTGTCTGCTCTGTCTCAGCACCGGTACGTGGTCCAAACAATAAAGTGATTGCTGCAGTAAGTATTAGCGGACCAATGGAACGTCTTGGTCGACAACCTGGTCGCGCACATGCAGCACAAGTGATGGCCACTGCCGCAAGACTTAGCGATTATTTAATTCAAGGGAAATAAATTCCCTACTCCCCTAAATTCGCGGCAGGTGCCATTCGAATCGAATTGATAGCTCTCGAATTGCGATCACTACGAGCGCGCCAGCAATAATTGGAATAAAACGATTGATATGAAGTTCGTGCAAGCCGACGCATGTGATTGCGCCTAAGAAACATGAGGTACCAATTGTTTCGCGATGCAAAAGCACTGGTTCGACCTGACACAAAACATCACGCAACAATCCACCGGTAACACCACCGATGAGGCCGAGTATTGAAGCGATAACGGGATTAACATGAGAATTAATGGCGAATTCGGCACTCGAAACAGTAGCCACAGCCAAACCGAAGGTATCTAGCGATAACATCACGCGACCAACAGGTTGTGTGCTCTTTCGAATAATGGTGAGAGCTACGGCTAGACCGATCGAGAGAAAGAGCCATGGATCTAATATCCATGAGGGCGATTTCATGAGAAAGAGATTGCGAAGGGTTCCGCCGGATATCGAGGAAACGGCGGCAATGAGGGTGATGCCACCAAAATCCATACCTTTGGCAGCGGCCACTCTTGCTCCTACTGCCGCAAAAGCAAAGGTTGCTAGAAGATCGCAGATTGTTACCAGCGATGCCCAGGTGATGATGATGTGATGGATGTGGATGAGCGACTCCTCTAAATTCTAAGCGCGGAAGTGGTAGCCCCGAAGGGATTCGAACCCTCGTAGCTGGCTTGAGAAGCCAGAGTCCTAGGCCACTAGACGACGGGGCCGCGCTTATATGTAGTTGTGCCGTACAGGTGCAGGTATTACTGCGCTGTGGTAGCAGGACTCGAACCTAGACTCGCTGAACCAGAATCAGAAGGGCTGCCAATTACCCCATACCCCAATTTGATATGAACAGGTCAAACCAAATCAGAACCCGAAGGATACCCTGAATTAAAGCGAGGCGGAAATGCGAGCCAGGCTGGCGCTCTGACCCAATAGCTCCATAGATTCAAAGAGCGGTGGCGAGATATGGCTGCCTGTGACAGCGATACGGACTGCACCAAAAGCGATACGAGGCTTGAGACCCATCTCTTCGATCAGCGCGCTGCGCAGCGCGGTCTCAATCGAGCTGTGGTTCCAGTCTGTGAGCGGAGTCAGGCGCTCAAGTGCCGTAGCAAGGACTTTTCGACTCTGCTCATCTGCAATCTTTGGCAATGAATCCGCATCAACCGCAAACTCTTTAACGAATAAGAACTTAAGCATTGGTGGAATCTCGCTCAACGTCGCGATGCGCTCTTGAATAATAGGGAGGGCTTGTTTAACCAGTGCAATCTCTGCCTCAGTACCGGAGATGATTTCGGCACGAGTAAGAAACGGAAGAGCGCGATTGAAAAATTCTTCAGCACTCAACGCGCGAATCTTGTCACCGTTGATCGCTTCGAGTTTCTTCATATCAAATCTTGCTGGGCTTGAGTGCACGCGTTCGACAGTGAAGAGCTCGGTCAACTCCTTCATTGTTACTTCTTCGCGATCCTCGCCTGGAGACCATCCAAGCAGTGCTAGGTAATTACAAATTGCCTCTGGGAGGTATCCGGCATCGCGATACCAAGCAATAGACACTTCACCATTGCGCTTTGAAAGTTTTGCATTGTCTTGACCCATAACAAATGGCAAGTGGGCAAAAGCTGGAAAATCTTCTGGCGCAACGCCCATCGCTTGATAGACGCGAATCTGACGTGGAGTAGAAGAGAGCAGATCTTCACCACGCAGCACGTGGGTGACCTTCATCATCACGTCATCGACTGCTACAGCCAAGGTGTAGAGCGGTGAGCCGTCTGCACGAACAAGTACAAAGTCAGGGACAAAATTGTGGTCGAAGCTAACATCGCCGCGAATTAGGTCGGTAAAGGTTGTGCTTCCCTCTGGCATGCGCATTCGAACGACAGGCTTGCGACCTTCTGCTTGGTAAGCAGCAATTTGCTCAGAAGTAAGATCGCGGCAATGGCCGTTGTAACCCGGGGCTACATTGGCTGCACGTTGTGCTTCACGGACTGCCTCAAGTTCTTCCGACGAGCAATAGCAGTGATAGGCATCCTTTTGATCGAGGAACTTTTGAGCCCACTCGGCGTAGATATCTAGACGTTGAGATTGAAGGTACGGGCCAAACTCTCCCCCGACTTCAGGTCCCTCATCCCAGCCAAGACCAAGCCAACGCAAGGTGTCGATAGCTGCAGCAATGTATTCGTCCGTAACACGTTCGCGGTCTGTATCTTCGATACGAAAAATGAATGCTCCGCCAGTATGACGGGCATATGCCCAATCGAAGAGAGCTGTGCGGATATTTCCGACATGCAGATCACCTGTTGGCGAAGGTGCAAATCGAACTCGCACTGGTTTACTGCTTGTTGCATTAGTTGACACGTGCTGACACCTTATTCACTAGCGTTCCGATTCCATCAATTGTGATGCTGACTTCTGAGCCAGCAGGCATAGGACCAATTCCAGCCGGAGTACCGGTCAAAATGACATCTCCTGGCAGCAGCGTCATGACGCTGGTCACGAATTCAATGATCTCTGGAATTTTAAATATAAGAGAAGAGATAGGCTCGCATTGTTTGACTTCACCATTGAGTCGGGTGGTGATTACTTGTGAATCTGGGACAAATTCTGTTTCAATCCACGGACCAAGCGGACAAAAGGAGTCGAAGCCCTTCGCACGCGTCCACTGACCATCCTTCTTTTGGAGATCGCGAGAGGTCACATCGTTTGCAATCGTGTAGCCAAAGATCACATCTGCATAACGCTCCTTAGGCACATCTTTACAGATGCGGCTAATGACGATCGCGAGTTCACCTTCATAATCAACGGACTGGGCCATTGCCGGCCACGTAATCGTGTCGCCAGGGCCAGCAACAGATGTATTTGGCTTGAGGAAAATAATTGGTTCATCTGGAACGGCGGAGTTCATCTCGGCGGCGTGGTCGGCGTAATTCTTACCTATGGCAACAACCTTGCTTCGAGGCAAAACCGGAGCGAGGACTTTGACTTCCGCGAGGTTCACCGTGCTTTGGGTTGGAACTATCCCTTGATAGATGGGGTCGCCTTTGAGGACAAGCAGCTCATCTTTGTCGTTGAGGACGCCAAAAAGAGGATCATTTCCTAATCCGGCTGTTTCTTTAGGTGTAAAGCGGACGATACGCATGAGTCCAAGCCTACCGCGAGCAGTTAAAGATGCTTATTCGCCTGCAATTTGTGTATCTTGGCTATCGAGTTTAGTAGCCAATACGCTGGTTATTCGGTGGCGGCGCCCTGCTGGCCGCTCTGCCGTAAATCGCCAGCCTGCTAGCTCGATTGAATTACCTGCGATAGGTACGCGACCTAGATGCTTGGCGAGAAGTCCCCCAACGCTGTCGACATCATCACGCTCTTCTTCGGTGAACTTAACACCAAATTCGTCTTCAAAATCTTCAACCCTGTAACGAGCAGATAGACGCGCGCTCTCATCGCTGAGCCACAGGACTTCTTGACTCTGATCGTCATACTCGTCAGCAATCTGTCCGACTATCTCTTCCAGAATATCTTCAATTGTGATGAGCCCAGCAGTTCCACCGTACTCATCAATGACAACAGCCATGTGAATCTGATCTTTCTGCATCTCTTTGAGCAAATCTGCAGCGGTCTTATTTTCTGGAACAAATGTCGCCTTTCGAAGATGTTCCTGCACCTGCTCCGTATGTTCCGACTCGTGATGTTCATGAACTCGCTTTGCCAGATCCTTCACATACACAATTCCGATGACGTTATCTAAGTTCTCATCGATCACTGGAATTCTGGTGAAGCCAGATCGTAGCGCGAGTGAAAGTCCTTGACGAAGTGTCTTATTCCCTTCCATCCATACGATATCAATGCGCGGCACCATCAACTCTCTCACCAGCGTTTCACCGAGATCTAAAACAGATTGGATCATCTCGCGTTGGGATTCGACGAGCACGCCCTGTGTCGCAGCGTTATCAATTAAAGCTCGAAGCTCAGCTTCGCTTACTGTTGAATGAGGAAGTGAAATTCCCCAGCCTTTCAAAAGTTTAGTTAGGTACTCGATCATGATCGGCTAGCACGCCAATCGGCGAGTATCTTTTCTTGAAGTGCAAACATGGCTCGCTCTTCCTCGGCAAGTGCGTGATCAAAGCCAATGCAGTGCAGAACTCCGTGAACTGTCAGGAGAGCAAGTTCGTCATCGAGGCCAGTTTTGGCTTGTTCAGCAGCAAATGCAGGACAGAGCACAATGTCGCCAATGATTCCAGGGCCGTCGGCGGCAGAATCGGGAGTCAACTCATCCATCGGGAAAGAGAGCACATCTGTAGGACCTGGTAGATCCATCCACTCGACGTGTAGTTCACTCATTCTGTCTTCATCGACCAGCATGATTTCTAATTCACACTCAGGATGTAGTCCCATCGCTTTTATAGCGAATTCGGCGATCGACACTATTGGCGCTAGGTGGCATTCCATCCCAGATTCATTGGCAATCTCAATCGACATTACTACATCACACTCGCTTTGGAGTAAGCATTGACTATGTCGCCTACCAAGCGGTTTCGAACAACGTCTTCTGCTGTGAGGTCCATGAAACAGATGCCATCGATATCTTTCAGAATCTCTCTGACAACTTTAAGTCCGGACTTAGTTCCGTTTGGAAGATCCACCTGGGTGATATCGCCAGTGATCACCATTTTCGAGCCAAACCCAAGGCGGGTGAGAAACATTTTCATCTGCTCTGCACTGGTGTTCTGAGCTTCATCCAATATTACGAATGCATCGTTGAGCGTGCGACCGCGCATGTAAGCCAAAGGCGCGATTTCGATGATTCCAGATTGCATCAGTCGTGGAATCGATTCCTGATCGATCATGTCATGAAGCGCATCGAAGAGTGGGCGCAGATACGGATCGATCTTGTCTTGCAAAGTACCTGGCAGGAATCCCAATCGCTCTCCCGCTTCTACTGCTGGGCGAGTTAATATAATTCGGTTCACTTCCTTGGCTTGCAACGACTGTATTGCTTTGGCCATAGCTAGATAAGTTTTTCCGGTACCCGCCGGTCCCACACCAAAGGTGATCGTGTTCTGATCGATCGCGTCAACATAAGATTTTTGATTTGCGGTCTTTGGGCGAATTGATTTTCCGCGATTACTTAAAATATTGAGAGACAAGATCTCGGCTGGATGATCTATCGGAACTGCCCGAATCATTTCGATAGCTTTATGAACTGTCTCTAAGCTCAATTGTTGACCTGCGCGAATGAGAACTAGTAGCTCTTTGATCAGGAGCTCACACTGCTCCACCTGCTGATGGCCACCTTTAATGAATATCTCATTACTTCTGACGGTAATGATGATTTCTGAAAAAGCAGATTCTATGATGCGCAGATATACATCGTGAGGCCCGACAAGTGCCACCATGGGGATAGCCGTTGGGACCGTAATGTTATTGAGTTCCATTACTTCCAGATCCTACGGTTAACCTGGTGGCCAGGCGAATGCTCGCCCACCAAGGAGGTGAAGGTGGGTATGAAAGACACTCTGACCTGCACTAGCACCAGTATTGAAAGTGGTGCGATATCCATCAAGTCCAGCAGCCGATGCTAAGGACCCTGCAACCGTCAGCATTTCGGCCATAACCGCTGGTCCGGCAGCAGCCGTCGCGGCTGCGTTTTCGTGGTGTCCTTTAGGCACAATTAAAATATGGGTTGGAGCCTGCGGAGTAAGGTCGTTGAAAGCAACGACGTTCTCGCTCTCATAGATGAAATCAGCAGGAATCTCGCCTTCGATAATCATGCAGAAGATGCAGCTCATAAGTGAATTATTACCTACCAGCGCGAGATCAGCGTTTGAATTGCAGCAAGTCCAGCGAATCCGGCATGAGCTGAGCGAAAGACTTGATTTCCAAGAAGAACTACGCGTCCACCGGCTTGGGATAGCGCCTGGATTTCATTCTCCGAAAGTCCACCTTCTGGGCCTACGACGAGAACAATAGGCCCAGGCGTTATCTGCGATCCTAATTCGCTCAGACGATCAACAGCCGACTCGTGCAGAACCAAAAGATTGGCCCCAGAACCAAAGCGCGCCGCGATCTCCCGCGTTGTGATTGGCCCTTCGATCTCTGGAAGTTTAAGACGGCGTGACTGCTTCGCAGCGGTTTTGGCGGTCGTGAACCACTTCTCCCCCAGATCGCTCTGCCACTTGGCGATACTGCGTTCGGATTGCCACGGAATTATTCGATCCGCACCCGCCACGGTGAGAAGCTCGATCGCTTCTTTTGCTCGATCAGACTTCATAAGAGCTTGAATAACTATGAGCTCTTGAGTGCTCTCCTGAACTACCCCGCGCTCTAATACATCCACCGCAAATGATTTCTTATAAAGCGCAGCAACTTCTCCTCGCGCCCAAGATCCTTGACCATCTGCAAGTATCAGCTCATCACCGATATCGATCCGAAGAACTTTCATAGCGTGGTGAGCTTCATCGCCATCGACGATGATGTGAGCGGCGTTTGTGATTGCTGGGACAAAGAAGAGCGAGAGCATCAGTAATCGGATCTATCGATTAAATGCATCGCGGAATTTGGAGAAGAAACCATGCTCGTGTGAATGCTTGTCGCGAGAGTGAATCTCTACCTGGTCGAGCTGTTCATGTCGAAGTTGGGCAAACTTCTTGAGCAACTCCTCTTCCTCACGCTTAATCTTATGTGGCGTCTTGACTTCCACATGGACAATCAAATCTCCACGTCCGCTTCCGCGAAGTCTGGTGATGCCAAGACCCTTCAGCGTAATGGTGTCCGCGCTTTGGAAACCAGCCTTGATCTCAACTTCTTGCTCGCCATCGAGCGTTTGGATTTTCACATTGGTGCCAAGAGTTGCTGCGACCATAGAAATCGAGATTGAAATATGCAGATTCAAACCATCGCGCAGTAAGAAGCTATGAGGGCGTTCGACAATCTCAATGTAGAGATCGCCAGCTGGACCGCCGCCAGGACCGACTTCTCCTTGGCCGCTCATCGCTATGCGATTGCCAGTTTCTACTCCGGCAGGAATTTTGACGTTCAAAGTTCTGCGAGAACGAACCCGGCCTTCACCCGAACATTCGCGGCATGGATTTTTTATCACTGAGCCATAGCCACTGCAGTTATTACATGGGCGAGATGTCATTACGTTACCAATAAATGAACGGGTAACTTGCTGTATTTCACCCTGGCCTTTACAGATTGGGCAGGCCTGTGGTTTTGCTTCATCGGCGCAACCAGAGCCGCCACACTTCTCGCAACGAACTGCAGTGTCCACGGTAATTTCTTTATCGCAGCCAAAGCAGCTTTCAGCAAGATCGAGTTCGATACCAATCAAAGCATCTTGACCAGCACGCGCACGTGATCGTGGGCCACGGCTCTGACCCTGGCCGAAGAAAGCACCAAGTAGATCATCGAAGCCAAAGTTAGCCCCGCCGCCGAAGCCTCCGCCTTGCGAGAATGGATCTCCACCGCGATCATGGCGAGCACGCTTTTCGTCATCGCTCAATACTTCATAGGCCGTTGTAATCTCTTTAAATTTTTCGGTGCTCGATGGATCTGGATTCACATCTGGGTGAAACTCTCGTGCCAACTTGCGATACGCCTTCTTGATTTCATCAGCGGTCGCGTCCCGACTCACACCAAGTACGTCGTAATAATCAGCCATTAAGAATTGCTCCCACCGATAAATCGTCCAATATATCTAGCCACAGTATTTACGGTGGCCATAGTTGCCGCATAATTCATTCGAGTAGGGCCAAGCACTCCAAGTGCGCCTACCGTTGTTCCTGGAGTGCTGTATTGAGTACTCACAATCGAAGTGGATTGCAGCCCAATCTCACCCTGTTCTTGACCAATACGTACTTGGATTTCAGAGGTTGCATCAGCCAAAAGTCGGAGCAACACAACCTGCTCCTCGAGCGCTTCGAGAACTGGGTAAATTGCACCGGCTGGCTCGTGTGAATTGTTTCGCGCCAAATTTGCTGTGCCTGCTAAGACAACTTTGTCCTCGTCAGGATATTGAATCACTGCTACTTGATTAGTGATCTGGGCCAACATCTTTGCGGTCCTAACAAGCAGATCGTCCAAATTGTCAGAGTTGCCCATAAAAGTTTCGATTGCGCGTCGCTCTGCACTCGACAGTGGCTTAATCTCTGCAATCTTGTCCACGAAGACGCGATAGCCGCTGTTGGTCGGAATTCGGCCAGCGCTTGTGTGAGGTTGAGTGATGAGGCCTTGCTCTTCCAGGATCGCCATCTCGTTACGGATCGTCGCAGGTGAGACGCCTAAGCTATGTTTTTCAGCAATGATTTTAGAGCCCACAGGTTCTTGGGTCGCCACGTATTCATCGACGATGGCACGAAGGATCTCTAACTGGCGGTCTTGCATAATTATCACAATCTACTACAGCTGCTACTTTGGCTGCTCTGTCTTGCGCTGAACCCTAAAAAAGGATTTCCCGAACGATTCGATCAGCGATCAGGCGGCCAGTGCGGGTCAAAACTACTCTCCCACCCTTCCACGCAATCGGATCAAGAAAACCACCATCGACATAACCCTGGATATTCGTTAACACTGTGGAGTCCAGCCCATCGGTGGAGATTCCTTCGCGTAATCGAATCTGCAGCATGGTTGCCTCGCTCTTGATAGCTTGGGCATCCAAAATTTCCTGCTCATGCATGGGATTGCCAGTGCTGGCCATTTTCTCCTTGTAGGCATTTGGGTGTTTCACATTCCAAAATCTTCTGCCATTTATATGCGAGTGAGCTCCGGGGCCGGCACCCCACCAGTTATCGCCATTCCAGTACGCCATATTGTGGCGGCACTGACTTCCTGGCTTGGACCA
Organism: uncultured Actinomycetes bacterium; assembly: GCA_903825945.1. Classification (GTDB taxonomy): domain Bacteria; phylum Actinomycetota; class Actinomycetes; order Nanopelagicales; family Nanopelagicaceae; genus PALSA-747. The sequence continues at coordinate 50,654 of CAIKCJ010000005.1, read as the reverse complement.
ATTGCTCAATTCATACCAATCAAATCCTGCAGCCAAGAATTTTTCATCCGCCAGCAAATACTTGTCAGCGGTCTCATCATCATCTGGCATGACAACGTCACCGCGCTTAACCTGCGCGCCTAATTTTGTTCCCTGCTCGACAATGAGGGCATAGGCCGAGATATGAGATATCGCAAGCCCTAACGCACTATCGAGTGTCTGCTCCCAATCCGAGATCGATTCTCCCGGTGCGCCATAAATTAGATCCACGCTCACTTCATCAAATCCAGCTGCTCGTGCGCCTTCAACTGCTGCTCGCACATTATCTGGGTTGTGAGTTCTATCCAGCGCAGCCAATACGTGAGTAGCAGCAGATTGCATGCCAAATGAGATTCGATTTATTCCAGCAGCCCGAAGTTGTTCTAGTTTGTCCGGCGTGACTGTATCGGGGTTAGCTTCAGTCGTAATTTCGGCGTTTGGCGCCAACTCAAAACGATCTCCAATAGCGGTAATTACACGTCCAAGGTCGACGGGCTCCATAAGAGTGGGTGTTCCGCCACCGAAGAATATTGTCGGCACGACGGTTGCATCCGAAGTTGCACGAGCGAGTTCGATCTCCTGAATGAGTAGATCGATATAGGAACGCGAAACACCGGATAGATCACTAGAAATAGCAAGTTCGGATGGAGTGTAGGTATTGAAGTCGCAGTACCCACATCTGCGCACACAATATGGAATGTGCACATAGAAGGCTAGCTCACTCCTCATTCTTTGGCTTTCGCTTTTGCCTTATCTATATCGGCGTCAGTTGTCAGCGCAGCGACGAATGCTTCTTGTGGAACTTCAACGCGTCCCACCATCTTCATGCGCTTCTTGCCCTCTTTCTGCTTTTCGAGCAATTTGCGCTTACGAGAGATATCTCCGCCATAACATTTAGCAAGCACGTCTTTACGAATAGCACGAATACTTTCGCGCGCGATGATTCGGCCACCAATGGCAGCTTGAATAGGAATTTCAAATTGTTGGCGAGGAATAAGTTCGCGCAACTTGCCAGTCATCATTGTGCCGTAGGCATACGCCTTATCCTTATGCACGATGGCGCTGAAAGCATCGACCTTCTCGCCTTGCAGCAAAATATCCACTTTTACTAGATCAGCTTCCGCGACTCCAATTGGTTCGTAATCCAACGAGGCATAACCCCTAGTGCGTGATTTGAGTTGGTCGAAGAAGTCAAAGACAATTTCAGCAAGTGGAAGTGTGTAGCGAATCTCCACACGATCTTCCGACAGATAATCCATTCCGAGGAGAACGCCGCGACGCTCTTGGCAGAGCTCCATGATTGTTCCGATGAATTCTGATGGCGCTAATACCGTGGCGCGAACAATAGGCTCCTCAACCTTTTCAATCTTGCCATCTGGGTATTCAGAAGGGTTGGTAACGACGATCTCTTTGCCATCACCACTTGTCACGTTGTAAACCACGTTAGGAGCGGTAGAGATGAGCGAAAGATTTGATTCGCGTTCTAGGCGTTCGCGCACAATCTCCATGTGGAGTAGACCTAGGAAGCCGCAGCGGAATCCGAAACCCAGCGCCGCAGAACTCTCTGGTTCATAAACAAGCGCAGCATCATTGAGTTGCAACTTGTCGAGCGCCTCGCGCAAGAGTGGAAAATCAGCACCGTCGAGTGGGAAGAGTCCTGAGAAGACCATCGGGCGTGGATCTTTATAGCCAGCAAGTGCAACTTTCGCAGGGTTGTTGTACATCGTGATTGTGTCACCCACGCGTGATTGGCGAACATCCTTCACGCCCGTGATGACGTATCCAACTTCACCAACACCCAAACCTTTTGAAACAACAGGCTCTGGGGAAATAACTCCGACCTCGAGCGCTTCATGTCGAACTCCAGTTGAGAACATCTGGATCTGATCACGCGGAGTGAGCTTGCCGTCAACAACGCGAACGTAGGTCACTACGCCCCGATAACTATCGTAAACAGAGTCGAAAATCAGTGCGCGTGTAGGTGCAGCAGGATCGCCCACCGGTGCAGGAATTTGAGCAACAATCTGATCGAGAAGTTCTACGACACCCGCGCCAGTCTTACCCGAAACGCGCAAAACATCCTCTGGTTGGCAGCCAATTAATTTCGCTAGCTCAGTAGCAAATTTCTCTGGTTGCGCCGCAGGCAGATCGATCTTGTTGAGAACCGGAATGATGGTGAGGTTGTTCTCCATTGCCAGATAGAGGTTGGCAAGTGTTTGAGCTTCAATCCCTTGTGCACAATCAACGAGCAGAACTGCACCTTCGCACGCTGCGAGCGAGCGCGAAACTTCGTAGGTGAAATCCACGTGACCTGGAGTATCGATCATGTTCAGGACATATTCCTGGCCATCAATGCCAGAGCGCCATGGCAGACGGACTGCCTGAGACTTAATAGTGATTCCGCGTTCGCGTTCAATATCCATTCGATCGAGATATTGGGCGCGCATATTGCGCTGCTCTACGACTTCAGTGATGCCCAGCATGCGATCGGCGAGTGTAGATTTGCCGTGATCGATGTGGGCAATGATGCAGAAATTGCGAATCTGCGCAGGGTTGGTTGCGGCAGGTTGCGGCGCTTTAGCGAGTGGTATCGCTGGCATAAGTGTGAGTTGCTAAATTATTTAGCGGAAATCTTGTTGGCAGCTTTTGCCATTGCAGACTTCTTGTTCGCTGCAGAGTTGGCATGAAGGACACCCTTTGATACTGCAACATCAAGCGCCTTTGAAGCAGCCTTGAGTTCTGCAGCAGTTGTAGAAACGTCGCCAGTAGCAGCAGCATCCTTGAAACGGCGGATGGCAGTCTTGATCGATGAACGAACAGACTTGTTACGAGCCTGAGCCTTCTCATTGGTCTTGATGCGCTTAATCTGAGACTTAATGTTTGCCACTTAGGTAACTCACTTCGTTAGGATTTCAGGCCAACCGCGGTGGCGGTGGGCAGAGGAGAAGGCTATCAGCCCTCCCGATCTGGCTCAAACTCGCTCTTTGGCCTGCTTTACCTCGAGAGACCTCGAGAGACCTCGAGAGATAGAAATAACTGTCCGCTCCAGAGCGTAAATCGGGTCAGATGCAGCCCCCTTGATATCGGCATCGGCCTGAGCCAACAGCATCGTGGCCCGAGCCAGCGAGGCAGGGGTTTGGTGAGCCAGTTGGCGCCTGGCCTTATCTATCTGCCACGGCGGTAGACCCAAACTGGAGGCCAACTCGAAGGACTTCACTCCCCGCGATGCGCCAGATACTTTGGCTAAGGTTCGCATTGAGCTAGCCAGAGCGGTGATGATGAGGACTGGGTCGACCCCGGTCTCCAGAGCTCGTCTTAGAGTGATGAGGGCTTGATCGGTTTTACCGTCGAGGACGGCGTCGGCAACATCAAAACCAGAAGTCTCAATCCTTCCCTGCTGGAATTTTTCGACGTCGCTGGCTGCGATTGTTTTTCCAGCTGCGGTATCGGCGGCCAATTGCGAGCAGACACCGCTGAGCTCGCGCATATCCGAGCCGAGCGCACTGACGATTGCGCTGATTGCATCTGCATCAATCTTGCGTCCCAATCTGGCGAATTCAGCTCTCACGAAATCGCTCTTGTCGCCATCCTTCTTCAATGCTTCAACTGCGATCAGAGTCGGCTTTGATTTCTTAATCTTCTCTAGGAGGGCTTTGCCCTTTACCCCGCCTTTGTGCCAAAGCACCAAATGGACCTGCTCGTCAGGATTCTCTAAGTAGCCAGATACTTCGTCTTGAAGTTCGCTCGCCAAATCTTGGAGCTGGCGGATCACGACAACTCGTGCATCACCAAAGAGCGATGGCGCCAGGGCATCGGTGATAGCTCCAAGATCGATCAATTCACCATCGAGTTGGGTCACAGTTGCGCCAGCGGCTTGGGCAATCAGATCACTAATCGCACGGTCAGCCAGAATCTCCTCGCCGCCTTGGATAAGTGTCAGTGCCACGGAGCTATCTTAGGCGTAGAGCGCTTGCGCCACGCAGTAGTAGCCAGCCAATGGCGATCGCCGAAATTCCTACACCGGCGCCCGCCCAGCCACGCGGAAGCGGGATCACCGGGACCAAAGAACTGACATGAGCCACCAGGCAAATCCAGCCAGCGAAATATTTCTGACTCAGGGCGAGAAGGTAACCCACCGTTGGCAGAACTGGCGTAATCAACGCCGCGATAAAACCAATAATCGTGATCGGCGCAATTGCCGGTTCTACGAAAATATTGCTGGGAATCGACATCACGGAAAATTGTCCAGAGAGCGCAATTGTTACCGGAACACAGAGCAAGTTAGCAGCCAAAGGGATTGCTAACAGCTCGCAGAGTTTTTGGCTTCGTATGAAGCGATTAAGAGAGCTGGCCACAGGTTTTTGGCCAAGAAGGATTCCGGCGGTTGCTGCAACAGAGAGCGCAAAACCCGGGTCTGTCGCTTCGAAAGGATCGAGAAAAATTAACAGCGCAATGGCAAGTCCCAGCGCTGGCAAGACCGAACTCTTACTTCCTCGAAATTGCGCGATCAGCATAACTGCCACCATGACTGTTGCTCGAAGTACTGACGGCGATGGCCGCACCAAGAAGATAAATCCAATGAGCACTGCAGCATTGATGATAAGTCGCGGCCGAAGCTGACGAATGAACCACTGCAGAAGCCACATCATAAAAGCGGCGATGATTGCAAAATTCTCGCCGCTCACAGCGGTCAAGTGTGTAAGCCCGGCCGAAAGCATCTCTTGAATGAACTCGTGTCGCTCAAGGGAAGTATCACCAAGGACTAACCCCGGTATGAGCGCGCCACTATCGCCACCAACACGACTACTTACGTGTCGAAAATCTGAACGGATGGCACCTGCCAGACGTCCAACAGAACTAGCTCCATGAATTAAAACGCATTGCCCTCGCGCTGCAAAGAGCGCTGCAACCCGCTTCTCTGCTGTTGAGTACACAACACCAGTGCAACGCACTACTGATCCCGGAAGCCAATGCACCTGCTCTGATGTCGTTAGCCGCAGTGGAAGATGCGCACTTTCGGTCAAGTTCCCGATAGTAAAACTGATTCCACTCACAAGCGCCGTCGTCGACGCCGGTTTGATGTATCCACCTTCATTTTTAGGCTGTCCCAAGACGAGATCGCTTCGAAGTGATGCCACCATCGTGATACTGCCCTTTTGATCAAGATATCTGCTTAAAAAGCTCTCCGAAAGCGCTCTCTGCCTTATTGCCATAAGCGCTCCACCCGCGCAGAGAGCAGTAATCAAAAGCAGTGCCACTGACTTATGCCAACCAATGAGCCATGCTCCGATCGGAATGATCACAACTAAGTATTGATGGCTCATCAAACCCACACCGGCCGCTCCTGCCCAAATGGCGCAGGCGATCAGGATTAGATGAAGATCCCTTCTCTCACCCACTCCTCTGACTGACGTTAAATGCGAACGAAGTTTTTAAGATTTGTGAATTTGCTCTTTCCCATTCCACTCACTTTGCTCAGATCACTGACTGAAGCAAAATTGCCGTGTGCACTTCTGTAGGCCACGATTCTTGCAGCCATGACGGCACCAACTCCCGGGAGTTGCTCGCATTGAGCGATGGTTGCAGTATTGATATCGATCGTGCCTGAGGTGATCTTGCCAGTACTGGCTTTACTGCTCTTGCCCTTGCTGGAGCTTGTTACCACCACCGGGGCTCCGACAATGAGTTGCTGACCATCAGTCAGGATCTCTGCGAGGTTGATATCAGTGAGTGCTATGCCTTTGAGCGCACCACCGGAAGCTTTGATTGCATCTGCCGCACGAGAGCCTTGAGGCAATGTGTAAATCCCAGGGTGTAAAACTTTTCCGGCGACGTCAACAACGATGGTGGCGGGAATGACCGGAGCCGCGATAAGTGTTGGAGTTGTGTCGAGAGGGAAGCCTCCCTTGCCACTCGATAATGCTGAATTTCCGGCACTTCCAGAACTTGCAGATGTTGATGCGGCATTGCCACGTGAGAGCGAGAAGAAGAGCGCTCCAACGGCAATTGCCAGCGCTAGGGCGAAATAGATAACGCGCCGCTGAGATTGACTGAAGTGAGGTAATTCAAACATGCCTACAATCTAAAGAGATTGCTCAATGCTTGAACCTAGCGTGTTGGGTACTTGTGGATTAAAGAACGATGTTCACAAGTTTTGGAGCACGAACGATCACTTTCTTCACTTCTCCCCCGGCGATTTCGGCCGTGATGAGATCGTTGGAAAGAGCCAGCTTCTCAAGTTCGCCACCGGTGATGTTTGGAGAGACTTCGATGCGATCTTTAATCTTGCCGTTGATCTGCAAGATTGCGGTCACCGAATCCTCTTCCAAGAGCGCTGCATCAATGGTTGGCCAACCTGCTAAAGCAATAGCAGGCTTGTGGCCGAGCCGCGCCCACATATCTTCAGCGGTATATGGCGCGATAAGTGACAGTGAGATTGCAATCGCTTGGGCAGCCTCGCGCACCGCAGGATCACTGCCTCCGCAGCCGCTATCGATAGCTTTACGAGTCACATTTACAAGTTCCATGACACGCGCGACCGCGACGTTAAATCGAAAAGTCTCCACTGCGAAGGAAATGTCGTGCAGACTCTTAGCAGTCGCCTTGCGTAGCGATAGATCACCTTTCGTGAAATCTACGCCCGGCTCACTCGTGACATCGCCAGATAATCGCCAGGCGCGATTGAGGAATTTAAATGAGGCAGCTGGCGAAACATCCGCCCAATCAATGTCATCTTCCGGTGGTCCAGCAAAAACCATGGAGAGGCGAATTGCATCAACTCCATGTTCGGCGAGTTCATCAGAGAGCTTGACCAAATTTCCACGAGATTTCGACATCGCCGATCCATCCATCTGGACCATGCCTTGATTGAGCAAGCGAGTAAATGGTTCGACGAAATCTAAATATCCAAGATCATGCAACACTTTAGTAAAGAAACGTGAATACAAAAGGTGCAAGATTGCGTGAGTGACGCCGCCAACGTACTGATCGACTGGCAACCATGTTTTGACTTCATCAACATCGAAAGCGCGATCATCGAATTGCACGCTGGTGTAGCGCAAGAAGTACCAGGATGAATCAAAGAATGTATCCATGGTGTCTGCGTCGCGCTTAGCTGCTCCACCACAACTAGGACAGCTGACGTTAACCCAATCCTCGGCTGCGCCCAGCGGCGATGAACCCTTTGGCTTGAGGTCTAAACCAGAAGCATCTGGAAGCTCTACTGGTAGCTGATCTTGTGGAACCGGAACTTCCCCGCACTTTTCGCAATGAATGATCGGAATCGGCGTGCCCCAGTAACGTTGGCGCGAGATTAGCCAGTCACGCAAGCGATAGTTCTTTGCGCTCTTACCTAAATCTTTCGCCTCTAACTCTTTGACGATAGCGGTGATAGCTTCTTCTTTTGTGAGGCCGTTGAGCGAACCTGAATTAATCAGCGAACCTGAACCCGTAGTTGCAATTCCTGTGATCGCGGGATCTTCTTCACCTGAATCAACGACAACTTTTACATCTAGCTTCATCGCTTTCGCGAAATCTAAGTCACGTTGATCGTGCGCTGGAACAGCCATAATCGCACCGGTGCCGTAATCAGCGAGTACGTAATCACTGGCCCAGATTGGGAGACGCTCGCCATTAACTGGATTAATTGCATAACGCTCAAGGAATACGCCGCTCTTAGGGCGGTCGGTCGCTAGTCGATCGATATCGCTAGCAGCTTTGGTCTCTTCTAAATAAGAATTAAATGCACTCTCAACCGATGAGCCCGCTACAAGCTCTGCGGCGAGTGAACTATCTACAGCGACAACCATAAAAGTCGCACCGTAAAGGGTGTCTGGACGAGTTGTGTAAATGCTGACAGGCTCGGCGCGTCCTTCGATCTCAAACTGTACTTCGGCGCCTTGTGAGCGACCGATCCAGTTGCGCTGCATCATCAGAACTTTTTCAGGCCATGCGCCTTCGAGCTGATCCATGTCATCAAGGAGACGATCAGCGTAATCAGTAATTTTTAGGTACCACTGATTGAGTTTCTTTTTTGTGGCTGCGGTATCACAACGTTCGCACAAACCAGCAACTACCTGCTCGTTAGCCAGCACCGTCTGACAACTTGGGCACCAGTTAACGGCAGAGTCTTTGCGATACGCCAGACCCTTTTTGTAGAGCTCAAGGAAGAGCCATTGGTTCCATTTGTAGTACTCAGGGTCAGAGGTATGCAGCGTCCGATCCCAGTCGAAAGAACATGCATAGCGACGCATAGATGCTTTTTGAATTGCAATATTTTCATAGGTCCATGCGCGTGGATCAGATCCGCGCTTAATGGCTGCGTTCTCGGCAGGGAGTCCAAAGGAGTCCCAACCAATTGGATGCATAACGTTGAATCCCTTTTGGACCCAATAACGCGCGATCACATCACCGAGGGCGTAAGCCTCTGCATGACCCATGTGCAGATCACCTGATGGGTAGGGGAACATATCCAAGACATACTTCTTGGGACGAGGGTCATCTGCTCGACCTGATTTGAAGGGTTGGATCTCATCCCAAATCGGGAGCCACTTCTCTTGGATCGCGGCAAAGTCGTAGGCCTCATGCATTGGGCGATCTTATCTCGAAAAAATTGGTGGAGCTGAGGGGACTTGAACCCCTGACCCCCTGCATGCCATGCAGGTGCGCTACCAGCTGCGCCACAGCCCCAATTCATCCGGTAATTCCCGGTTAAAAATCGAGTAAATCAGTTCCGTATCTTAATACCTTTTAAAGGCTTAACGCTCCTCAGATATATCCAGTGGGATTCGCGGACAGTCATTCCATAGGCGATCGAGCATGTAATAGTTACGCAGTTCGGCGGTCTGGATGTGCACGACAAGATCAGAGTAATCGAGCAAGACCCATTGACCCTTGCCTTCTTTGCGGATCGGCTTCTCGCCAATCTCGGCTAGCTTCTTGAAAACCTCATCGGCGATCGCTTCTACTTGTGGCTCACTTGCGCCAGTAGCAATAAGGAAAACTTCTGAGAGAACCATCTGCTCGGTCATATCAAGACCAACGATATCGGTTCCTAATTTTTCAGCAATTGCTGTAGCCGCTACTTGGGTAATGGCACGTACTTTCTCACTTGCAGCCATAAAGCCCACGCTCCTTGATGTAGTCCAGCACTGAATCGGAAATATATGGTGATGCGTCTTTGCCAGCTTCGAGAATCTCGCGGATCTGTGTTGCTGAAATATCTAAAGCGTCTATCTCAACTTCTGCAAACTTTGATTTGTTTGCGACTTCACCTGGACGCTTAACGACCAAGACTTCTACTAACTTCTTGAGTTCAGCAACTTTGTGCCATTTATCAAAACCTGCAGCAGCATCGCTCCCGAGGATGAGGGTGAAAGTATCTTGTGGAAAAAATGGCTTGAGCTGGGTCAAAGTATCGATCGCATAGGTAGGGCCCTCGCGGCGAACCTCAAGATCTGTCAGCACAACTTTTTCCTGCAAATATTCTGGAAGATCTTCTAACGCATGAGTGCACATTTCGACACGGTCGTATCCATTGGCGACTGGAGCAGCTGCTCGCATATATGGGTTGCCTGCAGGCATGACCATAATGGAATCAAATTGATTGGCTACGGATTCGATAATGTGTAAATGACCTCGATGGATCGGATCGAAAGTCCCGCCAAGAATTCCTACTTTTGAGATTGTCTTAGTCCCGGTCTAGGCGAAGCACGAGATACAGCAGGACAGCTAAAATTGCGAAGGCAAAGACGCCAAAGAACACTGGCGAAGCTGGCTCGTGGCGCACAATAACGTGGCTTTCAGCAAGGAATCGGGTTGCACGGAAGATGTTCAACATGCCCTTACTTTAACCCATCCTCGCCGCTAGCAAGCAATTGCTTGAACGCAGCTTCATTGAGAATTGGGACACCTAATTCAGCCGCCTTGCTCGCTTTTGATCCTGGAGAATCCCCCACCACTACGTAGCTAGTCTTTTTAGAGACCGAGGAGCTGGCTTTGCCGCCGTGCGCTGTGATGACTTCATCTACGCCATCTCGAGTAAATGACTCAAGTGAACCGGTAACCACAAGCGTAAGGCCAGCCAAAGTCTGTGGCGCCAGATTTACCTGCACGTGATCAAAGGCGACCCCAGCCTTCTTCCATTTAGCGATGATCGCCTTATGCCAGTCAACGTCAAACCACTCGATAATTGACTCTGCAATTATTTCGCCAACGCCATCAACATCGGCCAACTCTTGGGAGCAAGCCTGCGCGATTGCATCGAGAGAACCAAAACTCTTTGCCAGGTTTTGCGCGGCGGTCGGACCCACATGCCGAATCGACAAGGCAACAATCACGCGCCAAAGCGGACTGTTTTTGGCGCCCTCAAGGGCAGCAAGGAATTTATCCGCCTGAGCCCCCAGCGTGCCATCTTTCTTTGTGAAAAATTCAGATTTTGATAGCGCTGATTTGGTCAGAGCAAAGAGATCTCCTTCATCGCCAATCAGACCAGATTCCAATAGCGCGCTTGCGGCTTCAAACCCAAGGAGATCGATATCCAGCGCAGCTCGTGAACCGATATAAAAAATCCGCTCACGCAATTGTGCAGGACACGATTGCGAATTGGGGCAACGTAAATCAACATCCCCCTCGCTCATGGCGCGCAAAACGGCGCCACAATCAGGGCAGGTCTCTGGCATGACAAACTCTCGCTCCTGGCCCGTTCTCTTTTCGATAACAGGTCCAACAACTTCTGGGATCACATCTCCGGCTTTACGGATGATGACTGTGTCGCCAATCAAAATTCCCTTACGGATAACTTCTTCCTGATTATGAAGCGTCGCATTAGTCACTGTTGATCCTGCAACAACCACCGGCTCCATATAGGCAAACGGCGTAACGCGACCTGTGCGCCCCACACTCACTTTGATATCCAACAAGCGGGTAGTGACTTCTACGGGTGGGTACTTGTATGCGATAGCCCATTTCGGTGCACGTGAGGTGAAGCCGAGCTCTTCCTGAACAGCAATCTCATTAACTTTAATGACTGTGCCATCGATCTCGTGCTCGACGTCATGACGGTGCAGCCCGTAATACTCAATGAATTCGGAAACTTTGGCTCGGCTATCAACGACTTTGTAACGCTTGCTAATCGGCAGTCCCCAAGTACCGAGTTGTTCATAAGCCTGTGCTTGAGTTGCAAAAGTAACGCCTTCGCATGCGCCTACGCCATGGACAACCATCGACAAAGGACGACTTGCAGTGACCCGAGGATCTTTCTGCCGAAGTGATCCGGCCGCCGCATTGCGAGGATTTGCGAACGCCTGCTTACCTTCTTCTTGAATCTTGCGATTAAATTCATTGAAATCTGCAATGGGAAAGAAGACCTCGCCGCGAACTTCTAGCACAGCTGGGAAACCCAGGCCCTTGAGCTCGTGTGGAATCGCGCTAATTGTTTTTACATTGAGCGTGACATCTTCGCCAGTAACACCATTTCCGCGAGTGAGAGCTTGCACCAATTTCCCATCGCGATAAAGCAGATTAATTGCCAAGCCATCGACCTTCACTTCACAGAGCCAAGAGTTCTTAGCGTCGCTCTCGATTCCCTTTTCCACACGATCAAACCAGGTGTCGAGCTCGTCGATACTAAATACATTGTCCAAGCTCATCATTCGTTCAATGTGATCGCGTTGCTCAAATGCAGTAGCGAAACCTCCGCCAACGGTAACGGATGGTGAATCAGAGCTCTTGAGTTCGGGATGAGCTTCTTCTAACTCTTGCAAGTGACGGAGTAAGCCGTCAAATTCGGCATCGCTAATAATTGGATTATCTAGAACGTAATATCGAAACTGGTGATCTCGAATTTCCTCCCGGAGCCGGGCAATGCGAGTTGGCGCATCAGCGGATGATAAAGATTTAGCCACGTTAAAAAATTACTCTGTGTCGCTCACGGTTGCTGAACCAACAACACGATCGCCGTCATAGATGACGAGACCTTGACCTCTAGCCAGTCCGAATAGCGGCTCATCAAGCTGTGCTTGGATCGAACTTTCACTTACCGTATATGAGCAGGCAAGGGGTGAGCCGTGCGCACGAATTTGTGCGAACCCTCTATGTGCAACTCCAACTGTTGGCATAGGGCCGCACCAGATTGGCTTTTCGCCCACTATTTTCGAGATTGCAAGATCTTCTTTAGCTCCGACAACCACAGTATTGGTTTTGGGTTCAATTTTAAGAACATATCTCGGTGAACCATCAACTGTCGGGACGCTCAAGCCCAGTCCTCGGCGTTGCCCGATTGTGTATGTATAGGCACCTTGATGCTCGCCGACCGTATTGCCATCTTGATCCACAATTGGTCCGCTCTCGCTGCCCAGACGATCGCGCAACCATCCCGCATTATTTCCAGATGGAATGAAACAAATGTCATGACTATCGGGCTTATTGGCTACATAGAGACCACGTGCTTTTGCTTCTTTGCGAATATCAACCTTGTGGCTATCACCGAGTGGAAACATTGCGCCAGCTAATTGCTTTTCGTTGAGAACTGCTAATACATACGATTGATCTTTAAGCGGATCGATTGCTCGATACATCGCGCGATTTCCATCTGCATCTACACGCATCTGCGCATAGTGTCCGGTGACAACTGCGTCGTACCCAAGTGCTGCTGCTCGATCAAGTACAGCTTGGAATTTAATTTTTTCATTACAACGAAGGCATGGATTAGGGGTACGTCCTTGCGCATATTCGTCGATAAAGTTTTCAACGACACCGGCGTGAAACTCCTCTGCCATATCCCAAATGTAAAACGGAATACCAATGACATCTGCTGCACGCCTGGCGTCATGTGAATCTTCAATGGTGCAACATCCTCGTGCTCCAGAGCGATACTTCTGGGGGTTGCTTGACAGAGCCAAGTGAACGCCGATGACCTCGTGGCCAGCTTCTACTGCGCGAGCAGCAGCCACTGCAGAATCGACACCACCACTCATTGCTGCAATTACTTTCATGATTTGGCCCCTGCCCCAACGCTAAATGCTGCTCGAGCACTCTCAACGACTGAGCCTATCTTGCTACCCACTTCGTCAATCTCGGCTTGCGTTGTTGAGCTACCCAAGGAGAAGCGAATTGATGAGCGAGCTTGGGCTTCAGTTAATCCAAGTGAGATCAGCACATGACTAGCACGCTGGACTCCTGCGCTACATGCCGATCCAGTAGACGCAGCAATGCCGGCATTATCCAAGAGCAATAGGAGGCTATCTGATTCGGTATTAGGAAAAGTAACATTGAGTATTCCAGGCAACATAATTTCAGAGCGACCATTAAAGGTTGCATCCGGTTCTGCGCGCAGTATCCGCTCCTTCAGAGATTCCCGCAATTTCCAGGTGCGCTCAAAATTACTCACTCGATCAACAGCAGCGCTCTGGGCTGCTGCAGCAAAGGCGACAATGGATGGAGCGTTGATAGTGCCACTGCGAATATCTCGCTCCTGACCCCCGCCATGCAACAACGGAGTGATATCAATTCCATGTTCCAAGATAAGAGCTGCTACCCCAAGTGGTCCGCCAATTTTATGCGCACTGATTACTGCAGACCGGACTCCAAGCACTGCGAAATCAAAATCTACTTTTCCAAAACTCTGCACAGCATCCGTATGCACGGGGATCCCTCCAGCCAACTCCACAATTTCTGCGATCGGCTGGATTGTTCCAATCTCGTTATTTGAATGCATGACGGCTATGACCGCAATGTGTTCTGATTCAGTCTCAATTATCTGCGCGAGCGCATCAAGGTCGATCACACCCTCGGGCTTGATCGGAATATAGATAACGGCGGCGCCTTCGTGTTCCTCTAGCCAGACCACTGGTTCTAGGATCGCGTGATGCTCAAATGCCGCAACCACGATGATATTTTTAGATGGATCGCGCTCAATCGACTTCCAATAAAAGCCCTTGATCGCCAAATTATTAGCTTCAGTTCCTGAAGCAGTAAAAATTATCTCGGTGGGATGAGCGCAGGCTATCGTTGCAATACTCTCGCGGGCTTGCTCCACCTCCTTGCGAACTCCCCTGCCAAATGCATGCAAGCTAGAGGCGTTGCCGACCTGAGACATCTGAGCAACCAGAGCCTCCCGGGCGGCTGGAGACATGGGCGTAGTGGCCGCATGATCCAGATAGATACCCATGTGTGAAGTCTAGATCGCGTTCACGAAACCTTCAGCAACTCTTTACCTGCCACTTTCAAACCTGCCACTTTCAAGGCTCACTATCTACGCATGAGAGTAGCTATAGTGACGGAAAGTTTTCTGCCTCAGGTCAACGGGGTCACCAATTCAGTCCTACGAGTCCTCGAGTTTCTGGCCTCCGAAGGGCATCAGGCACTTGTGATAGCGCCCGAGAGCGATGGCGGACCACGCGAATATGCGGGGCACCGCATCAAACGCGTTCCAGCGCTGCCACTTCAATCTATTCTCCCTATCGGACTGCCTATTGCCGTCCCCACTCGAAAACTTGAATATCTCATAGATGGCTTCTCGCCGGATATTTTGCACTTGGCTTCTCCATTTGCGCTCGGTGCATACTCCGCTCGAATTGCTCGTAAACTCAATATTCCTGCGCTCTCGGTCTATCAAACCGACCTTGCCGGATTTGCGAGGCATTATGGCTTCACCGCTGCCCACGCATCACTGCGCAAAATTGTGGGCAAGATCCACACAAATACCAGTCGCACCCTCGCACCTTCGAGCGCGGCTTGCGCCGATCTGCGCGATTGCGGAGTCGATAATGTCCATTTGTGGCGTCGAGGCGTCGACACCTCTCTCTTCCATCCAGACTCCCGAAGCACCGCCTTACGTGAATCGTGGGGGGCACCAACACAGCTCATCGTTGGATATATCGGAAGACTTGCTAACGAAAAGCGCGTCCATGACCTCGCCGTTCTCGATCGTGATCCTCGCATCCAACTCGTCATTGTTGGAGATGGTCCAGCCCGCGAAAAACTAGAGGGTGAACTCCCTAACGCACGATTTACCGGATTTAAATCAGGGGCTGAGTTAGCCCAGGCATATGCAAGTTTTGATCTCTTTATTCATCCTGGACCAAATGAAACCTTCTGCCAAAGCGTTCAAGAAGCACTTGCTTCTGGCACTCCGTGCATTGTGCCAACAACAGGTGGTCCAGCAGATCTGATCTCCAACGGATCAACGGGTTACATCATCAACACTAGTGATCCGATAGCGCTGGCAGGAGCCGTTGAGCACTTTATGTCACGAAGCGATCATGAGGACATGAGGACGATGGCCCGCGATTCCGTATCTGAGCGAACCTGGGCTCGCATCAATGGCCAGCTACTTGGACATTACGAATCCCTTATTACTGCTCCACGTTCACACCGAAAGAACGCAGCATGAGAATTGTTCACGTAGCAAATTTCTATGGCCCACACTCTGGCGGCATCAAAACTACCCTCCATCAATTAGGACGCGGGTACCAGCGCTATGGGCATGAGTTCATTTACATTGTTCCAGGAAGTCACTTCGTGAAGGAAGAGACTATGTACGGAACTAAAATTTCGCTGCCCTCTTTTATGCTCCCAGGTAGTGGCTCGTACAGAATCATTAGTCGAAACTCCCAACTTAAGAAACTTATCGCCCAACTCAATCCCGATCGCTTAGAAGTCTCTGATCGATTCACGCTTCGATCATTGGGTCGCTGGGCTAAGCAACGCGAGATTCCAACAGTTGTTTTTAGTCACGAAACGCTACGTGGCTTGGCTAAGAGATTTCTCCCAAGTTTCTTCCCACAGAAAGCGCTAGTGGATTGGCACAACCGAACCCTCGCTTCCAAATTTGATCATGTAATTGCAACAACACAATATGCGGCTCGTGAATTCGAAGAGCTGGGGATTAAGAATCTTGCACGCATTCCTCTTGGCGTTGATTTAGAAAACTTCAATCCCATAAATCGCTCGAGTGAGTTACGCCAAGAACTTCTTAAGGAGAATCAATTCCTGATTGTGCATTGCGGCAGGTTGTCTCCTGAAAAGGAACCGCAACGGAGTATTGAAGCGCTTATCGAAATGCGCAACCAAGGAATCGATGCTCGGCTAGTCATTATCGGTGTTGGACCAATGTGGAAACGCATGCGTGAAATGGCCAGTGGTCTGCCTGTTGATCTTCTCGGGTATGTCGCAAATCCACGCCAGGTAGCATCAATATTGGCTTGTGCAGATATAACTTTTGCACCAGGTCCGCTAGAAACATTCTGCCTATCTGCACTGGAATCAATCGCAAGCGGTACACCAGTTGTTGCATCGAGCAGTAGCGCGGTGGGTGAATTTCTTGCACTTGACCAAGATATTCCGGCTGGCGCAGTCGCCGACAATTATGGCGCAGCTTTTGCTCAAGCTGCGATCTCCATTCTTTCTACGAGCGAGGCTCGCGACGTTGCTCGCCGTAGCGCCGAAAAACTCCCATGGGATAAAACCATTGCGTTGATGATGGAGTTGCACAAAATGCCAAACATCGGCGATCGAGCCCCGACTGCCACAACCAAGCGAAAGATCATTGCAGCATAGTGGCAATTACTTTTACAGTCTTAGGAGACTCTGCCGCTTTTGGCACTGGAGATTTCGACAAAGCTGGTAATCCACGCGGCTGGGGCTATTACCTCGCGCAGGTATTTCACGAGCCGTGCACTTACTTTAATTTCTCAAGGCCGGGGGCAAAGTCACAAGAAGTTGTAGACATTCAATTAGCGCGAGCACTTGAGACAGAGCCTGATCTCTGCGCCGTCATAGTTGGCGGAAACGACATGTTGCGCAATGGTTTTAGTCCAACTCTTCTCAAAGAGAATATAGAGCGAACCTGTCGCGCACTCATGGAAAAAGGTTCTCCCATATTAATGATCGAACTTCACGATCCAGCCCAAATCTTGCGAGTTCCGCGTCTTCTCAAGCGGGTTATTCGACGCCGCGTGAATGCAGTCAATGCTGTCTATCATCAAGTGGCGCGCGAACTTAATATAATTCTGATTCACACTCGCTCCATCCCAGATGTGCATGATTTACGTAACTGGCATATCGACCGCATGCACCCTGGGCCATATGGCCACAAACTTTTGGCACGAGAAATGGCGACCCGACTTCGCGAGCACGGCTTTTTGATTGACACTCCTGATGCAGATGTCGATGACCCTCAAAGCCGGGGCGAAAAAATATGGTGGTTGGTGTGCAAAGGGGCGCCGTGGTTCCTCAAGCGTTCGGTCGATTTGCTGCCTGTGGCCCTGCTCCTCATGGGTTGGGAAGCGATCAAAATTTCAGCCTCTTTTGCAGCCACCCCCTTCAAAGGTCGGTAATTAGACTTCTGCGGGCTTGGAGGCCAAGGAAAAGTAGTGGCTAATTAACCCGCCAGGTACTCGGTAGTAACACCAGCGCGCGCCTAAACTTTTTAACATGCTCGCACTTATAGCGCCTGGCCAAGGTGCCCAGACACCCGGCTTCTTGACCCCCTGGGTGGAACACGAGCGCTCCCACTCTTTGCTTCAAAAATGGTCGCACGCGATTGATCTAGATCTCCTCCGCTTAGGTACCTTGAGCGACGCAGATGAGATTCGCGAAACTTCACATGCCCAACCGCTCTTGGTGGCAGCTGGACTCATCAGCACGCTCCAGCTCTTTGAAAAGCTCGACTTCAACACCGATCTCATCTCTTTCTTTGCAGGTCACTCTGTTGGCGAACTCACCACGGCCTCTTTAGCCGGGGTAATCGATGGTGATACAGCGCTCAACTTGGTCAATATTCGCGCTCGCGCCATGTCCTTGGCCGCAACCGGCAGCAATACAGGAATGTCGGCTGTGCTTGGTGGCGATCGCGACGATGTTGTAGCCGCTCTTACATCCCTAGGTTTAACCCCGGCTAATGAAAATGGAGCTGGGCAGATCGTGGCAGCCGGCGATTTGGATGCGCTCAATCGACTTGCCGAAAACCCACCTGCTGGAAGTCGCGTACGAGCACTTGCTGTTTCTGGCGCATTCCACACAAGTGTCATGGCGCCTGCTGTTGAAAAGTTGGCTGCGGCTGTTGCAGGGATTGCTGTAGCAGACCCAACTAAGCCACTTATCTCCAATAAAGATGGCGGAGTTGTTACCAGCGGCAGTGAATTCATTTCTCGCATCGTGGGTCAAGTTGCAGGACCTGTTCGTTGGGACTTGTGCATGAAGACGCTCGCAGCTCAAGGTGTCACGGGCGTTATTGAAGTCGCCCCTGGTGGAACATTGGCTGGACTGCTCAAGCGCGCAGAGCCTGCCATCGAAACTTTTGCCCTCAAAGCACCAGCTGATTTAGAACTTTGCGCAGAGTTTGCCCAGAAGCATGGAGCCAAAAAATGACGATTATTAATTCAAATCCTCGCCGCGAGGCACGGATTCTCGCAGTAGGCGCACATCGCCCTGCCCGAGTTGTTCCAAACTCTGAGCTCGTTGAACGAATTGATTCCAGCGATGAGTGGATTCAGCAGCGCACAGGTATCTCGACTCGCCACTGGGCTGGACCGGAAGAGTCCCTCACGGATATGGCTGTTGAAGCATCCAAGATTGCAATTGCTCGCGCGGGGCTCACGGCAGATCAGATAGACACAATTATTTTTGCAACGATTACATACCCATTCCAAACACCCAGCGCATCAACTGATGTTGGCGCACGCTTGGGAATCGAGCGCGCTGCAGCCTTTGATGTGAACGCGGCATGCGCAGGATTTTCTTACAGCGTTGGTCTAGCAAATGACATGGTGCGCTCGGGAACATCAACATATGCCCTTGTCATTGGCGCAGAAAAAATCTCTGATTTCCTTGATCTCGATGATCGTGCAACCTCATTTATCTTTGCAGATGGCGCTGGTGCCGTCGTTATCGGCCCATCTGATCATGTGGGAATCGGCCCATCCATCATGGGTTCTGATGTGACCAATCGTGATGCAATCGCGATGGAACCTTCATGGCTCGATTACAAGCCAGGTGCCGATCTTGCTGCAACATCGTGGCCAGTTATTCACCAAGAAGGTCAGAAAGTATTTCGCTGGGCGGTCTATGAAGTAGCCAAGGTTGGTAAGGAAGTCATAGAAAAATCTGGACTTCAGCCTTCTGACATCGCTGCCTTTATCCCCCATCAAGCAAATGAGCGCATTATCGACTCGCTCACAAAATCTATGGAATTGCCCGACTCCGTCATTATCGCTCGCGATATACGGACGACGGGTAATACATCTGCTGCATCGATCCCTCTTGCGATGGATCGCTTGCTCACTCAACACCCAGAGCTACACGGAAAGAACGCTCTGTTACTCGGATTCGGCGCCGGACTAGTTTTCTCTGGTCAAGTTGTCGAGTTACCTCCCGCACCACTCAAATAAAAAATACACACGTAATACACACCTAAAACGAAAGAGGCTCCACATGGCACTGACACAAGATGAAGTACTTGCAGGAATCAAGGAGATCGTTGTTGAAGTTGCTGGCGTAGATGCAAGCAAGATCGAGATGACAAAGAGCTTTAGCGATGATCTAGAAGTAGATTCTTTGAGCATGGTTGAAGTAGTCGTTGCAGCGGAAGAAAAGTTCGGCGTAAAGATTCCTGATGAAGAAGTAACAAAGATGGCAACCGTTGGAGATGCTGTTAACTTCATCGTTGCACATAGCTAAGCAATCCACTGGCAATTAATTCACAATTAATTCACAATTAATCTAGAAAGAGATACGAACTAGATGACTAGACCTCGCGTAGTAGTAACCGGGCTCGGCGCAACCACACCTATCGGTGGGGATGTTCCTACTACCTGGGCGAATTTGTTAGCTGGAAAAAGCGGTGCACGCACTCTGACTGAAGAGTGGACTGAAGCTTCTACCGTTAAATTTGCTGCGCGAGTGATGGTCGAACCGAGTGAAGTCATGGAGCGCGTAGAAATGCGT
The DNA here is from genome assembly GCA_903825945.1 of uncultured Actinomycetes bacterium. Lineage (GTDB taxonomy): Bacteria > Actinomycetota > Actinomycetes > Nanopelagicales > Nanopelagicaceae > PALSA-747. Next base: position 30,692 of record CAIKCJ010000005.1, on the reverse strand, counting down.
CGCCTTGATCGCTCAGAACAATTTGCCTTGATCGCAGCACGCGAAGCCTGGAAAGACGCGGGCTCCCCTGAGGTCGATAAGGAACGTCTTGGAGTAGTCGTTGCATCAGGTATCGGTGGCGTCATCACACTCTTAGATCAATATGACATTTTGAAAGAAAAAGGCCCACGCGGAGTAAGCCCCCATACCGTTCCAATGTTGATGCCTAACGGTCCAGCTGCGAACGTGGGACTCGAACTCGGTGCACGCGCTGGCGTACATACACCTGTAAGCGCGTGCGCATCTGGCGCCGAGGCGATCGGGTATGCGATGGAGATGATCCGCAACGGCCGTGCTGACATTGTTGTCACCGGTGGCGTTGAGGCAGCAATTCACCCACTGCCAATTGCCGGCTTTGCATCAATGAAGGCTCTCTCAACACGCAACGACGCGCCTGAGAAGGCATCGCGCCCGTACGATCAGGATCGCGACGGTTTCGTTCTTGGTGAAGGTGGCGGCGTGATCGTCATTGAATCACTCGAGCATGCCCAAAAGCGCGGCGCAAAGATTTATGCAGAACTTCGTGGTCAAGGTCTGACATCAGATGGTTATCACATTGCTGCTCCTGACCCAACGGGCAGTGGAGTTGCTCGCGCGCTCCAATTCGCGCTTGAAGACTCTGGCGTAAAACTCTCTGAGGTTGTCCACATCAACGCTCACGCAACCTCCACCCCTGTCGGTGATGTTGCAGAAGCCAATGCGCTTGCTGCTGCGCTAGGCGATGAAATTGGCCATGTGGCTGTCTCGGCTACAAAATCTATGACGGGACACCTCTTAGGTGGCGCTGGTGCGATCGAAACTATTTTCTGCGTACTGGCCCTTCATGAACGCTTGGCGCCACCAACGATCAACATTGAGAATTTGGATCCAGCAGTGATCCTTGATGTAGTTCGCGATACCCCTCGACCACTTCCTGCGGGCCCTATCGTGGCTATCAATGATTCTTTTGGCTTTGGTGGCCATAACGTCGTCTTAGTCTTGAGCTCTTTCCAGGCCTAAGAAGGCTAAGAAGGCTAAGAAGGCTAAAGAGCCTAAAAGCCTAAAAGCCTAAAAGCCTAAAAAGCGACAATTAGACCCACCCAGAGCTCCAAGAACTCCAGATCAAGCCTCTCCACGTGATCCATCCCCTAATCTTTCTGAATCCAGGGGCTTTCAACGAGAGAGATTTAAGTTACACTCATATGTAGTCGGACGCTTGGCAGGACCCGTTTCATGGATTCGGTATCGCTGTACTAGAGGAAGACGGAAGCTGAGGAGTACTTCAGCTTTACTCATATACCGAAGGAAATATCTACATGGCAACAGGTACAGTTAAGTGGTTCAACTCTGAAAAGGGTTTTGGTTTCATTGCAGTTGATGGCGGCGGACAAGATGTGTTCGTTCACTACTCAGCAATCCAAGGCAATGGCTACAAGTCTCTTGAAGAGGGTCAGGCCGTTACTTTTGAAGTAGTACAGGGTCCAAAGGGTCCTCAGGCTGATGCAGTTAACCCTGCATAAATAAACCATTTATTAAAGAAGCGGGCCGGCTAACGCTGGTCCGCTTCTTTATTTGTTATTTGCTTCTCAATCCCCTGTAAAATTTACGTACATACAACTATGCAGTGCACAACCAGTAATCCCAGTTAGTTCAGTAAGAGGCGGTAGCTCAGTTGGTTAGAGCCCCGGACTCATAATCCGGTCGTCGTGGGTTCGAGCCCCACCCGCCTCACTTGCTCTTCCTTATCAGTCGAATCCGCGGATCGGCGGATCAAAAATCTCACTGTGATACGGTGCAACGGTGAGTGAAGCTAAATCTCAAGCGAGCAAAACCGTCTCCCCTCGATATAAATGGATCGCCTTAACCAACACCACGTTGGGCATTTTTATGGCAACCATCAACTCATCGATCATCTTGATTTCACTCCCAGCAATCTTTCGTGGCGTTGGGATTAATCCGCTAGCGCCGAGCAATGTCGGTTATCTCCTCTGGCTCCTTCAGGGCTACATGCTCGTTACCGCTGTTCTCGTCATTAGCCTTGGACGCATCGGCGATATTTTTGGACGCGTCCGTATTTATAATCTTGGCTTCACAGTCTTTTCGATTGCGTCAGTCTTTCTCGCACTTGATCCTTATCATTCCGGCAAGGGTGCAATGTGGCTTGTCATCTGGCGCTTACTCCAAGGCGTTGGTGGGGCAATGTTATTTGCCAACTCCTCAGCGATCATCGCAGATGCTTTTCCTGCCACACAGCGCGGACTCGCTATTGGTATTAACCAAGTTGCCGCTATTGGTGGTTCATTTATTGGCTTGATCCTAGGTGGATTGCTATCTATCGGAGATTGGCGCTTGGTCTTCTGGGTCTCAGTTCCATTTGGCATCATCGGAACTATCTGGGGTTATCTCAGCTTGGTAGACAACGGAAAGCGTCTGAAAGCAACCATTGACTGGTGGGGCAATCTCACCTTTGCAATCGGTCTGACTTCGCTCTTGGTTGCCATGATTTATGGAATTCAGCCATACGCAGGATCATCCATGGGCTGGAGCTCACCTAAAGTCATCTGCGGATTCGCGATTGCCATTGTCTTTCTTATTGCCTTCATCTACATCGAACTTCATGTTGAACATCCGATGTTTAATCTCCATCTTTTTAGAATTCGCGCATTCAGTATGGGTAGCAACGCTGGGCTGCTTGCCGCAATCGCTCGTGGCGGGCTTCAATTTATGTTGATCATCTGGCTCCAAGGAATCTGGTTGCCACTCCATGGTTATGCCTACGATGCAACTCCATTGTGGGCCGGTATCTATCTCCTACCACTCACCGCAGGCTTCTTGATTGCAGGCCCGATTTCAGGATGGATCTCCGATCGCGTTGGAGCACGAGTGCTCTCTACTGCAGGACTCTGCTTATTCGGCTCTAGCTTCTTAGGCCTCATGTTCACACCAACCAACTTTCATTACATCTGGTTTGGTGGACTAGTACTTCTCAATGGCATTGGTGGCGGAATGTTCTCGGCTCCTAATCAGACTGCAGTAATGAATAGCGTTCCTGCCGAAAATCGTGGATCAGCAGGCGGCATTCAAGCAGCATTCATGAACTCTGGAATGGTTCTTTCGATCGGAGTCTTCTTCTCACTCATGATTGTCGGGTTAAGTCACACTCTTCCAAAGAGTTTATTTACAGGGCTAACAAGCCACGGGGTTAGCCTCGCCCAAGCACACTCGATCGCTAATCTGCCTGTAGTTGGCTCTCTCTTCGCATCCTTCTTGGGCTACAACCCCTTACAAAGTTTGCTCGGCTCTCAAGCCAACGCGCATGTCAGTAACGCGCAGTGGTCTACTCTCACCGGCAAACATTTCTTCCCTAACCTCATAGCCCAGCCGTTCCATCACGGCCTCCTGATCGTCTTCGGAATGGCACTAGCGATGTCATTGCTCGGTGCGCTCCTCTCCGCTCTTCGCGGTGAGCGCTATGTTCACGAGACACATCACTAACATGAGTGAAGCTCAATTTAATATCGCCGAGATTAAGGCACGGTGGAACGATGTTCTTGACGAGCTCATGGCTCATGATCGAGTTCTATGGTTAGCTTTTTTTGATGCACGACTGGTCTCGTATACCGACGGTGTACTTCTGCTTGATTTCGTCGACGCGACCAAATTCAATGGTGATCATGATTTCAAATCAGCGCGCAAACCAGAACAGATTGCTCTACTCCAGCAAGCCATCCACAAAGTTTTAGGCTTAACTCCTACAATTAGCGAGGTATGAAAAAACAACTTGCTACTCTGACGCTGGCAATCGCACTCATTTTTCAAGGTGCAACCATTACGTGGGCTTCGGCAAGCACCGCTCCCCGCAAAATTGATGCCACGGGTCCAGGTCAGAAAATTGCGGGAATGGATATCAGCGTTTATCAGCACCCTGGCGGCTCGGCTATAAATTTCCAGCAAATGCATGCAGCAGGAATCCGCTTTGTCATCATTAAAGGTGGCGACAGCTACGATCAATATGACGCTCAAGCTATGAAATTTTTTCCCGCTGATCGCAAGGCAGCTCAAGCAGCCTCGTTATATACCTCTTTTTATTATTACGCCACGCTCCCTGATTCAGCTTCTCCAGCCACAGTTGTCGCAGATGCCAAAGCCCAGGCGCAGAAAGTAATCTGGCGCATAGCCTCACTCGGCGGGTACAACAGAAGAGATATGCCAGTCGCGCTAGATCTAGAAAATAATTGTGTGCGATTGGGAAGTTCAGGTAGCTGCGCACATTTCACGACTCCAGCGCTTGTCACGCTGTGGGCACAGACTTGGCTCGATGCCGTTGCAAACGCGACGGGTCGTAAGCCATTCATCTATAGCTACCCACAATTTCTTGAGACCGCAATGGTTCGCTCTGCCAGCCTGCGCCAATATCCGCTGTGGATCGCTCGTTACGGCACCAATGCCACGATGACTTCCCAGCAGCTCAATGCCAAAACCGTTGGTTGCTTCGCGCACTCGTGGAGTAATGCTGATTGCTCAACCCAATGGCAGATTTGGCAGTACACATCGTGCGGGATACCAGGCAAATATGGCGTACCGGGAAACCGCGTAGATCTCAATGTTTTTAACGGAAGCACGCTTCAATTCATGAATCTCATTCGTGGCATCTGGCAGCCCGATCCCACTCAAATGCTCCCTTTCAACGAGCCAACGACCATGACAATCGCAAGTCAAAAATCAGCAACCACAAATGACCCGGTGACTTTTGGAGTCAGCGTTGTTAGGCCCGACGGTTCTCCAGTCGTAGCTGGAACAGTAAATTTCACACCGGCCTCCAGCATGATGACTCAAGGTGTTCAAACTCCAGTTCGATCATCACGTGGCACCTGGCTTCTAAAAATCACTGGGCTCGCTGCTGGACATTACGTCGGCACAGTTAATTTCACCGATGCCACGCAGACCGAGGCGGCGTCTCAATACCCTGTCGAATTTGATGTAGTCCAGGCTCCAACACCTACTCCGGTACCAACACCTACTCCCACCGTCTCTGCGACACCGAAGCCAACGTCTGCACCGCTCAACCCTTGTACCGGTCAGATTCGTAACTAAGAGATAACCTACGTACATGGCCAGAATTCTTGTCACCGGTGGAGCTGGATATATTGGCTCAACCGCAGCTTCCATACTTGTTGATCGCGGCCACGATGTGATTGTCTTCGACGACCTTTCGACAGGTCATGCAGAGAGCGTCGATCCCCGTGCCGAATTCTTCGAAGGCTCACTATTAGATCCAGATGCTCTGCGCCGAGCACTCGTTGGAGTGAGCGCCGTCGTGCACTTTGCAGGCAAGTCGCTCGTCGGTGAATCCGTCGAAAAACCTGATCTCTACCATCACGTTAATGTTGATGGAACTCGCAATCTCATTGATGCAATGAAGCTCTTCGCAATTGATCGCATGGTCTTTTCTTCCAGTGCAGCGACTTATGGTTCTCCAGCCACTTCGCCAATTACCGAAGATATCCAGGGCTCGCCAACGAATCCATACGGGCAATCCAAACTCGATATCGATCAGATGATCAGCACCGCTAACCTCAGCGCAATCTCACTGCGTTATTTCAATGTTGCCGGTGCGCACCGAGCCCCGAGCGGATGGTTAGCCGAGCGCCATGATCCAGAGACGCATCTGATTCCAAACGTCATCAAGGCCACCGCAGAAAGTCCGCTAAAGATTTTCGGAACTGATTGGCAGACACCAGATGGGACATGTGTCCGAGATTATGTTCACGTCGTTGATTTAATCGATGCACACATAAAGGCCCTGAGTAACCTTCGCCATGGCAAACACGAAATTATTAATCTTGGAAGTGGGTCGGGATACTCGGTTAGGGAAGTTATTTCATCTGCCCAAAGAGTTCTCGGTCGCGACATTCCTGCGGTTCATGCTCCGCGCAGAGCTGGAGATCCGGCAACTTTGGTGGCATCTATTGAGCGCGCAAAAAGTATCTTGGATTGGCAACCAACCAAGTCGCTAGATCAGATGATTAGCGATACCCAAGTCGCACTTGGGCTTAAGTAACTCTTCTTAGAGCTCTTCTTAGACTAATGGGTCGATTGAGCGGACTTCTACGCCTCCAATATCGTTGAGCACCTGAAGTAGATCAGTTGGATCAGTACCCGGAATCGCAACAGTGATGTCGTCGATACCTTTTCCGTTTTCGGTGCTCACGGTAACGAGTGAGCGGATATCTCCCCCGGCAAAGCCAATGGCAGATGCCACAGCTCCAAGTGAACCAGGGCGGTCAGGCAAAGCGATCTGTAGTTTGAAGATTCCCATGGCAAAAGAATAACCCACCGATGTTAACGGTGGGTTACATAAGTTTTCCGCAATAAATTGGCGATGAATAACTAGCTAGGCATTAACAATTGCGTCGCCTTTAATTGCCACCGTGTACTTAGGTAGCGGAGTTGGTGGTGGACCACCCAACACTGCGCCGCCGTTGTACGGATCGAAACGTCCGCCGTGGCATGGGCAATTGAGGGTCTTAGAAAGGGAGTTATAAGAAACGACGCATCCCTGGTGAGTACAAATCGCAGAGTATGCAAAGACGCCTGCCGCCGTGCGGAAAAGGTAGGCCGGGTTTCCATCGGGAGCTGTGTATTGCATGGTCGAACCCACAGGAAATTTGGCGAGTTTTACGATCTCTCCACCTGATGCTGCCTTTGGAAGTGACTTCTGCAATTTGCTCGCACCCAGAGCCGCGATCACTGCCGTGACGCCGACACCCATTAAACGAACAAACTCACGACGATCGTTCAGTGGCAACAGGCTTGGAGCTTTACGTCCTGCGTACTGTTGGCGAATCAAAGCAAAGAGTGCAATCCACATTACGAGGTATGCGGTATCGCTACCAAGGAAGTATGGGTAAACATGCCAGGTCACGGTGAGCCACAGACCAAATGAGACAAACGCGCCACCAATAATGGCTGCCTGCATCCAAATACCAGTCAAGACGCCGATGCCGATAGACATTTCAACGAGCATGGTAAGAACGCCGACTTGAGTCGCATGCTCAACGAAGTGACGCAAGAAGAAACCAAGCGGTGAGTTCTTTGCATAACCCTGGATTTGAGCACCGATGTAATTAGTCGAGGCCTTATCAAGAAAAGTTGGATCACTCGCCTTCTGCCAACCGCCGTAGAACCAAGTGCCACCCAAAGCCAGACGAAGGATCTTGGTTGGTAGATTGTTTTGACGCCAAGAATCGGCGATCACGTTGCGAGCCATAAAACCCCTTAATTGAAGATTCAACTACAGGGATTAAGGGTACCGAGAGGAGCTTAAAAAACTAAGCTCCCTCACTTGGACTCGAACCAAGAACCTGCCGATTAACAGTCGGCTGCTCTGCCAATTGAGCTATGAGGGATCAGGCACTGCCGTCTTACGGGCAGACGGGAATCTTATCAAGAACTCCCTGTCTGTCTAAATCAGGTCTATCCCCTGCCAGCGCTGAGATGGGGGCTGGAATTAGGCTATGCCTCCTCTGCCAGAGCGAGATCCTTCTGCGCCCGGCGAAGAGCCTCTTGGCCCACCAGCTCGGTGAAAATCTGGGTGTATCGAGCTTCTTCTTCGATGGGATTGATCCGCTGCAGGGTCGACTTAATTTCTGCGATAGACCGCCCGAGTGCAACCTCGCGAAGGCGAGCGATAATGCTCTGCGCATATCGTTCAGTGATTGCGCCTGTCGTTCGAATTGGCTCGACAGTCAGCTCAGTGATGAGATTCCGAAGGCCCGCATCTTCTGTCCGCTCCAAAAGATTTTGTATGGAGAGTGATGGAAGTGAATCAATCTGGGCGCGTAGTGCAGCATATGGGGCGTAGGTAAATGCATTGGGTTCGATCTCTGGCCATGCACCAGCAATCTCCGGACTTTGTAATTTCACTTTGAGAACTTCTCGCTCCAGCATCAAGAGTGGATCAGAGAGATTAACCTGCGATGGCGGTGCATCTGGCAGTGGTGTGTTCGATTTACCAGCCACGCGCTTAACTGCAGCACCTACTGTATCGACTTCCATGCCAAGCCATCCAGCAACCAAACGAATGTATTCCGGGCGAAGTGATGCATCACGGATCTTGCCAACAAGTGGCGCAACTTGATTAAGCGCGCTTACGCGACCCTCTGCTGTTGCGATGTCGTATTGCTTAATCACACTTCGAATCGCAAATTCAAAGAGCGGAACTCTTTTCGCAATCAGATCTCGAACTGCTAGATCTCCACCAGATTGGCGAAGTTCGCAGGGATCTTTGCCGTTTGGTTCGACAGCAACAAATGTTTGAGCCACAAATTTTTGATCATCATCAAATGCACGCAGGGCAGCTTTCTGACCAGCGGCATCACCATCAAATGTAAAAATAACTTCGCCTCTAAATGCATCGTCATCCATAAGTAGGCGCCTGATGATGCGAATGTGATCATCTCCAAAAGCAGTTCCGCAGGTTGCTACCGCTGTTGTGATTCCAGCAAGGTGAGCTGCCATCACATCTGTGTAGCCCTCGACGATCACTACCTGCCTTTTTTTAGAGATCTCCTTCTTGGCCATATCCAGACCGTAGAGAATCTGAGACTTCTTATAGATGGGCGTCTCGGCGGTATTGAGATACTTAGGACCTTGGTCCTGATCATCGCCCGCTAGCTTTCGTGCTCCAAAGCCCACGATGTCGCCAGATATATCTTTAATCGGCCAGATGAGTCGGTTGCGAAAACGATCGATGAGCCCGCCACGCGAACCTTCTTTTGTGAGACCAGCAAGATTGAGTTCGGCGTCGGTGTATCCGAGTGCGCGCAGATGTTTGTAGAGCGCATCCCACTCATCTGGGGCATAACCCACTCCAAAGAGGGCAGCAGCATCACGATCAAAACCACGACCTGCCAGAAAATCTCGACCAACTTGTGCTGGTCCTGGAATCATCAACTGCTCGCGATAAAAAGTTGCAGCAGCGGTGTTAGCGGCGACCAAACGTGCACGATTAACTCCAGAACTTTGGGAAGGTCCGGTGCTGTCGTAGCGCAATTGATAACCAATTCGTTGCGCTAATCGCTCAACAGTCTCGCTGAAACTTAAGTGCTCAAGCTTCATTAAGAAGTTGATTGAGTCTCCACCCACGCCACAACCAAAGCAGTGGAAATAACCCTTGCTAGGAGTTACGTGAAAGGAAGGGCTCTTCTCATCATGAAAAGGACAGAGGCCTTTCCTCTGTCCCCCACCAGCATTTTTTAACTGGACATAATCCCCAACGACGTCGTCGATCGGGGTGTGTTCGCGTACATACGCGACATCTTCATCCCTGATTCGACCGGCCATGGCGCCATCTTACTTGGCTGGAGCAGCGACCCGATGGCTAGATGATTAGGGCTGGGATTTCGGGCTTAGGAGCTGCGATTCGCCTTGAGTTTGGCGTGAAGCGCATAGGCGCCAGGGTCGGTGAGCGAGGCCACCTGGTCTACAACGACACGTAACTTCTGCGCGTCTGTGCTGGCTCGAACCCAATCATCCAAGAAAAAGGATTCCAGCGAAGTTGGGGCTTGATCGAGCACCATCTCGACGAGCTCCTTAATAACAACTTGCTGCTCGGCGTAACGCTCTTGCGATGCCGAGGCGTTAATGACGTAGAAGCCAGCCACTGACTTGAGAATGGCCACTTCTACCCGCTGCGCCCGAGGAACAATGAGATTGGCGCTGTAGCGAGTGAGGTCTTCATCTCCATATTTTTCGCGGGTCGCGCTCTCGGCAGCTAGTGCAAAACGACCAATTAATTGACTCGCAAGGTCCTTGAGTCCAGCTAAATGCCTGTGGCTACCATCGTATTTCTTGGGCCAACACGAGAGCCTGCTCAAGTCGTCAAGAGCATGCTGGGCTTCATCCATCGTGATATCTGCGAGATAACTCTGCGAAGCAACCTTAAATAGCTCAGGGAGATCGTGAGCCAAATTTTCCAACTTCACATGGCCGGTAACTAAAGCATCTTCTAGATCATGGACGCTGTAAGCGACATCATCAGACCAATCCATGATCTGTGCTTCCATCGACTGCGCACCCGCCGGTGCTCCTTGTCGAACCCAATGAAAAATCTCTAGATCATCATCGTAGACGCCGAACTTCTTTGCGTTCTGTGCCCGAGGCCACGGATATTTAGTGGCTGCGTCGAGTGATGCACGAGTGAGGTTAAGTCCTACGGATTTACCTGATGCGTCAACCGTCTTTGCTTCTAAACGAACGAGCAGGCGGAATGATTGTGCATTTCCTTCAAATCCACCGCATCCATCAGAAACAGCATTAAGCGCATCTTCACCATTGTGACCAAAAGGTGGATGGCCGATGTCGTGCGCTAAGCAGGCACCTTCCATCAAATCAGGATCTGCTCCAAGTGCGGCGCCTAGTTCGCGGCCAACCTGGGCACACTCCAACGAGTGTGAAAGGCGTGTGCGAGGAAAATCCGTAAGCCACGGGACTGCGACTTGAGTCTTAGCGGCCAGACGACGAAGTGCGAAGGAATGAATGATGCGTGCTCGGTCGCGTGCGAATTCTGTACGCCCACCACGTTTTGCAGGTTCGTTTAAAAATCGATCGCGATCGCTCGATGAATATCCGGGCGCTTCATGAGCTTGTCTAAGAACCATAGTGCGACCAGCCTACTTCTTCACTTGATCACTCAGGTGAATTCCAAACCGACCCACAGTTTTATAAGCCAGATAAGCACCTGTTTCACGCACTATATAGCGAATGCCTGTGGCTCCAAGTGAGCCAGGGCCAGCCTGTACTGGATTACAAGAGGCCTGGACTCCCAGGTCGCCAGCCTCTGCCACGGCTCGATAGCAGTGATAGGGGTCGGTGGTGATGATGACCGATTTCCAGTTATGCAATTTCATATACGCAACATAGGCAATAGTACTTGTGAGAGTATCTTTACCGACAGGCAGTTCAACCAGATGCTTCTTTGTAAATCCCTGCGAGAGCAGGCTGCGATAACTCGCCGAAGCTTCAGTGTAGATATCGCCCTTCTGTCCCCCACCTACCGTAATGATGACGGGCGCTAAACCTGATTCATATGCCATACGTGCTTGAGTAATGCGCTGAGCCAATATTGGCGTGGGATTTCCATTATCTTCAGCTGCGCCAAGAACAACGATCGCATCACTTGGTTTTGGGCCAACGTGGTGAGCGCTCCACCAAATATTTCCAGCGACATACACCGGAACGATGATGACAATTAATAGAAGAAATGACATTACACGTCTTGCGATTTTGAAAAGAAACATAGTTAACCGCCAGAGACTGCATCGTCGATACTAATCGACGCATATTCATCGGGATCGTTCAACCAGCCATCTGGGAGCGAAACTGCGCGACCATGGCTACGTCGACCGCGTGGTGTTTCGGCAATGCTGGTTGGGTATGGCTGATCTGCAAGTTGTGAGAGCAGATGCTCCAACTCACCTAGTGATGAGACCATGCCAAAACCTGCACGTAGTTCGCGCGGCACAGAAAAACCTTTGAGATACCAAGCCATGTGCTTGCGAAGATCGCGCATCGCGCGTCCTTCTGATTCAAAGAAATCTATGAGCAGCTCGCCATGGCGGAACATGATCTCTCGTACTTCAAAGAGCGTAGGAAGTTCCGGTAACTCTTGGCCTGCAAATGCGGCCTTGAGCTCTGCAAATAACCACGGACGTCCTAGGCATCCTCGTCCCACCACCACGCCTGCGCAGCCAGTTTCTTGAACCATGCGTAAACCGTCGCTACCGGACCAGATATCTCCGTTTCCTAGAACAGGCACTCCCGTCGGCTTCATATGCTCGACCAAGCGCGTGATTGCTGACCAATCCGCGTGTCCCTCATAAAGCTGGGCAGCTGTGCGCGCATGAAGAGCAACCCATGCCACGCCTTGGTCGGCAGCAGATTGCGCCGCTTCTAGATACGTCAGGTGATCGCTATCGATTCCGATGCGCATTTTTACTGTTACAGGAACGCCATATGGGGCAGCAGCTTTTACAGCAGATCCAACAATTGCTGAAAAAAGTTTGCGCTTAAATGGCAGCGCAGCGCCACCACCTCGACGTGTCACTTTAGGAACGGGGCAGCCAAAATTCAGATCGATATGGTCTGCAAGATTGTCTTCCATCAAAAGTTTTACTGCCTGACCAACAACAACTGGATCGACAGCGTAAAGCTGGACTGATCTGGGACTCTCCCCAACACCTGGAGTAATCAGGCGCATTGTTTCTGGATGGCGCTCAATCAGCGCACGCGCTGTGACCATCTCGGAGACAAACAGACCAGCACCTTGCTCGCGACAGAGTGTGCGAAACGCAGAGTTTGTAATACCCGCCATCGGCGCAAGCACCACGGGGGTATCAAGTACTACCTCGTTATTAGCGAACTGCCCGTTGGCAATCGGCAAACGAAGAGGTGCGATCTGCGTAAGTGACGTCATCTATGTAGTCGAGCGCAGCAAGCGATCGTTAGCAACCAAGAAGTTTTGGAGCCAACCAAGCACTTACTTGGTCGATTCCAATGCGTTCTTGTGCCATTGTGTCGCGGTGGCGAATTGTCACTGCATTATCATCGAGTGTTTCAAAGTCGATGGTGATGCAAAACGGTGTACCAACTTCATCTTGACGACGATAACGACGTCCAATTGCGCCTGCATCATCAAAGTCCACAGACCAGTTTTGGCGAAGTTCGGCAGCCAAATCACGAGCCTTTGGCGAGAGATCAGCGTTACGAGAAAGTGGGAGCACGGCAACCTTGATCGGAGCTAGACGATGATCAAGCTTCATAACCGCGCGCTTTTCCATCTCGCCCTTGGCATTTGGAGCTTCGTCTTCAGTGAAGGCATCCATCATGAAAGTGAGTGTGCAACGATCCACACCAGCCGCAGGTTCGATCACAAATGGTGTCCAGCGCTCGTTCTTCTCCTGATCAAACCAGGTCAGATCTTTACCTGATGCAGCACTATGTGCCTTCAAATCGAAATCTGTACGCGAAGCAATACCTTCAAGCTCGCCCCACTCGGTGCCATTGAATTCGAATTTATATTCGATATCAACTGTGCGCTTTGAGTAATGAGAAAGCTTCTCTTTAGGGTGCTCAAACAGACGAAGGCGATCTGGGTTTATTCCAAGATCTTTGTACCACTGCATACGAGTATCGATCCAATATTGATGCCATTCTTCGTCAGTTCCTGGAACTACAAAGAACTCCATCTCCATCTGCTCAAATTCGCGAGTACGGAAAATGAAGTTTCCTGGTGTGATCTCGTTACGGAATGACTTTCCGATCTGACCAATACCAAATGGTGGCTTCTTACGTGATGTTGTCGCCACGTTATCAAAGTTAATGAAGATGCCTTGTGCAGTCTCTGGGCGCAGGTATGCCAGACCAGACTCATCTTCTACGGCGCCAAGAAATGTTTTAAGAAGTCCCGAGAATTGGCGAGGGGTCGTGAACTTGCCCTTGTTGCCACAGTTAGGACAGCCAATTTCTTCCATAGATGTCGCTGGGCGGCCATGCTTTGCTTCGAATGCTTCCTCTAGGTGATCAGCGCGATAGCGCTTGTGGCACTCCGTGCACTCAGTAAGTGGGTCGCTAAAAGTCTCTACGTGTCCAGATGCTTGCCAGACTTCACGGGCCAAGATGACGCTGGAATCAAGACCAACGACATCTTCGCGGCCTTGGACCATGCTCTTCCACCATTGACGCTTTACGTTGTTCTTGAGTTCTACACCCAATGGGCCGTAATCCCATGCAGCGCGCAATCCACCGTAAATTTCTGATGATGGGTAAACAAAGCCTCTACGTTTTGCAAGGCTAACAATTGTTTCTAATCTATCTGCGGCCACAGTAATCTCCTCTGTCCGGCTGGCTGTCGGCTGTCATTTCTTGCGGGTCGCAAGGTTGGCAAGTTTACTACGTGCAACTCTCCCTTAGGCGCTAGGCGCCACCAGCCACCACGGCCCACATAATCAAAACCCCCGCAATTGTTGCCACTAACGTCCACTTTGAAGGATGACGCGAATGTGCCTCGGGCAAGATATGAGAGGTGGCAATATAGATAACAAAGCCAGCGAACAAGGCTAGATACATCGCGATCCAATTATTTCCAAAAGCGACGTATGAGCCAACAGCCGCTCCACCAACACGGCCAATCGCATCAACTATAAGCAGGCCGCGGGCACGTTTAGTCCACATATGCTCTTTAATAAGGAAGGTCACCGTATTGAGACCATCGCTAAATGCATGGACCACTATCGCGGCAAAAACTGCCAGACCTAGTGAACTACTCACTCTAAACGCGGCTCCAACGCCGAGACCATCTGCAAATACGTGGCCACCCATCGCCAGTGCCGCGAGTGAACCCGCATAATGTTTATGGTGGTGATCGTCTGCTGCGCCATAATGAGACTCGTGTGGTTCGTGAGTAGCAAAGAGTCGTTCGACCAAGTGGAGAATAAGAAAACCTAAAACGATTGCTAGTGCGACTGAACGCACTCCCCCAAATTTGCCGGTGTTTTGCTCGAAGACTGTTGGAATCAAATCAAAGAAGACAAGTCCAAGCATCAGACCAGCTGCTAGACCCAAAATAATATGGGTGCGGTCTTTTACTTTAAGAGCAAGAGTGCCGCCAGATGCAGTTGCCACTGAAGTGAGCAGTGCGAGCAGGAGGGCTTTATGCATGAGGCGATCTTACCCGCATGGAAAGGGCTAGACTGAAATTTCGAACGAAAGCTTATGCTTTACCGAATCTGCGCTCACGTTCGTTGTAGATTTCAATGGCCTTCCAGAGAGTTTTTCGGTCAACATCTGGCCAGAGAACATCCATAAATACCATCTCGGCATAGACAGACTGCCAGGGCAAGAAGTTAGAGGTTCTCTGCTCCCCTGATGTTCGCAAGAACATATCCACATCGCTCATTTTAGGGCTGTAAAGATATTTTTCGATCGTCTTCTCCGTGATGGAATCTGGAGCAAGCTTCCTGGATTTCACATCTTGTGCCATGGCTTTCATCGCATCAGTGAGTTCGGCGCGGCCACCATAATTCACACACATATTAAGCGTCATGACCGAGTTCTTTTTTGTAAGTTCTTGCGCTTCTTCTAGCTCGCTAATAACTGATTTCCAGAGTCGTCCAGGCTTTCCAACCCAACGCACTCGCACACCCAACTCATTCATCTCATCACGGCGGCGACGCAAGACATCACGGTTGAATCCGAGCAGGAACTTCACTTCTTCTGGAGATCGTCGCCAATTTTCGGTGCTAAATGCATAGGCGCTCAACTCTTTTACGCCAATGGCAATCGCACCATGAACAACATCAAGCAGAGCTTTCTCGCCAGCTTCATGTCCCGCGGTACGCGCAAGTCCACGTTGTTTCGCCCAGCGACCATTGCCATCCATCACTACAGCGACGTGGTGCGGGACACTCTTCACCTTGGGAGGTTTGGGTGCAGCCATGGCTATATCCTCTCAACTAACGGAAGACTTCGTAAACCACGTTCCAAATGCCACTGCAGATATGCAGCGATTAGCCCCGATGCTTCACGGCGATAACGCATCTGACTTGCACTGGCTTGCTCCCAATCGCTGCTGAGCAGAGCTTGCATAAGTTCGAGCGTCTCTGGATGCGGAGTTGGCGCAGCAGATGGTTTGCAGGTCATGCAGACGCTACCTCCGCCGACTAGTGAGAAAAATCGGTGCGGCCCAGGTTCATCACAGACAGAGCAGTTGGTCAGCGATGGCGCATATCCCGCAACGGCAAGTGAGCGAAGCAAGTAGGCGTCGAGGATAAGTGAGGCATCGTACGTTTCGTGCGCCAAAGCTTTGAGCGCACCGACAAGCAAAAGATATTGCTGCAACGAAGGCTCGTGCTCTTGAGCGGTGAAACGTTCTGCCGCCTCCAAGATCGCTGATGCAACAGTCCACCGTTGATAATCGAGAGACAGGGTGTCGCCGAAATTTTCCAAGCTCACTGCCTGAGTCACCGTCTCGAATGTTCGCCCCGAATAGAGCTGGAGGTCGACATGTGATGCTGGTTCTAAACGTGCACCCCACCGTGACTTGGTGCGGCGCACGCCTTTAGCAACAGCTTTGACGCGGCCATGCTCGCGAGTGAGTAGCGTGATGATTCGATCGGCTTCTCCCAATTTCTGGGTGCGCAAGACCACTGCTTGGTCGCGATAGGTAGAAGACACGAGTCCACCGTATCGCCCTTTACTTGCGAAGCCCTCGATTTACCGCCGACACAACGGCTTTGAGCGCCGCGGTGGTCGTACTTGAGTCGATACCGACACCCCAGAAGGTCTTATCCCCAACTTCGCACTCCAAATATGCGGCAGCTTTCGCATCTCCGCCGGCGGAAAGGGCATGCTCGTAGTAATCAAGAACGCGCACTGATGTTGTCTCTAGGTACTTAGTCAGGACATCAACGAAGGCCGCAATCGGTCCGTTACCTGTGCCAACAAGGGCTTGCAAGTTTTCGCCATCTTTAAGTTCGACGGAGAGTTTTACATCCTCGTCCATCTGAGAGCTCTGTGAGAGTCCGACTAAAGTGAAGCGACCCCATGAGTTATCTTGCGATGGAAGATATTCATCTTCAAAGATTGTCCAGAGTTCGGCTGGGCTTACTTCACCGCCTTGGGAATCTGTCTTTGCCTGAACTACTTGTGAGAATTCGATCTGCAAACGACGTGGCAGATCCAAGTGATGCTCATTCTTCATCAAGTAAGCAACGCCACCCTTACCCGATTGCGAGTTCACGCGAATCACGGCTTCATATGAGCGACCGATATCCTTTGGATCGATCGGAAGGTATGGCACAGCCCATGTCTGCTCATCAATACTGCGACCAGCAGCAGCCGCATCGCGCTCCATATGCTCAAGACCTTTTTTGATTGCGTCTTGATGACTACCGGAAAACGCAGTAAAGACTAAGTCTCCGCCATAAGGATGGCGCTCTGGCACGCGAAGTTGGTTGCAATATTCAACCGTGCGACGAATCTCGTCGATATCGCTGAAATCGATATGTGGATCGATGCCATGGCTAAAGAGATTAAGGCCAAGCGTAACTAGGCAGACATTGCCAGTTCGTTCACCATTACCAAAAAGCGTTCCTTCGATGCGGTCTGCACCTGCAAGGTAGGCAAGCTCTGCTGCTGCGACGCCGGTTCCACGATCGTTGTGAGGGTGGAGTGAAAGCACGATTGAATCGCGATACTTCAGATGACGATGCATCCACTCGATTGAATCGGCATAAACATTTGGAGATGCCATCTCAACTGTTGCTGGAAGATTAATAATTGTTTTGTGATCAGGAGTTGGCTGCCAAATATCATTGACTGCGTCGCATACCTCTTTCGCATATTCCAACTCTGTACCCGTATACGACTCTGGGCTATATTCGAAAAACACTTTCGTCTCAGGAACAGTTGCGACCATCTCTTTGCAGAGCTTGGCGCCTTCAACTGCAATCGCCTTAATGCCCTCTTTATCTTGACCGAATACAACGCGACGCTGAAGTGTTGAGGTTGAGTTGTAGAGGTGAATGACAACTTGCTTAGATCCCTTGATCGCTTCAAATGTACGCTTGATCAAAGGTTCGCGCGCCTGGGTCAGTACTTGGATGATGACATCATCTGGAATCAGGTTTTCATCAATAATCTTTCGGACAAAATCGAAATCGGTCTGTGATGCAGATGGGAATCCAACTTCAATCTCCTTGTAACCCATCTTGACCAAAAGCAAGAACATCGTGAGTTTGCGATGTGGATCCATTGGATCGATCAGCGCTTGGTTGCCATCACGGAGATCAACTGAACACCACTTTGGTGCATGCGTGATCTGCTTAGAAGGCCAGGTTCGATCAGTGAGATCGACCGGAATAAACGGCGCATATCGAGCAACCGGCATTGTGGAAGGTTGTTGCTTTGGGAAAGTCATTAAATTCTCCTTTTTCGTTTCGCGGTTGTGGTTGTTAACCGGCAACACCAAACCCCGCGACAGGGGGACCGGTTAGTTGGCCCCGCCGCGGCAGCGAAGGAGGAGGCTGCGCGAATTCATATCCTTAGGGTACAACTGGCTTACAGAACGGGCAAATAGCGCGACAACTCGTAGGCAGAAACCTGACGACGGTAGTCATTCCACTCAGCACGCTTATTGAGCAGGACATATTCAAAGACGTCTGCGCCTAAAGTTGTGCGAACCAGCTCCGAACTCTCCATGGCGATGATCGCTTCATCCAAGTTGGTCGGTAAGGCAACGGGGTTGATGGACTCCGCCAGCACGTAATTCTCTTCGATTCCCTTAAGGCCGGCAGCGATGATGACGGCATAGGCCAGGTACGGATTACATGCAGAATCTGGCGAGCGCACTTCGATCCGAGTCGAGTTATCTTTCAGCGGCTTGTATGCCGGGATGCGCACAAGTGAAGAGCGATCGTTATGACCCCAGGTGGCGTAGGCAGGTGCTTCTCCCCCGCCAGTCAGACGTTTATAGGAATTAACCCACTGATTAGTGATGGCGCTTAACTCTGGCGCATGCTTAAGAACGCCTGCGACAAATGAGCGACCTACAGCCGAGAGTTGATACTGGGCTCCTGATTCAAAGAATGCATTTTCTTCTCCGCTAAAGAGCGAGAAGTGAGTGTGCATTCCACTACCTGGATGATCAGTAAAAGGCTTTGGCATGAAGGAGGCATAGAAGCCTTGATCGAGAGCGACTTCCTTTACAACGTGACGGAAGGTCATGATGTTATCGGCGGTAGTCAGAGCATCTGCGTAGCGAAGATCAATCTCCTGCTGTCCGGGGCCACCTTCGTGATGAGAGAACTCAACGCTGATTCCCATTGCCTCAAGCATCGTGATCGCTTGGCGACGGAAGTCATGACCAACTGGTGATGGTGTGTGATCGAAATATCCACCTTGATCAACTGGCTCTGGGATTTCGCCCTTTACTGGCTGGCTCTTAAAGAGGAAGAATTCAATTTCGGGATGCGTGTAACAGGTGTAACCCATCTGCGCAGCTTTTTCTAGCGTGCGCTTAAGAACATTACGTGGGTCTGAGGCTGATGGAGAACCATCGGGCATCGTGATGTCACAGAACATCTTGGCTGCACCTGGCGCCGCAGTTCGCCATGGAAGAATGGTGAAGGTTGCGGCATCTGGCTTGGCCAACATATCCGACTCAGTGACGCGAGCGAATCCTTCGATCGCAGAGCCATCGAATCCAATTCCTTCAGCAAAGGCGTTGTGCAGCTCTGCGGGTGCGATTGCCACAGATTTGAGATAACCCAAGACATCTGTAAACCAGAGTCGCACGAAGCGGATTCCGCGTTCTTCTAGCGTACGAAGGACGAAATCTTCTTGGCGGCTAATCTCTTCACTCATAGGCGCCATCTTGCCTTCGAAGTGTTACGGCTTTGTAAACAAATGGGCTAACGGATGGGCTAACGGATGGGCTAACGGATGGGCTAACAAGCAGCCTGACTCCTACAGGTCATGAGCTGCTGCAACCGCCGCATACTTGATGTGGCCATCATGGACATTGAGACCAAAGCCGAGCGCAGGATCATCGGCGATGGCCTTCTCCCAACCCTTGTTCGCAATTGCCAGCGCATATTTGATCGTGGCATTGGCCAACGCATAGGTCGAGGTAGCCGGTACTGCTCCTGGCATATTGGCGACGCAGTAGTAGAGCGATTCATGGACCCTAAATGTGGGGTCTGCATGCGTTGTGGCATGCGAGCCCTCAAAGCAGCCTCCCTGGTCAATTGCCACATCAACAAGGACTGAGCCCGGCTTCATCTTGGCAACCAAATCTTGAGTAACCAACTTTGGAGCTTTTGCGCCAGGGACCAAAACAGCGCCGATCACCAAATCTGCTTCCATGCACTGTTGCTCGATTTCATACGCCGAAGATGCAAGCGTCTTTACCTGACCTGCAAAGATCTGATCGATCTCAGCTAGGCGTTCTAGATTGAGGTCCAAGATCGTGACATCAGCGTGCATTCCGTGAGCAATAGTTGCGGCTGCAACTCCCACAACTCCGCCACCCAAAATAACAACTTTTCCTGGGCGCACTCCTGGAACTCCTGGAAGCAAGACTCCGCGTCCTCCGTTAGGGCGTTGCAAAGCTGCAGCTCCTACTTGAATAGACATTCGCCCGGCGACCTCTGACATTGGAGCAAGTAGGGGCAAGTGGCGATTGACTTCGACTGTCTCATAAGCGATCGCAGTAACACCACGCTCAATCAACGCAAGTGTGAGTTGGCGATCGGCGGCAAGGTGCAGGTATGTGAAAAGAATCTGACCTTTGCGCATCTTGGGATATTCAATTGCGATCGGCTCTTTGACTTTCATGATCATCTCAGCTCGCTGCCAGATCTCATCCGCACTAGCGACAATTGTTGCGCCGGCTTCCACGTATTGCGCATCAGTAATTGCTGATCCAAGTCCTGCACCGGCTTCAACCAAAACTTCATGGTGGGCAGCCAGTGCATGAACACCAGATGGAGTGAGAGCAACTCGGGATTCATTATTTTTAATCTCTTTAAGACAACCGATAATCATGATTTCATCGTACTCCTGGCTCAAGACTGGGAGAATAGGCTCGCGCAGATCTTGGGATGCAACTCTTCTCGCATCGCCGTGAAACTCGCAGGCGGCCAGCCAGCCGCAAAAGTTCTGCGTAAGAGTTTCGCCATTTGATACGAGGAGTCATCATCGAGCGCGCGATCTAGCGCACGTTGAGCCAGGGCTCCTTCTCCGCGTTCGTAAGAAATGGTTGCAAAGATCACCGCAACGGATGAAACATATCCCTTCGGTGCAATGCGAAGCAACCATCGCCACATATCCCACTGTGAATCTTGGTTTTCTGGAGTGCTAACACCCATTGCGTAATCGCGTACCTGAAGATCTAAAAGTCGGATCAAAACCATAGCGACAAGCTCTCGATCAACTCCCATGCCTGAGTGTCCATAACTTTCACAGAGTTCATCGATTGCGCGTGCGCCTTCTCGTTGTTGCACTTTCACATCATCTGCCTCGTAATCAATCGGGTCTAATTTCTTGAGAGCAGCAATTAAAACCCGATCTTTAGGTAGGGCAGCCAGCGATGCCTTCATATCTAAGATACTTGGATATGGCATGGGGCGACCCAGGGCAACCTGTTCTGCAGTAATTCTGGAATCACTAATCGGAGGGATCGTGCTTCCCTCAACTGGGCAGCAGCTCAGGTCTGCACACATGATGGAGCGGAAGCGATTATCCCTGACTTCGATTGCCTCTTTGACCTCGATCCCCTGCTCTGAAATCGCATGGGTGTATGGCTCTAAATTTTGACTCTCTTTATGAAGTTCGCTCGGCAAGTAGCCGACAACGATCGCTCCCTCTGCATTTTCGCGCTTGAGGTAGGAGGCCAATTGGAGTGCGCGCAGAGCGATCTCTTTATGATCGCGCGATGGGTAATCAACCCGCATTGCCATCCCCACTGCGCCTTCTTTGAGGGCAATCACCACAAGTGAATCTTTCGGGTGGTAACCGACGAGAAATGGAACAGCTGCTAACAAATCATGAGGCGTAGAAAGTGTTGTTGAGTTCATGGCTTAAAGATGGCGCGCAGCACGATCATCACTACGACCGTCGTTATTGAAATGTGCATAACTTCACCCTGTGTAATTCGTAGGACCGGGAGTAACGGTGATCTGTGAACTCATGTTTTGCACGATCGCACCACCTAGGACTGGCAATACCGAACCCTGTGATGCCCATGTGCCAGCCCATGAAATTGTGAGTGAGGTGGTGTAGTTGCCGGCACTGACATAGGTATGTGTCACTGATTTGTTTGGATAAGCACCACCAGGATTACTTGTCGTGAGTGTTGTTCCATCACCAAAATCCCACGCAAATGAAGGTTGAAGCAGAACGCTCACTCCAATTCCGAGAATTGATGTTGCGATATTAAATATGGACCCGGCATCACTCCAGAAATAGACAGGAACTCCAGAGAGCGGATCACTCACGGGCTGATACAACAAATGGTTTCCGGGCAATAACTTTGTGATCTCGTCCGAAAGATTCACCGCCGCGGTGGTCACGGCGGCCACGACACTTGTTTTGTGAACAACCTTTTTCACAGCGGGTCGATATGTGTATTTTGGAGTTGGCCGTAGTGCGTATGGAATCCATGTACTGGGCTTGGGTTTAACAACAGGCGCACGAGCAACCGGTTTTCGAACAACTGGCGCGGTGGTGCGCTTAGGTTTGGGTTTTATAGGCACCGCAACAGTTCCCGGAGTATTTTGATTGGCTGTAATCACAATCTGGTTCGTTGTGGGGTCGGTATAAACGCTGACGCAAGGCCCACCGCTGCAACTCGTCGCCATAAAGAGCCCACTTAACTCTGCACGCATCACTACCTGCGTATCGACCTGAGCAATCTGCGTATTGAGGTGCGCCCCAAGTGGCGCGGTGTAAATCATGTGGCGACGCTAAGGCAACCCGGGCGCCCACCACCTAGCCACGCGACACCCCTGTGGATGCGCGCGGTTTGTGGATAAAAGTGCGACCCTACGTGCATGAGCGCTACTGATGGAGACGGCTGGGTTGAATGCAGCTGCGGAAATCGGCATTGGGGCCTGCATGGCGCAGCGGGCTTACTTCTAGTCCGCGATGGTCAGATACTCCTGCAACATAGAGCGCCGTGGGTTCATAACGGTGACACTTGGGGCATTCCCGGCGGCGCTAAGGATTCACACGAAAGTATTCTCGAAGGCGCAACTCGCGAGGCTCGTGAAGAGATCGGAATAGATCCGACCACCTTTACCCCGATCACCGTTCACACCGACGACCATGGCGATTGGCGTTATGACACGATCATTGCACAAGCGCATCATGACCTCTTCGCACACGAACTCAATGATGAGGCGCAGGAAGTTGCATGGGTCAATATCAGCGAGGTTCATACTAAACACTTGCACCCATCATTTGCACGCCATTGGCCGACGCTTCAATCACTTATCTTTGAGCACAAACTAGCCTGACTTATTTTCCTTCAGCCTTGTATTGCACATCTAAACGTTTGAGAGATTCTTTCACTACCGCCCCATCACTCGTCCTATAAAAAGGCGGCATCGAATTTAATAGCGTTGAGCCATATCGCTTGGTCACAATTCGCGAATCCAAAATGGCAACAACGCCTCGATCATCGATTGATCGAATTAATCGACCGGTGCCCTGAGACAACAAAAGCGCCGCACGCGGGAGTGAGACCTGCATAAATCCACTACCGCCGGCTTGATCAGCTTCAGCAGAACGAGCGGCCATCACCGGCTCATCAGGACGAGGGAATGGGATTCGATCGATAACGACCAAAGTGCAGGCAGGACCTGGCACATCGATTCCCTGCCAGAGCGAAATTGTTCCAAGAAGAATAGAGCGTGGATCTTTTGCGAAGCGATCAACGAGTGGTCCAACAGAATCTCCACGACGCTGGGTAATAATCGGCAGCTTGAGATCCGCCAACACTTTGCGCAGATGTTCATCAGCCATCTCCACTCCGCGCCAGGAGGAGAAGAGTGCGAGTGTGCGACCACCCGCTGCTTCCGCCAACTCCCCTAGCTCTGTCAGCGCATCCAAGCCTGGGCCATCTCGGCCAGGCTCTTGCAGGTGACGCGGCATATAGAGCATTCCTTGAGAAGCAAAATCAAATGGTGAGCCGACATCTAGCATCTGAACATTGGCGGGGTCGATCTGATCACTCTCATATGTCGACTCGTCATGATCATCCGCTTCACTGCCCACGATAAAGCCGATCTGTCGCGCGACTGCATCGAAGGATTTACCAATCGTCAGGGTTGCAGATGTTGCAATCACCGGTGCCATTGTTAATAAGTTGTCGCGAAGAACATGCGAGACCGAGAGCGGCGCCAAATAGAGCGTGGCGAAATTTGGTTCAAACCACATGACCTGACCCTTTGCCGGCTTGAGCATCTTGGTAACAATCGTCTGCACTTCTTGGGTTGCGCCTTTGACTCGCGCACGTTGGGCCATCGTGTCTGGATCGATCACATCACTATCGGCTTGGATCTGTGCGAGTACTGCAGCCGATGCCTCTTTCACTTTGCGGATCGGTGCCTCTAGCTGACGTGGCAACTCTGGAAGCCGCCCACCCTTGGTCGGATCACTTCGTACATCTTGCGCGAAATCTGCAATCGCTTCAGCAACTTCGTCAGCGGCTTTTTTAAATGCAGCCGTTGCCTTGCTGCTTAAATGTTTGTGAGCCATATTGGCTGCGCGCTCTACTCCACCGGCAGTGAGCTCTTCGGTGACAGCTTGTGTCGTTCTATCCATAAATTCGTGGGCTTCATCGAGAATCACTGCGTCGCGCTCGGGCAAGATGGGATGTGAATCCACAATCTCAATCGCAAGCAGGGTGTGATTGGTGACGACAACATCTGCGGTTTGAGCCTTGAGTTTTGCATTTGCCGAGAAACATTGCGACCCAAATGTGCACTCATCTTTACCGATGCATTCTCGTCCCGAGACTGAGTTGGCGTACCAGACACGACGATCAACATCCGGCGCATCATCACGATCGCCACTCACACCAGCAGTCTGTGCCCATGCGCGCAATCGCTTCTGATCTTTCTCTAGCGTGCCGATCTCCATGAGGATCTCACCAGCAGGATCCTGTTCGGCGCCATTCATCTTCTGGAGACATAAGTAGTTGCCTACGCCTTTATAGACAGCAAATGTCAGCTCGCGTCCTAATTGTTTCTCCAGCGCGGGTTTAATTCGCGGCAAATCGCGCTCCACCAACTGACGTTGCAGCGCGAGTGTTGCGGTAGCAACCAATACCTTTTTGCCATGCACAAGTGCCGGAACTAAATACGCTAACGACTTTCCGGTGCCGGTACCTGCTTGCACCAGTAAGTGATGTCGATCGGAGAGTGCATTGGCGACGGCTTCAGCCATTGCAATTTGACCTTCGCGAGGTTGTCCCCCGATTGATTCGATGGCGGCATCAAGTGCAAGTCCTACTTGCTTCATCACTTGGTTCTTTTCCCCGGCCATCTCTCAACCTTATCTTTCTTCACTCGCTCAGATTCGCAATCCACAATATTGGCTACCTGTAAATATTACGCAGCGCTAAACGAGGCAATAAACGAGGCAATAAACGAGGCAATAAGAAGGGCCCTGGGGTTTAACCCAAGGCCCTTGCTTACAAACTATCGGATCATGAACATCCAGATGTGTTGCCGCAACCTTCGCAGACGAAGCATGAACCAGCCATACGCATCTTGACTCCGCAGGTCATGCAGAGAGGTGCATCAGATGATTGACCGCTCATCTTTTCGAAGAGCTCCATCGATGAACCGACACCAGCAGTGTTATCAACGACTGGCTTATCGACTGGCCTATCGACTGGCTTAGCTTGGATTGTTACAGCTTGTGGCTGCTTCACGGGAGCTGCTGGTGCAGCAGGTGCAACAGCTGCGAGCGCATCTTGCGTGTACTCACCTGTCTCCAAAGCGCGAGCGCGCTCTGAGGCTGTGTAGAGGCCTAGGCCGCTACGTGTTTCAAATGGCAAGTAATCAAGTGCCAAGCGACGGAAGATGTAGTCCATCATTGACTGAGCGATGCGAACATCTGCATCATCTGTCATACCTGAAGGCTCAAAGCGTAGGTTGGTGAACTTCTCAACGAAGGTCTCTAGTGGAACTCCGTATTGAAGTCCGATCGATACTGCGATTGAGAATGCATCCATCACGCCAGCAAGAGTTGAACCCTGCTTGCCCAGCTTCAAGAAGACTTCACCAAGAGCGCCATCAGCGTATGCACCAGCGGTCATATAACCCTCGGCACCACCAACAGAGAATGATGTTGTCATTGATGGACGTGACTTAGGTAGACGCTTACGTGTTGCTACAGCTGGCCCAGCTGCTGCGACGTTTGAATCTGTTCCCTTGTTCTCGCCCTTGCCATCTGAGAGAGGTTGTCCGACCTTGCAGTTATCGCGGTAGACAGCCAAAGCCTTGAGGCCAAGCTTCCAACCCTGGTAGTAAACCTCTTCGATCTCTTCAACAGTTGCATCTGAAGGAAGGTTGACGGTCTTTGAGATCGCGCCTGACAAGAATGGTTGGCAAGCAGCCATCATGTGGACGTGACCCATTGCGCTGATTGAGCGAATACCCATTGCGCAGTCGAAGATGTCGTAGTGCTCTGTCTTTAGACCAGGGGCATCGATTACGTGACCGTTGGCACCGATGTATTCAACGATTGCCTCTACGGTCTCTTCTGCATAACCAAGCTTGCGAAGAGCGAATGGGATTGTCTGGTTAACGATCTGCATAGATCCGCCACCGACAAGCTTCTTGAACTTCACAAGAGCAAGATCTGGCTCGATACCTGTTGTGTCGCAATCCATCATCAAACCGATGGTGCCAGTTGGTGCAAGCACAGATGCCTGTGCGTTACGCCAGCCGTTCTTTGCGCCAATCTCAAGGCACTTGGTCCACTCTGCATTAGCGACAGACCAGACATCGGAATCTAGTGTGGTGACTGAACGAGCAGATGCTGAAGCATTTGTGTGCTTCTGCATGACGCGCGTGTGCGCAGCTGCGTTGCGTGCATAGCCTGCGTATGGACCAACAATGCCGGCAAGCTCTGCTGAGCGGCGGTATGAAACACCGGTCAAGACTGATGTGATCGCACCTGCGAGCTGACGTCCACCATCTGAGTCGTAAGCAAGACCTGATGCCATGAGAAGCGCACCGAGGTTTGCATAACCGATACCGAGCTGGCGGTAGTTGCGAGTGGTCTCACCGATTGGCTCTGTTGGGAAGTCTGCGAAGCAGATTGAGATATCCATCGCGGTGATGATCAACTCTGTTGCCTTCACAAAGTTCTTTGTGTCGAATGAACCGTTGCTCTGCAAGAACTTGAGCAAGTTCAATGATGCAAGGTTGCAAGAAGAGTTGTCGAGTGACATGTACTCAGAGCAAGGGTTAGACGCGTTGATGCGACCTGTCTCTGGGTTTGTGTGCCAATCATTGATTGTGTCGTCATACTGAATTCCTGGATCGGCACATGCCCATGCAGCTTCAGCCATGATTCGGAACAACTTGCGAGCTTCGATTGTCTCGATAACTTCACCCGTTGCGCGAGCGACGAGACCGAAATCTTCACCGTTCTCATATGCGCGCATGAACTTATCTGAGACACGAACTGAGTTGTTTGCGTTCTGATACTGAACGGAGATGATGTCTTTGCCGCCGAGATCCATGTCGAATCCAGCATCGCGAAGTGCGCGAATCTTGTCTTCTTCACGAACCTTGGTCTCGATGAATTCTTCGATATCTGGGTGATCAACATCCAAAACAACCATCTTTGCAGCACGACGTGTTGCGCCACCTGACTTGATTGTTCCTGCAGATGCATCTGCACCGCGCATAAATGAAACTGGACCAGAAGCAGTTCCGCCGGACTTTAGAAGCTCCTTTGACGAACGGATGCGTGAGAGGTTAAGTCCTGCACCTGAACCACCTTTGAAGATCATTCCTTCTTCGCGGTACCAGTTGAGGATGGAATCCATGGTGTCATCAACAGACAAGATGAAGCATGCGCTTACTTGCTGTGGTGCGTTGGTTCCAACGTTGAACCAGACTGGTGAGTTAAATGAGAAGACCTGGTGCAAGAGCATCCATGTAAGTTCATGTTCGAATACTTCTGCATCAGCATCAGTTGCAAAGTATCCGTGCTCCTTACCGGCTTTTGTGTAAGTCAAAACAACGCGATCGATAACCTGCTTGAGTGACCACTCGCGGTTATCGTGCCCCACTGCACCGCGGAAATATTTGGTTGTCACGATTGTTGAAGCATTAACCGACCAGAAGTCAGCGTATTCAACGCCCTTTTGTTCGAAGATAACCTCTCCGGACTTCCAGTTGGTCTGAACAACATCGCGACGCTCCCATGTCACTTCGTCGTATGGGTGTATACCCGCAGTTGTATAGATGCGGTCGATTGTGAGGCCCTTACCCACAGTCTTCTTTGCTGAGCCCTCTGTCTTGCTTGAACCAGCTGGGCGGTCGACGATTGACATGCGTATTTCTCCTTATATAGATGCTGAGTAAATGATTTATTGCTGTGCGTTGTTTGCTGCTACAGCTGGGGCGGCTGTTTCTTGTTGGTTACTTCTTGAAGGTGCAGCGCGGAGAAGTGCGATCTCACCTTCGAAATCTTCAAGCGATGTGAAATTGCGATAGACAGATGCATAACGAAGGTATGCAACTTCATCCAACTCACGGAGCGGCGCGAGGATCGCCATTCCTACTTCATGTGCTTCGACTTCGGCTTGGCCATCTGAGCGAAGAGCTTCTTCGACACGTTGGGCCAATAGCGCAAAGTCATCATCATTGATCGGACGGCCCTGGCATGCCTTGCGGACACCAGCGATGACCTTCTCGCGACTAAATGGTTCTGTTGCGCCAGAACGCTTAATGATCAGGAGTACTGAGGTCTCAGAGGTCGTGAAGCGACGTGAGCACGATGTGCACTCGCGACGGCGACGGATGAGGGTGCCTTCTTCTGCTGGGCGCGAATCGACGACTCGAGAGTCATCGTGGCGGCAGAACGGGCAGATCATCGTGTGGCTCCTGGTTTCTCGGTAAATCTGAGTTTTTCTTGTTCTGACGGAAACAATTACTGTTTCCTGTGCAGAGGCTGGACAATAGCGGAAAAACACTCGATCTGGGAGAAAAACCACAACTTATGGACACGTTTTGCAGTTTTACCCCTAGATGTTGTGTTAACTGTACATCGAGAGTTGAGGGTTCTGCAGAATTAACTCGGCGTGTCGGCTAGCAGCAAGGTGAACATTTACCCCTCTCCCCAAAAATCAGGAGAAAACGGACAACTACCAGCTAGCAACCAGTCACTCAGAGGTATTTACTTTGTAGGAACCCAGAGACGCACACCCGCTGTGAGATCAGGCCCAGTGAGGTTGTTGGCAGTAACAATCGCGTCCTCGACGGAAGAGACTGAGCGATCGCCGGCGACCATTGAAGCGAGAGACCAGAGTGTCTCCCCCGGTGCAACAACAACCTTCACATAACCTGTCGATGCAGGAGTTGCATCAATTGCATTTTCAGAAGCATTACCGACAGCGCTAAAACCAGCGCCAATCACTACTAATAGCGATGCTACAGCTGTACCACGTACAACATTGCGTCCGCGCTTTGTTAATTTTGTTGCCATCTTCTTTGCTCCTTCTATAACCAGCTACTTTGTTTTTACTCAGTAGCACCTGATGTTCGAGGGGATTCGAACATCTGTTCTATAGATAAAGATAGACCACCCCACTGACATTGGCAATATTTTTTCGAACAAGTGTTCGACTTTTCCGGATTCTTCATCTACCATTAATCCATGAGCAAAAAGGACACTTCATCCAAGCCAGCCATCTCCCTCGAGGAAGCTGAGCCAACGGACAGTGGGCTAACCACGCGCCAGGAGCTCATTTTGAGCGTCATTAAAGAAGCCATCGCTACTCAGGGATATCCGCCTTCTATGCGTGAAATCGGTGCCGCAGCGGGCCTAGCCTCCCCGGCCTCTGTCAGCTACCAGATCGACGCTCTCATTGAAAAAGGATTTATCCGCAAGGACGCCACCAAAGGTCGCGCCTTTGAGGTAGTCGAGCACGAAGATGCCATTAAGCCAGAGAAGACTGTCAATATCCCTCTTGTGGGTCGCATTGCTGCTGGTGGTCCGATCACCGCAGAACAGCATGTTGAAGAGGTCTATCCCCTCCCAGAGTCATTGGTCGGCAAAGGCGAACTCTTCTTACTTAAGGTTGTCGGCGACTCCATGATTGATCTTGCAATCTGCGATGGAGATTTCGTTGTGATTCGTTCTCAAAAATCAGCAGAGAAGGGCGAGATCGTCGCTGCGATGATTGATGGCGAGGCCACAGTAAAGACTCTCTCCAAGAAAGATGGTCACATCTGGCTTCTGCCCGCCAATGACAACTATGCACCGATTGATGGAGATAACGCCGAGATCTTAGGTAAGGTCACTGCGGTTCTGCGCTCAGTTCGTTAATCTTTTCGTTAATCTTTTCGTTAATGCCAAACTATTACGCAATCTGCGCGGATGTCTTTGAGCAACGCAATTACAAGGAGGAGTTCGAACTCCCCGACGCCAACTCCGCGCTAGAGGCAATAATCAAATCCCTCCCCGACGATTGGGAAGGGTCAATTGAGATCCGCGATGCAAAAACTCTCAGCGATCGAAAGTTCCCACTAATCGATTTCTGGCGGACGCCGATTAAGAAGTAGGTAACTCTTAATCACCGGGTCGGGGGTTCGAGTCCGTCACAACGCACTTACAAAGGCGCTGATCACAAGCGTGTTTCTAAGTTTTCCGATTACCTTTTGTGCAACAGATAAGACGTTTGTCCGTTCTTTGTCCGGTACCGGGTTGAATAGCGAATCTCCGACACTATCGATGTACTTACTTGCTAGCTTTCTTAGCTGGTGCTTTCTTAGCTGGTGCTTTCTTAGCTGGTGCTTTCTTAGCTGGTGCTTTCTTAGCTGGTGCTTTCTTAGCTGGTGCTTTCTTAGCTGGTGCTTTCTTAGCTG
>CAIKCJ010000004.1 GCA_903825945.1 uncultured Actinomycetes bacterium | reverse complement strand
GATCCTGAGACCGCGGCTTTAACTTCAGATGGGGTATGCATAACAACCGGAATTCCCGCTTTTGCAGCTAATAAAAGTGCAACGCCTGCAGCTTGACCTGTGGCCATCGCCGTTTTCACATTCAACTGCGAGAAGACACGCTCGACGGCGATCACATCGGGTTGAACTCGAATTATCCATTGAGAGATCTCGGTTTCAAGTTCAAGGAGACGCATCTCAAGTGGTGCATCAACGGTTGTTCGAATGACTCCAACGTCAACCATTGAAAGTATCTGGGAACCTTTGCCATCAACCACGCCTAAACCACAGCGGGTTAATCCCGGGTCGATTCCAAGCACTCTCATGCCTGCAAGCCTAATCTCCGAGGCTGGCCATTACCTCATCAGACACATCAAAGTTTCCATATACGTTTTGAACGTCATCAAGCTCTTCGATTGCATCAATCAGATTGAAAACCTTTGTCGCCGTCTCTGCATCGAGTGGAACTGAGAGAGATGGCAAGAATGAGGTATCTGCAGATTCATAATCAATTCCAGCTCCCTGCAAAGCAGTTCTCACCGCTACAAGATCGCTCGGTTCGGAGACAATTTCAAAAGAATCGCCGAGATCATTAACCTCTTCGCAGCCGGCATCTAGAACAACTTCAAGAATGCGATCTTCGGTTACGCCAGCAACCTTATTGACCAGCACAACGCCTTTGCGATTAAACATGTAGGAAACAGAGCCTGGGTCCGCCATAGAGCCGCCGTTGCGAGTTACAGCAACGCGAACTTCCGATGCAGCGCGGTTGCGACTATCCGTCAAACATTCGATCATTAGTGCAACGCCACCGGGTGCATAGCCCTCATACATAATCGTCTGCCAGTCAGCTCCGCCAGATTCCAAACCACCGCCTCGCTTAACTGCGCGATCGATGTTATCGGCAGGCATCGAGTTCTTCTTCGCCTTAGCAATTGCATCAAAGAGAGTTGGGTTGCCATCGATATCTGGACCGCCATTTCGTGCTGCGATTTCGATAGCTTTAATTAATTTTGCAAAGTTCTTAGCGCGACGAGAGTCGATAACCGCCTTCTTATGCTTTGTCGTTGCCCACTTGGAATGGCCTGACATTTAACTCACCAACCTTGTTCTCACTTTAAAAACCCTGCGCACTGTTACGCAACGGCTGCCTTACAAATCGTTTCGATGAAATAGCGGTGCACTCGATTGTCCCCAGTAATCTCCGGGTGAAAAGAGGTAGCCAGCAAGTTTCCCTGCTGGACCGCAACAGGGTGCAATTCTCCATCAATTTCGACAGATGCCAAAACTTCCACACCGCTTCCGACCATCTCTACCCACGGAGCGCGGATGAAGATTGCCCTTATTGCTGGTGCGGTAATCCCCGTCATGTTCAGATCTGCCTCGAATGAATCAACCTGACGGCCAA
The DNA here is from genome assembly GCA_903825945.1 of uncultured Actinomycetes bacterium. GTDB lineage: Bacteria > Actinomycetota > Actinomycetes > Nanopelagicales > Nanopelagicaceae > PALSA-747. Next base: position 4,740 of record CAIKCJ010000004.1, on the reverse strand, counting down.
AGGCGTTGCGGCGCACAGTTATATCCATGCCGCCAAAACTCTCCTGCCCTACCGCCGCCCCAGTAATCCGATCGGCCAACAAGATCATTCCGGCGCATGAACCATAGGTAGGTAAACCAGATTGGATGCGCTCCTGGATTCGATCAAAAAGGCCAAAAGTTCGGGCCAATTTGGCGATGGTCGTTGACTCTCCGCCAGGCAAAACCAAGGCATCGATCAAATTGATTTCTTCAAGGCTTTTTACGGCAATAGCCTCGACACCACATTCAGCCAGAGCAAAGAGATGTTCGCGAAAATCTCCTTGCAGCGCTAAAACTCCGACAAGCATAGAAAGGTGCGGCTATTACCAGCCGCGCTCTGCCAAACGGTGTGGAACTGGAATATCTGCAACGTTGATTCCGACCATTGCATCCCCGAGACCGCGTGAGACATCAGCGACAACCTTCGCATCGGTGTAATAAGTTACTGCCTTTACACACGCGCTAGCGCGAGCTGCAGGGTTTCCAGATTTGAAGATTCCAGAGCCAACGAAGACACCATCGGCACCGAGCTGCATCATCATCGCTGCATCTGCAGGGGTTGCAATTCCACCAGCGGTAAAGAGCACGACTGGAAGTTTTCCGGTCTGTGCAACTTCTTTAACCAATTCATAAGGAGCTTGCAATTCTTTTGCCGCAACGTACAACTCATCCTCACGCATTGAGGTGAGGCGACGAATCTCTTGAGAAATCTTGCGCATGTGAGTTGTTGCATTTGAAACATCGCCAGTTCCGGCTTCACCCTTAGAACGAATCATCGCGGCGCCTTCGTTGATACGACGAAGGGCTTCACCCAAATTAGTTGCTCCACAGACGAATGGAACGGTGAAGTTCCACTTATCGATGTGGTTCTCGTAGTCAGCGGGTGTTAAAACTTCAGATTCATCGATGTAATCCACGCCAAGGCTCTGCAGAATCTGCGCCTCTACAAAATGACCGATGCGTGCCTTGGCCATTACTGGGATTGATACAGCGGCTTGAATCTTCTCGATCATGTCTGGATCTGACATACGAGCGACGCCACCTTGCGCACGAATATCAGCAGGTACTCGCTCCAAAGCCATCACAGCTACTGCACCAGCATCTTCAGCGATCTTGGCTTGTTCAACGTTAACGACATCCATGATGACGCCGCCCTTGAGCATTTCTGCCATTCCGCGCTTGACTCGACCGGTTCCAGTTACCTTTTCGCTCTGCTCAGACATTTACAACTCCTCGAAGATCTCAACGCTTACATCCCATTGTGGGATTCCGCTTTCCTAACGATGCCCCTGGGGCAAGAGGTTTAGTCTACTTTGAAGCGGAAGGGCTTGGCGTCCCAGAAGCAGGGTAGACAAATTTAGGAGTTTGGTCGGTAAGTGCAATCCATACCTGACCTGTGTGGAAGTAGGCGGGAGAGCCATCCTTGAGAGTCCACGTGGTGGGTTCAGTAGCGCTGGCACGATTCCAGAAGACCGGAATCTCTTGCCCATCGCGGAGTAGATATCCGGTTCCTGAACCAATGGTGTTGCTAAAAGGGGTAAAACTCCCGTTGTGATCATGATAAATCGATGGGGTGATGCTCACCTCTTGAATCACAAATGTAGGCGAACCTAGTTGCTTACCATTTGCAGCAACATCAAGGGTGCCGTTGTAATACATATTCCATTGTCCTGCGGCCTTCGACCAGACCGCCTTGTACTTAGCGGCTGGCCATTTAATCTCAACGCTCTTAATAGGAACTCCCCCGACCGGAAGATCTCCAAATTTCCAGCCAACAGACTTAGCCGTAACGATCTGTCGATTCTCCTTAGTGATGGATTTATTGAGAAGTGCCTTCGGATTCAAGACCATATTAGTTGGCGCTGATCGCGTCGCATCGCGTGAGTAGATGGATGCTGGCTCTGTATCTGCACCGATATCTTCAATATTTGCAGCACGAAGAACTGGGAGGAAGAGAGTTTGTGCTCCGCTATATGCCATACCGACCCGACCATAGTTGGCCATCAAATCAATATCGCTAATTCGTGCTGAACGGATCGGTCCGATGAGTGGAGGCAATTTATTGCTGAAGACCGCGGCAAGCCGAGTTAGCCCACCCTCAACTTGTTCGATGTAAACAACATCTGCGCTATCTAAACCAATTTGTGGATGCGCGGGGCGTGTGTCATCGATCTTCACGAAAAGAACGGGGCCATTAACTCCGGGCAATCCAGTTAATACATTTGTCGCAACTGTTGGACTTTTAGTTGTACTGGTTGACGAACTTGAACCACAACTAGTTAAAAGGAAGACAGACGAGAGGAGAACTGGGATAACAAATAATTTCGAATTCAATTTCATTACAAGGAGTCCTCTTCAAATGAGTAGATCTTTGGGAGTGTTGCCTTTCCGGCAAGGTGGAAGAGTCGATAGATCATTTTTGCGCGCAATTTTGAGACCGAGTTAACGGCTTCAAGGTGAATCGAAATTGCCAAGGTGATCTTCTCCGTGAGAGCACTTAACTCATCCAATAGTGGCACCGATATCTGAATCTCATCGTTTCTCGCACTGTCCCGCAAAAACTTCAAGGATTCAGAGAGCGAACGCTCGGCATCATTGCGGTCAGCAATAGACTCTTCACGACTTACATACGCTGACTGCGTCAAGATTAAAGCGGTGGCTGGATCCAAATCGGCTTGATGCGAAATTTCCAAAGCCAAAGCAGCGCGTCTTTGCAAGAGCGCATCTAGATGTTCCCACGATGTTTCAACGCGATGATGAAGACGATCCAGTCGAGCCGCAGAAAATGAGAGATACCAAGCAAAAAGGATGAGCACCAAAGCGGTAGCTACCACTGTCATCATTATCTGCTCTTCTTCCAGCTTGCGTTCTCTGAACCAACGGCAACTTTGCCTTGGCCGGTCATTGCAACTTCGTAGACGCTCATTATCTGGGTAGCAACACTTGCCCAATCGAAACGAATCGCGGCATCTCGACCATTCTCAGCAAGTTGTTGTAAATGCGCTGAATTACGCAATAGTTCGATCGCCTTCTGCGCAAGATCGGCGGAATTCTCTGACTCGAAGGTACTTCCACATTCTCCAATCGCCAATAGATCCACGAAGGCAGGAATATTGCTCGCCAGAACTGGAGCTCCAGAGGCCATCGCCTCAGCAAGGATAATTCCGAAAGACTCGCCACCAGTATTCGGTGCAACGTATAGATCGAGTGAGGCGAGGAAATCCACCTTCTCCTCTTCACTTAAACGTCCCAAGAATCTAATGTGCCTTAAAAGATATGAATCAAGGCGATCAAGTACTTTTTCTTGATCTCCAGGTCCCGCCACTACCAATTCCACATTAGGAATGGCCTTAACAATCTTTGGTAATGCCTCTAACAGAAGTGGCAAACCTTTTCTTGTCTCTTCAAATCTTCCAAGAAATCCAATCCGTAATTTTGCGCCCCTTGCTCGCTTCTCCTCCGCGCTCAAATACGAGAACCGGGCATAATCAATTCCATTAGGAATTACTACCGCTTCAGTTCCGTAGAGATTATTTAACGTCTCTTGCGCCATCTGGCTCACTGCAATTCGAGCGCTCAACTTCTCGATCATCGGTTCAATGAGAGGCCCAACCGATGCAATCGCACGGAGTTTTGGAGTCGAAGCGTGGAAAGTTCCGACCATTGCCCCTTCAGCTGCCCAACATGCGAGTAGCGAGAGAGAAGGAATACCCGGTTCATGCATGTGCAGTACATCAAAATCCCCCTGGGCAATCCACTGTCGCACTCTTGAAGCAGCGATCGGGCCGAAGAGAACACGGGCGACCGAACCATTAAATGGAATAGGAACTGGTCGTCCAGCACTAACAAGCCATGCATCTGAGATTGATTCATCATCACTCACCGGTGCAATTACAGAAACGTGATGGCCCTCGGCGACAAAATGTTCTGCCAATTCGCGAACATGAATCTGCACTCCTCCGGGGATATCCCAACCATAGGGACAAACCATTCCGATTCGTAATTTCTTATCAATCATTCGCGTTCCTTGAAATCTCCATCGATCCAGATTCTCTGGAGCATATGCCAATCGGTGAGATGCTCCTTGAGATGTCCCTCTAATCTAGTCGCGCTCTCCTGAATCATTGCGGCAACTTTGGTGGAGGTTGTTCCTTCTGCTGGTATTTCAATCGCTGGTTCAAAGGTAATTTCGATACCAACTTCTACATACCTTACAAATGCAGTGAGAAGCGGCGCGCCAGTTTGAATGGAGAGGACGGCAGGTCCCGCAGGCATGCGAGCGGGTCCCCCGCAGAAGCTAACATCGACGCCATTCTTAGAGAGATCGCGATCTGCAACGAGTGCAATGAGTCGACCTTGGCGAAGTCTTTGCGAGAGAAGTGCGAGCGAGCGGGCACTGGCATCTAGAACTTCCATACCCAGAGATTGGCGATAGTCCAGGAATTTTCTAAATAATTTTTCGGGTTCTAAATGTTCGGCAACCGTAACGACAGGCGCACCGGTCTGGCAGTAATAAGCACCGGCGTGATCCCAGTTCCCCGCGTGAGGCAGAGAAACGATGGCGCCTTTACCCGCCGCGAGAGCATCTCGCAAGAGGTGATCATTGATGACCACAACTCGTCCGACGATTTCATCGTGCGACCAGAGAGGCAGACGAAAAGTGTCGCACCAGTAACGCAGGTAAGAACGCAGTCCTTCGCGAACAAATGATTGAAGTTCG
>CAIKCJ010000003.1 GCA_903825945.1 uncultured Actinomycetes bacterium | reverse complement strand
CTGACTTTGAGATTCGCCCGCCTGAGGCCAATCGCCAGGTAAAGCTGCTCTCTGGAGGCAATCAGCAGAAGGTTGTTATTGCGAAGTGGGTAGCGACAAACCCATCGATTATCTTGATGGATGAACCAACGGTTGGGGTAGATATTGGAACCAAGGTTGAAATCATGAAGTTAGTCCGCTCACTTGCTGCACGAGGAAATTCCATCATTCTTATTTCATCAGAACTGCCAGAGTTGCTGGGAGTCTGTGATCGAATCCTGATTATTAAAAATGGCGAAATTCGTGATGCTCTTGAGCGTCATGAAATACGAGACGAAGACCACCTCCAACTCATGGTGCAAGGGATAAACGCATGAAGATCAAGACACCTACTCGCTTCGATTGGCGCGCCAGCTTTATTTACTGGATGTTCGCGCTGATCTTCCTCTTCTTTGCAGTGCTCCTGCATAACGATGGCTTCCTTGGTCCCAACAACTTATTGAATATCTTCCGCCAGACGGCGACAATCTCGGTGATGGCTGTTGCGATGACCTTAGTTATTGCCTGTGCTGAAATTGATCTTTCGATCGGCGGAGTTGCCGGTCTCTCCTCTGTCGTTGTCGCGATCACAATTCGTGATCACGGCGCAATCGCAGGTGTATGTGCAGGAATAGGGGTAGGGCTGCTTGTGGGAGCAGCCAATGGTTTCCTCGTATCACGGATAGGAATACCTAGTTTCCTCGTGACACTTGGAATGTCAGGAGTGGCTGTCGGAACAGCAGCCCTCATTACCGACTATGCCCCTATTCCAATTCTCAACGATGGCTTCAATCGAATCTTCGGTTCGGGCTCTATCGGAAAGTTTCCTAGTGTGATCTTTTGGAGCTTTAGCGCAGTCCTTATTGGTTGGGTCACTTTGACTCGCACCACATTGGGTCGTCGTATCCTTGCAACAGGTGGAAACCGTGATGCCGCTGAATTCAACGGTATCGATACCAAGCGCATCAAGTTCACCGTTCTTCTTATCTCATCGACCGTTGCTGCGATCGCAGGCATGATCTATGCCGGTCGTCTGCAAACCGGGCGGTATGAGTGGGGAACAGGCGATGAGCTCTCGGCGATCGCTGCCGTAATCCTTGGCGGAACAAGCCTCTTTGGCGGTGGCGGAACAATCATCGGCACCCTCTTTGGCGCACTCCTCGTTGGCTTAATCAACAACGGCTTGATCTTGGCAGGCTTGCCAGTAAGTGAACAACAAATTATCCGCGGCCTCATCATTATTTTGGCTGTTGCCCTAGCGAAGAAGAAGTAGGAATTGAAGTGATGAGTACTAATACCTTCTCCCGCACAGAGAGAGAGCAGACGCGAGTGGCGACATTAAATGCCGGCATTATCGGACTTGGCTTTATCGGTGAAGTTCACGCTCGTGCGATCCGCGCCAATGGCCATAACCTACGCGCAGTCTCAGCGGCAAACATTGATATCGCGCGCGATGGTGCCCAGAAAGTTGGCGCAGAGTTTGCTGTG
>CAIKCJ010000002.1 GCA_903825945.1 uncultured Actinomycetes bacterium | reverse complement strand
GGCGGATATCGCTTGCGATTTCGCGGCGAAGGTCACCTTCGATTTTGTAATTTGCTTCGATAAATTCACGAAGCGATGCCAATTCTGGCTCTTGAAGATCTTTAACGCGGGTATCTGGGTTGATGCCGGTCGCAGCTAATGTTGCGTGCGCGCGGGTCAATCCAATCCCGAAAATATAGGTGAGTGCGATCTCGACTCGCTTTTCGCGAGGTAGATCGACACCAACAAGACGTGCCATATCGCTTACCCTTTTTCTTTAATCTGGAAGGTCCTTCGCAATGTCCCCAGTTGGGTAACTGGGCCTCGGCCTACCAGTCCGAGGGTCTGAAGATTTCTCTTCAGTTACATCACGCGTATTCGGTTTTTTTACAAGCTATTTATTAGCTGTTTTATCAGCGTTTTATTTAGCCTTGGCGTTGCTTGTGACGAAGGTTCTCGCAAATGACCATGACGCGACCATTACGACGAATGACTTTGCACTTGTCGCAAATCTTCTTCACGCTTGGCTTAACTTTCACGATGTTCCTCTTTCACACTTAAATAAGTAAAAGTATTTTTACTTATAACGATAAATGATTCGACCTCGTGTGAGGTCATATGGACTTAGTTCAACAATCACACGATCTTCAGGAAGGATGCGAATGTAGTTCTGTCGCATCTTGCCACTGATGTGTGCAAGAACTTTGTGTCCATTTGTCAGTTCAACTCGGAACATTGCGTTGGGCAATGCTTCAGCTACGGTGCCTTCGATTTCGATTGCGCCATCTTTCTTAGCCAAGCAGTACCTACGTTTCTGAACAGGGTTGAGTGACTTGGGTTTTTACACCCAAAGGTTGTGCCGCCCATTTCTAGGCAGAGGGCAATCCTAAGGTCAAAGGGCGAAAATACGAAATCCGCGAGCTAACTGTGCTAGCAGGGCTACACCAAACCAGAACAGCTAGACCAGCAGATCCGAGATCTCAACCCCTAGCTCCCCTAGCTTGGCCTTGCCACCATCGAGGGCGGTCAGGACAAAAGGCTTGCCATCTGGCAAAAGGGCGAAGGATTGCTCGAAGTGGGCGGCAAATGAGCCATCCCCCGTCACGACAGTCCAATCATCGGAGAGAACGCGCATCTTCTCAGTCCCACGGGTGATCATTGGCTCGACAGCGAGCGCAATGCCAGCCTTGAGCTCTGGACCCATTCCCGCCGGGCCATAGTTGAGCAGGTGCGGATCTTGGTGCATCTCGGTGCCAATGCCATGGCCACCATATTCACGGACAATTCCATATTTGCCATATTTATTCTCAGACTTGATGTACTGCTCAATCGCATACGAGAGATCAGTGAGGTGTCCGCCGACTTTTGCTGCGGCAATTCCTGCCCACATCGAGCCTTCGCAGGTATCCATGAGCAACTGATTTTCTGGCGAGACCTGGCCGACTCCAACTGAGATTGCAGAATCACCATGCCAGCCTTCGACGATCGCGCCAAAATCAATTGACATGACATCGCCCTCAACCATTGGTCGTTCATTCGGAATTCCGTGAACTACCTCTTGGTTGACCGAGGCGCAGATAACATTGGGGTATCCGTGGTAATTCAAAAATGACGGTTGCGCATTATTCTTCTTGAGAAAATCAGCAGCGATGGCATCGAGGTCTAATGAAGTAACACCAGGGGCGATCGCAGCGCGCATGAGTTCAAGCGCCTGACCCACGATTATCCCAGCTTTACGCATCAACTTAAGTTGATCGAGAGTTTTAATCTGAATGCTCATGCGTGCAAGAGCCCTTTAATTTCCGAGCGTTGAAATTGCAAGAGCGCTGATCTCTGAAACATCACCAAGAGCGCTAATGACTTTTAGAAGTCCGGCGTTGCGATAAAAATCCACAATAGGAGCGGTCTGCTCTTTGTAGACATTGAGGCGATTTGCAATGACGTCTTCTTGATCATCGGCGCGCTGGTAAAGCTCTCCCCCGCACTTATCGCAGATATCTACGACCGCTGGCTTCTCAAAAAGAACGTGATAACTCGCTCCACAACCACGACAGATACGACGACCTGATAGGCGCTTGATGATCTCAGAGTTCTCAATTGCGAGCTCTAGAACAGCATCTAGTGGGGTTTTTAAGGTAGCGAGTACATCGCCAAGAAACTCTGCTTGTCCGATATTTCGCGGATATCCATCGAGCAAAAAGCCGTTGCCAAGATCTCCTTGTGCAAGACGATCTTTCACCATCTCGTTAGTCACTGAGTCAGGAACAAGATTTCCGGCATCCATATATGACTTAGCAAGTTTTCCAAGCTCTGTTTCGCCCTTGATGTTGGCGCGAAAGATATCTCCAGTAGAGATATGCGGAATGGAATAGTGCGCAGCCAAGTGAACTGCTTGAGTTCCCTTCCCCGCACCTGGTGGACCAACCAGGATTAAGCGCATTAGCGAAGGAAGCCTTCGTATGAACGCTGTTGTAGTTGGCTTTCAATCTGCTTAGCGGTATCAAGTCCAACACCAACAACGATCAAGATCGCAGTTCCACCGAATGGGAAGTTGGTTGATGCTTGGAACATAATCAAGGCAATGATCGGAATGATTGCAACAAATGCTAGGTATAGCGAACCTGGAGCGGTGATACGAGAAAGCACATATTGAAGATATTGCGCAGTTGGCTTTCCAGCACGGATACCTGGAATAAATCCACCATATTGCTTCATGTTATCTGCAACTTCATCTGGGTTGAATGTGATTGCAACATAGAAGTAGGTGAAGAAGATGATGAGAAGCGCGTAGGAAATGATGTAAATAGGGTGATCGCCCTTAACCAAGTTCTGCTGAACCCAGACTGACCACTTAGCTGTTGAGCCAGAGAAGTTCACAATCAGTGATGGGATGTAGAGCAATGATGATGCAAAAATTACGGGAATAACACCAGCTTGGTTTACCTTGATTGGAATATAGGTAGATGTTCCGCCATATGACTGACGTCCTACTTGACGCTTAGCATATTGAACAGGAATACGACGCTGAGCTTGCTCAACGAATACAACTGCAGCAACGGTCAAGATTCCAACTGCCATAACGAAGGCAAATGGGAACCAACCCTTTTGTTGCTTGATTGACCAGAGCTGAGTTGGGAAACCAGATGCGATTGATGTGAAGATCAAGATCGACATTCCGTTACCAACACCACGATCGGTGATCAATTCACCAAGCCACATGATTACTGCGGTACCAGCTGTCATCACCAAAACCATGGTGACAATGCGTGTCCATGAAGAATCAGGAACGATTGGAAGAGTACATCCGCTAAAGAGGCGACCGGTTGAACGAGCAACAGCGATCAAGCCAGTGGATTGCAAGATTGCAAGACCAACAGTCAAATAACGTGTGTACTGAGTAAGAGTTGCATTTCCAGACTGACCCTCATTCTTGAGAGCTTCAAAGCGAGGAATGACAACAGTCAAAAGCTGAATAATGATTGAGCTGGTGATGTACGGCATGATGCCAAGTGCGAAGACTGACAAGTGAAGAAGCGCGCCACCACTGAATAGGTTGATGAGTCCAAAAAGACCGCCAGAGCTGGTCTGGTTAAGACAGCTCTGGACGTTCTTGTAGGAAACACCTGGTGTTGGAACAATAGAACCGAAACGGAAGAGGGCCATGATGGCCAAGGTGAAGAAAATCTTTACGCGCAGATCTGGCGTCTTAAAAGCCTTTCCAAACGCTGAAAGCATCTAACTTCTCCTTCTAATATCTCTTAGGTAGTGAGGTTCGTACTGATTTTGGCCTGTTGGGAGCTTCTATTAAAGCTTGGTAACAGATCCGCCAGCAGCAGCAATCTTTTCAGATGCTGAAGCAGAGAAGGCGTGCGCCACGACAGTGACCTTGACAGAAATGTCGCCATTTCCGAGGACCTTGATTGGGTATCCATCGCGGACTGCGCCCTTAGCAATGAGATCTTCAACAGTAACCTGTCCACCCTTTGGATAGAGAGCGTTGATTGTTGAGACATTCACTGGCTGGTATTCCACGCGCTCTGGGTTCTTGAAACCACGGAGCTTTGGAAGACGCATAACGAGAGGAAGTTGACCACCTTCGAAGCCGGCACGAACAACGTTACGAGCACGTGTTCCCTTGCCACCACGACCTGCAGTCTTACCCTTTGAAGCTTCACCGCGACCCTTACGAGTACGCGCTTTCTTTGCGCCCGGAGCCGGACGTAGATGATGAACCTTGAGTACCATGTTATTCGACCTCCTCAACCTTGATCATGTGGCGTACAGCAACGACCATTCCGCGAATCTCGGGACGATCTTCCTTTACGACGACATCACCAATGCGCTTTAAACCGAGTGAACGCAAAGTATCGCGATGCTCTGGACGAGCACCTACCTTGGAACGTAGTTGGGTAACTTTTAGACGAGGCATTATGCACCAACCGATGCTGCTACGGCACGAGCAATTGCTGCAGGTGCGACATCTTCAAGAGGCAGACCACGACGAGCTGCGATAGCTGTTGGGTTTTCCAACATCTTTAGAGCTGCGGCGGTGGCATGAACCATGTTGATGGGGTTATTAGATCCAAGAGACTTGGTAAGAACATCGCTGATACCTACGCACTCAAGTACTGCACGTACTGGACCGCCAGCGATAACTCCTGTACCAGGTGATGCAGGGCGTAGAAGAACTACGCCAGCTGCAGCTTCACCCTGAACTGGGTGAGGAATAGTTCCGTTAAGAAGTGGGACTTTGAAGAACTGCTTCTTAGCATCTTCAACAGCCTTAGCGATGGCTTGTGGAACTTCCTTCGCCTTGCCGTAACCGACGCCTACAGTGCCTTTTCCGTCACCAACGACAACAAGTGCTGTGAAGGAGAAACGACGTCCGCCCTTAACAACCTTTGCTACACGGTTAATGAAGACCACGCGCTCTGTGTATGGAGACTTCTCTTTTTCGGGAGCTCCATCGCGACGACGACGGTCACTTTGGCCAGCGTTGCCGCCGGTACGTGGACCGCGGTCACCCGCATTTGTATTTGCTGGAGGAGTAGCCATTAGAAGTCCAATCCATTCTCACGAGCAGCATCTGCAAGAGCTGCAATGCGACCGGTGTACTTGTTTCCACCGCGGTCGAAGACCACTGTAGAAATTCCCTTTTCCTTAGCGCGCTTTGCGAGTTCTGCACCAATGATGCGAGCCTTTGCAGTCTTATCAGCCTTTGATTCGCGCAGTGCGCTCTCGAGAGTTGATGCCGAAGCAAGTGTCTGACCGATTGAATCATCAACGATCTGCGCTACAAGGTGACGAGATGAACGTGAAACAACAAGACGTGGACGCTCGGCAGAACCGACTACACGCTTGCGGACACGGAAGTGGCGACGACGGCGGGCGTTCTGAGCCGAGCCTTTAACAACTTTTACACCGATAGCCATTACTTCTTACCTGTCTTTCCTTGCTTGCGGCGAATCTTCGCGCCTTCTAGATGCAGACCCTTACCCTTGTATGGATCAGCCTTACGAAGCTTTTGAATCTTCGCAGCTACTTCGCCAACAAGCTGCTTGTCGATACCGACAACAGAGAGCTTGGTAGCAGACTCAACTTTGAAGGTGATGCCTTCAGGAGCCTTGAAAGGAACAACGTGGCTATAGCCAAGAGCGAACTCAAGATCTGAGCCCTTCTCGGTAACTTTGTAACCAACGCCGACGATGTTGATTGTCTTTGAGTATCCATTGGTAACGCCTTCAAGCATGTTGGCAACCAAAGTACGTGAAAGACCGTGAAGAGAGCGAGCTGTACGGCTGTCGTCTGGACGCACAACGACAAGTACTGACTCTTCCTTCGCGATTGAGATTGGGCCAGCAAGCGTGTGTGAAAGTGATCCCTTAGGACCCTTTACAGCAACTTCCTGTCCTGAAATGTTGACTTCAACTCCAGCTGGAATTGTGATGGGTGAACGACCGATACGTGACATTAGCTAATCACCATACGTAGGCGAGAACTTCTCCGCCTACCCCTTGCTTGTTGGCTTGCTTATCAGTAAGCAAACCAGATGATGTTGAGATGATTGCAACGCCAAGGCCACCGAGGACCTTAGGAAGCGCTGTTGACTTCGCGTAAACACGAAGACCAGGCTTTGAAACGCGGCGAAGACCAGCGATTGAACGCTCGCGATCTGCACCAAACTTCAAATCAATGGTGAGAGTCTTTCCAAAACCAGCAACGGTATTTTCTACCTTGAAGCTGGCGATGAAGCCCTCCTGCTTAAGAATTTCAGCAATGCGAACTTTTACCGACGACGACGGCATTGAAACCGTGTTGTGGTACGCAGAGTTCGCGTTGCGCAGACGTGCAAGCATGTCTGCGATCGGATCTGTCATTGTCATACTGTGGCCTCTGGCCTTTCTCAAACCGGTTTCTGTTCGTGAATAAGACACAAGATCCTTGAGATCTCTTATTCGTGAATCAGACCTAGCTTGTAGTTATGTACTGCTTGGGTTTATGTGGTTTTTTTTATTACTTTTTATAGAGTGAACTACTGAAGTAAAACGTATTACTGGATTTACCAAGAAGCCTTGGTGATGCCAGGAAGTTCGCCCTTGTGAGCCATCTCGCGGAAGCAGATGCGGCAGATGCCGAACTTTTGGTAGACAGCGTGTGGACGACCACAACGCTGGCAACGTGTGTAACCGCGAACCTTGAACTTAGGCTTACGTGAGGCCTTAACCTTGAGTGATGTCTTTGCCATATTAAGAGCCTCTCTTAGTTCTCACGGAATGGAAAGCCGAGCGCCTTAAGTAATGCGCGACCTTCTTCATCTGTCTTGGCTGTGGTTACGAAAGTGATATCCATACCGCGGGTGCGGTCGATCT
>CAIKCJ010000001.1 GCA_903825945.1 uncultured Actinomycetes bacterium | reverse complement strand
CTTTCTGATATATGCCCATGATCGCCGATCCACATAAGTTTTTTTCTCGAATTGGCTGCCGAGAAAGCCGAAGGATCCCAACTAACCGCCTGCTTTGCCAATTCAGGGCGTGTAATGGAGAGAGGCTGTTTAACCAGTAAAATCCGAGCATAGGCCGAGTTCCCTAGTCCAGGTAGGTTGAAGAGTCCTTAATAAGTCCGCGAAATGTAAACCCTTACCTCGAACCAGTGATCTCTCTTAATCACCGGGTTACTCTTTAAGTCACTTTTTTTAGCTTGCGCAGTATCGCAAGGTGGCAAAATTCAACTTTTCCTTTTGGGCTGATTGTCAGTGACCCTGTCTAGATTCGATCTCCTTAGGGGCTCACGCATCCATCATGGCAAGGGTGTCGCTCAGAAAACGGGAGTGGTTTAAATTGTCTCGAATAGTTAATTTCATGAAGCGGTCTCTGTATCGCATGAGAAATTTGTCGATCCGATGGATATGGATTTCACTAGCTGGTCTCATCGCGTGGGATGTCTATGGCTTGGACTTCATACCATTCACAAAGACCTTCGGGGATACGCCATGGAATGGCATCTCCTATCACGCCGTATCGGGGGTGTGTTCGATCGGACTTATGGCCATCTTCTGTCCAGGAGCGCTGGGCAGGTTGCGATTTTATGCGCCTTTGAAAGAGACCGTTGTTGGATTGGTGGTCATTTGCTTAGTCTCCTCGAGTTTCTTCTCTGAGGTTCGCGTGCCCGGATTTTCTGCCTGGACGATTGCAGAAGCAATTCTCTTCACCGTAATGATCGGTGTGGGTGAGGATTTCTTTAATCGAGGATTGATATTTGGAATGTTTGAACGTTTTGGATGGGGCCTAGCTATTGCCGTCTCATCAGTCACCTTTGGACTCGAGCATTACACCAATATGTTGTGGGGTGGGCAGGATTTTGCCCAGACCAACGCTCAAGTGATCGATGCGGCTGCCTTTGGTGTCGTCGAGTGTTCGCTCATGATCTATACGGGCAACATCTGGTTTGGCGTCGTGATGCACGGTACCTATGACTTCTCACTTGTCACCACCTCACACATTGACTACGTAAAACAGCTTTCTGCTCGTGTCGACTGGACACCTATATTTCTAGAGGCGCTGGTGTATTTCGGAATTTCAGCCGTATTGCTTCGAATGGCCAAACTGAAGCGATTGTCGGAGGCTAACTATAGATTCTAGGTATGGGAATCGACTTTCAGCACATCTCCTACCTCTCTTTTAAAGCGCGCAATGGACTCTCCAACCTAAAGTCCATTGCAGCCGAGAAGGTGCGGCTTGAGTCACAGGTTAACGAGCTCACTGAAAAGCTTAAGCAGGAACAGATCCTTACCGCTCTCAGTGAAGTTCCCATCGATCGACTTCGTGATGTTCCAGAGATTCGCGTACCGATTGAAGCGCTTAGACGCGCTGGCATCTCGACACTGGCCGATCTCTACTCGCGAAGTGTTCAAAATATTGCCGCCATCAACGGAGTGAGTCAGTCCACGGCTTATGAGCTACGCCAGGTTGTCACCAAGATGGCTGATGCAGTGAGTGCGACGATCCAAGCAAGAATAGATTTTAATTCCGATCGACCAGAGACTCTCCAGATTATGAATAATTTGGAGTCGATTAAAACTCTCAATGAGTTTGATCGCGATACCTCCGGTCGTGCTGCCGAGCTCTCCCAAGTGTTTGCTGAGAACATTCCGTTGCTCACTCCCATGAGTGGACGAGTTAAGTGGTTTTTTACGTCCTCATCGAATAAAGCCAAGGCGATAGAAGCTTCCACAAAAATTGAAGAAGCCATCACTTCAATTTCCACTGGTGCAGTGCTGGAGCGCGCATCGAACGTTGTTAAAGAGTTGGGCAAACCCTCCCCCGGATTAGCGCTTGTTAAAGCTAAGTACGAGCAGAATGCCAGTGACTATCTAGCCATATTCGATAGTTTGACGCAGAGCTCATCAGATGTTGGATCTGAGTATGAACAATTCAATCAGGAGCTAATCGAGAAGATTAAGAGCCGAGAATTCGATGCCAACTTGCTCAATGCCACTTTGCGTAAATACCAAATTTTCGGGATTCAATTTGCCCTCGTCCAAAAGCGAGTGATTATTGGAGACGAGATGGGTCTTGGAAAAACCATGCAGGCTCTTGGGGTTTTGACCCAGGTCCATAAAGAGGGTGGATCTCGTTATCTGATCGTGTGTCCAGCGAGCGTAATTATTAACTGGGAGCGAGAGATTCAAAATCGCACACGAATGACATCGATTCGTATCCATGGCTCAGAGCAGGAAGCTGCACTAAAAAGCTGGCTAGAGCAAGGTGGCGTCGCGCTAACGACATTCGATACGTTGAAGAACTTTGGCCTCGATCAACAGACCTTAGGATCGCTAGAGCTTGATCTATTTGTTGTCGATGAGGCTCATTTTGCCAAGAACCTCAATACAGGTCGCTCACGAGAGCTTTATAAGTGGACTCTGGGCAGGCCGCGTGTTGTATTTCTAACCGGTACACCAATGGAGAATCGAGTGAGCGAATTCATGGGGCTAGCTAGTGTCATCAACGGTGATCTGGCCAATACTCTCGATCACGCTGTCTTGGCTGCCGGTCCCGAACCCTTCAAGAAGGCTGTGGCTCCTATCTACCTGCGTCGCAACGTTAAGCAGGTTCTAGGTGAACTTCCCGATGTTGTTGAGACTGAGGAGCACTGCACGTGGGATGGTGTTGACCAAACAAGCTACTTGGGGTTCGTGCAACGGGGCAGCTTCATGGGTATGCGACGTGCCGCCTTCATCCCGGAGGTTGGCAAGCAGACAAGCAAGATGGAGCGATTACTCGAGCTTATCGATGACGCACATGCGAACAATCAGAAGGTAATCGTCTTCTCGTTCTTTACATCTGTCATTCAGAACATTTCTCGCCAGTTAGGTGATCTGGCGCTAGAGCCAATCACTGGGTCCGTCTCGCCCAAGAGGCGCCAAGAGATCGTTGATCAATTCACTAATAGCGTCGAACCACGAGTGCTTGTAGGGCAGATTCAAGCCGCTGGCACTGGGCTGAACATTCAAAGTGCGTCGGTCGTGATCCTCTGTGAGCCCCAGATTAAGCCAACTTTAGAGACCCAGGCCATTGCTCGTGCACACCGTATGGGTCAGGTACGCACCGTTAATGTTCATAGGCTGATAATTCCTGACTCTGTCGACACCCAGATGATAAACATGTTGCACCAAAAGACAGTGGAATTCGATGCCTATGCCAGAGACAGTCACCTCGCTGAATTGTCTGGAGAACTTCGAGATGAGGAAATAAAAATCGAGACTCGAAAGGTTGCAGCGCAGATCGTTGAGGCTGAAAGAAAGCGGCTTGGGCTAGATACATCGGGGGCCCTTGAACTCGACGATCACTCTGAAACTTTCTGATTAGACAGTACCTAGGGGTGACAGCTAAATAGGTAGAAGAGATCCGTCATTTGTTCGACCGCAGCAATAGACTTTGTGCGTGACCACAGTGAATTGGGCTGATCAGCCAGAAGATCTTGGCTACCACCGTGCGTGTGCCGTCTATTGCAACAGCGAAGATGATGATATTCACGCCAAGATTGTTGATTGGGCCTGATGATCTCTCACGACTCCTATCTCGAGAGCCTAAGCGGCAAGCCATCTATCTCAATCGAAATGGTCTGCTTGGGCAATATCTGCCGCTCCCCTTTGGCCGCCGCGGTATTGCATAACAAGGCTTTAGAGATTGAAGCGCCAAAGATTGTTGTTTCAAGCAGTGGTACATCCAACTATCACATTGGTGAAGGCGCTCATAAGCTATCTGTGAAGACGTGGCAGAACGCCGGGTATGAATACGATCATACGGCTAGACAGTTTTCTCGCAATTCATTTGGAGACCAGGATTTAATTCTTGCCATGGACCTCACTAATCGAGCCATGATTCTCAATGCAGCTCAAAGTGATGAAGAGCGAGCCAAAGTCTTTATGTTGCGACAGTTCGATCCGCAGCTATCGAGTATCGACCCAACTTCTCGTTCGGGCGAACTCCTGCAAGTGCCAGACCCATGGGGCGAGACTATTGATTCCTACGAGAAGGTGCTGGAGATGGTTGAGCGTGCAGTGGACGGCTTAATTGCACGCCTCACGGCTTAATTGCACGCCTCACGGCTTAATTGCACGCCTCACGGCGTAGTCCAGACTGAGCTCATCCAACTCATTCCACCAGGAACAGATTTCATTTTTGGTGGCAGATTGAGTTTTTCGCCTTTAGGAAGCTTCACCGAGACGCTAAGCAGATATTGATGGCCATGAGTCTTTCGTAGGCCACTCAGATTAATAATGACTTTTGTCTGATAAATCTTGCCCCCTGCGCAGTAAGGATCGCAACTATTGATCGCAAGGATTCCAGTGCCGCTAGCTCCTTTGGCTGACCAGGTGTTCCAGCGAATCTTCGCTACTTCCGTACCGGCATCAGCGCAGAACTGAGTTAGCGAAGACGGCTTGATCTCTGCGATTCCACAATTGTTAGCAAAGACTTGGGTGGGGGCGGGCTTTGGCAGAATACTTGCGGAGGCATAGGTGGGTGCCACGCAGACCAATGTGAGTGCGAGAGCTAATGCCTTTAGTGACTTATTCATTACGTGATGACTCTCCCGTGAGGCTGACTGGACCCAGGTGTGACCATGGGAATTCGATGCATTTATCGGTGGTGCGCCAAAAGTCCGCTGTGCTTCAGGCAACATGAATCGGAAAGCGCTTAATAAATTGACGATGCGCAATCGCCGCGACCACCAAGATCGCAACACCAATAGCCAGCGGCGTCCAAAGAAATGACCAACTCGCATGATCGCTCACCATCACAATAGGAAGCGCAGCGGCCGGTGGATGTAGCGTGTGGGTAATCTCCATAACCAAGACAGTGAGTCCGGCTGAAGCAGCGAGAGTCCAGATGTTCGCCCCAAAGAGTTTATATAAAGCGATCGCGCTGAGCGATCCAGCGATATATCCACCCACGATGTTCTTCGTTCTAACAAACGGGCTATGAGTGACCGAGAAAATCAACATCAGAGTTGCAGCAAATGGCGCAATCATCAACGGATGTTTGGTCGCATCCCCTAGATATTTCAGGAGCATGATCACAGCGCTTACCAACACCGAGGCTAAAGTGATGCTCTGCCATCTATTGAGTTGGTATCTCACGGGTTCGCTCATTAGGTAAGTCTCCTCTCAAATAATGAAAAACGCGCGTCTCGCCACTGTATTTTCAGCCTCTAGAATATGTCCATGACTCACCAGCACCGCCCTTGGGGATACTCCAACTCTGTTGATGGCCAGACCCCGCAGTGGGATCTGCACGAAGACACACTGGCGGTTCGAGCTGGCGTAGCTCGATCAGGATTCGGTGAAACCGGTGAGGCAATGTATCTCACGAGTGGTTTTACCTACGACAGTGCCGAGCAAGCTGTCCATGCATTTGCCGATGAGGTCGACCACTACCTCTATGGTCGCTTCGCCAATCCAACTGTGACAATGTTTGAGCAACGCCTCGCTGCAATCGAAGGTGCACCGCTCTGTGTTGGTACAGGTTCTGGAATGTCTGCGATGTTTGCATCGGTGGCTTGCCTTGTTTCTCAAGGCGATCACATAGTTGCTGCTGCTTCTATGTTTAGTTCGTGCTGGGTTGTGCTCGCAGAGATTTTGCCTAAGTGGGGCGTCACTGTTGAGTTTGTTGATGGCAATGATCCTGCCCAATGGGCGGCAGCGCTCAACAAGCCAACCAAAGTTGTCTTTATCGAGACTCCATCTAATCCAATGCTGGCGATCGTGGATATCCGCATGGTTTCTGATCTTGCCCACAAAGTTGGCGCAACCGTAATTGTCGATAACGTAATGGCTTCACCTATTATGCAAAAGCCACTCCAACTCGGCGCAGATGTTGTCATGTACTCCACCACAAAACATATTGATGGCCAGGGTCGTGTCTTAGGTGGCGCAATCTTGGGTAGCGAGGATTACATCAAGAACCATCTCAATCCATTTATTCGCCACACCGGTCCGACACTGAGTGCGTTTAACGCCTGGGTCTTAGTGAAATCTCTTGAAACGCTGTCGATGCGCGTTGTGCGTATGAACGAGAATGCACTGGCTGTTGCTCAATTCTTAGAGACAGTCCCCTCTGTCACAAGCGTGAACTACCCATTCTTGCCTTCACATCCTTCTTATGAGCTTGCCAAGAGCCAGATGGGCGGCGGCGGATCAACGCTCTCATTTGAGGTAGCAGGCGGCCAAGCGCATTTGTTTAAGGTGATGAACGCGCTTCGGGTTATTGATATCTCCAACAACCTAGGCGACAGCAAATCGCTGATCACTCACCCATTTTCTACAACTCACCGCAGGTTAGATGAGAAGCTCAAAGCATCAATGGGAATTACCCAGTCTCTTGCGCGTCTCTCACTAGGTCTCGAGCACTCAAGTGATCTGATTAAGGATCTTGAGCTAGCCTTTAAAGGCTAGCAACCAATCGATCGATACCTTCAGTCAAGATTTCTAGACTGGTTGCAAAGTTGAGTCGAATGAAATGTTCGGCGAATGGGCCAAAAGCGATTCCTGGAGAAACTGCCAATTTTCCGCGTTCCAAAATCGTAAGAGCAGGATCTTCACCAAGCTCGTAAGCGCCAAGATCAATCCACGCCAGGTATGAGCAATCCGGGATGCGATACCCGGCATCTGGAAGCTTCGCCGCTAATTGAATAGCGATCGCTTTTCGGTTGCGATCGAGTGTCTGCATCGCCGCTTCTAGCCAATCAGTGCACTCGTATGCAACGGCGCTAGCACGAGCACCCAATAGTGATGCTCTGAATTTAACGGAAGGAGGCATGGCATCGGCCAGCGCTTTAGTCTTGGGGTGAGCCGTGATGATCTGTGCGCATTTAAGTCCAGCTAAATTCCAAGACTTACTCGCTGATGTTACGCAGACTCCTACTTCACGAGCAGCCTCGCTCACATCCAAAAATGGTGTGAATGGGTGTTCTTTAAAACTTAGCGGTGCATGAATCTCATCACTTGCAACAATGACGCCATACTCCTTAGCCAGATCAGCAATCTTCCCTAGTTCATCTCGCGTGAAGACAGTGCCAGTTGGGTTGTGTGGATTACAGAGATAGTGGAGTTTCACACCAGCCTTGTATCCAGCTTCAATGCCCTCGAGGTCCAGTGTGTAATGCAAACCATCTTTTTTAAGCGGGACATCGTATTGCTGGCACTTAAGTTCATTAATCCAGCTTGTCCTCATGTTGAAATAGACCGGTGAGTGAATCATGATCGCATCACCTGGCTGGACGATCTGGCGGCTGATCTCCACCATTCCCACACCTACATCGGTGCAGATATAAAACTGCTGTGGGTCTACTTCCCAGTTCCACGCTGACTTGGCGTAAGCAGCGAAGTTGTTCGCGAGAAGCAGACTGCTACCCATATACCCAGTGTCAGAGCTGGAGATCATCTCGGACAACACATCACGAATCGGCTTAGCGATTTCAAAATCCATCTCAGCAACGGGCATCGGTAGGACATCGGGAGCGAATCCCGTCCACTTCTCACTCGTGCGTGAGCGCAGTTGTGCGAGTGATTGACCATCGACGGGCGGGTGTTGTGATTGACGCATGGCTTCATCCTAAGGGAATTCCTGAGAGCTTCTTGAAGATTGGCCGACCTCGTAGGCAAATATTGGAATGGCAAGTCATTCCATCACTAGCACTTGCATTCCACGTCACTCGATCAGTGCGGCGGTACCGCTAGCGCTTCTTTCGAATTCCAGTCGTAAATCTCGGACGACCAGTAAGGTCTTTGACGCTCTTAATCTCGGTGAAATCTGACTCCAGGGCAGCAACCATCAAGGCTTCTTGTGACTCATGATGCTCGATCGCCACAAATCCTCCGCATTTAAGAAGTCTGGCGCTTGCCGCAATAAAGTGGTTCGGGATTTCCATTCCATCGACAGCGCCACCAAAAAGAGCTTCAGCAGGCTCAAAGCGAACATTAATCGGCAAGATCTGCATCTTTGGAATATATGGCGGGTTGGCTACAACGATATCGAAACGATCATCATCGCACGTTGTAGCAACATCGCCGAGAAGAGTCTTTACCTTTGCACCAGTTGCGATCACATTGGCTTCTAGCCACTCAAATGCTTCGGGTGATTTCTCAACTGCGGTGACATCGACTTCTTTGCCACAATCTTCTGTTGCCAGTGAGATCGCAACGCAGCCGCTTCCTGCTCCCAAATCAATGATCTCGACTGGCTTAACAAGGGTGGCTGGATCGATCTCTGCGATACGAACCTTTACAAGTTCGACCAGGCTCTCTGTCTCTGGGCGAGGGATCAATACTCCCGGACCAACCTTGAGGTTGAGATAGCGAAATGGTGCGGTACCAATGATGTACTGAGTTGGTTCACCATTTTGGCGACGCAGGACCAGGCGGCGCAGCTCGCGATCTACCTCGCGAGTCTGCTCATCATCTAATTTCAGCAGCTTAAGTTGGAGCTCGCCCTTATTGCAGCCCAACAAATGTGCGAGCAGTAAATCTGCATCAACTGTTGGAATATCTTGGGCCTTGAAGTAATCCTTGGTGATATGAAGTAAATCTTTGCGAATCATTAGTGATCGCTGCTCGCTAACTTTGCTGCCTTATCTGCTTCAAGTAGCGCATTGATCACATCATCAAGTTCGCCATTGAGCACGGCATCTAGGTTGTTAGCTTTGAAGTTAACGCGGTGATCGCTCAAACGGTTTTCTGGGAAGTTGTAGGTGCGAATACGCTCCGAGCGGTCAACAGATTTAACCTGTGCGTTACGCGCCTCCGATGCAATTCTGTCTGCCTCTTCTTGAGCTGCGGCCAACATGCGGGCGCGCAAGATACGCATCGCAGATTCTTTGTTCTGGAGCTGTGACTTTTCGTTCTGGCAGGAGACGACGATGCCAGTTGGAATGTGGGTAATGCGCACCGCTGAGTCGGTGGTGTTAACAGACTGTCCACCAGGACCAGATGAGCGATAGACATCGATACGCAGGTCTTGCTGGCGAATCTCTACATCGACTTCATCAGCTTCGGCCAGAATGAGGACACCGGCTGCGGATGTGTGGATACGGCCTTGCGACTCCGTCTCGGGAACGCGCTGAACGCGGTGCACGCCACCTTCAAATTTAAGTTTTGCATAAGGAGTGTGTCCAGGCTCGGCGACTCCCTTAGATTTAATTGCCATAGAAATATCTTTGTAGCCACCCATTTCAGAGTCGGTGGCATCGATAACCTCAGTCTTCCAGCCATTTTTTTCAGCATAGCGCTGATACATGCGCAATAGGTCACCCGCGAAGAGCGCTGACTCATCGCCGCCAACTCCGGCTTTAATTTCCATGATCACGTCGCGATCATCATTAGGGTCGCGAGGCAACAAGAGTTCCTCTAGCTTCTCTTCAGCTGTCGCCAGGGTTGATTCAAGAAGCGGGATCTCCCCCGCAAAGCTTGGATCCTCTGCTGCCATTTCGCGGCCAGCCGCTAGATCTTCTGTCGCAGATTTCCATGCACGGTATCCCGCAATAACAGGACCGAGTTGGGCGTAACGTTTGCCGAGTTGGCGAGCTTTACCTTGGTCATTATGGATCGATGGATCGGCTAGATCGGCTTCGAGCTGGATGTACTCATCGAGCAGTTCGTGCACATTGCCGAACTTGTCGTGTGCTTGAGTCATGATCGCTCCCTATAGATTAATAAGACGTGCTAAAAAATATCCGATTAAATTTTTCCAATAAAAAAGACCGCGGGCGCCCACAATTGGTGGGGCGCAACTCGCGGTCTTTTAAGAAAGCTACTTAGCTTCTGTTGCCTTACCGAAACGCTTTTCGAATGCTGCAACACGGCCGCCAGTATCCAAGATACGTTGCTTGCCTGTGTAGAACGGATGGCACTCAGAGCAAACTTCAACATAGATAGAGCCTGTTGGCTTTGTTGAGCGAGTCTGGAAAACCTTGCCGCAACCACATGTAACAGTGGTCTCGATATATTCTGGATGAATCTCTGGCTTCATGGTGATACCTGTCTTTCGGGTCAGCTGCGTGGAACAGCTAACAAAACGTACTGGGTCGGAAATCCCGTGAACCAGCCCTTAAATCTTACCCTAGTTTCCAGGGCCCTATTTGGGGGGCCTAATGGAGAATAGCTGGGGCCTATTTGAGAGTCATTTTGAGAGTCATTTTGAGAGTGATTGAGACTAGTTACCGTTGACCGAAGATGATCCTGCTTCGGCCTCGTTGATCGTAGTTTTCTGGATCTGCATCAAGAATTCGACGTTCGACTTGGTGCCCTTCATCTTCTCGAGAAGGAGTTCGAGTGCCTGCTGGGACTCAAGTGCGTGCAATACGCGGCGCAGACGCCAGACAATATTGAGCTCTTCCTTGCCCATCAAGATCTCTTCCTTACGGGTACCTGATGCATCAACATCAACCGCAGGGAAAATGCGCTTATCGGCAAATCGACGATCGAGCTTGAGCTCCATGTTACCGGTGCCCTTGAACTCTTCGAAGATAACCTCATCCATCTTAGAACCAGTCTCAACGAGAGCAGTTGCAAGAATGGTGAGAGATCCACCGTTTTCAATATTACGAGCAGCACCGAAGAACTTCTTTGGCGGATAGAGGGCAGCTGAATCCACACCACCCGAGAGAATACGTCCAGATGCTGGAGCTGAGATGTTGTATGCACGACCTAGACGAGTGATCGAATCGAGGAGCACGACGACATCGTGGCCCATTTCGACCAAACGCTTTGCGCGCTCAATCGCTAGCTCTGCAACGCTGGTGTGATCATCAGCTGGGCGATCGAAGGTCGAAGCAATAACTTCACCCTTAACGCTGCGCTGCATATCTGTCACTTCTTCTGGACGCTCATCAACAAGAACAACCATCAAGTGAACTTCTGGATTATTAGTGGTGATTGCGTTGGCAATAGATTGCAAGACCATCGTCTTACCAGCCTTAGGAGGCGAAACGATAAGTCCGCGCTGTCCCTTGCCAATAGGTGCAACAAGATCAATGACACGAGTGGTCAAAATATTTGGAAGTGTTTCCAAACGAAGACGCTCTTGTGGGTAGAGCGGAACGAGCTTTGCGAAATCAACACGATCGCGAGCTGCCTCTGGCTCTAGGCCGTTGACTGTGTCGATCTTTACGAGTGCATTGAACTTCTCTTTGCGCTCACCCTCGCGCGGTGCGCGAACCTGACCTGTGATGACATCGCCCTTACGCAATCCGTAACGACGGATCTGCTGGAGTGAAACGTAGACATCGTTCGGTCCGGCTAGGTAGCCCTGGGTGCGGATAAATGCGTAAGAATCGAGAATGTCGAGCAAACCACCTACTGGAAGAAGAACATCATCTTCAGAGATTTGGATCTCGCGCTCTTGACGCTCTCCGCGTTCTGCGCGGTCACGGAAACGGCTGCGATCATTGCG